>NZ_CP030047.1:6200000-6900000 GCF_015291625.1 Bradyrhizobium sp. CCBAU 53421
CACGCGACAACGTGATGAAGCAGGCCGCCAGCCTGAAGGACTTTGCGCCGAAGATGATCCCAGGATCAACACCAGCACGACGGACTTCCGTCCGATCGAACAGTCGCAGCTGATGCGGTTCGAAGGCGAGAGCTGGAAGCTGTTCGGCAACATCATCACCGGCGAGGTCGGCAGCGAATAGGGCCGCTCTGCTGTGCCCTCTATTCAATGAGATGTGGGACGAGACGCAAAGCTGGGGCAATTCGTGTCGCGAGAGCGCGCAAGTATGTCTCACAGACCGTGCAACAAACTCGATGTCGTCCCTGCGAAAGCAGGGAGCCATAACCACAAATAGTCGTTATTGCGCAACGCCGGAACGACGGGTCCCCATCACAACACCCGCCGCGGAGTATGGGTCCCTGCTTTCGCAGGGACGACACCGAACAAGCTGTTCGACGGCTGGATCAGAGCTCGCGCACTCCCCGCCTCTACCCGGCCGGCGTCAGGATCGCCTGCTGTGCCGCGTGCCAGCTCGCCTCGTCGGGCGCGCAGAGCAGGCCCCCGGTCAGGTTGACCGGCTTATAGGGCGATCCGTCGAAATGCGCGCTGTAGCCGCCGGCCTCGCGATGCAACAGCCAGCCCGCGGCGTGATCCCACGGCATCAGCTTGTTGTAGAACAACAGATGGCAATGGCCGGACGCTGCCATCCGATACTCATGCGCGGCGCATCGGAGCCAGGCGCTGGCGCCGAGCTTGGACAGATTGCCGTCGACAATTCCGCGCAGTGGCTCCGGCAGAAAGTTGACGCCAACCACCGCATCCATCTGCTTGACCGGCACCGCCGCGGCCACCTTCAAATCATGCCGCCTGCCGTCCGGCATCTCGAGCCACGCGCCCTCGCCGCGCAGCGCGAACGCGGTGTCGTTGCTGACGGGATCATGGATCGCACCGAATACGATCTCGCCGCGCACGGTAGCGGCCACCATGGTGCCGAACAGCGGCAGGCTCGAGGTGAAGTTTCTCGTGCCGTCGATCGGGTCGATGATGAAGGCGAGCTCCGCGGTTCCGATTTGACCGACCGCGGCCGGATCCCACGCCGTGGCCTCCTCGCCGATGATCACGGCATTCGGAAACGCCCGGAGCAGCGCAGCCGAGATCGCCTGCTCGGCAAGCTCATCGGCTTCGGTCACGACGTCGAACGCCGATGTCTTGGTGCGGACCTCGATCTCCCGCACGCGGCGGAACCGCGGCATGATCTCGGTGCGCCCGACCTCGGCGAGGATGTTTCCGATGTTCAGCGCATCGGCATGGGACAGTTTCACGAGGCATTCTCCTGCGTTGCGCCGGCATCCTATCGCAGGATCATGACTGGGCGGCAGTCATCGTCGCTGGTTGTAGACATCGATGCATACGGCGCCCAGCAGGACGAGGCCCTTGATCACCTGCTGGTAATCGATGCCGATGCCGAGGATCGACATGCCGTTGTTCATCACGCCCATGATCATGGCGCCTACCACAGCGCCGCCGACCCGGCCGACGCCGCCATAGGCCGAGGCGCCGCCGATGAAGCAGGCGGCGATCACGTCGAGCTCGAAGCCGAGGCCGGCCTTCGGCGTCGCGGTGTTGAGGCGGGCAGCGAACACCAGCCCGGCGAGCGCGGCCAGCACGCCCATGTTGACGAAGGTGAAGAAGGTCAGCCGTTCGGTCTTGACGCCCGAGAGCTTCGCCGCCTTGGCGTTGCCGCCGACCGCATAGATCTGCCGGCCGATCACGGTCCGCCGCGTCACAAAACCGTAGAGCGCGATCAGCACCGTCATGATGACGAGCACGTTGGGCAGGCCGCGATGCGAGGCGATCAGATAGGTGAAATAGAGCACCGCGCCCGCCAGCGCGATGCTCTTGACGATGAAGAATGCGTAGGGCTCGACGTCGATGCCATGGGCCTGCTCGCGCGCCCGGCCCTTGGCGCTCGCGAGCACCAGCGCGAACGCCAGCACGACACCGATCAACAGCGAGGTCGGATAGAGCGTGCCGGCGCTCGGAAACAGCTCGGGGATGAAGCCCGACGACAGCTTCTGGAAGGTCGGCGGAAACGGCCCGACCGACCGGCCCTGCAGCACCGCAAGCGCAAGGCCCTTGAACACCAGCATGCCCGCCAGCGTCACGATGAAGGACGGAATCTTGAAATAGGCGATCCAGTAGCCCTGTGCCGCGCCGATCGCGGCACCGATCACGAGACAGATGATGAAGGCAATCGGGTAGTCGACATGGTAGGTCACCATCAGCACCGCCGCGACCGCGCCGACGAATCCGGCGACCGAGCCGACTGAAAGGTCGATATGTCCGGTGACGATCACCAGCAGCATGCCGAGCGCCATGATCACGATGTAGCTGTTCTGTAGCACGAGATTGGTGAGGTTGACCGGCTGCAACAGCGTGCCGTCGGTCACGATCTCGAAGAACAGCATGATCGCGAGCAGCGACAACAGCATGCCGTAGTTGCGCAGATTGTTCTTGATGAAGCCGGAATGCTTGGGGGTCTCGGGAAGTGACACCGTCTTGTCGGTCATTGTGCTCCGCCTCCCGCCCGCGCCTCACCGGCAAGCGCGCCGTTTCCGGACATCCTGACATTGCGCATGATGGCGCGCATGATCTTCTCCTGCGTCGCGTCGCCTTTCGCGAACTCGCCGACGAAGGCGCCGTCATTCATCACGCAGATCCGATCGCAGATGCCGAGCAATTCCGGCATTTCCGACGAGATCACCACGACGCCCTTGCCGGCCTCCGCGAGCTCGTTGATGATACAATAGATCTCGTATTTTGCCCCGACGTCGATGCCGCGGGTCGGCTCGTCGAGCAGCAGCACCTGCGGGTCGGTCATCAGCCATTTCGACAGCACCACCTTCTGCTGGTTTCCGCCCGAGAGCTGCCCGACCTCCTGATAGACGTCGGAACAGCGGATCCGCATCCGGCTGCGGTAATCGCTCGCGGCCTTCAGCTCGACCACATCGTCGATCACGCCGCGATCAGCCACCTGGCGAAGGCTCGCCAGCGTCACGTTCTTGCGGACGTCGTCGGCGAGGATCAATCCGAGCTGCTTGCGGTCCTCGGTGACATAGGCGAGGCCGGCATGGATCGCAGCCGGCACGCTGGTGAGGTTCGCCTCGCGTCCGTCGAGGCTGATGCTGCCCGTGATGTTGTAGCCCCAGGCCCTGCCGAACAAGCTCATGGCGAACTCGGTGCGGCCGGCGCCCATCAGACCGGCGATGCCGACCACCTCGCCGCGGCGCACCCCGAAATCGACATTCTTGATCACCTGCCGGGCGGTGTGCAGCGGGTGAAACACCGACCAGTTCTGCACCGTCATCACGGGATCGCCGATCGCGACGCTCCGCTCGGGGAAGCGATGCGCGAGATCGCGGTTGACCATGCTGCGGATGATCCGGTCCTCGTCGACCTGCTCCGTCCGGCAATCGAGGCTGTCGACGGTGCGGCCGTCGCGCAGCACCGTGATCCGGTCGGCAACGCGCGCGACCTCGTTCAGCTTGTGCGAGATCAGGATCGAGGCGATGCCCTGCTCGCGGAAGGTCACCAGCCGGTCCAGCAGCGCGGCACTGTCGGACTCGTTGAGGCTCGCGGTCGGCTCGTCCAGGATCAGGAGGCGCACCTTCTTCGACAGCGCCTTGGCGATCTCGACCAGCTGCTGCTTGCCGACGCCGAGATCGGTGATCAGGGTATCAGGCGATTCCCGCAGGCCGACCTGTGCCAGCAGCTCCGCCGTCCGCCGGTACACCGCATTGCGGTCCACCACCCCGAACCGCGACGGCGCGCGCGACAGGAAGATGTTCTCGGCGATCGACATCAGCGGGATCAGCGCCAGCTCCTGGTGGATGATGATGATCCCCAGCGCCTCGGAGTCATTGATATCGCGGAACCGACGCTCCTCGCCGTCGAACAGGATCGACCCTTCATAGCTGCCGGCGGGATACACCCCGCTCAGCACCTTCATCAGGGTCGACTTGCCCGCACCGTTCTCGCCGACCAGCGCGTGGATCTGCCCGGCTTCCACGGTGAAACTGACGTCGCGCAAGGCCTGCACGCCGGCAAAGCTCTTGCTGACGCCACGCATCTCAAGCATCGCCGTCATCGCATCACGTCCCGCAACGTCACTCGTCCTCGGCGCTATCAGCCCCGCTCGCCGCCTTAGTCGAATTGCGAGCGCTTGTAGTAGCCGCTGTCAATCAGGACTTTCTCCCAATTGGTCTTGTCCACCACCACCGGCTTGAGCAGATAGGACGGAACCACCTTGACGCCGTTGTTGTAGGTCTTGGTGTCGTTGACGGTGACCTCCTTCTTGCTCAGCACGGCATCGACCATGTCGGCCGTGACCTTGGCAAGATCGCGGGTGTCCTTGAAGATGGTCGAGTATTGCTCGCCGCGCAGCATCGCCTTGATCGAGGGCACCTCGGCGTCCTGGCCGCTGATATACGGCATCGGCTGGTCCTTGCTGCCGTAGCCGACACCCTTCAGCGAGGAGATGATGCCGATCGACAGGCCGTCGTAAGGCGACAGCACGGCATCGACACGCTTCTTGCCGTAGAAGGCGCTGAGCAGATTATCCATGCGGGCCTGTGCGGTCGCGCCGTCCCAGCGCAAGGTGGCGACCTTGTCCATGCCCATCTGGCCGCTGCCGACCACCAGCTTGCCGCTGTCGATATAGGGCTTCAGCACCGACATCGCCCCGTCGTAGAAGAAATAGGCGTTGTTGTCGTCGGGCGAGCCGCCGAACAGCTCGATGTTGAAAGGCCCCTTGCCGTCCTTCAGCCCGAGCGCATTCACGATCGAGCTCGCCTGCAGCACGCCGACCTGGAAATTGTCGAAGGTCGCGTAATAGTCGACATTCGGCGTGGCCCGGATCAGGCGGTCGTAGGCGATCACCGTGATGCCCTGCGCCTTGGCCTGCTTCAGCGCGTCGGACAGCGTGGTGCCGTCGATCGCCGCGATGACCAGCACCTTGGCGCCCTTGGTCACCATATTCTCGACCTGGGAGAGCTGGTTCGGGATGTCGTCGTCGGCATATTGCAGGTCGGCGCCGTAACCGCGCTCCTTCAGCACCTTGACCATGTTGTTGCCGTCGTCGATCCAGCGGGCCGAGGATTTGGTCGGCATCGCGATGCCGATGGTCGGTTTGCTTTGGGCGAACGCATCCGGTGCGGCCGTGGCGAGACCTGCCAACGCCAGTGCGATCAACGAGACCTTCAATTTGAACATGCTTCGCTCCCTTGGGTTTTTTGAGTTGAGGGTACCGTTGCCGTGGACCGCGTCAATCGACGGCTGTCATTCGTGCGCTGGCCGCAGATCTACGGCGATGTCGGATCGGCGCCGGGGCCGTCACGAACCGAAATCGCGGAATGTCGATTGAACCCGCCAACTGCGTCCATGCTCACTCCGCCCGGTCAGCCATGTCGATCCTGCAATATCGGGCTCACCCGCGAGCCATGTCGTGGGACGAACGGGGTCTCGGAATGACGTGGAGGACCATAAGGCGCCTGTCTCCCCGAACTGTTGGCGAGCGCCGGCGCCCAGAACTTTTGGTGGTGCGATACCGCCTCAAGCAACCTTTGGTGGATGCCACCTCTCCTATCCGGACGCAAGCACCGACCGACCATTTATTTAGATATCCAAATAAATAGGACGAGGACATGGAGGGTCACGAGGCGCTATCTCCCGAAACCGTTGGCAAACCTCACCATTCTCTAGGTGCGGCACTGCTAATGGCAACCATTGGTGGGATTGTGCCCCTACTATGCTAAGGAGGCAAGCGCCATTTATTTAACCTACCGAATAAATTAATCCGAAGATGCCGGCCGGCGACAGCGACCTTCAGGCGTCGATCTCAGAGAGATCGTCAACAACAAGCAACGCTCCGGCGAAATCGTCGTCGCTGAAATAGGCGCTGCGGGTAATGACCACGGGGATGCCCGCCTGCGCGGCGGCGGCGAGGCCGTTGCCGGAATCCTCGACCGCGATGCAATCCGCAGGTCCAAGTCCGAGCCGCGCCAGGACCTCGACATAGACGTCCGGAGCCGGCTTCTTCCGCGGCACGTCGTCGCCGGCGACGATCGCCTCGAACAGATCGGCCCAGTCCAGCCCCAAGGCGACCGACAGCAGCGCATCGATATTGCCGTGCGAGGTCGTCGTGGCGATCGCCAGGCGCTGGCCGCGGCTGCGCGCGCCGGCGAGCCAGGCCCGCACGCCCGGCCGTAACGGGCAGCCGCCTGCTGCGATCAGCGCAGCGTAGCGCGCGGTCTTGATCGCGTGCAGGCCAGCGATGTCGGCGAATGTCAGCATTGGGACCGCGTTGCGCTGGTCGAAGGCGCGGATGCGCTCCTTGCCGCCCGCGACCCGCAGCAGCCGCCCGTAGGTGACCTGGTCCCAGAACCAGTCGAGGCCGGCCTCGGCGAACGCCTCATTGAAGGCGCGGCGATGCACCTCCTCGGTTTCGGCGAGCGTGCCATCGACATCGAAGATCAGGGCACGCGCGTTCGCAACGATGTCGCGCATCCCGGCGCTCCTGATGACGGCGAGCGCCTGGTTCATCGTCCCTCGCCCGCCGCGCCGGCCCCTTTCGCGAACACGCGGCTGGCAAGCACGTCGCCGGCCTCGATCGACATCACGTCGTCGGCCGTGAGCGTGCGGTCGAGCTTCGCGACGATCCGGTTGGCCTGGCGCAGCCGGATGCGGTCGAGCGCGTTGCGGATCGAGCGCGCATTGGAGAACAGCGGCTGTCGCTTGCGGATGCCGATGTACCGGGTGAAGGCCTCGCGTGCTTCCGGGGAGAAACGATAATTCTGCTGCTGCAGCATCAGCTCGGCGATCCAGAGCAGTTCGCCGTCCGAATAGTCGGGGAAGTCGATGTGATGGGCGATGCGGGAGCGGAATCCCGGATTGCTCTGGAAGAACTTCTCCATGCGATCGCCATAGCCGGCCAGGATCACCACCAGATCCTCGCGCTGCTGCTCCATGATCTGCAGCAGGATCTCGATCGCTTCCTGGCCGTAGTCGCGCTCGTTCTCGGGACGGTACAGATAATAGGCCTCGTCGATGAACAGCACGCCGCCCATCGCCTTCTTCAAGATCTCTTTCGTCTTCGGCGCGGTGTGGCCGATATATTGCCCGACGAGATCATCGCGCGTGACGCTGATGACGTGGCCGCGGCGCACGAAGCCAAGCTTGTGCAGGATGCCGGCCATCCTGAGCGCAACCGTGGTCTTGCCGGTGCCGGGGTTGCCGGTGAACGACATGTGCAGGGTCGGAAACGTCGTCGCCAGCGCCATCTTCTGCCGGATGCGTTCGACCAGCAGCAGCGAGGCGATCTCCCGAATGCGGGTCTTCACGGGCTTGAGGCCGATCAGCTCGGAATCGAGCTGGTCGAGCACGTCGCCGATGCCGAGGTCGGCGAATTCATGCCGGAGGTCGATGGTTGCGAGCGGCGTTTCACGGATTTGTTCTTTAATTTGTTCTTGCGCTTGGGTCATCATCCTCTCGCTTCAAGAAAAGCTCCGTCGCCGCTGCGGCGACGACGGAGAAGTGCATCCGGACCAGACGGTCGAGGGAGCAACCCGCCTGGCTTTTCAGCCGGACGCGGTCACAGATCGGCGTAGCGTTCGCCCTCGGCGCGCGCTGCCGCATAGGCATGGGTCGAGTAGCGCAGGTTGCGTCCAACAGCCTCTTGGCGGTCGAGCCGGAAGCCCGGCTCCTGGCGCGGCCGGTTGACGATGAAGGAGATGCGAACCGACTCCCAGCCCGGGCTGGAATCGAAGCCGGAGATCCGGATATAGCGATCGCCATAAACCCGCCGGCAATCGGCGAGCTCCTTCATGATGCCGGCCGCATCGCGCAGGTCGAACATCGGCAGGCCCCACATGTCCCAATAGGTGTTGCGGGGGTGCGGGTCGTCGGTGAACTCGATGTTCACCGCCCAGCCCTTGTCGAGGCAGTATTGCACCTGCGCGGCGATCTGCTCATCGGTGAGATCGGGCAGGAAAGAGAAGCAACCTTGGGTCACGCGCATGAGAAACTCCTGTCAGACCGCCATGCTCGGCGTGGGAACGAAATCGGGGGCGTCGGTCGACTCGTAGTTGAAGGTGACGTCCTTCCAGACGTCGAGCGCCTCGCGCAGCGGTGTGCAGCTCTGCGCCGCCTTGGCCAGGATCTCCGGTCCCTCATGGACGTAGTCGCGGCCCTCGTTGCGGGCGAGGATCATCGCTTCCAGTGCGACGCGGTTGGCGGTGGCGCCGGCCTGGATGCCGCGGGGATGGCCGATGGTGCCGCCGCCGAACTGCAGCACGACGTCCTCGCCGAGCAGGTCGAGCAGCTGGTGCATCTGGCCGGCATGAATGCCGCCGGAGGCCACCGGCATCAGCTTGTTGAGGCTCGCCCAGTTCTGGTCGAAGAACACGCCGTGCTCGAGCTGCAGCGGGTTGAAGTCCTCGCGGCAGATGTCGTAGTAGCCGCGCGTGGTGTTCGGATCGCCCTCGAGCTTGCCGACCACCGTGCCGGCATGGATGTGGTCGACACCGGCGAGCCGCATCCATTTCGCGATCACGCGGAACGAAACGCCGTGGCTGCGCTGCCTGGTGTACGTCGAGTGACCCGCCCGATGCAGATGCAGGATCATGTTGTTCCGGCGCGCCCACTTCGCCATCGACTGGATCGCGGTGTAGCCGATCACGAGATCGATCATGACAATGTTGGAGCCGAGCTCATGGGCGAACTCGGCACGCTCGTACATGTCCTCCATGGTCGCCGCGGTGACGTTGAGATAGGTGCCCTTGATCTCGCCGGTCGCGGCCTGCGCGCGGTTGACCGCTTCCATGCAGTACAGGAAGCGCTCGCGCCAGTGCATGAAGGGCTGCGAGTTGATGTTCTCGTCGTCCTTGGTGAAGTCGAGCCCGCCTTTCAACGCCTCGTAGACGACGCGGCCATAGTTGCGGCCGGACAGGCCGAGCTTCGGCTTCACGGTGGCGCCGAGCAACGGACGGCCGAACTTGTCGAGCCGCTCGCGCTCCACGACGATACCGGTCGCCGGGCCCTGGAAGGTCTTCACATAGGCGGTCGGCAGCCGCATGTCCTCGAGCCGCAGCGCCTTCAGCGGCTTGAAGCCGAACACGTTGCCGATGATCGACGCCGTCAGGTTCGAGATCGAACCCGGCTCGAACAGGTCGAGGTCGTAGGCGATATAGGCGAAATAGCTGCCCGGCGAATTCGGCACCGGATCGACGCGATAGCATTTCGCGCGATATTTCTCCGCGGCCGTCAGCCGGTCGGTCCACACCACGGTCCAGGTCGCGGTCGAGGATTCACCGGCCACCGCCGCGCAGGCCTCGGTCGGATCGACGCCGTCCTGCGGCGTGACACGGAACAAGGCGATGACGTCGGTGTCCTTGGGCTCGTAGTTCGGCTCCCAATAGCCCATCCGCTTGTATTCCATCACGCCGGACTTGTAGCGATCCTTGCCGCGAACCGTGATCGACTGCTGTATGTTCATCTCAATCTCCTGTCGTTCGTCGCCGTCTGCTCAGGCGGCCTGGGTCATCTTTCCAATCTGCGGGTCGAGCGCGCCGGCGCGATAGCGGCGGGCCATCTCCGGAAGGGACACCACCTTGATCCTGGCGGCATTGCCGGCGGTGCCGAATTGCTCGAAGCGGTCACGGCACAGTTCGCGCAGCGCATCCATCGCAGGCTTGAGGAATTTGCGCGGATCGAACTCGCTCTTCGACTGGACGGCGACCTTGCGGAAAGCGGCGGCCATCGCAAGCCGGCAATCGGTGTCGATGTTGACCTTGCGTACGCCGTGCTTGATGCCGCGCACGATCTCCTCGACCGGCACGCCCCAGGTCTGCGGCATCTCGCCGCCGAACTCGTTGAACATGTCCTGCAGCGGTTGCGGCACCGAGGACGAGCCGTGCATCACCAGATGCGTGTTCGGCAGCCGCGTATGAATCTCCTCGACCACGCGCATCGCCAGGATCTCGCCGTCGGGCCGGCGCGTGAACTTGTAGGCGCCATGCGAGGTACCCATCGCGATCGCGAGCGCATCGACCTTGGTGGCACGGACAAAATCGACTGCCTGGTCCGGATCGGTGAGCAGCTGATCCTGGCTCAGCTTGCCTTCGACGCCGTGGCCATCCTCCTGCTCGCCGCCGCCATGCTCGAGCGAGCCGAGCACGCCGAGCTCGCCTTCGACCGACGCGCCGACCCAGTGCGCCATATCCACCACCCTGCGGGTGATATCGACATTGTAGTCATAGTCGGCCGCGGTCTTGGCGTCAGCCTTGAGCGAACCGTCCATCATGACGGACGTGAAGCCATAGCGGATCGCGGTGGCACATGTCGCCTCCTCGTTGCCGTGATCGAGATGCAGGCACAGCGGGATCTGCGGATGCATCTCCTCCAGCGCATCGATCATCTTCGCCAACATGATGTCGTTGGCGTAGGACCGCGCCCCGCGCGAGGCCTGGATGATGACCGGCGCATCGCAGGCGGCGGCCGCTTCCATGATGGCGAGGCCCTGCTCCATGTTGTTGATGTTGAAGGCCGGCACGCCGTAGCCGCGTTCGGCGGCATGGTCCAGCAACTGCCTCAGTGTGATCCGCGCCATCGTGGCGTCCTCCTTTCAATTCGCTCGTTGCATGAGCTGTTTTGCCGCCGCGACAACTGCCGCAGAGGTGATACCGAATTCGCGGTAGAGCACGTCGGCCGGCGCGGACGCACCGAAGCCAGTCATGCCGATGAACACGCCGTCGTCGCCGAGCCAGCGGGCCCAGTCGCCCTCGACCGCGGCTTCGACGCCGACGCGCGGGGCGCTGCCCAGCACCTCTGCGCGGTAGTCGCTCGGCTGCTGGCGGAACAGATCGAGGCACGGGGCCGAGACGACCGCGGCCTTTACCCCTGCTTCCGCCAGCAGCTTTGCGGCTTCGAGCGCGATCGCCACCTCCGAACCCGTTGCAATCAGGGTGACGTCACGCGCGAAGGCAGGCTCGACGAGAACGTAGGCGCCGAGCGCGACCTGATTGTCCTTGCTGCCGTCGCGGACCGTCGGCAGCGCTTGCCGCGACAGGCAGAGGATCGACGGCGAAGTCTCGGCCCGTAGCGCGCAATCCCAGGCTTCCGCCGTCTCGACCGCATCGGCGGGGCGAAACACCAACACGTTGGGAATTGCGCGCAGCGCGGCCAGATGCTCGACCGGCTGATGCGTCGGCCCGTCCTCGCCGAGCCCGATCGAGTCATGAGTCATCACATGGATGACGCGGATGCCCATCAGCGCCGCAAGGCGGATCGCCGGCCGGCTGTAATCGGCGAAGCTGAGGAAGGTGCCGCCATAGGGAATGAACCCGCCATGCAGCGCGATGCCGTTCATGGCCGCCGCCATGCCGTGCTCGCGGATGCCGTAATGGATATAGCTGCCGCCCCGCGTTTCCGGCCGCACCGAAACCTGCGACTTCGCCAGCGTGAGGTTGGAGTGCGTGAGATCGGCCGAGCCACCGAGCAGGTTCGGCAGGGCTTCCGCGATCACGTCGATGACCTGTTGCGACGCCTGCCGGGTGGCGAGTTTCGGCCGTTCGGTCGCGAACCGATCCACGAGCTTGGCCATCGCCTCGGTATAGGCGCAGGGCAGTTTCCGGTTCAGCGCGTCGTGGAACGGAGAGCGCTCGCCCTTCTCTGCCTTGCAGGCGCCGCGCGAGCGCTCGATCCAGGCGCGCCGCGCGTCGCGGCCGCGGCCGCCGAGTTCGCGCCACTCGGCCAGAACGGCATCGGGGATCTCGAAGGCCGGATACGGCCAGCACAGGGCGGCACGGGTCTTCGTCACCTCATCGGCGCCGAGCGGCGCACCGTGCACCTTCTCGCTGCCCTGCCGGTTCGGCGCCCCGAACCCGATCACCGTGCGGCAGGCGATCAGCGACGGGCGATCGCTGGCGCGCGCCTGCCTGATCGCCGCAGATATAGCCTGCGGATCGTGGCCGTCGATCCGGCAGACGTTCCAGCCGCTGGCCGCAAAGCGCGCCGTCTGGTCGTCCGAGCACGACAGCGAGGTGGCACCGTCGATCGATATCTGGTTGTCGTCGAACAGCACGATCAGCCGGTTCAGCCGCAAATGACCGGCCAGCGAGATCGCCTCATGGCTGAGGCCCTCCATCAGGCAGCCATCGCCGGCGATCACATAGGTGTAGTGGTCGACGAGGTCGTCGCCGAAGCGGGCGTTCATCAAGCGCTCGGCGAGGGCCATGCCGACCGCAGTCGCGATCCCCTGCCCGAGCGGTCCGGTCGTGGTCTCGACACCCGGCGTATGGCCATACTCGGGGTGTCCCGGGGTTTGCGATCCCCACTGCCTGAAGGCCTTGAGCTGATCGAGCGTCATGCTCTCGTAGCCGGTCAGATAGAGCAGCGCATAGAGCAGCATCGAGCCGTGCCCGGCCGACAGCACGAAGCGGTCGCGGTCGGGCCAGGCCGGATCGGCCGGGTCGAACTTCAGGAAATCGGTGAACAGCACGGTCGCGACATCGGCCATGCCCATCGGCATGCCGGGATGGCCGGACTTCGCCTGCTCCACCGCGTCGACGGCGAGGAAACGGATGGCATTGGCCATCTCGTCGTGGCTGACGTCGGGCCGGCTGGCAACGGACGCAAGTGCGGTCATATCGTTCGCCTCTTTCGTTCGATCAATTGCAGGATCAGCGGGGTCAGGATCAGCTGCATCGCGAGATCGAGCTTGGCGCCGTGCACCACGATCGAATTGGCGCGCGACATGAAGCTGTTCGGGATCATCGAGAGCAGATAAGGGAAATCGATGCCGCGCGGGTTCTTGAGCCGGATCACGACCATCGATTCATCAGGGGTCGGGATCCAGCGCGCGATGAACGGGTTCGAGGTGTCGACCGTCGGCACGCGCTGGAAGTTGATGTCGGTCTCGGTGAATTGCGGGCAGATGTAGTTCACATAATCCGGCATGCGGCGCAGGATGGTGTCGGTCACCGCCTCGGTGGAGTAGCCGCGATGGCTGCGGTCGCGATGCAGCTTCTGGATCCATTCGAGGTTGATGACGGGCACGACGCCGATCTTGAGGTCGGCGTGTTGCGCGACATTCACCCTGTCGGTGACCACGGCGCCATGCAGCCCCTCGTAGAACAAGAGGTCGGAATTCTCCGGCAGCGCCTCCCATGCGGTGAAGGTGCCGGGCTTGGCGCCGTAGAGCCGCGCCTCCTCCTCATCGTGCACATAGTGCCGCGTCGTTCCGGTGCCGGTCTCGGCGTAGTCGCTGAACAGCTTCTCCAGTTCCTCGAACAGATTGGTCTCGGGGCTGAAATGGCTGAAGTGTTTGTTGCCGCGCTCGGCTTCCTCCGACATCATGCTGCGCATCTCGGCGCGATCGTAGCGGTGGAACGCGTCGCCCTCGATATAGGCTGCGACCACGTTCTCGCGGCGGAAGATATTCTCGAACGTCTTCTTCACCGAGGTGGTGCCGGCGCCGGACGAGCCGGTGATCGAGATGATGGGATGTCGACGAGACATGCGCTTCCCCTTCAGCGGAACAGGCCGCGCCGCGCGAACAGCGGGGCATCGCTGCTCTCGAACAACGGCTCGACGGTCAGGTGGATCGCATCGACGTCGCGCACGGCGCGCGCCGATCCCATGATGAGCGGCACGCGCTGATGCGGCGTCCGTGCCGATAGTTCGAGGATGCGCGCCCGGCCACTCGATGCGGCGCCGCCCGCCCATTCCATGATCAGTGCGATGGGGTGCGCCTCATAGAGTAGGCGCAACCGGCCTTCGCGGTAACCCTGGCGCGCATCCGCCGGATACAGGAACACGCCGCCGCGCATCAGGATGCGGTAGGCCTCGGCCACCAGCGAGCCGATCCAGCGCATGTTGTAGTCCTGTCCGAGCTCGCCGTTCACCCCGGCAAGGCAATCGTCGATGTAGTTGCGCACCGGGCCGCTCCAGTGCCGCCGGTTCGAGGCGTTGATGGCGAATTCCGACGCGCCCTGCGGCACCCGCAGGTCACGCGCGGTCAGGACGAACTCGCCACTTCGCGGGTCCAGCGTGAAGCAGTCGACGCACTGGTCGAGCGCCAGCACCAGCACGGTCTGCGGACCATAGATGAAGCAGCCCGCTGCACATTGCGCCGTACCGGGCTCGAAGAAGGTCGAGAGAATGTCGTTTCCCTTCGGCCGGATCGAGAAGATCGTGCCGATCGAGATGTTGTTTTCGAGATTGGCCGATCCATCGAGCGGATCGATCGCGACACAGAGCGGCGCATCGGGATCGAGCGTCTCCGGCAGTTCGACCTCCTCGGACAACACCGCGGCAACCGGCGCAGTGCGCAGCGCGTCGCGCATCAGGCCGTCGGCGACGATATCGATGGTCTTCTGGCGATCGCCGTCGGGATTGATCCCGCCGCTTTCGCCGCCGATGCCGGCGAGCGGTCCGGCGGCGATGATGCGCGAGAGCTCGATCGCGGCGCCGGCAAGGGCTGTGATCACCGCAACGGTCGCGGCGCGCAACGGGTTGTGCTGCGTCGGCCACTCCAGATGGGCATGCAATGCAGGACGAATCTCCACCGGCCACTCCCTTTGATCGCGCCCTCTGTCCCGAGGTGTCGAGAGGCGACCGCAGGGAGTCGCCTTCGCCGTATCAACGCGCGATTTGCCGAATTAGGGAAATTTTATTATCTTTGGTCTCGGCAAAGTATTTCTTATGGAGCTTGCGATGGCCGGGAACTTCTCGCGGGACCTCACCATCCGCCAGCTGCGCGCGCTGTCCGCGGTGCACGAGGCCGGCTCGATCACGTCGGCGGCCAATCAGCTGAACCTGACGCAGCCGGCGGTGACGCTGCAGCTCCGCAACCTGCAGGCGCTGGCGGGATTGCCGCTGATCCAGCGCACCGGCGACGGCATGGCGTTGACCGATGCCGGCGCGCATGTGCTGGCACTCATCGAGCGGATCGAAGCAGCGCTGAAGGACTGCGAGCAGTCGCTCGACATGATCGCAGGCCGCAGCGGCGGCCGCGTCGCGATGGGCGCGGTCTCGACCGCGAAATACTTCGTGCCGTTCGCGATCGCGGCGTTCTCACGCCGCTTTCCCAAGATCGAGGTCACGCTCAGGATTGGCAACCGCGAGGAGATCCGCGACGCGCTGCGCGGCTACGATCTCGATATCGCGGTCATGGGCCGTCCGCCGGCCGATGTCGAGGTCGAGATGAAGCCGCTCGGCCGGCATCCGCACTTCATCATCGCCCCCCCCGATCACCGGCTGGCGCGGCGGCGGCACGTCGCGACATCGGAGCTCGCCAACGAAACCTTCATCACCCGCGAGCAGGGATCCGGCACACGGATGCTGATGCAGCAATTTTTCGAGCGGGTCGGACTGGAGCCGAAGCTCGGCATGGCCATGGACAGCAACGAGACCATCAAGCAGGCGGTCATGGCCGGGCTCGGCATCGCCTTCATTTCCCAGCACACGGTGTTCCATGAACTGGAGGATGGCCGGCTGGTGGTGCTCAAGGTGAAGGGGCTGCCGATCGTCCGGCAGTGGCACGCGATCAGGCGCACCGACAAGATCCTGCTGCCGCCAGCGCAGGCCATGCTGGAGTTCCTGGGCAAGGAGGGCTGGCGCTATCTGCCGAATTCGCACTAGCGGCGCGCCGCCGGGAGGGCCGCCCGATCGAAAAAATCGAGTTAACGCCGTATGTTAAGCATTGAAGTTCCGGCAAACGCGTGTCACATCTTGGTTGCGGTCAGTGGCGGACCGTATCCCTGCGAGGGAGGATGAACTGCAGAACCAGTCCCCGCCGATGCCTGACTTCAAGGCGTTATTCGAGGCGGCGCCCGGCCTCTATCTGGTGCTGACCCAGCCCGACTTCCGCATCGTGGCAGTAAGCGACGCTTATCTGCGCGCCACCAAGACCGAGCGCGCCGCGATCCTTGGGCGCGGGCTGTTCGAAGTGTTTCCCGACAATCCGGACGATCCGGCCGCTGATGGGGTGCGCAACCTACGCGCCTCGCTCGAGCGTGTGGTCCAGTTCCGGCGCCCCGACACCATGTCTGTGCAGAAATACGATATCCGCAAGCCGGAGTCGGAGGGTGGCGGATTCGAGGAGCGTTACTGGAGCCCGCGCAACACACCTGTGTTCGGACCAAGCGGACAGTTCAGCTACATCATCCATCGGGTGGAAGACGTCACCAGCTTCATCCAGCTCAAGCAACGCGGCGCCGAGCAGGACAAGCTGACCGACCGGCTGCGCGAGCGCACCGAGCAGATGGAAGCCGAAATCTTCATGCGCGCCCGCGAGGTCGAGGCCGCCCGCGAGCAGCTCGAGGCCGAGCAGAAGCTGCGCCAGGTGCAGAAGATGGAGGCCGTGGGACACCTCACCGGCGGCATCGCGCACGACTTCAACAACATCCTGACCGTCATCACCGGCCTGATCGACATCCTCGCCGAGGCCGTCGAGCACGATGCCGCGCTATCGTCGGTGACCAAAATGATCAGCGACGCCGCCTTTCGCGGCGCCGAGGTGACCAAGCATCTGCTGGCGTTCTCGCGGCAGCAGCCGCTGCAACCGCGCGAAGCCAACCTCAACACGCTGGTGCAGGACACCGCGCGGCTGCTGCGCCCGTCGCTCGGCGAGCAGATCGAAATCGATACCGCGCTCGAAGCCGACGCGTGGCCGGCCTTCATCGATCCCAATCACATGTCGACCGCACTGCTCAATCTCGCCCTCAATGCCCGCGATGCGATGCCCGACGGCGGCAAGCTGATGCTGGAGACCAGCAACGTGATCCTCGACGAGGTTTATGCCGCCGCCAACCTCGATGTGCGGGCGGGTGAATATGTGATGGTCGCGGTCAGCGACACCGGCGGCGGCATCCCCGCGGCCATCCGCGACAAGGTGTTCGAACCGTTCTTCACCACCAAGGACACCGGCAAGGGCACCGGCCTCGGGCTGAGCATGGTCTACGGCTTCATCAAGCAGTCCGACGGGCATCTCAAGATCTATTCCGAAGAGGGCCACGGTACGTCGATCAAGCTCTATCTGCCGCGCAGCATGGGCGACATGGTCGACGTCGAGCCGCCGCCTCCGGCCGACACGCGCGGCGGTCATGAATCCATCCTGGTCGTCGAGGACGATCCACTGGTCCGCAACTACGTCGCCGCCCAGCTGGAGCAGCTCGGCTACCACACCATGGTGACCGCCAACGGTCCGGAAGCATTGGCTGCGGTCGAGAAGGGCTTCGTCTGCGACGTGCTGTTCACCGACGTCATCATGTCCGGAGGCATGAACGGCCGGCAGGTCGCCGATGCGGTGATCGCCAAGCTGCCCGCGGTGCGCGTGCTCTTCACGTCGGGCTATACCGAAGACGCGATCATCCATCACGGCCGTCTCGACCCTGATGTGACGCTGCTGCCCAAGCCGTATCGCAAGGCCGATCTCGCCCGCATGATCCGCCAGGTGCTGACCCAGCCTCCCGCATCGGCGGTGGCCGCCAAGTGACGCGGCTTGCAACGCGGCTTGCTCAGGGTCCGAAGCTCGAGCGGCTCTGGATCTTCCAGGCGCCGTCGAGCAGGCTCAGCACATAAAGGGAATCGTAGACCCCGATGACCGATCCGTCTTCGCGGTAGCGCGTATAGCGGACGGCATAGTGTGCCTTGGCGGGCGAGGACTGCACGAGCTTCGTCTCGTTCCATGCGCTGTGATGCCAGCCGTCCTGTTTGCGCAGCCGCTCGAACAGGTCCATCGGATTGTTGCCGCTCTGCTGATAGACGGTGACCACGCCGCCGGCGATCCGCACATGCGGGAAGTGCATCAACGCGTCCATGGCCGCAGCATCATAGCGATTGAGCGCGGCCATCCAGCGCGTCAGCACATCCTCGCATTTGGCCTCGTCGTCGCGCGAGATCTGCGCCTCGACAGTGTAGGTCGCGGCCGGCTCCGGCATCACGCATCTCCGCTTTGTTTTTTGGACTGATCGGCCGGCACGGCGCATCCGGACAGGAATAGCGCGGCACAGGCCTTGGCACGTGCTGCCATTTCGCTGTGCTGTGGCGCGGGCTTGTGCCCGAACATGACGTCGCGCTGCGGTTTGAACACGAGCATGCCGAGCAGCATGCCCGCCGCGGCTTCGGTGTCGTCGAGCACGATCCGCCCTCGCCGCTGCTGGACGCCCAGCCAATTGGTCAGCGCGGCGATCGAGCGCTGCATGGCCTTCTCATAGAACGTCTCGGCAATGTCGGGGAATTTGTCGCTCTCGGCCAGGATGATCCGTTGCAGCGCGATGACCTCGGCATCGAGAATGAGCTCGGCGCAGGTCAGCAGCGCGGCCTCCAGGGCCGCCGCAATGTTGCGGCCATCGCAGGCACCGAGATTCACGATGGACACGAACCGCTCGACCCGGTCGGTCACCATGCCCTCGAACAGCGCGAGCTTGGTCGGGATCAAACGATAGAGCGTCTTGGTGGACACGCCGGCGCGGCAGGCGACGTCGGCGATGCTGGCCGCGGCGAAGCCGCGCTCCGAGAACTCACTCCGCGCGGCCTCATAGATGAGCGCACGCGTCTCGTCGTCGGAACGAAGCTGCGGCCGCCCGCGGCCGCGCCGTTCCGCCGCCGGCGCGCTTTGCCCTGTCTCGTCCTTGTCGTTTCGGTTCATGCGCGAGCCATGCTTTTAGATGATGACTGTCATTCTATTGACAGTCCAAATATGGGCTCTATTTTGGAAAACATCAAGTTTCCTAATTATCTCGAGCTGTAGAAACCAGAATTCATACGGGTTCCCAAAGGGATAGAGCATCAGGAGCGCCTGCCATGAGCCAGCATGAAACGTCCTTCAAGGCTGAGAGCCAGGTTCCGGCCGAGACCGCCAAGCAATTGATCGCCACCCCGGAAGCGGCCAAGCCGCCTGCCGCCAAGGGCAGGCTGCGCCGCCTGCTGCTGGCCGGCGCAGCTCTCGCCGTCCTCGCGGGCGGCGCCTGGTACGGCTGGGATTACTGGACGGTCGGCCGCTTCCAGGTTTCGACCGACGACGCCTATGTGAAGGCCGACAACACCACCATCGCGCCGAAGGTCTCCGGCTATCTCAGTGCGGTGCTGGTCGGCGACAATGAGCAGGTGCGCGCCGGCCAGATCCTGGCGCGGATCGACGAGCGCGATTTCAAGGTCGCACTTGATCAGTCGAAGGCCGATGTCGCTGCCGCTGAAGCCGCGATCACCAGCAAACGCGCCCAGCTCGACGTGCAGCACTCGGTGATCGAGGCGGCGCGCGCGACGCTCGCGGTGGATACCGCGACGCAGACCTTCGCCGAGCAGGAGAACAAGCGCTACACCGACCTCGCGGGCACCGGCTACGGCAGCGTGCAGAACGCGCAGCAGGCGCAGTCGCGCTACGCCAGCGCGCAGGCCGCCATCGCCCGCGACACCGCGAACCTCGCCTCCGCCGAGCGCCAGGTCGAACTGCTCAAGGCCGAGATCGCCCAGGCGATCGCGGCGTTGGGACGGGCCACTGCCCTGCAAAACCAGGCAGAGCTCAATCTCAGCTACACCACCATCACCGCGCCGATCGACGGTGTCGTCGGTAACCGCACACTGCGTACCGGCCAGTACGTGCAGGCCGGCACGCAATTGATGTCGCTGGTGCCGGCGAGCGGCGCCTACGTGATCGCGAACTACAAGGAGACGCAGCTCACCAATGTCCGCAAGGGCCAGCCGGTCGAGATCGAGGTCGACATGTTCCCCGGACAAGTCGTGCGCGGCCATGTCGACAGCCTCGCGCCCGCCAGCGGCCAGGAATTCGCGCTGCTGCCGCCGGACAACGCCACCGGCAACTTCACCAAGGTGGTGCAGCGTATCCCGGTGAAGATCGTGCTCGACGCAACCAATGTCGACCTGCGGCCGGGCATGTCGGTGATCCCCTCCATCGCGACGCTGTCGCATCCTGCCGGGGACGCTCCGCGCTCCGGCACCTCTCCCAAGCTCGCTGTCGCCTCATTCAAATAGGTGATGTCATGTCCGACCTCGCGCTCTCCTCCCCCGCCGCGGCTCCCCCCGCCGCCACCGTGGATCCCAATCGCGCCAGCGTGACCGTCTGGATCTCGATCCTGGCGGCCATGATCGGCGCCTTCATGGCGATCCTCAACATCCAGATCACCAACGCCTCCCTGCTCAACATCGAGGGCGGCATCGGAACCGGCGTCGACAATGGTTCGTGGATCTCGACGTCCTATCTGATCGGCGAGATCGTGGTGATCCCGCTCACCGACTACCTCAGCCGGGTGTTCTCGTTTCGCAAGATCATCATCACCTTCGCCACGCTGTTCGCGGCCTTCTCGGTCGCCTGTGCCTTCACCCACGATCTGCCCTCGATGATCGCGATGCGCGGCCTGCAAGGCTTCTTCGGCGGCGTGCTGATCCCGATGGCCTTCACGCTTGTTTTCACCAAGCTGCCGAAGCCGCAGCAGCCGATTGGGCTGGCGATGTTCGCGCTCGCGGTGACCTTCGCGCCGGCGATCGGCCCGACCATCGGCGGCTACCTGACCGAAAATTACGGCTGGCAGACCATCTTCTTCGTCAACGTGATCCCGACCGCTGTCATGGTCGCCACCCTCTATTTAACGCTGGAGCGCCAGCCGATGCAGCTGCATCTGCTGCGCGAGGGCGACTGGCTCGGTATCATCACGATGGCGATCGGTCTGTCGTCGCTGCAGGCGGTGCTCGAGGAAGGCAACAAGGACGACTGGTTCGGCTCGCCCTTCATCGTCAAGCTCGCGGTGATCGCCGCGGTCAGCCTGACCCTGTTCATCTGGATCGAGCTGGTCGTCGAGAAGCCGCTGCTCCGGCTGCGGCTGCTGACCCAGCGCAGCTTCGGCTTCGGCACCATCTCGGCAGTGTTCGTCGGCTTCGCGCTGTTCGGCTCGGTCTATCTGCTGCCGGCCTATCTCGGCCAGGTGCAGCGCTACAATGCCGAGCAGATCGGCCAGGTGCTGGCCTGGACCGGCCTGCCGCAGCTGATCCTGATTCCGCTGGTGCCGAAGCTGATGCAGCGCTTCGATGCCCGCCTGATCGCGTTCACCGGCATGGCGCTGTTCGCGGTCTCCTCCTTCATGAACATCCAGATGTCGCTCGACTATTCCGGCGACCAGTTCTTCTATCCGAACATCGTTCGCGCCGTCGGCCAGGCGATCACGCTGGCGCCGCTGTCCGCCATCAGCCTCGGCAGCGTCGCGCCGCAGGATGCGCCGGCGGCCTCCGGCATCTCCAACATGATGCGCAACCTCGGCGGCGCGATCGGCACCGCGCTGCTCTCGACCATCGTCACCAAGCGCGAGCAGTTCCACTCCAACATCATCGGCCAGTCCGTTCATCTCGGCCGCGACGAGGTGCGGACTCGGATCGCCGAGGTCACCAACTACTTCCTCAGCCACGGCATCTCGGACCCGGCCACCGCACACAGCCAGGCGATCGTGGCGATCGGCAACATCGTGAAGCGTCAAGCGCTGGTGCTCGGCTTCAGTGACGCCTTCGCAGTGATCGGCGTCGTGCTGGTGCTCGCCGCGATCGCGATCGTTTTGACCGGCAAGCCGAAGAGCGCGGCGGGCGGCGCCGGTGCGCATTGAACGCGAAGGCGGCGGCCACGGCCGCCGCCTTGCCCCTCAGCTTGCCTCGCGCAGCTTGAAGCGCTGGATCTTCCCCGTCTGGGTCTTCGGCAACGATTCGACAAAGGCGATCGCGCGGGGATATTTGTACGGCGCGATCGTCGCCTTGACGTGATCCTGCAACAGCTTGACCTCGACATCGTCGCTGCGCGCGCCCTGCTTCAGCACGATGAAGGCCGAGACGATCTGGCCCCGCTCCTCGTCGGGCGCGCCGATCACGGCGCATTCGGCGACATCGGGATGCCCGAGCAGCGCCGCCTCGACCTCGGGGCCGGCGATGTTGTAGCCCGCCGAGATGATCATATCGTCGGCGCGCGCCACGAATGACAGCCGGCCGTTTTCGTCGCTGACGAAGGCATCGCCGGTGATGTTCCAGCCATCGCGGACATATTTGGTCTGCCTGGTGTCGGCGAGATAGCGGCAGCCGGTCGGGCCGCGAACCGCCAGCTTGCCGACCTGGCCCGCCGGCAGCTCGTTCATGTCTTCGTCGACGATCTTCGCCTGGTAGCCGGTCACAGGCGTGCCCGTGGTGCCCGCGACGGCGCTGCCGGTGCGGTTGGTGATGAAGATGTGCAGCAGCTCCGTGCTGCCGATGCCGTCGAGGATCGGCTTGCCGGTCTTCTTGGTCCAGCTCTCGAACACCGGCGCCGGCAGCGTCTCGCCGGCCGAGACCGCGAGCCGCAGCGACGACAGGTCGGCGCCCTTGTCCATCGCGGCCATCATCGCGCGATAGGCCGTCGGTGCGGTGAAGCAGATCGTCGCCTTGTAGGTCTCGATGATCCGGATCATCTCGCTCGGCGCCGCGTTCTCCAGCAATGTCGCAGTGGCACCGAAGCGCAGCGGGAAGATCGCCAGTCCCCCGAGCCCGAAGGTGAACGCCAGCGGCGGAGAGCCGACGAACACGTCGTCCGGCGTCACCTTGAGCACTTCCCTGGCATAGCCGTCCGCGACGATCAGGAGATCGCGGTGGAAATGCATCGTCGCCTTGGGCTCGCCCGTCGTTCCCGACGTGAAGCCGAGCAGCGCGACGTCGTCGCGGCCGGTCTTCACCGCATCGAACTTGACCGGCTTGTTCAGCGCGATCCGGTCGAGCTCGGCATCGTGGTTCTGCGTGCCGTCGAAATTGACGACCTGCTTGAGGAATTTGCTGGTCTTGGCGCAGGCCACCAATTCGTCCGCGATGCGGCTGTCGGTCAGCGCCAGCGAGATCTCGGCCTTGTCGACGATTTTTGCCAGCTCTCCCGCGCGCAGCATCGGCATCGTGTTGACCACGACGGCACCGGCTTTCGTCGCTGCGAGCCAGGCTGCCACCAGCGCAGGGTTGTTGCCCGAACGGATCAGGACGCGATTGCCGGGCTTGACGCCGTAATTCTCCACCAGCGCATGCGCCAGGCGGTTCGACCAGTCGGTCAATTCCTTGTAGGTGCGCTGCCGGCCGTTGCCGATCAGCGCGATGCGATCGCCCATCCCCTGCTCGACGATGCGATCGGTCAGTTCGACCGCGGCGTTGAGATAGTCGGGATATTGAAACTCCGGCCGGTCGAGCAGCAGATGCGGCCACTGCGCTGACGGCGGCAGGTTGCACCGCGCGAAATCGTCGACATGCCCGGATGGGCCGAGCCCGGGAAATTCACCTGACATTCGATTGCCCTCGCTTTCCATCCAGAAAGGCCAAAGACCAAATATCGAGAAGACCAGTATCGAGGACGCCCGGCAGCGTTCCAATCGCCAATCATTTTATACTTAAAATAGTTTGGCGCAAGGGTAGATATCGCGTGGAAATGGCGCGGTCCTGCAAATCTCAGATCTGTGTGAGCTGCTTCAGCCGCGCGACCATGTCCGACTCCGGGTCGGCGAGCGGTGCGATCGCGGTGAAATGATTGGCATCGGGCACGGTGCCGAACCGCGTCGCCACACCCGCTCTGCCCCACACATCGGCGATGGTCAGGCTCTGCCGGTGATACTCGGCGCTCTCGGCGCCGCCAACCACCGCATCGAGCGTCGCACCGCTGGGCGCTTTCCAGAGCAGCGGGCTCGCCGCCCTTGCTGCGCCGCGGTCAAGGCCAAGCGCCTTGTTGATGGAGGTGCCGACCAGCGGCTCGAGCTCGAACAGGCCGGAGATCGCGTAAGCAGCCCTGACCAGATTGCTCGGCAGCGACGCATCGTAGGCCGGCCAATCGGTCGCAAGCATGCATGCGGCAAGATGCCCGCCGGCGGAATGCCCCGACACCACCAGCGGCCGGCCGAGCTTTGCCAGTTCGCGGCACGCCGCGCGCATCTCGTCGATGATGTCAGCGACCGAGACGGTGGGGCACAGATCGTAGCTCGGCACCGCAACGCCGATGCCATGGCCATTGAGGCCGCGCGCGCAGTGGCTCGACGACGAGCCATCAAGCGCCTGCCAATAGCCGCCATGGATGAAGACCACCAGCGGCCCGTCGCTGTTGCCCTCGAACAGGTCGATGACGTTGCGGCTGCCGGGACCATAGCTCAGCCGCCGCGGCGGGTGCTGCTCGCGATAGGCCGCGGAGTCCTTCGCCCATCCGGCCATCAGCGCCGGATTTTCCGGCACCCGGGCCCGGTTGTTGTACTCGACCTCGTAATCGATCCCGGTCACGGCTTAAGCGCTCCTTGCCTTGGCGGAGCGCTGGGCCGAGCCCTTCGCCTTGGCGAGCAGCCGCATCAGTTCGCGGATATCCTTCGGCGACAGGTCACCGAAGATATCGGCGATCCATTTCTCATGCTCGGCCGCCATCTTGCGGAATTCGGCCCGGCCGAGCTTGGTCAGCCGGATGAACTGCACGCGGCGGTCGGTCTCCGAGGTGCGGCGATCGAGATGGCCGGACTCGACAAGCCGCTCGACCAGCCCGGTGACGTTGCCGTTCGACACCATCATCCGCTTCGACAAATCCGACAGCGTCATGCCGTCGGACACCTTGTCGAGCTGGGCCATCAGGTCGAAGCGCGGCAGCGTGACATCGAACTTCTCGCGCAACTGGCTGCGTACCTCGCCTTCGATCAGCGTGGTGCAGGTCAAGAGGCGCAGCCACAGCCGGAGCTCAGTGCCGTGATCGTCGGGCAGTTCGACGGCTTTGGTTTCGGAATCGAGGTTCATGCGGCGATCGTGCCTCCGCGGCAGGTCCCGGCCCGGCCGGTTGTTTTGAGCTTCAAGCAATTCGCGCCGCGCCGCAAGGACAATTGCGAATCGTGCCTGATACGCCGGGCCGATCCTGCAATTTCTTTAAACTTCAAGCAATTGGCGCGGCGCTTGCATGTGCCGCGCCGCATGGTGCGTGACGCTCGCCCTGACGCGATGCCACATCGCTTGCAGCGGTCGCGCGCGTCAGACTAAGCTGAGGCCAAACCGGCTGAAGCCGAAACATCAAGGCAGTCGTTGGGGGGGAGAGACATGAAGCAATTGACCAAGCTCGTGGGATTGGCGGCGCTGCTGGGTATCGCGATGACGCCGGCAATCGCGCAAGAGAAGATCAAGATCGGCGTGCTGGTGACGACCTCGGGTCCGGCTGCGGCGCTCGGCCAGCAGGTCCGCGACGGCTTTGCGCTCGCAATCAAGGATCTCGGCGGCAAGATGGCCGGCCGCGATGTCGAGATCGTCAACGCCGACGACGAGCTGAAGCCCGATGGCGCCGTGGTCAAGGTGCGCGGCCTGCTCGAGCGGGACAAGGTCGATTTCGTGGTCGGCCCGATCTTCTCCAACATCCTGCAGGCGATCCACCGTCCGGTCACCGACAGCAAGACCTTCCTGATCAGCCCGAATGCCGGCCCCTCCAGCTATGCCGGCAAGGAGTGCAACCCGTTCTTCTATGTGACGTCGTACCAGAACGACCAGGTGCACGAGATCCTCGGCAAGGTGGCGCAGGACCGCGGCTACAAGCGCGTCTACCTGCTGGTGCCGAACTATCAGGCCGGCCGCGACTCCGTCGCCGGCTTCAAGCTCGACTACAAGGGCGAGGTCGTCGAGGAATCCTACACGCCGCTGAACACGCTGGATTTCCAACCCGAGCTCTCCAAGATCGCCTCGCTGAAACCGGATGCGCTGTTCACCTTCATGCCGGGTGGCATGGGCGTGAACCTCGTGAAGCAGTACAAGCAGGCCGGCGCGACCGTGCCGGTGCTCTCCGCCTTCACCGTCGACGAATCCACCCTGCCCGCGCAGCAGGACGCCGCCGTCGGCATGTTCGGCGGCGCGAACTGGGCCCCGAACCTCGACAACCCCCAGAGCAAGAAGTTCGTCGCGGCCTATGAGGCGGCCTACAACGGCGTGCCCGGCACCTACGCCATGCAGGCCTATGACGCAGCGCTGTTGATCGACAGCGCGGTCAAGGCCGTGAAGGGCGACCTCTCCAACAAGGACGCCGTCGCGGCCGCGCTGAAGAAGGCCGACTTCACCTCGCTGCGCGGTAACTTCAAGTTCAACAACAACGGCTATCCGATCCAGGACTTCTACCTCACCAAAGTCGCGAAGCGGCCGGACGGCAAATTCCAGACCGAGATCGTCGAAAAGGTGTTCTCGAACTACGGCGATCGCTACGCCAAGGACTGCGCCGCAAAATAGATCACAGGAGGAATATCACGATGAAAGACGAGATCGCCGGCATCACCCGCGCCAATGAAGGCATGCAGGGCATTTCCTGGAGCATCCTTGGCCAGACCTACGTGCCGAAGAGCCGCACCGAGCATTCCTTCTCCTGGCACGCCACCTTCCCGCCGGGCACCTTCGTTCCCCCGCACATCCATCCCGACCAGGACGAATACCTCTACATCCTCGAGGGCAAGCTCGACTTCATGCTCGACGGCGCCGATGAATCAGCCACACCCGGCGATCTGGTGCGCCTGCCGATGGGCAAGCCGCACGGCATCTTCAACAAGTCGCAGCAGCCGGCCAAGACGCTGTTCTGGGTGTCGCCGACCCGCCGGCTCTACGACCTGTTCTGGGCGATCCACAACATGAAGGAGCAGAACCCGGACGACGTGGTGCGGCTCGCCGCCGAGCACAACATCCACTTCCTGCCGCCGCCTCCGGCGTAGGATACGCGCAGACCTATCTCCGTCATCCTGAGGAGCGCGTAGCGCGTCTCGAAGGATGTACGGCCCGGCTGGTGGCCGTCGACCCTTCGAGACGCCGCTTCGCGGCTCCTCAGGGTGACGGATCGGGTGTTGCGCGCCTCGTCATCATGAGGGGCAGCAGCCTCGGGACTGATGCGCTTTCCGTCCGACTACCCTACTGCCGCGCCACCACGCGCGCGGCAAAGCCAGCCTTGGCCGCATAGCCGCGCACGATCGCTTCGCGCGCCTCGTAATTGAGGATGGTGTCGACGTCGGTAAAGCCCTGCGGCGCGAGCTGCTCGACGGCGTCGATCACGCCCTCCGGTCCGCCGCGACGGTTGGAGGCGACGATGTCGGCGGTCATCGGCAGCCGCTGCCGCTCATAGGCCGCCAGCGCCTGGCGCGGATGCTCGGCCCGCGCCAGCATGTCGGCGAGGCAGCGCGCATCGAGGATGGCCTGCGACGCGCCGTTCGAGCCGACCGGATACATCGGATGCGCGGCGTCGCCGAGCAGGGTGACGCGGCCGCTCGACCAATAGGGCAGCGGATCGCGGTCGCAGCACGGATACTCCCAGAACTCTGGCGTCGCGTTGATCAGGCCGGTGAAGTCGACCTGCGGGATCGTGAAGCTCGTGACATAGGGCATCATCTCGTCGCGCCGGCCGAGATTGGACCAGCCCTCGCGGCGCGGCGGCGGCGAGGACCCGTCGCCGATCCGCACCAGCACCGCCCAGTTGGTGAGACGGCTCGCCGGGCTCGAGCCCGGCGCGATCGGATAGATCACGGCCTTGGCGTTCAGCCCGCCGGCGATGATCATCGAACGTCCGGTCAGGAAGGCCGGCCAGTCGGTGGCGCCGCGCCACAGCATCAGGCCGTTCCAGCACGGCCCGCCCTCGTCGGGAAACAGCATCTCGCGCACCTTGGAGTGGATGCCGTCGGCGCCGATCAGGATGTCGCCGCGCGCGGTGTGCACATGGGCTCCGCTGCGATCGAAGAAATAGGCCGACACGCCGCCCTCGTCCTGGGTGAAGGAGCCGAGCCGACACCCGGTGTGGATCGCATCGGCGCCAAGCCGGTCGATCACGGCCTGATGGATCACGCTTTGCAGGCGGCCGCGATGGATCGAGAATTGCGGCACGTCGTGGCCGGCATCGAGCCCGCGCTTCTCGTGCCAGACCTGCTGGCCATGCCGCGTCAGATAGAACAGCTCATAGGTGCGGATCGCGACCTCGTCGAGCCTGTCGAGCAGACCCAGCCCCGCCAGCTCGCGGATCGCATGCGGCAGTGTGTTGATACCGACGCCGAGCTCGCGGATCGTCTCGGACTGCTCGTACAGCTCGCAACTGATGCCGCGCGAGCGCAGCATCAGCGCAGTGGTGAGGCCTCCGATTCCGCCTCCGACGATAATCGCCTTCATCGTCCCTTACTCCACTCACAACAGGACGCGTTTACGCTTTCCCCTAGGGTCGCACGCCCCCTCGCCCGGCCGCAAGCGGGTTTGTCGCCCGGGACTTGGCCGGCCGGCGATGATTGGGCTTAGGCTTAACATTGCTTCAGCGAACTCCAATCCATCCCCGTCACCCTGAGGAGCGCGCAGCGCGTCTCGAAGGGTCGACGGCCGCCAGCCGGGCGGTGCATCCTTCGAGACGCGCTGCGCGCTCCTCAGAGTCTGACTCAAAAAGCGCTGAATGTTTTTGGGCATGCCAAGCGCCTAGTTAGTAGCCTGAGGTGTGCGACGAGGATCCAGGCGGTCTCGGTTGCGGCGGACCCTTCGAAGTCTTTGGCAAGGCGGCGGCACCTACCGCACCAGGCGAAGGTGCGTTCGACCACCCAGCGCCGAGGCAAGAGCTGGAAGCCTTTGACGCCATGCGGTCGCTGGACGATCTCGATCGTCCACGGCTTGCAATGAGCCAGGGCTTTGAGAAGCTGCTCGCCGCGGTAAACACGGTCGGCAAAGACGTGGCGCAGCTTGGGGAAGCGGCGGCGTAGTCGCTCCAGCACCGGAACGGCGCCGTGGCAGTCCTGAACATTGGCAGGATGGACATGGACGGCCAGCAGCAGGCCATCGGTGTCGGTGACGATATGCCGCTTACGCCCGCAAATGCGCTTGCCGGGGTCGTAGCCCCGCGCGCCGCCAGCTTGGGTCGTTGGCGCACTCTGGCTGTCGATCACAGCTGCGGTCGGGCTGGGCTTGCGCCCAAGCTGCTGGCGGGCTCGCCGGACCAGACGTTTGACAATCTTCTGCCAGCGTCCGGTATCGCGCCAAGCATAGAAATACCCTTGAACCGTCGAATACGGCGGGAACTCCTTCGGCAAGGCCCGCCATTGGCACCCGGTCGACAGGATGTAGAGGATCGCCTGTACGACCTCGCGCAAATCGACTTCCCGCGGTCTCCCCAGCCGCCGCCGCGGCGGCATCTGTCGGGCAATCAGCGCCCACTCCCGATCGGTCAGATCGCTTGTGTAGCGCAGCCCATTGCGCTGATACTCGACGCGAGTGATTTCGGTCCACGGCATCGTGCCCTCCCTCGAATCTTCGCAAATCCGAAGGAATCACAGCCAACCGAAATCACTCACTGCTTTTTCAGTCAGGCTCTCAGGATGACGGGGTTGGTGGATCTGCACTCCCTTCAATCCGGCACCACCGCGATCGCCTGGATCTCCACCTTGGCGCGGTCCTCGATCAGGCCGGCAACCTGAATCGCGGTCATCGCCGGGAAGCGCCGGCCGATCACGTCGCGATAGACCGTGCCGATCTCCTTCAGCCGCGCGGAATATTCCTTGCGATCGAGCAGGTACCAAGTCATCGACACGATGTGCTCCGGCCCGGCCCCGCCGGCGGCGGCGACTGCGACGATGTTGCGCAGGGTCTGGCCGATCTGCGCCACGAGATCGTCGGTCTCGAACACGCATTGCCCGTTCCAGCCGATCTGGCCCGCGATGAAGAGCTGTTTGCCGCGCGCGGCCACGCCGTTGGCGTAGCCGATCGGCTTCGCCCATCCGTCGGGTTGCAGGATCTCGATCATCTCAATTGCCCTCGAAGGCCGGTTTCTGCTTGGCGGCGAAGGCCTCGAAGGCGCGGCGGAAATCGCCGGTCACCATGCAGATCGCCTGCGCCTGCGCCTCGGACTCGATCATCTCGTCGACGCCCATCGCCCATTCCTGGTTGAACATCGTCTTCGTCACGCCATGCGCGAACCACGGTCCGTCCGCGAGCGAGCGCGCCAGCTCCTGCGCGGCGGCGGCGAGCTCCGCCGGCGGCACCAGGCGGTTGTGAAAGCCCCACGCAAAACCTTCGTCGGCGCTCATCGCACGGCCGGTGTAGAGCAGATCGGCGGCATGGCCTTGCCCGATCACGCGCGGCAGCAGCCCGCACGCGCCCATGTCGGCGCCGGCAAGGCCGACGCGGGTGAACAGGAACGCGGTCTTGGCCTGCGGCGTCGCCAGCCGCAGGTCAGACGCCAGCGCCAGCATCGCGCCGGCGCCGGCGCAAATGCCGTCGATCGCGGCGACGATGATCTGCGGGCATTTGCGCATCGCGCGCACCACCTCTCCGGTCATCCGGGTGAAGGCGAGCAGGTCCGGCATCGCCATCCGCGTCAACGGCTCGATGATCTCGAACACGTCGCCGCCGGAGCAGAAATTACCCTCGGCACCGGTCAGCACGATGGCGCGAACGTCAGAGGCATATTTGAGGTTGGTGAAGAGATCGCGCAACTCTTCGTAGGACTCGAAGGTCAGCGGGTTCTTCTTGTCCGGCCGGTTCAGTGTGATGGTCGCGACACGGCCGCTCGCGTCCCAGCGGAAGTGTTTTGCGGGATAATCCTTGAACGGCCGGAGCTTTGCTTTCATCTCGGACATGAGTTGTTCCTTCACCCGGTAAAGACTTCGCCGCCGGCGATCGCGACGGCTTGTCCGTTGATTGACGATGCGCCTTCGGAGGCGAGCCAGAGGACGGCGTCGGCGACCTCCTCCGGCGTCACCAGCCGCTGCATCGGATTGACCTTGGCGAGCGCAGCCCGCGCCTCCTGCTCGCTGCGACCGGTCTTGGCGACAATGTTGGCGGCGGCATCCGCCACCAGCGGTGTGTCGGTATAGCCGGGGCAGACCGCATTCACCGTGACGCCGCGCCGCGCATATTCCAGCGCCAGCGAACGCGTGAGGCCGACGACGCCGTGCTTGGCGGCGACATAGGCCGAGACATAGGCGTAGCCGGTGAGGCCTGCGGTAGAGGCCACGTTGATCACACGGCCCCGGCCGCGCTGCGCCATTCCCGGCAGCACCGCCTGCGTCACCAGGAACACGCTGGAGAGATTGCTCGCCAGCATGTCGGCCCACAGCGCCGCGTTCGTCTTGTCGAATGGCGCGCTGCCGGCCTTGCCGGCATTGTTGACGAGAATGTCGATCGCGCCCGCCTGGGCCTCGATCTGCGCGACGCCTTTGGTCACCGCAACGTCGTCGGTCACGTCGATCGAAACGACGGCGCCCGCCTGTTTGCCGAGCGATGCTGCGGTCGTCCTCAATGCGTCGATCCGGCGCCCGGCGATGCTGACGCGGACCCCGGCATTCGCGAGTGCGATTGCCGTCGCGGCGCCGATGCCGGAGCCGGCGCCGGTGACCAGCGCATGCGCATTAGGCCAGAAGCGTGTCATGCCTTCACTCCCGCAGCAGCGCGTTCGAGATTGGCCTCATATTGCGGCTTGCCCGACAGATACTGCTTCGGCCAGGCGATCTGCTTGACGCCGATCTTCGCGGCCTCATGCAGCGTCCAGGCCGGATCGGCGAGATGCGGCCGCGCGATGGCGCAAAGGTCGGCGCGGCCGGCGGCGATGATCGAGTTGGCGTGATCCGCCTCCGAGATCGCACCGACCGCGATGGTGGCGATACCGACCTCGTTGCGGATCTTGTCGGCGAACGGCGTCTGGTAAAGCCGGCCATAGATCGGATGATCATCGGCCCAGACCTGGCCCGAGGAGCAGTCGATCAGATCGGCACCGGCCTGCTTGAACAGCTTTGCGAAGGCGAGCGCATCCTCGGGCGTGTTGCCGCCCTCGGCCCAGTCGTGACAGGACAGGCGGACCGACATCGGCTTGTCCTCCGGCCACACCGCGCGGATCGCACGGAACACTTCCAGCGGATAACGCGCGCGGTTCTCGATCGATCCGCCGTAGTCGTCGGTGCGGCGGTTGGTCAGCGGCGACAGGAAGCTCGACAGCAGGTAGCCGTGGGCGCAGTGCAGCTCCAGAATATCGAAGCCCGCGGCGGCGCCGCGTCGTGCCGCCGCAACGAACTGGTCGCGCACCTCATCCATCTCGGCGCGGCTCATCGGCTCCGGGATCTGGCCGTCAGGCAGATAGGGCACTGATGAAGCCGACACCAGCGGCCAGTTGTGGTCCGGCAGCGGCTCGTCCATGCCTTCCCACGCGACTCGGGTTGAGCCCTTGCGGCCGGCATGGCCGAGCTGGATGCCGATCCGCGCCTCTGAATTGCGATGCACGAAATCCACGATCCGCTTGTAGGCCGCTGCCTGCGCGTCATTCCAGAGGCCGCAGCAGCCGGGCGTGATCCGCGCTTCCGGCGACACGCAGGTCATCTCGGTGAACAAGAGGCCGGCGCCGCCGAGCGCGCGGGAGCCGAAATGCACCAGATGGAAGTCGTTCGGCAGGCCCTCCTCCGCCGAATACATCGCCATCGGCGAGACAATGATCCGGTTATGCAGCGACAAGCCGCGGATCTGGAACGGCGTCAGCATCGGCGGCGTGACGCGCGCGTTGGTGGCAGGCACGCCGTTGCGCTCGGCGAACCAGCGCTCATAGCCTTCGAGCCACGTCTTGTCGCGCAGCCGCAAATTCTCGTGGCTGATGCGCTGCGAGCGGGTCAGCAGCGAATACATGAACTGCTCCGGCTCCAGCGTGTCGGCATAGCGCGAGCCGACCACTTCGAACCATTCCATCGCATTGCGCGCAGCGTTCTGGATCCGCGCCACATCGACCCGGCGCAGCTCCTCGTAAGCCTTCAGCACGGCGGGAATGCTGTCCTTGGTCGCGCCGTGGATCTTGAACTGGTTGGTCAGTTCGATCGCATCTTCCAGCGCCAGCTTGGTTCCCGAGCCGATCGCGAAATGCGCGGTGTGGGCGGCATCGCCCATCAGCACGACGTGGCTGTTGCCGTTGAACGCGGTCCACTTGCCGCAGATCAGCCGCGGGAATGACAGCCAGGCCGAGCCGCGCAGATGCCGCGCGTTGGAGACCAGATGATGGCCCTCGAGGATTTCCGCGAACACGTTCTCGCAGAACGCGATGGAGTCACCCTGCTCCATCTTGTCGAGGCCATGGGCGAGATACGCTTCCTCGGTGGTCTCGACGATGAAGGTCGCCGCGCCCTCCTCGAATTTATAAATGTGCGCCTGGAACCAGCCGTGCTCGGTCTTGCGGAAGTCGAAGGTGAACGCGTCGAAGGGCCTGACGGTGCCGAGCCAGATATAGCGGTTCGGCCGCATCAGCATGTCGGGCTGGAAGGTCTCGGCATATTTGACGCGGACCTTGGAGTTGACGCCGTCGCACGCCACGATCAGATCGGCGTCGGGGAACTCGAGATCGGAATTTACCTCGCGCTCGAAGATCAATTCGACGCCGAGCTCCTCGGCCCGCGCCTGCAGAATGTTGAGCAGCCGCTTGCGGCCGATGCCGACGAAGCCGTGCCCGGTGGTGCGCATCCGGCGGCCCTTGATCAGGACCTCGATGTCATCCCAATGGTTAAAGGCCTGTTCGATCGTGTCTGCCGTGACCGGGTCCCATTTGCGCATGTTGTCCATGGTCGCATCGGAAAACACCACGCCGAAGCCGAAGGTGTCGTAGGGCCGGTTGCGCTCGACCACGGAAATCACGTGCGTCGGATCCAGCATCTTCATCAGGATGCCGAAATAAAGCCCGGCCGGCCCGCCTCCAATGCACACGATACGCATGGCGTTCTCCCGTTGGCTTCGGCGGATCGGGCAGGTTCCTCCCGCCAGCCGATGCGGCATATTATTTTATACTTAAAATAATTGTCAAGGGCGAGATGCGGCATGCCCGCAGCTGTCGTCCCTGCGAAAGCAGGGACCCATACCCCCAGACCTTTGTTGTTGAAATAAGCTGCGGCCCCAGCGCTGTAACCCAACAGCGATCAGTGGCTATGGGTCCCTGTGTCTTGGAAGTCTGTCATGATGAGGGTGGGCGGGAAGCCGTTGGGTCCTTGGCGCTTGACGCCGTGAGCCGGCTCGGTCTCCCGCCCGTTCCATCTACAAACCTGAACAGTTGCACGAGGCTGCGCCAACAGACCTCGCATCACAGGGACAGGCACCGTGATCATAGCTCTTCGTTACGTTGGAATCGACATCTCCAAGAAACACCTCGATATCTTTGATGAGGCTGACGGCGTGCCGAGTCGCATTGCCAACGCGCCACAGGCCATCACACAGCAGGTGGCGCGTTGGCAATGCGCTACGCTGGTCGTCTTCGAGGCGACGGGTATCTATGACCTCGCGCTTCGCGAGGCGCTGCGTCAGGCCGGGATCCGGTTCGCACGGATCAACCCGGCCCGTGCCCGCGACTTTGCACGGGCTAGCGGCCTACTCGCCAAGACCGATCCGATCGATGCGCGGATGCTGGCGGCCTTTGCGCGGGCCATGCAGCCTGCCCCCGAGCAGGTCGCCGATCCTGCACGCAACACTTTGGCGAGGCTTGCAAAACGGCGGGATCAGCTGGTCCTCATGCGCGCCCAGGAGAAGAACCGGCGCAGCGAGGCCGACGATCGCGCAATGGCCGAACGCATTGGCCGCCTCATCGAGGTCCTCGACAGCGAGATCGCCGAGATCGAGGCGGACATCAGTGCATTGATTAAAGCCGAAGCGGAGATCGCGGACGATGCCAAGTTAATGCGTTCGCTGCCCGGCGTGGGTCCGGTAGCCTGCATGCAGCTGATCGCGCAGATGCCGGAACTCGGGCGGGTCGGGCCGAAACAACTCGCAGCGCTCGCTGGCCTGGCTCCCTTCAACGTCGACAGCGGCGCCTTCCGCGGCAAGCGCAAGATTGCGGGCGGCCGAAAGCGCGTTCGTGACGCCCTCTATATGGCGGCCCTCAACGCAGTTCGCAGAGCTGATCTGTTCAAGGCCTTCTATGCACGACTGCGACAGGCCGGAAAACCAGCCAAACTCGCCCTCATCGCCGTCGCCAGGAAGCTGCTAACGGTCCTCAATGCCATGATGCGAGACCGAAAGCCGTACCTGCAGACCAAACCAACATAACAGTTGCCGGCCTTCGCCGGGACGACGTCGAGTATGAGGCGGCTGACACGCGCTCATCTGCTCGTCATTCCGGGGCGGCCCGAAGAGCCGAGCCCTCAGGTGCGCAATTGCGCACCGGGGAATGACGATGGAGAGAGGTCGGACCGCGCCGAGCGCTCTCAATGCACCGCAGCGTACAGGATCTTGTCCTGGGTCGCATCCGCCGCGTCGAACTCGGCGACGATGCGGCCGGTGCGGGCGACCAGGATGCGGTCGGAGACGGCGAGGATCTCCGGAAGATAGGACGAGATCACCACCACCGCCTTGCCCTCGTCGGCGAGGCGGCGGATCTCTCCGTGGATGTGCGGAATGGTGCCGACGTCGACGCCGCGCGTCGGCTCGTCGAAGAAGATGATCGACGGCTCCTGCACCAGGGTCTTGGCCAGCACCACCTTCTGCTGGTTGCCGCCGGACAGCTCGATGATCCTGGCCTTGCGCTGCAAGGCGCTGATCTTGAGCCGGTCGACCCAGTAGCTCGCGAGCCTGCTGCGCTTCGCGCGCGACAGCAGCAAGCTCCAGCCCTTCTTCGTGGCCAGGCTGCCGATATAAACGTTGTCGTCGACCACCATGGTCTCGAAGAAGCCGTTGGCCTTGCGGTCCTCGGTGATGTAGGCGATGCCGTCATTGATCGCCTGCCGCGGCACGCGGTAGCGGATCGGCTTGCCGCGCAGCCGGATGGTACCGCCATTGACCAGGTTTCGCTTCAGCGCGCCGTAGATGATCTTGGCGATCTCGGTGCGACCGGAGCCGATCAGGCCGGCGATGCCGACCACCTCGCCGGCATAGACCGAGAACGACATGTTCTTGACCGCCATGCCCATGGTGACGTTCTCGACCGTCAGCACCTTCTCGCGGCGCTGGTGGGTCTTTTCTCTGCCGCCATAGACCGCCTGCGCCACCTCGCGCCCGACCATGTGCTGTACCAGCGCATCGCGCGTCAGCTGCTTGGCGGGCGCGGTGATCACCAGCTTGCCGTCGCGCAGCACGGTGATGCGGTCGGCGATCTGAAGTGATTCCTCCAGCGCATGCGAGATGTAGATAATCGAAACACCGCGGGCACGCAGGTCGCGCACCAGATGGAAGAAGTGGACGATCTCCTCGGGCGTCAGCGACGCGGTCGGCTCGTCGAAGATGATGATACGGGCCTTGTTGTAGATCGCGCGCGCGATCTCCACCATCTGCTTCTTGGCGGTGCCGAGCAGCGCTACGGGAGTAGCCGGATCGACATGGAAGTTGAGCGACTGCAACAGTTGCTGGGCCTGGATGTTCAGGGTGCGAAAGCGCGTCAGCAGCTTCTCGTTGCCGAGCTCGATGTTCTGCGCCGCGGTCATGGTCGGCACCAGGCTGGTCTCCTGATAGACCATGCAGATGCCGGCATCGAGCGCGTCGCGCGGCTGTTCGAAATTGGCAGGCTTGCCGTCGAGCAGATAGTCGCCGGAGGTGAGGTTGATCGCACCCGCGATCGCCTTGCACAGCGTCGACTTGCCGGCGCCGTTCTCGCCGACCAGCGCATGCACCTCGCCGGGATAGAGATCGAAATTGACGCCCTCGATGGCGTGCACACCGCCATAGATCTTGGAACCGTTCGTGATCCGCAGCACCGGCTCGCGGGTCGCCGATTGTGTTGCGGTCGCCGCCTGCATCACGCCATCGTTCATCGCAGCTCTCCCGTGTAGCGCAGCAGCCGTCCGGCGCCGCGCGCGGCGATGACGATGCCGGAGGGTGTCGCGCAGGCGGCGGTGATGCCGTGGAAGCGGCCGCCGGCGCGGCTGTGCAGGCTGTCGCTGGCCTCGCCCTCGGCATCGAGATGCACCAGTAGCCCATAGGAGCGCGGCGGCGCCCATGGCTTCTGGATACCGAGCGCCTTGACGCTGCCGATCTGCATCGGCTCCAGGCAATCGCTGCCGCCGACCAGGGCCGGCGCGACCCAGTAATCGGGCGGCATCGTCGCCATCATCTCCTCGCGGAAATCGTCTTCCTTGAGCACGAACTCGATCAGATGCGTCCGGCGCGCGAACATGCCAAGCAACAGCCCGCCATGGCCGTCCGGATGCAGCCGCGCGGGATAGCCCGGCATGTTGGCGGCGACAGTCTCGCGCGGACCAAGCCCGTTGGCACTGAGCGCGAACCGGCTGAGGCGATGCGCCCAGCTCTCGGTGAGCCACAGGCTGTTGCCGTTGGCGGAGACCATCACGCCGTAGGGGTATGGCAGGTCGCGCAGCAAGACCTGTGGATTGTCGAGACCGGCACCGCAGCTAATCAGACGGCCGCCGGCGCGCTTCTCCATTAGGTCATGCCGCCATTCGTCTGGGCGGCGGCCGGCGCTGCCTTCGACGGCATAGATGCGGCCATCGGGCGCCGCAGTGACCGACAGCAGGCCAACAAGCGCGCTGCCACCGGCAGAGTCCAGCCAGCGCGGCGCAGGCTTCGCCGGATCGATCGCGGCAAGCCCCCGGCCCGCGACGCAGACCAGGAGGCGGCCGTCCGGATGCAGCGCGAGCCCGCCGGCATCGTCCTCGAACTCGGCGACAATCGCACGGGTCGAGAAATCCGCGCCGCTGAGCTTCAGCACCTTGCGGCCCGCGGAGACATAGATCGCGCCATTGCCCGCGGCGATGACGTCGTCGATTCCGGGCAGCGGCTCGCCGATCGGCTCGGCGGTGTCGAGCCGGTCGTTCGGGCTGAGCGCGCCGTCGAGCGGCGGGATCGCGTTCTGACCGCCGTCGCGGTCGACGACGCTGCGGATGTCGCGCAGCAGATGATCGAAAAATCCCATTATTTCGCCACCCTGCTCTTTGCGCCCCAGTACGCGTCGTAGCCGGTCCAGCTGTCGTCGACGCCGTCGAGCTTGATGCGGCCGATCCGGTTGTTCTCGAGCCCGCCGAGATAGAGATAGCCCTGATGCTCGCGCATCGAGGTCAGGGTCGAATGCGAGATGCCGGTCGGATCCCACCACGATTCCAGCGCCTCGCCCTTCTCGTTGAACTTCAGCACGCAGCCGTGGTTGAGCGCGGGCGCCAGCCACTCGTCGGTCGGCACCTGCTTGACCATGCGCAGGCGGAAGCCGGGTTTTCGTGCGGCAAGGTCGAAGGTCGGCGTGCGGATGCCGACCAGCGCCAGCCAGTAAGTGCCGTCGGAGGCGCGGTTGATGTTGTCGGGGTTGCCCGGCAACTCGTCCATCAGCACTTCGGTCTTGCCCTTGTTGGGGCCCTCGATCCAGTGGCGGAACACCTTGCACAGCGAGGTCGACGCAATCAGGATCGACTTGCCGTCATGGGAGACACAGATCCCGTTCGGGAAATAGAAGTGGTTGATCACCGTGCGCGTGGTCTTGGTCGCCGGATCGTAGCAGACCACGCGGCCGTTCGGCCGACCCTCGAGGATGTCGAGAGTGTTGGTGGTCATCTCATAGCGCGTGGTGCAGTCGCTGAAATAGATCTTGCCGTCGGGCGCGATGTCGAGATCGTCGGCCATGCGCAGGCGGGAATCGTCGTTGAGCTTGTACCAGGTGCGGTTGGTCTCGTCGGTGACCTTGAAGATGCGGCCATCGGGCGCAACGCCGTAGACGCCCATGCCGGCCACGGCGACGATCAAGTTCTCGTCGCGATCGAACTGCATGCCGAGCGGCCGGCCGCCGATATGGGCGAACACCTCGCGGGTCTTGAATTCGGGCCCGGAGAAGCGGATCACATTGCCGTCGCGAGTTGAGCCGTACAACCGGCCCTGTCGATCGAGGATGACGTCCTCGGGCCCCTCGACCTGGTCGACGCCGATCGCCTGCGCGTGGATCAGCCGGTCGTTCTGCGCGTAGGGCGAGGCCGCGCCCGGCTGCACCGCAGGCGCCGAGGCGAGCGGCACGAAGGCCGGATTGACGTAGATCTTCTGGATCGCCTTGCCGCGGTTCTTCGACCATTTGACGTCGATGCCAACCGCGGCGAGCAGGATCATGCCCGTCACCGCCGAGGTGACGTAGCCCGGGATGCCCATGCGCACGAGGCCGTTGATCAAGAGGAAGATGATCAACGCGCCGATCATCGCCCGCCACACCGTGCCCTTGCCGCCGGCCAGCGACACCCCGCCGAGCACCACGGCTGTCAGCGCCTGGAATTCCCAGCCGACACCGGTGGTGGAATCCGTCGAGGCCTGGCGTGCGGCGTAGAAGACACCGCTCGCCGCGCACAGCGTGCCCGACAGCACATAGGTCATGAACAGCATCAGGCGGACGCGGATGCCGGCATGGCGCGCCGCCTTGCGGCTGGCGCCGATCGCGGTGAGATGCCAGCCATAGCGCGAGCGTGACAGGAAGATGTGGCAGATCAGCAGCACCACGAACAGCGTCGCGGCATTGACGGGAATGCCGAGCACGCTGCCGCCGCCGATGAAATCCCAGGCGTCGCTCTCGACCGAATTGGTCGCGAACACCTGGGCGTAGCTGGTGTTGAGCAGATTGACCGAGGCGCGCAGGATGATCAGCGTCACCAGCGTGGTCAGGAACGGACGCGTCTTCAGAAAGCCGATCAGAAAGCCGTTGATGCTGCCGAGCAGCGCGCCGACCAGAAGCGTCGCCGGCACGGCCAGGCCGACCGGCCATTCGCGCACCAGCAGAAAGTAGAGCGCTGCGAAATTGCACAGCGCGAAGATCGCGCCGACCGAGAGGTCGATGCCGCCGGTGACGAGGCAGAAGCCCATCGCGAGCGCGACGAAGCCGAATTCGGCGAACAGCCGCAGCAGCGACACCGAGTTCTGCATCGAGGCATAATCGGGAATGGTGAGCGCGAAATAGGCCCACAGCCCGATCATCACGGTGAAGGGAACGACCGGCTCGAACCACTGTTTCAGCAACAGCTCCGACAGCAGGAGCCGGGGTGAAAACCGCCGCACCGATGCGGCAAAGGAATCAACTGCCATCGACATCGCCAAAGCACTCCTGATCCGGTTTCGACGTTTCCGGATTCTGACCCGTGATACAGCCGGCGCGGGAATGCCCCCCGCGCCGGCTGTCTCGCGCCTTGTTAGTTTTTCTTGGGTAGCGCGAAGCAGGTGCCGCCGAGCGAGGCGTTCGACTTGTCGATCCAGATCGGCCGCGTGTAATAGGACAGGTTCTTCGTGCCGGGCTTGTCGCCGGACATCAACAGCGTCTCGGCGGCGAACATCAGATCGTGCCCCTGCTCGGTCGCCTTGTAGCTGAGGAACTTGCTGAAATTGCCTGACGTGACCTGGTCGCAATCGAGCTGCGAGCCCTCGCCCGAGGCGAACACCTTCACATCGTCGATCTTGCCGGCATTGCGGATCGCCTGCGCGGCGCCCGATTCCATGATGCCCCAGAAGCCGATCGAGGCGCAGAGATCGGGATGCTGCTGGATCACGGTGGCGGTAATGTTGAGCGCGGTGTTGGCGTCCCAATTCGCCGCCTGGTTCGACACCACCTTGATGTTGGGATCCTTGTTCAGGACCTCCATGATGGCGCCGACCTGGTCGACGCTGGCGGCTGCGGTCAATTCGCCCTGCACGATCTGCACCTTGCCCGACTTGCCGGAGCCGGTGCCGCAGGCCTTGACGGCTTCGTTCGCGAGCATCCTGCCGATCTCACGCCAGTCGACGCCGACAAAGGCGCCGGACTTGTAGTTCGAGGCCATGTTGACCTGGATCACATGCGTGCCCTGGGCCTCGGCGCGTTTCAGGTCCTTCATCAGGAGCGTCACGCTCGGATTCTGCACGATCAGGACATCAGGCTTCTGGTCGACCAGCGCGGTCAACGCCTGCTGCATGGCGGATGGGTTGTTGTTGGGGTCGCGCACGATGTACTTCATGCCGCGCCACTCCGCCTCTTCCTGCACCACGCGGCCCCACTCGTCGGAGAGCGGCACGCCGAGCGCGATCGGCAGATAGGCGACGGTCTTGCCCTGCAGCGACTTGTCGTAGGCGGCGCGCAGCTCGCGCCCGGCCTTGGTGCCTTCCTCCTGCGCCGATGCCGCAAAGGGCATCGCGGCGAGCGCCACCCCGGCGAGCAGGATCGTCCAGAACTTTGTCGTCTTCATCGTCTCCTCCACAAGAAATTCTTTTGATTGATTTGAAATCGTTTTGATTGGCGCGCGGGACGCGCCCAGTCTTCTTGTCTCAGTCGCCTTGCCGCGCGGTCTCCTCGTCGCGGGGGTGCAGCCAGTTATCGAGCACGATGGCGGCCAGCAGCACCACGCCCTTGATGATGTTCTGCACCTCGCTGTTGACGTCCATGATGGTGAAGGCGTTGAGCAGCGTGCCGATCAGGATGCATCCGACCACGACGCTGAACACGCTGCCGCGGCCGCCGATCAGGCTGATGCCGCCGATCACGACGACCAGCACGACGTCGAAGATCATGGTCCCTTGCGTGATCGCCATCTGCATGCTGCCCGTGGTGCCGACCCAGACCAGGCCTGCAATCCAGGCGAGCAGCGCAACCAGCACGTGCTCGAGCACGATCAGCGGACGCAGCGGAATGCCGGTCAGCCGCGCCGCCTCCGGATTGTCACCCTGCGCATAGATGAAGCGGCCGACCGAGGTGCGCGACAGGAACAGGTGCATCGCGATCGCCGCGACCGCGAACACCAGGATCGGAACCGGGATGCCGAACAGCCGTCCGGCACCAAGATACATCAGGCCCGGCGCGTCCTTCGGCGCGTAGACCACCCAGGCCGGCGCGATCCAGAACGCGAGGCCATAGATCACGAAGCCGGCGGCGAGCGTCACGAACAGCGCCGGCGCCTCGACGAAGGCCACCATGACGCCGTTGACGACGCCGATCAGTACCGCAATTGCCAGCGCGAGCAGCACCGCCGTGAAAACGGGCATGCCGTTCTGCATGTAGATCAGCGCGATCGCCCAGGAACCCGCCATGATCGCGACCTCGGAGAGATCGATGCCGCGGCTGATCACGATCAGCCCCATGCCGAGGCCGAGCACGCCGAGGATGGAAATACTGCGCAACAGATTCAAGAGATTGGAGACGGTGGCAAAACCGTTCAGCGTCAGGCCGAACACGACCAGAAGCGCGATCGTGATCAGGAGCACGATCTGCTCCTGGCTCGGCTTTGCGAACATTGAGCCCGAGCGAGATGATGCCGCAGGGACAGCAACGCCGCGCGATGGCGATTGCACGCTCATCGTTTCCTCCAAGTATTATTTTGCTTGAGACTTTAAGAGTGCCAACTCATATTCGTCAAATGCATTCGACGGATACGGATTGATTATTTCCATGCATGTGCGCGATATCGATCTCAACCTGTTCGTCGTGTTCGACGCGATCTACTCCGAGGGCGGTGTCAGCCGTGCCTGCTTCCGCCTCAACCTGACGCAGCCCGCGGTGAGCCATGCGCTGAGCCGGCTGCGCACGATGTTCAACGATCCGCTGTTCGTGCGCCGCCATCACGTGATGACGCCGACCCCGCTGGCACGCCAGATCATCACGACGGTGCGCCAGGCGCTCAACGGCCTGGAGACGACGCTGACCCACACCAACCGCTTCGATCCGGCGAAGACGCCGAAACGGTTCGTGATCGGCCTGCGCAACAATCTCGAGGCGCCGATGCTGAGCGCGCTGATCAACCGGATCAGCGCGGTGGCGCCGCTGGTCGAGATCGCCACCGTGCGCAGCGAGCGCAACAATCTGGAACGCGAGCTTGCCGCCGGCACGCTGGATGTCGCGATCGATACGCTGCTGCCGCTCTCGACCGAGGTGCGGCGCGAGCAGATCCTGACCGAGCATATCGCGGTGTTCGCCCGGCGCGACCATCCCGAGCTCGGCGCGCGGCTCGACAAGAAGGCTTACCTGCGCATGGAGCATGTCTGCGTGACGTCGCGGCGCAGCGGCGTGTCGTTCGAGGATTTCCAGCTCCAGCGGCTAGGCCTGACGCGTACCGTCCGCCTGACCTGCCAGAATTTCGCCACCGCCTGTCACGTCGTGAGCCGCAGCAACATGCTGTTGACGGCATCGGAGAGCGCCGCCTCCGTGCTGGAGGATCCTGGGCTGTTGCAGTGCTTCCCCTGCCCGTTCCCGATCAGCCCGCACGTCAACTATCTCTATTGGCATGCCACCGCCGAGGGCGACACCACCAATCAATGGCTGCGCGAGCAGCTGCGCGCCGCCGCTGCACTGCTCGCCGGCAGCCGCTTCAGCAAGAAGAACCGCCGCGCGGCCAAGGCGCGCCCCAAGGTGGGCATCCCGGCGCCGACCAGCCTCGCAGCGGAATGAGACCACCTCAAGCGCCGCAACACGCGATCATTCAGCGGCCTGCGGCCGCGCATCCTCGCGACGCAGATGGCGCCGCGCCCAGGCGGCCACCTCCTGCATTGTCGTCCGTGTCTCAGGCAGGAACGGAAAGATCGGATAGACATGGACTGAGTCCTCAACCAGCCGCAGCGTCACGTCGACGCCGGCCTTCTCCGCGCGCTCGGCCAGCCGCGTGGCATCGCTGAGCAACACCTCGCCCCGGCTCGCGGTGAGGAACAGCGGCGGCAGGCCGGTGAGATCGCCGAACAGTGGCGACACCAGCGGATCGGTCGGCTCGTGGCCCTGGAAGTAGGACGCCCCCATGAAGGTGAGCAGGTCGCGGTTGGCTGCAGGATCGTCGCCATTGAACTGGCGGATCGTCGGCCCCGACAATGTCAAGTCGGCGAACGGCGCCGCGGCAAGGATCGCCGCCGGCAAGGGGTCGCCGGCATTGCACAGCGCCAGCACCAGTGCAACGGCAAGACCGCCGCCCGCGGATTCGCCGGAGATCATGATCGAGCCTGCGGGAATACCGCGCGCCAGCAATGCCCGATAGGCGGCCACCGCGTCATCGAGCGCGGCCGGATAGGGATGCTCCGGTGCGAGCCGGTAATCGATGGTGTAGCAGGTTCCCTCCACCGCGGCCGCGAGCCGGCTTGCATACTCCAGCGAGCCCTTGGCCGATCCGATCAGATAGCCACCGCCGTGGAAGTGCAGCACGACGTTGCCGCCTTGCGCATCTGCAGCCGCGACATGCCAGGCCTTGACGTCGCCAAGCTCGTCCTCCACCGCGGCCGCGCCTGCGGGCAGCGGAAAGTTCGTCATAAGGAAGCGATCATAGGCCTCGCGCAACCCGTCATGACCACGTGCGACATCTTCAGGCCGGAAAGCATACTTCCAGAGATCGAACGCGCGCTGCGCTTCGGGACGCTGCAAGCGCTTGCCTTCGCGCAGGCCCGTGACATTGAGCACTTCGCCGGGCGGCCCTTCGGTGGCCTTGACCACATCATAGTCCCACGCGAGGCCCCAGCTGGTTTCCGCCAGCGGATCGATACGCGCCATGCCCTTCCAGCGGTGGTTGCGATGGCGCAGACGATCGGCATCGGTCTCGTGCATCAGCTTGACCACCGCACGCGCGCCGGCCTGGATCCGCGTCGTGCGCGGCAGCCGCCGCTGCTCATACTCCTTCAGCGCGCCAGCCACGTCGTCCTGCCGTCGCGACAGCACGCGCGCAAGCGTCCAGCCATCCTCGATGCTCTGGCCGGCACCGGCGGCAAGGAACGGCACCATGGGGTGCGCGGCATCGCCGAGCAGCGTGATGCGGCCGGAACTCCAGCAATCGATCGGATCGCGATAATACATGCCGGTGATGAATGCGCTCTGGCATTGCTCGAGCATTTTTCGCGCACGCGGCTCGGCGTCGTTGAAGGAGCCCAGCAATTCGGAAATGTCGCCGGTCTCGTCCCAGGATTCCCGCGTCACCTCATGCGCGGGCACGGAAGCGAGAACGCTGTAGAGATTCTTCGGCCGCACCCAATAGGTGATCAGCGTCCGGCCGGGGCCGAACCAGTAATTGCCACGCTCCTCCAGATCGAGGCCTTCGACCCGCTCGGCCGGAATCAGCGAGCGCCACATCAGGATGTTGGCGAAGTGCTTGTCCTCCCGGCCGCGCAGATGCTCGCGCACCACCGAATGGATGCCGTCGCATCCGACCAGCACGTCACCTCGCACGGTCTCGCCATTCGCGAGCTTCACCTCAACCCCGTCCGCGTCCTGCGAGACCGCCACGCAGCGGGCATCGAGCCGCCTCGCTTCCGGCGGCACAGCGTCGGAAAGGATCTGAACCAGATCGGCGCGATGGATGTTGTACATCGGTGCGCCGTAGCGCTTCGCAGCCTCATCGCCCAACGGGGCCTGGTAGAGCATCTTGCCGGTGCGCAGGTCGCGGTAGTCATAGGATTGCGGCTTGACGCCGATGCTGCGAATGGCGCCCTCGAGCCCAAGCTCGCGCAGCACGATGGCCGCATTGGCGGCGATCTGGATGCCGGCGCCGATTTCGCTCAATGCCCTGGCCTGCTCGAGCACGAGAACGTCAACGCCTTGATGACGCAGCGCAATCGCTGTAGTCAATCCACCGATGCCGCCGCCCACGACGAGTACACGCATGATCCGCTTCCTCTCCGAGTCCGAATTAAGCGATTTCACTTAATTAATCCGGGATCAGTTCGCATGTCAAGCAGGCGTACGCGCGCGACGTCAGAAGAGACGCGGAACCAGATCAAGGCGGCCGCGCAAATGCTGTTTGCCCGCCATGGCGTCGACGCCGTGACCGTGCAGCAGATCGTCGACGCCGCCGGACAGCGCAACAACGCCGCCCTGCACTATCATTTCGGCTCCAAGGAGGAGCTGATCCGGCAGATGGTCGTCGACGGCGCCACCGTGCTGGAGGAACGACGGCGTGATATGCTCGGCGAGATCGCGGCTCGCGGCGGACCGCAAACCATTCGCGAGCTGATCGTGGTGCTGGTCATGCCCGTCATCGAGCTCGGCGACGACGAACGATGGCGCGGATATATCCGCTTCACCTCGAACCTGCAGGCCTCCGATCCCAAGGCCCTGCGTGCCGCGCTCAATGGCCGCTGGAACGCCAGTTACATCGAATGCTTCAATCAGCTGAAGCAGATGTTGCAGCTCCCGGCGCCGATCGTCGAACAGCGGCTCTCGATCCTTGCGATCTACGCCAACGCGATCCTGTCCGCCCACGAGGCGGCGCTCGAATTGCGCAACACCAAAAGCAGCCGGCTTTGGGGCCAGCCCTTCACGATCGAGAATATCCTCGACACGCTTGAAGCGACCCTGACATACCCCGCTTCAAAGACCGCTCTGTCCAAGCTGCCGGAGAGTTGACGGATCATTCCGGTCACGCCGAAGGCCGCAGTTTGGCTCGCGACAGCCGCGGCGCTTCGCTCACATTCCGCTCAGGCCGCTGTCGACTGCGAGCGTCTGCGCGGTGATGTAGACGCTCTCATCCGACATGAAGAACAGCACCGCATAGGCGATCTCCCACGCCGTTGCCTGGCGGCCGAACGGGACGTGCCCCTTGCCGCGCGACGGCCGTCCCGCACCGGCCTCGCGGCCGTTCGGCGTGTCGACCAGCCCGGGATAGACCAGGTTGGCGCGGATGCCGCGCCGCGCGCCGGTATGCGCGATGTTGCGCATCAGGCCGCCGAGCGCGGCCTTGGAGGAATCATAGACCGCCATCTGCGATCCCGCCTTCAGCGCCGCGATCGAGGAGATGAAGACGATCGAGCCGCCGTCTTCGAATTTCGGCAAGGCGGCACGGCAGCACAGCATCGGGCCGCGGACATTGACGTCGTAGATTTTATTCCATTCCTCGGCGCTGACGTTGTCGAGCCCGGTCTTGCCGAAGGTGCCGATGTTCAGCACCATGCCGTCGAGCCCGCCCATCGCGAGATGAGCTTCATCAATCATCCTGATGACGTCGGCCTCCTTGGTGACGTCGGCGGCGATCGCGAAGCCGCGGCCGCCGCCGTCAACGATGCGAGCAACCGTGTCCTCGGCGGAAGCACGGTTGAGGTCGGCGACCGCGACATGCGCGCCCTCGCGCGCGAATAACAGGCTCATGGCACGGCCGTTGCCGATCGGGTCGGTCGCGGCATCGAACACGCGCTGGCCGCCGCCGACCACCAGGATGCGGCGGCCGTCGAGACGCCCCCTCCCCGGCGCGACGCCTGACGATTCCGCGCTCAGGGGTCGGACATAACGCTCCGGCCTAAAGTCTTGCGAAGTCTCCGACATCCGATCAACCCCGCTTCTTGCCGCCTTCGAACACGGCCATGCCGGCGGCCGGATCGAGATCGGTCTCGGTCGCCTCCGTCAGCCGCGCCATCATCATGTAGAAGCCGAGCGCGACGATCGCCTCGACGATCTCCTGATCGCTGAAATGCTTGCGCATGGCAGCGAAGGCGGCATCGCCGACGCGCACCTTCTCGACCACCTCGCGGCCGAAGCTGAGCAGCACACGCTCGGCCGCATTGAGCGCGGTAGCGTCGTAGTCGCCGCGCTCGACTGCATCGATCTGCGCCTGCGTCACGCCGACGCCGAGCGCGATCGGTACATGCTGCCGCCATTCATAGGCGCCGCCCTCGAGCTGCGCGGCCTGCAGGATCAAGAGTTCGCGGTTGACCGCCGACAGCTTCTGCTTGTGCAGGATCGAGTTGGCGAGCCGCATCGCCGGGATCATGTTGGCCTCGGCATGGGCCATCATGCGGAAGATGTTGAGCTTGACCGGCATGCGGTCGAAGGAGGCGCGGATGTCTCCGCTCGTCGTCTCCGGATCAATCAGGGGCAGCCTTGCCACGCGTTTCTCCGTCTGGTTGTTTGTTGTTCGTTGTCGTTGGTCCGGCTTCCCGGTCCGTCCACCTAATGCACCGGGCGGACCGAGATCAAGCGGGCCAGCCTGGATGGCCCGAATTGCGGGGTTCAGCCATGCGGTTCCGCGCTTGAATCCGTCTGCACGGGCGGGCATAAGGAGCGCCATCTCCCTGAAAAAGCGCCCTTAGCCCAAGGATTTACGATGCCCGCCTATCGCTCCCGCACCACCACCCACGGCCGCAACATGGCGGGTGCACGCGGCCTCTGGCGCGCCACCGGCATGAAGAACGAGGATTTCGGCAAGCCGATCATCGCGGTGGTCAACTCCTTCACGCAGTTCGTGCCCGGCCACGTGCATTTGCAGAATCTCGGCCAGCTCGTGGCGCGGGAAATCGAGAAGGCCGGCGGCGTCGCCAAGGAATTCAATACCATTGCGGTCGATGACGGCATCGCGATGGGCCATGACGGCATGCTCTACAGCCTGCCCTCGCGCGAACTGATCGCCGACAGCGTCGAATACATGGTCAACGCGCATTGCGCCGACGCGATGGTCTGCATCTCCAACTGCGACAAGATCACCCCCGGCATGCTGATGGCGACGCTGCGCCTCAACATCCCGACCGTGTTCGTCTCGGGCGGCCCGATGGAGTCGGGCAAGATCCAGCTCAAGGGCAAGAAGCGCGCGGTCGACCTGATCGACGCGATGGTCGCGGCCGCCGACTCCAACGTGTCGGACGAGGAGGTCGAGGTGATCGAGCGCTCGGCCTGCCCGACCTGCGGCTCCTGCTCCGGCATGTTCACCGCGAACTCGATGAACTGCCTGACCGAGGCGCTGGGCCTCGCGCTGCCCGGCAACGGCTCGGTGCTGGCGACCCATGCCGACCGCAAGAGCCTGTTCGTCGAGGCCGGCCATCTGATCGTCGATCTCGCCCGCCGCTATTACGAGCAGGACGACGCCAAGGTGCTGCCGCGCAACATCGCGAACTTCAAGTCGTTCGAGAACGCGATGACCCTCGACATCGCGATGGGCGGCTCGACCAACACGGTGCTGCATCTGCTCGCCGCAGCGCGCGAGGGCGAGGTGCCGTTCACGATGGCCGACATCGACCGCCTGTCGCGCAAGGTGCCGGTGCTGTGCAAGGTCGCGCCCTCGGTGCAGGACGTCCACATGGAGGACGTGCATCACGCCGGCGGCATCATGGCGATCCTCGGCGAGCTCGACCGCGCCAAACTGCTCACGACCGACGGACCGACCGTGCACGCCGCGACGCTGGACGACGCGCTGAACCGCTGGGACGTGGTGCGGACCACGAGCGACAAGGTGCGCAACTTCTATTGCGCAGCTCCCGGCGGCGTGCCGACCCAGCAGGCCTTCAGCCAGGACCGCCGCTTCGACGAGGTCGATCTCGACCGCGCCAAGGGCGTCATCCGCAACGCCGAGCACGCCTATTCCAAGGACGGCGGCCTCGCCGTGCTGTTCGGCAACCTCGCCGAGGACGGCTGCATCGTGAAGACCGCCGGCGTCGATCAGAGCATTCTGACGTTCTCAGGTCCCGCCCGGATCTTCGAGAGCCAGGACGCCTCGGTCGAAGCCATCCTCACCAACAAGGTCAAGGCCGGCGATGTCGTGCTGATCCGCTATGAAGGTCCGCGCGGCGGCCCGGGCATGCAGGAGATGCTCTATCCGACCAGCTATCTGAAGTCGAAGGGGCTCGGAAAGGCCTGCGCGCTGATCACCGACGGCCGCTTCTCCGGCGGATCGTCGGGCCTGTCGATCGGCCACGTCTCGCCGGAAGCCGCCGAAGGCGGCCTGATCGGTCTCGTCGAGGAAGGCGACATCATCGAGTTCGACATCCCGAACCGCAAGGTCAACCTCAAGGTGGATGACGCCGAGCTCAAGCGCCGCCGCGCGGCGATGGAAGCCAAGGGCAATGCGGCGTGGAAGCCGGCGGCACCGCGCAAGCGCGCCGTCTCGACCGCGCTGAAGGCCTACGCGGCGTTCGCGAGCAGCGCGGCCAAGGGCGCGGTGCGCATCCTGCCGGAGTGATACGCGACGAGCTTGGCCGCGTTTGGCTGCGGTCTTGCGGCAGACCAGCTGCACCTCTCCCGCTTGCGGGGGAGGCCGTCGCAGAGGTGCGCTGCCAAAATATCGAAAACAACCCCATGCAAAGTAGCCGGCGGCTGCCGGCGGACACGGCAACTTGACACGTCGGGCAACTCAGGGGTATTCTTCGATTATCCAGAAATCGTGCAGATGCCCCTCGCCCCGCCCGCAAGCGGAGCGGGAGCGCATGCCGCTGCTCTCGACCTGGTGTCAAGTCACGTGCAAGTCGGCCGCTTCGATCCGAATGCGGTCGGCGTGCAGTGACCAGTCGCAAAGCGCCTGTTCCTGACAGAATTTGAGCTTGGCCATTTCGGTGGCCTGGCCTTCGCTTGAAGCGTCGACCTCGAGTTCGCCCTGGCAAACCTCGCGCTGGCGGCCGTTGCCGCCGAGCACGTCCTTCATGAATTGAACGACGAAACGTGACATGGAACCCTCCCTGCTGCGCCGGCAGAGCCCGGGGGTACCACGTTAGCACTAACGCGAAATGGGGGTGAGTTAATTCGGCACGCGCAGATGCGGCGCTGCGCAGCGGCGGAAAACTACGCGCCGGCCTGCGGCAGGCTGGCGGCGGCGATCGCGACGATCTGCGCAAGACGGCGGCCGATCTTCGCGGGCGCGTTGCGGAGCAATGACTGGACCTGTCGCATGACACATCTTCCTTCGGCGCCCGTAATGGTCCGGCACACCGGGAAAATGGCGATGTCGGGCTAAGCCGTCGATATCTCAGGGAAAATAACAACGGACGCATTGCCGGGCGTCGTTTTGACAGTGGGTTTGTTGCCTCGATCGAGGTTCCAGCGAAGAAGATATTCTCCGGCGATCTCGGACGCACCACGGTCGACGAAGATGACCGCTACTTCTTGGCCATGCCTCTCCGATGCCAGAGTTGGCCAGACACGCTGACATTCACCAAGTATACCGCACCACACCCTTACCGGCGTAGGACGAGGTGACGCCGGAGAATTCGCCTTCGAAGGTGGCCGCCGCCGACCAGCCGTTGCGCCATTTCATGTCAATCGACGCCGTGGTCAGCACGGAGTCGGAGGCCTGCGCCGCGCCGTTGACCACGAAGCTCGCGCCGGGCAGCGCCTGGAAGGTCGCGGCGATCGACCGGTCCGGATCATAATCATGCGCCCAGGCGAACCGGGTGCGCAGCGTCAGCAAGCCATCGGCCATCGCAAAGGACTTGTCGGTGCGAAAGCCCAGCTCGCTGCGGACATCGGTCACGCTCTTCGCGGCATAGGCGAGCGCGAAGGCGGAAGAACCGACGACAGCCAGCTCGGCATAGCCAGGCAGATCAAAGGTCGTGAATTGGCCTGCGGCATAGGGCGTGATGCCGATGCCGCCGGTCCATGGCGCGACGAAGCGATAGCCGCCTTCGACCCTGCCGGAATACGTGTTGGCATTGAACTCGGCGCGGAGCTGGTCGATGCCGGCGACCGTGACGGCGCGGTTGGTGGTGATGTCCTGCCAGCCATAGGCCAGCGCGGCGGTGATATAGGCCGCGCCTTCGGTGTGGCGAATATAGGCGCCGGCCTGGAACAGATCCGACCGGCCACTGCCGCTGTTGACGACCGAGAAATTGGTGCCGCCGCCGGCCGCCGCGAAGCCCACGATGGTGTTCGGCGAGAACAGATAGTCGGCGCCGACGGCGGTGCCGTAAACGCTGCTGGTGGTGTCGTTCGATTCGACGATGGCGTTGCCGCTGGTCGATCGCGAGCCGCCATAGCCCGCCGCCCAGACGCTCCAGCGCTGCACGAACGGCACTGGCGCCGCCTTGGTGAACATCGCAAATGCGTTGGTCTTCGACGTCGCGGCATAGGCGTTTGGATCACCCTCCTCCGCATAGCCCGATGCGCCCGGTTCCGAAGCCGCACCACCGCTCCGGTTCATGAACGGGTCGGTCAGCAGCCCCAGAAACAGGTTCATGGCATCGAACGTCGTCTGCTGCGAGCCGGTTGCGAGTTCACCCGAGGCCTGCGTCAGGCCCGCCGGCGTCAGCGTGCCGTAGACCATCGGAATGCCGCCTGTTGTGTTGAAGTAGTTGACCAGCGTGTTCGCGACAGCCTGCTGATTGAGGCTCAGGCCACTGCCGAAGTTCGGTGCGGTCGGGCCTGACGGTGGCGGCGTGAAGTTCAGCGCCAGATTGAGATAGGCGTGGGTCGCGTCGTAGCTCAGCGTGTCGGTGAAATTTGCCGGCAGATTGGTGTTGGTGAGCGCGCCGAAGGTGCCGCTGACGCTGCCCGCACTCAGGATGGTATATTGCTTGGAGATGTAGTTGCCGTTGGCGAATGCTGCATTGACTGTAGCGCCGCCGAGCGTCGCGCTGCCCGTGACATTGGCAGAGGATGCGGTCGAAGGATTGACCGCCACGACATAGAGCGCGCCGGACTGGAACGCGAGATTGCCGTTCACCGTCATCGACGTGCCCGGCGTGCCGGAGCCCGGCGCGAATGTGCCGCCGCTCTGGATCGTCGTATCGCCGACCGCGCCGGTGCCGTTGAGCAGGCCGCCCGCGGCGATGGTCGGATCGCTGAGCGAGCCGTTCACCGTCAGCGTCGCATTGGTCACCGTCGTGCCGCCGGTAAAGGTGTTGGTGCCGTTGATGAAGGTGGTGCCGGCGGTCGCGTTGAGGCTGGCAGCGCCAGCGAGGCCGTCGATCGTGCCGCCGGTCGAGGAGATGGCGCCGTTGAGCGAGCCGTTCTGCAACGTGCCGCCGGCAAGCGTCAGCGCCGCCTGCGTCTGCGTGGTGCCGCCGAGATCGAGCGTACCGCCGGCATTGACGGTCGTCGTTGCGCTCGTCGCGCCCAGCGTGCCGGCGCCGGACAGTTGCAGCATCCCCGCATTGATGATGGTGCCACCGCTGTAGGTGTTGTTCCCTGACAGCACCAGCGTGCCGTTGCCGGTCTTGGTGACGGCACCCGTTGCGCCGCCCAGGTCCGAGATCACGCCGGATAGTGCGAGCGAGCCGGTGTCGGCCTGCACCGTCCCGCCATTGCTCCCGATCTGGACCGAACGCGACGAGGTGAAACCGGCACCGCTGACCTCCAGCGTGCCGCCATCGAAAATCAATCGTCCGAATCGATCGCCGAGATTGGCATCCGCCGAAACAGAGAGCGTGCCTGATGAAAAGGTCGTTCCGCCCGTATAGGTGTTGATTCCGGTCAGCGTCAGCGTGCCGGTGCCGACCTTGATCAGCCCGCCATTCCCGCTGAACACGCCGGAAATCGGGGTGATGATGCCGGAAAATGTCGTCGAGAGGTCATTGCCGCCGACCGTCAGGGTATTCGCGCCGAGCTGGACGGTGCCGTCCCCTTCGATCGACCCGGCCGTGGTGCCGCCCGTCCTGAGGCCCGTAAGGTCGAGCGCACCGGTCCCGTTCAGGATGAAGCGCGCGGTTCCGCCGCTGGCCGTGTCCTGAATGACAGTCGTGCCACCGCTGTTGGTCGTGATGGTGGCGTTGCCGGCCGTGCTCGAATTCACGAAAGCCAAATCGAAATTGTTGATGATCGTCGCATTGCCGGCCGTGCTGCTATCCTGGAACCTCATTGCGCTGCCGCCAATATTGGTAATGGTGGCGTTGCCGGCCGTGCTGGTGTCGTGGAAGATCAGAAAACCGTTCTCGATAATTCTGGCGTGGCCCGCCGTGCTCGCGTTGTAGAAATCCATGAAGAAGTTGTTGCGGATGCTGGCATTACCGGCCGTGCTGCTGTCGCCGAACTGAAGAATCGAATTGTTGGTGATGGCGGCGTTGCCAGCCGTGCTCGTGTTGGCGAAACCTATTGTGCTGCCGGTAAGGTAGTCGTTGACGATGGTGGCGCTGCCGGCCGTGCTGCTGTCGGAGAACGAGAGCGTGCCGCTGTTGGTGATCGTGGCGCTGCCGGCCGTGCTCGTGTTGAGGAAATGGATTTCGGACGCCGCGTGGTCGGTAATGCTGTTGATGGTTGCACTGCCACCGTTGATGACGATGCCGGCGCCATTGAACGTAAGTACCTGACCGAAGAATACTGAGCCAAGGGTAAACGTATAGGCGGAAGCCCCGGCATTGAAAGTCCAGCCGCCGACGCTGGTGGTGGTGCCCAGCAACGAGAATGCCAGGCTTGAGTTGTTCGTCACTCCGAATGTGGCAGTGCCGGTCGGGACGATTGCCGGTGTCCAGTTGGCGACGTTACTGTAATCGACCGTCCCCAGGATGGGTCCACTTTCCGTGGGGTTGAGATTCCAGGTCGCGTCCTGAGCCGCAGCCGGCAAGGCGACCAACCATAGCGCCACCATCACGAGCAGCCCGGCACGCAAGCACGCCAGCGTGCGTCGCGCGTAAAATCCCGACGCGCCTTGCTGGTCGGGCACCACAAAAATTCCCACTGCATTCCCCTGGAGTCACCGCGAAGCGTCCCCGGCGCTCAAGGTGCAGCAGTCTGGGTCATGGAGCAACGAAACTGCGTCTCTTCCCGGCCGTTTGCTTTCGTGCGTTGCGAACAAACCACAGCTTGAGGTTTAGTCAGTTGCACAGCGTGCCGAACACACTTTGTGTGTTCCGGTTTGCACCGGAGCTGTATGACCGGCACCGGGTTTAACGAGGTCATCACGATGCTGAGACGAACGAAGTTTTCTCCGTCATCATCGAGCCACACAACGCTCCACTCCTCCCCGTAAGGGACGCAGCAACGGAAGGGTTCCCTCCCCCTTGCGGGGGAGGGTTAGGGAGAGGGGTGCCACACGGCACACTCTCTCGTTTGCGCTTGAACGACACCGGATCCGAATTGCGACAGCGCAACCTTCGTCGACGGTCTCACCCGGGGCCACCCCTCTCCCCACCCTCTCCCGCAAGGGGAGAGGGAGCCTAGCCGATGTGCTCACCTGACAAGGACGACGGCACATCGTCCGTTATCCAGGCACAAACCCGAACGCCTTCTCGAACCGCTTTGCGTAGACCGGCCAGACCTCGGGGTTGATGATGCGCGGCGGGCGCTTGCCGTCGAGCGCATCGAGGATCTGTTCGGCGGCGATCCGGCCCATGTTGACGCGCGCCTCGCGGGTGACGCCGGCGGTGTGCGGGCTCGCCAGCACATTGTCGAACTGCAATAGCGGATGATCCGGCGGCGGCGGTTCCTTGGCCCAGACGTCGAGGCCCGCGCCGGCGATGCGCTTCTCTCGCAGCGCCTCTTCCAATGCCTTCTCGTCGTGGATGAAGCCGCGTGCGGTGGTGACGAAATAGGCGTGCGGCTGCATCAGCGCGAATTCGCGCGCCCCGATCATGCCTCGGCTCTTGCTGTCCAGTGGACAGGAGATCGAGACGAAGTCCGCGCGGCGCAGGAGATCGTCGAGCTCGACCTTCTCCCCGCCCCGCTTCGCCATCTCATCCGCCGAGAGATAAGGATCGTAGGCGATCACCTTCATATGCAAGAGGCCCCTGCACAGCTCGGCGATGCGACGGCCGACATTGCCGAGCCCGACGATGCCGACGGTCTTCTCGTTCAGCTCGTTGCCGATCAAATCGTTGCGGTTGACGTTGGCCTCGCGCCGCAGCCTGCGGTCGGACTGGATGATGCGCTTCGACAGCGTCAGCATCATGCCGAGCGCGTGCTCGGCAACCGAGTTGGCGTTGCCGCCGGACTGGTTGACCACCAGCACGCCGGCCTTCGTGCAAGCATCGACGTCGACGGGATCGAAACCGGCGCCGTTCGAGGACACGATCAACAAGTTCGGCGCGCGCTTCAGCAGCTCGGCATGGGCATGGAAATGCGGCGCCAACTCGTCGCGGGCGGCACCGATCTGATAGGCATGCGCATCGGCGAGAACCGGCGCGAACGTCGCCTCCGGCGTCTCGTTCTCCAGACGGTCGAGCCGGACATCCGGCCGTTTCTTCAGGATGTCGACGTAGATCTCATGGGCGAGGTATTTGACGTAGAAAACGCGCTTGTTGTTGACGGTCATGTCTTCGGATAGCTCTCAGTTTGGGAAGCCATAGAGTTTTGCGGGATTGTCGACGAGGATGCGATGACGCGTCGCTGCGTCCGGCGTCCACGCCTGGAATAGCGTCAACAGATGGCCGGCGTCGGGCATCTCGCCTTCGACCCGCGGATGCGGCCAGTCGCCGCCCCACACCAGCCGCTCTGGATTGGCTGCCACCAGCGCCTCGTGGAACGGTCGCGCATCCGGATAATCCGGCGCGCACTGGCTCAGGCGATGCGCGCCTGACAGCTTGGCCCAGCACCAGCCCTCGCCGACCGCGCGCAGCAGGCTTTGAAAGCCCGCGGTGTTGATGCCCGCGGCGGCATCGGTGCGGCCCATGTGATCAACCACGACCGGCAGGCCCAGCGCCTTCAGCATCGGGATCGTGTCGGGCAAATCCTTCACGTCGATCCAGAGTTGCAGATGCCAGCCGAGCTCGGCCATTACGGTCGCATGCGTCTCGGCGACGCTCAAGGGGATGCCGCCGCGGTAGTGCAACTGCCCGCCGCGGAAGAAATGGTTGAAGCGCAAGCCGCGCACGCCCAGCACATGCCATTGCCGCACCGTTCCCGCCGCGACATCGGCATCGGCCACCGCGACGCCGCGCAGCCGCGCTGGCTCGCGCTGCAAGGCATCCAACATCGCCGAATTGTCGTGGCCATGCGCGCTGCCCTGCACCAGCACGCCGCGGGTGAAACCCAGCGCATCGAGCATGCCGAGATAGGTCGCGAGCGGCGCGTCGGGCGGCGTGTAGCTGCGATCGGCAGCATAGGGGAAACGGTCGGCCGGGCCGAACACATGCGCGTGGGTGTCGCAGGCCTTCGGCGGCACCTTCTCCCGCGGCGGCGTTACCGGACGCGGCGGCAGGCAGGCGGGGATTTCGGACGCAGCCATCGGCTCACTCCGCCTTCATACCGGCGGCCTTGATGATCGGCCCCCATTTGTCGTAGTCGGCCTTGATCTTGGCTGCGAATTGCTCCGGCGTCGAGCCGATCGAGATCGCGCCGAGCTTGCCGAGCCGCTCCTTCACGGCATCGGTATTCACGGCCGCGACGAAATCATGCGAGATCTTCGCGACGAGCTCGGCGGGCATGTTGCCGGGTCCGATCAGGCCCCACCACACCTCGGTGTCGTAGCCCGGCACGGTCTCGGACATGCTTGGCACGTCGGGCAGGAACGGTGCGCGCGAGCCCGTCGTCACCGCCAGCGCGCGGACCGTGCCGGCCTGCAACTGCCCGACCGATTCCGGCCCGTTGTTGAACGACATCGGAATCTGTCCGCCGAGCAGGTCGTTGATCGCGGGCGCGCCGCCCTTGTAGGGGATCGCGTTGAGATCGATCTTTGCAAGATTGTTGAGCAGCTCGCCCGCCAGATGGGTCGAGGTGCCGTTGCCGGCATGGGCAAACGACAGAGTGCCCGGCTTCGCCTTCGCCGCGGCGATGACGTCACCGACCGACTTGAACGGCGAGTCCGCGCGCACCAGCAGCACATTCGGCGACGACGCCAAAAGCGAGATTGGCGAAAAGTCCTTGAAGGTGTCGTAGGGCAGCTTTGGATAGAGGAACGGATTGGTGGCGTGGCCGCTCGCCACCATGATCAGATTGTAGCCATCGGGTGCGGAGCTTGCGATCGCCTGCGAGGCGATCACCCCGCCGGCGCCGGGCCGGTTCTCGACCACGATCGACTGCGTCCAGCTCTTCGACACGGCTTCGGCGAGCGTCCGCGTCAGCACGTCGACGCCGCCGCCTGGCGGATACGGAACAAGAATATGAACGGCCTTTGCCGGGTACGGCTGCGCGGACGCGACGCCGGCCATCGCCATGGCCGCTGCCGCAATGGCGGTCCGCCAGACCCATCCGGCCATCGACGCCTCCCGTCCCGTTCCGTCCCTTGATCGTTACCGCCTGTATCGCACGCCGATCCGGCCCTGCGATGACCGAATTCCGCAGATCGCGATGCGGCCGCGGCATGTTGACAATCGCATGGTCAGCGTCAAGTTTCGAGCGGCAAGCGAACATCAGCGTCGCGCGACAAGGGAGAACCGGATGGCGGCCGCGGAACAAGCCTCGTCCCAGAAGACGGCGACCACCTGGCACGGCATCGTGCTGCAGACGCTGAAGCGGAACGAGATCAAGCTGGTGCCCTACGTGCCCGACCGGGTGCTGACCACGCTGATCAAGGACCTGCACGCTGATCCCTATTTCACGACGTTTCCGGCCGCACGCGAGGAAGAGGCCGTCGGCATCGTGTCCGGTGCCTGGATGGCCGGCACGCGCGGTGCCGTGCTGATGCAGACCTCCGGCTTTGCCACGCTCGCCAACGTGCTGGCCTCGCTCGCGGTGCCCTACCAGATTCCGCTGATCATGTTCGTCTCCGAGCGCGGCACGCTCGGCGAGTTCAATTACGGCCAGGCGCTTGTCTGCCGCACCATGCGCCCGGTGCTGGATTCCCTGGCGATGGAACATCACACCATCACCCGGCTCGACGAGCTCGAATTCATCGCCGACCGCTCGATCAAGCAGGCCATTACCACCCAGGCGCCGGTGGCGCTGATCCTCTCGCCGCTGCTGACCGGCGGCAAGACCTTCGACAAGTGAGATCGGCCATGACCAGCACCCAAGCGCGCAACACCAAGGTGATGAACCGGTTCGAGCTCACCCAGCGCCTCGTCAGCAAATTGAAGGACGAGGCCGTGATCGGCGGCATCGGCAACACCAATTTCGATCTCTGGGCCGCCTGCCATCGGCCTGAGAATTTCTACATGCTGGGCAGCATGGGACTGGCGTTCCCGATCGCGCTCGGCGTCGCGCTGGCGCAGCCGAAGCGGCGCGTGTTCGCGCTGGAAGGCGACGGCTCGCTCTTGATGCAGCTCGGCTGCCTCTCCACGATCGCGACCCTGGCGCCGAAGAACCTCACCATGGTGGTGATGGACAACGGCATCTACCAGATCACCGGCAGCCAGCCGACTCCGGCGGCTGTTCATACCGACCTCGTCGCGATCGCGCTCGCCAGCGGGATTGCGAACAGCTCCTGGGCCGCCGACGAGGACGATTTCGAGCGGCTGATCGAACAGTCGAAGCAGGCCTCCGGCCCGACCCTGATCGGCGTCCGCATCGACGACAAGCCCGGCACCGGCACGACAAGGCGCGATCCCGTGCAGATCCGCGAGCGGTTCATGCACGGGATGGGGGTGAGGCAGCTGCTGTAGGCAATGAGCCTCCATTCTCCACGTCATTGCGAGCGAAGCGAAGCAATCCATCCAGCCGCACACGTTGATGCATGGATTGCTTCGTCGCTTCGCTCCTCGCAATGATGGCGGATAGTCCCACCGTCAATTCAACCTCAACTCCGTGATGTGCCGGGGATCCGGCTTCAGCTCCCCGCGTTCGACGCGCTTGACGACGTCGGTCAGCGCGGCATTGGCCGCACACGCGATGCCGAGCTTCTCGCCTTCGCGCACCACGAAACCGTTGAGGAATTCGATCTCGGTGCGGCGGCCCTTCTGCATGTCCTGGCCCATCGAGGGGCGCTGCGCCGATGAGGTGCGCTTACTATCCTTGAAGCGCTGCTCGTCGCAGGCGCGCGCTGCGGCCTCGTCGCCCTCGCCGGCGCGCGCGATGGTTTCGGGCGGCAGATGCAGGATCTCCTCCAGCTGATAGCCCTGCGCCTGGCCGACGCGGATCGCCTCGCTGCCGAGTCGCGTCGAGAAGCGGCGCAGCGGCTCGCTTTGCAGCACCTCGCTGCCCGCAAGATCCGTGCAGGCCGACAGCCCGTTGCCCATCACGTTGGCGACCAGCTTGGACCAGCGTTCGCCCCAGAGATTGGAGGTGACCTTGGCGCTGTCCGAATGGCCGACCAGCCGACAAACCTCTTCAGCTCGCGCGGTGACGCGGCCATGCACCTCGCCGGCGCGAAACACGGTGTGCGCCGCCCCGCCCTTGCCGGCGCCGCGGTGGATGTGCCCGGGCTCTGGCAGATTGACCGTGATGCTGCTCGCGATGCAGCCGAGCGTCTTGCCCCAGCCGACGATGCCCGCGATCGTCTCCTCGTTCATGCAGTTCTGCAGCGACACGACATAGCCGTCCGCCGCCAGATATTGCCGGATCAGCATGGTGGCCCACGCGGTGTCGTAGGACTTCATGCAGACGAAGGCGATGTCGACCGGCTTTTCCTTGGCGAGCTGCTGCGCGTCGGTGACATGCAGCGCGCGCACCGGCACCGAGAATTCGGCAACGTCCATCGCGTGCGTGACGCGCAATCCGTGCTTGCGCATGTGCTCGACATGCTCGGGCCAGGGATCGATGAAGGTGACGTCCTCACCCGCCTGCACCATATGCGCACCGGCATAGCCGCCGACCGCACCTGCGCCGACGATCGCGATCTTCCGACCCATGCTTCCATCCCCTGCTCTTGACTGAGGCGGGCGCTGGCTGCGTCCGCCGATTGCGCATCAGTCTAGGGGATCGGGCCGTCAGGCCAACCGGCCGCCTCATGAAAAATGCGAGCCCGTACCATGCGAAAATCCCCGCAGGCGGCGAGCCCGCGAGGATCTTCGCAGTCAGAACCATCTGCGCGATCAGTCGATGATCTTGACGATCCGGCGGGTGCGCGGCTCCACGATCACCCGGCGATCATTGACGACCGCGTAGCGATATTCGGTGTAGCGCGGCACCGGGCGCAGCACGACCGTATCCGGCAGCGGCTCGCCCACCACGACGCGCTCGCGTACCACCACCGAGGGTTCGTCGCGCGGGATCGCCGTGATCACCGCATTCGGAATCTCGAGGCCGGCGCCGACAGCAGCACCAACCGTGCCGCCGACGATCTCGCCAACCGGGCCCGCGATCTCGCCACCGGTCCGCGCACCGTTCGCGGCGCCCGCTGCAGTCGTGGACTGCGCGAAGGCCGAACCGGACGCGAGCAGCGACGCAACGGCGACAAGGGAAACGGCAAAACGCTTATTCATGATGTTCTCCTCCTCCGAGTTATGAGACGCCCCTTCAACATCGCAGGGAACGAGACGTTCCAGTTCCAGCGCGGCAACTTGCGCGCAAATTCCAGTTCCGCCGCAACTCGCTTTTGTTCCGGCAGAAATGAACATGCTGCTCCGGATCATGTCCAAAGCAGCATTCATCGTTGGTTCAGATTCAGAGGTGGTTCAGAGCGGGTGCGCGCTGCGCGCCGTTCATTCCGGCGGTTTTTGATCGGTTCGCCGTCGCGGCGTTCGCCGTCTCGGCGGCGGTGCGGCCACCTGCTTGATGCGGATTCGCGTCGTCCCGCCCTTGGACTCGATCTCGAAGGCGTTGGTCCTGCGCACCAGTTCGCTCAGGGTGCGGAAGCCGTAAGTCCGCTGATCGAAATCCGACGCCAGATTGGCGAGCTGCCGTCCGACCTCGCCAAGCGTCACCCAGCCGTCTTCGCTCGCCATCTGGCCGATCACCTTCTTGAGGATCGGCGTCGCGGCATCGGGTGGCTGCAACGGCTGGGCACGCACGGCCGCATCCTGATTGCTGGTCGCGCCGCGCAAATTCTCGGTATAGACGAACCTGCGGCAGGCTTGGCGAAAACTCTCCGGAGTCTTCTGCTCGCCGAACCCGAACACGTCGATGCCGTGCTCGCGGATGCGGGCGGCAAGCCGGGTGAAATCGCTGTCCGACGACACAAGGCAGAAGCCATCGAACCGGCCGCTATGCAGCAGGTCCATGGCGTCGATCACCAGGGTGATGTCGGACGCGTTCTTGCCGGTCGTATAGGCGAATTGCTGCTGCGGGATGATGGCGTGCTTGGACAGGATGTCGGCCCAGCCCTTGGACCTCGGATTGGAGAAGTCGCCATAGATGCGGCGGACACTCGCCTCGCCGATCTTGGCGATCTCCTCGAACAGCCCGTCGGCGATCTTTGCGGATGCATTGTCGGCGTCGATCAGGACGGCGAGGCGCGGCGAACGCAGTTCGGAAGGCATGGCATGTCTCGCTGGGAACGATGGATCAAGGATTCCGCGGACGGTTCCGGAATCGGCGCAGGCCGCCGCATCGGAGCACATCGCGCGTCCCAGGCATAGACCAAGTGGCCACCGGACGGACCTTCGCCGCCACGGCGGCGAACGACAGTGCGGGTCAGATCACCTCGCCGAGATCGATCGCCCGCCTGGCGAACTCGATGGCCTTCTCGGCAGTGATCGCATCCGCCGTGGTCGTCGCCTCGTCGCGCACCGAAGGCGGAGAAGCGATCCGGATCTTCTTGCCGTTCGACCGGCGGATCGTCGCGCGCCAGCGATCGACATCGCGCCGGTAGGCATCGATGACGAAATCCCGATAGGTGACGCCGCTCATGAGCGGCTGAAGGGACGCCGCTTCGAGACCGGCCGGCCGGCTTGCGACATCGCGCACCATCTCGACGATCATCTCGACGGCATGCTCACGCGCGGCGCCGGTCGCGTCCCTGAGCAGATAGCTCACCGCCGCGCCGATCTGCGCCCTCGCGCGATCGTCGCTCGCAAAATCCAAATCGACCTGAACTGACATGATGCGGAAAACGCCTCCTCCGGACCCAACATCGGATGCCTCCCGGCATCCAGCACGTTGCCATCACGAGACCTTTAGTCGGCCCCCATTAAAGCCGGATTATCGGACAGGCCCCGATTTCTCGGATGCCGTTAACCGGGCTTTGATGCCGCTTCGCAAGACAGCCAAAGCGGCATTGAACCCCGATCCGATTACAGAAGGCCTCGTCCCGCGCCGATTTGTCCCCGGCCCCGTCCGGCGTCGCAGGCGGGTTCGCACGACCTATCCGCGTGTGATCACCAATTGACATATCACTGCCATCCGTGTGACATTTTATAGAACGGGCCGACAAGAGCCCGGCAACGTCCACTTGGGGAGGACAGCATGACCATTTCCGACGTCACTGCATCGGCCGGAAGCCGGGCTCCGGCCGCCGTCGCGCGCACCGCGCAGGCGCAGCAGGTCGCCGACATCGCGGCGCGGCTCGAGCGCCTGCCGCTGACCTCCTACCAACGCTGGATCTTCGGAATCATCGCAACCGCGTGGTTCTTCGACAGCATGGACCTTGCCGCCCTCACGTTCGTGCTCGGCTCGATCCGCCAGACCTTCGGCCTGTCGACGGCGGAAGCCGGGCTGCTGTCCAGCATGAGCTTCCTCGGCATGTTCGTCGGCGCCGCGTCCGCCGGCCTGCTCGCCGACCGGTTCGGCCGCGCCCGCGTCTTCCAGGTCAGCATGATCTTCTGGGGCTTGGGCAGCCTGTGCTGCGGTCTCTCGACCACGGCGACCGCGCTCGGCGCATCCCGCCTGCTGCTCGGCTTCGGCATGGGCATGGAGTTTCCGGTCGCGCAGTCGATGGTGTCGGAGATCATGCCGGCCAGCAACCGCGGCCGCTACATCGCGTTCCTCGAAGGGTTTTGGCCGCTCGGCTTCATCGCGTCGGGGCTGTTGACCTACTTCGTGCTGCAGGCCGCCGACTGGCGCTGGGTCTTCATTATGCAGGCGATCCCGGCCGTGTTCGTGCTGGTAGTGCGGCGCTACGTTCCGGAATCACCGCGCTGGCTCGCCTCCCGCGGCTATTCCGAGCGGGCCGAAGCCACCGTGCGCGACATCGAAAGCAGGGTCCGCGATCGCGTGGGCGGCAAGGACCTGCCGCCGGTCGTGCGCCAGGCCGCCGCGCCCGCATCCGAAGTGACCGGCTTGAGGACGCTGTTCTCTGGCATCTACGCCAAGCGGACCACGATGTTGTGGACCTTGTGGTTCTTCGCGCTGCTCGGCTTCTATGGCCTGACCACGTGGCTCGGCGCGCTGCTGCAGGCCAAGGGATTTCCGATCACCAAGTCGGTGTTCTACACCATCCTGATCTCGCTCGCGGGCATCCCCGGCTTCCTGGTCTCGGCGTGGCTCGTCGAATCCTGGGGCCGCAAGGCGACGCTGGTGATGAACCTGCTCTGCGGCGCGATCGCCTGCCACTTCTACGGCTCGGCTGCGGACCAGACCCAGCTCATCATCGCCGGCCTCTGCATGCAGTTCTTCCTGTTCGGCATGTGGTCGGCGCTCTACGCCTATACGCCCGAACTGTACCCGACCCATGTCCGGGCCACCGGAACCGGTTTTGCCTCCGCGGTCGGCCGAATCGGTTCGCTGATCGGCCCTTATGTGATCGGCGTGATCCTGCCGGCGGCGGGACAGAGCGGCGTGTTCGCGCTCGGCGCCGGCGCATTCGTGGTGGCGGCACTGGCGGTGCTGTTGCTCGGCGAGGAAACCCGCGGACGGACGCTGGAGAGTATTTCGCACTGATGATGCGCCGCAGTTCGCTGCGCGCGGCCGGATTCGGTGTGGCGCCGACCGAGCGGCCTTGTCAGTGCCATCGCGGCGTGTGAGATATCTGCCGTACAGCAGCACACAAGATCCCGATGGCCGATTCGAGCAAACGATCCAGTACGGTGCGCGCCCACGCAGCAGGAAGCCGCCGGTCGGCACGGCAATCGTCCGCCGCCGCCGGCAAGCCGCGCGCCGCCGTGCAGGCTCTTCTCCCGCAAGGCGACGTCACCCTCACCGATCGCGCCTATGCCGAGCTGGAAGAGCTGATCGTGACGCTGCAATTGCCGCCCGGCACCGCGCTCTCCGAGCTCGTGCTCGCCAAGCGGCTCGACATCGGCCGAACCCCGATCCGCGAGGCCCTGCAGCGGCTGTCGCGCGACGGTCTCGTCAACATCCTGGCCCGCCGCGGCGTGCTGGTGTCCGAGATCGACCTGCGGGCCCAGCTCCGCCTGCTCGAGGTGCGGCGCGAGCTGGAACGGCTGATGGCGCGCGGCGCCGCCGAGCGCGCCACCACCGAGCAACGCGCGCAGTTCACCGAGATCGCCGCCGGCATGCGGCGCGCGTCGGAAAAATCCGACGATCTGCTGTTCATGAGGCTGGATCACCAGTTCAACACGCTGATCTCGGCGGCATCGCGCAACGAGTTCGCCTCCCGCGCGATGGGCCTGATGCACGGCCTGTCGCGCCGGTTCTGGTACCAGCATTACAAGGAAGCGGCCGATCTGCCGCTGGCGGCGCGGCTGCATGCCGACGTCGCCGAAGCCGTTGCCGAGCGCCGCGTCGACGCCGCCGGCGCTGCCTCCGACAGCCTGATCGACTACATCGAGAGCTTTGCGCGTTCGACGCTGTAACAGCTCTCAGAACTCGACGACCGTGCGGATCGAGCGGCCGCGCCGCAACGCCTCGAAGCCGTCATTGATGGCATCGAGGCTGCAGCGGCCAGTGATCAGTTCGTCGAGCTTGAGCCGGCCATCGAGATAGGCCTGCGCCAGCAACGGGAAGTCGCGTCGCGGCCGGGCGCCGCCATAGCTCGAGCGGCGAAACCGCTTCTCGCCCATCAGCGCGCCCCAGCGGAAGCTGACGTCCTGCGTGACGTCGATCTTGCCGAGCCAGATCACTTCGCCGCCCGGCCGCACCGCTTCCGCGGTCTGCCGGAACGCCGTGGGATGGCCCGCCGCCTCGAGGATGACGTCGGCCCCCCGCCCGCGCGTTGCTTCCTTGGCGAACTGGACCGGATCCTCGCGCGCCGCGTTGACGGCATGCGTCGCACCGAGCTGCCGCGCCAGCGCAAGCTTTGCATCATCGAGATCGACCGCGATAACAGCACCGGCGCCAGCGAGCCGTGCGCCCTGCACCGCCGCCAGCCCGACCGCGCCGCAGCCGGTGACCATCACGGTATCCCCATGGCCGATGTCGGCTATGTTCAGCGCGGCGCCAACGCCGGTCATGACGCCGCAGCCGATCAGGCAGGCACGATCGAACGGAATGTCCTTGGGCACGGCGATCGCCTGCTGCGCCGGCAGCACGACATATTCCGAAAACGCGCCGAGGAAGATCAGATGCGCCAGGCTGCCACCGACCATAAGCTGCGCCTTCGACGCGCCGTCGAAATGCGCGCCTTCCGCGCCCCTTGCGAGATAGGTCTCGCACAGGATCGGCTGCCCGCGGTCGCAGTGGAAGCAGTGCCCACAATGCGGATTCCAGGACAGGATGACGTGATCGCCGGCGCTGATGTCGCGCACCGCGCTGCCGACCTCCTCGACCACGCCGGCCGCCTCGTGCCCGAGGATCATCGGCAAGGGATAGCGCAGCGATCCGTCGATCACCTCCAGATCGGTGTGACAGAGCCCAGCGGCACGCACCTTCACCACGACGTCGGTCGGCATCGGTGGTGCAAGCGAAACGCGCTCGATGGAGAGCGGCGTTCCGCTTCGATGCAGCACCGCCGCGCGACAGGTCAGGGTCATCTCAAAGGTTCTCTGTCGGAGAAATCAGGGAGGCGTCAGGCCGTTTGTCCGGACCGCAGCGCCGCGACCGCCTCGTCGAGATCGGCCGAGGTGAGTTCCCATTCGTTGCCGAAATTGGCGACGACGCGCTGCATAAAGCTCTGGTGCAGCGCCTTGGCCGCAGTCGCGTCGTGCAGATGATCATAGAGCAGCGCGAAGGCCAGTTGTGCCGGCTCGGGCCCTTCGTAGCTCCACTCAAAACCGTGCTCGGTGAGACGAAGCTGGTCGTAATGCGGTGACAGCGGCTCGCCGTCGACCAGCACGGAAATGCCGTCGATGGTGCGGTCCCCGGCATAGCTCGCCATCGGAATCTCCCTCTGCTGCAGCATCATGTCACGATCCCGGCGGTCGCATCTTGAGGTCCTTCTTGACGACCTCGGGGAATATCCACATCGCGACCGTGGCGAACACGCCAAGGAAGGCGACCGCGTAGCTCGGTCCCTGCTGTCCGAGATAGACCATGAAGAAATATCCGCAGGCCGCCGTGGCGAGGCACGCCAGCGACAGCATGAGCTTGATGTGGCTCGGCATCGAGACCTCCCTTTAGGTCATCCAGATGTGGAACGACGGCGCCGCTACGCCGACCAGCAGCGCGAGTGCCGCGATCATGGCGCAACAGGAGAGCCGCAATCCCGCGCGCCCGTCGCGCCACCATTCCGGCAGCGCCTGAAACAGCCCGGGCAGGAACAGAAACAGCACCCCACCCACGACGACGACGGTGGTCCAGCGCAGCTCGACCAAGGCGAATACCAGCGTGCCGGCGAGCAACATCGCCCACAATACGGTGGTCATCGTCACCGGCAGAATTGCGCGTCCGCGCAGCGGATACATCCCGGCCAGTTGCAGGAAGCCGATGCAGCACACGCTCCACAATAGGCCGAACCAGGCGAGGCCGGCGAGATTGGGTTCAAGCTGCGGCATGCGGCACCGATTGCTCCTTCACCACGACCCGCGGCGTCCGCACCGTCCGTCGCATGTCGGTCTTCACGTAGCGCGTGCTGTAGCCGTTGAAGACGTGGCCAAGCAGGCCGCGATTGAGATCGGAGGTGCCGAACACATAGTCCATCACCGGGAAGGTCAGGTTCATGTTCCGCTCCATCATGATCGACTGGTTGTGATGGGCGGTATGATGCCGGCGGATGGTGTTGACGAACGGCATGTTGCGCACGAAGGCATTTTCCTCGACGTGGCAGCAGAAGTGCATGAATTCGTAGATCAGGTACATCGACGTGGTCGTGGTGATCAAAAGCCAACCGGTATTGGCCGAGATCACGAGCCCGGCGGCGATCGCCGGCGGGATCGACATCAGGGTGAACACCACGAGCGCATAGGGCGGGAAGAAAGTGACGCGCCAGTCGTGGTGATCGGCGAAGCGCATCTCCTCCTCGGTGAAGAACTGATGATGCATCAGCGTGTGGCGGCTGTAGATCGCGCGCAGCAGCGGCACATTCGAGGGCCTGTGCATGACGAAGCGATGCACCGCCCATTCGAAGAAATTCGCAATCAGGAACACCACCGGGATGGTGAGGTACTCCCACCATCTCACGTCGTGCACATTGGCCAGATAGACGTACAGCGCCGTGAAGCCGATCGTGTAGATCAGCACGACATGCAGCCAGCCATTGTACCAGCCCACCACGCGCTCGCGGTAGGTCGCGCGATATTTGCGCTGGCGGTCGGTCATCCCTGTTGCAGCCAACTCCATCGCGGATCCTCCGTCGTTCGTTATCTGACATATCAGTAGCACATCAGACACCAAAGGCAAGCCGCCTTACGCCCCTTCCCGCCGACCTCGGCGGCAAGGCCAGATAGGGGCCCAACAAAAAAGCCGCCCCGGACGATGTCCGAGGCGGCCTGTGGTCTTCGAAGGATCAGGCGATCAGAGCAGTCCCGCGCCGCGGGCCCACTTGTACTTGGCGCCCAGCACCTCGACCGGCAGCTCGGTCGAATAAGCATAGGCCGGAATGCCGTTCTGGTAGAGATATTCGGCGGCTTCCTCGACCTCGACGTCGCCGGCGAGCGAGGCCACGATCGGCTTGACGAAGCCCTTGGCCTCCATCTCCTTCTTCACCTCGACCATGTTGCGGGCGAACACCATCGGCGGCGTCACGATGGTGTGCCAGTAGCCGAGGATCAGCGCGTGGATGCGCTCATCGGAGAGACCGAGCTTCACGGTGTTGACGTAGGTGATCGGCGGCTCGCCGCCGGTGATATCCACAGGATTTCCAGCCGCGCCGAACGGCGGGATGAATTTGCGGAACGCCGCATCGAGATCCGGCGGCATCTGCATCAGCGACAGGCCGTTGTCGACCACGGAGTCGGAGAGCAGCACGCCGGAGCCGCCGGCGCCGGTGATGATCAGGACGTTCTCGCCCTTCGGCGTCGGCAGCACCGGCACGCCGCGGGCGAACTCGAGCAGCTGCCGGAGCGAGCGCGCGCGGATCACGCCGGACTGCTTGAACACGTCCTCGTAGATCTTGTCGTTGCCGGCGAGCGCTCCGGTGTGCGACGAGGCTGCCTTCGCACCCGCCGAGGTGCGGCCGGCCTTCAGCACGACCACCGGCTTCTTCTTGGAGACGCGCTTGGCGGCCTCCGCGAAGGCACGGCCGTCCTTCAGGTCCTCGCAGTGCTGCGCGATCAGGTTGGTGTTGGGGTCCTGCTCGAAGAAGGCGAGCAGATCGTCCTCGTCGATGTCGGACTTGTTGCCGAGGCCGACGATCGCCGACACGCCCATCTTGGCCGAGCGCGAGAAGCCGATGATCGCCATGCCGATGCCGCCCGACTGCGACGACAGCGCGGCATGGCCCTTGACATCATAGGCGGTGCAGAACGTGGCGCAGAGATTGGCCGGCGTGTAGTAGAAGCCATAGATGTTCGGCCCCATCAGGCGGATGTTGTACTTCTTGCCGACCTCGACGATCTCGGCCTGCAATTCGGGCGCGCCGGCTTCGGCGAAGCCCGAGGGAATCAGCACGGCGCCGGGGATTTTCTTCTCGCCGCATTCGGCGAGCGCGCCGGCGACGAACTTCGCGGGGATCGCGAACACCGCCGTGTCGATCACGCCGGGCACGTCCTTGACGCTCTTGTAGGCCTTGTAGCCGAGAATCTCCGCGGCCTTCGGGTGGATCGGATAGATCTCGCCCTTGTAGCCGCCGTTGATGAGGTTCTTCATCACGGAGTTGCCGATCTTGCCGTCCTCGGCCGAGGCGCCGATCACGGCAACGCCCTTCGGCTGCATTATGCGGCTCATCGCGGCGACGATCTCTTCGGTCGGACGCGGCGCCGGGCGCGGCTTGTAGTCGAAGTCGACTACGATGCGGACGTCGGCCGCGATCGCGTTCTTGCTGGTGGCGAACACCGGATTGAGGTCGAGCTCGACGATCTCGGGGAAATCGCTGACCAGCTGCGACACCTTGACGATGACGTCGGCGAGCGCCTCGCGGTTGACCGGATCACCGCCGCGCACGCCCTTCAGCATTTCATGCGCCTGGATGCCGTCGAGCATCGACAGCGCGTCGTCCTTGGTCGCGGGCGCGAGGCGGAAGGTGATGTCCTTGAGGATTTCGACCAGCACGCCGCCGAGACCGAAGGCGACCAGCTTGCCGAACGAGCCATCGGTGATCGAGCCGACGATCACCTCGGTGCCGCCGCCCAGCATCTGCTGGACCTGGATGCCCTCGATCTTGGCATCGGCCTTATATTTCTTGGCGTTGGCGAGAATGGTCTCGTAGCTCTTCTCGGCGTCGGCGGCGCTCTTGACGCCGACCACGACGCCACCGGCCTCGGTCTTATGGAGGATGTCGGGCGAGACGATCTTCATCACAACAGGGAAACCCATGTCGGAGGCGATCCGGGCGGCCTCGGCGGCCGACTTGGCAACGCCTTCCTTCGGCACCGGAATGCCGTAGGCGTCGCAAACCACCTTGCCTTCGGGCGCGGTGAGGCTCGTGCGCTTGTCGGCCCTGACCGCATCGAGAATTTTGCGGACCGCATCCTTCGAATTTGACATTGGCTTCCTCCTGGGACAGATTTCGTGGCATTTGGTATGCCAAAAACGTAATTGTCAAGGTCGGTCGACGATCAAAAATACCGAAAAATATGGGCAGCTTGACATTCTGGTATTTGGCATGCCAAAAATCTAAGGTAATTTCTTCTGCTAAGAAGACGTCTCCAAGAGGAGGAGACGAGTCGTGCCAGAACCGAAACAGACCAAGGCGTCGCCCACCATGGCTGACACAGATATCGCCATCGTCCGGATCGCCCCGGAGACGAGCTTCAAGAACAAGGCCTATGAGGCCTTGAAGGAAGCAATCCTGAAGATGGACATCTACGCGACGCCGGAGCCCGTGATGCTCGACGAACGCGCATTGTCCGAGCGCCTCGGCGTCAGCCGCACGCCGATCCGCGAAGCGATCGCGATGCTCGAGCAGGACGGATTCGTGAAGACCGTGCCGCGCCGCGGCATCGTCGTTGTCCGCCGCACCAAGGCGGAGATCGTCGACATGATCCGCGCCTGGGCGGCACTGGAGAGCATGGCGGCGCGCCTGATCACGACCACCGCGCGCAAGAAGGACATCTCGGCGCTGCGCGACTTCTTCAAGGACTTCAGCGACGATCGCCTGCCGCAGGATCACGTCGAGGAATATTCCAAGGCCAACATCGCCTTCCACCAGGCGCTGATCTCACTGTCGGAATCGCCTGTGCTGGTCGACCTCACCAATGACCTGCTGCTGCATGTGCGCGGCTATCGCCAGCTCACGATCGGCCGCAAGGACCGCACCGCGACCTCGCTGCCCGAGCATCTCGGGATCATCGAGGCACTGGAAGCGCGCGACACCGAGCTCGCCGAGAAGCGCGCGCGCGATCACACGCTCGGCCTTGCCGCCTATGTCGAGGCGCACGGCCAAGAGTTGTTCACGTAGAGAGCTGTTCACGTAAGTTTGAGAGTCCACACCCGCTTCAGACGACAATCAGATCGTCCGAACAAAGAACGATCAGGGAGACGATGCCGATGCTGAATACCGCCACCAAGTCCGAGGCACCGGGCACCGAGCAAGAATTGACCGATGGCTTCCATCTCGTCATCGACGCGCTCAAGCTCAACGGCATCGACACCGTCTACGGCGTGCCGGGTATCCCGATCACGGACCTGGGCCGCATGGCCCAGGCGGCGGGCATTCGCGTGCTCTCGTTCCGCCACGAACAGAATGCCGGCTACGCGGCCTCGATCGCCGGCTTCCTGACCAAGCGTCCCGGCGTCTGCCTCACGGTCTCGGCGCCCGGCTTCCTCAACGGCCTCACGGCGCTCGCCCACGCCACCACCAACTGCTTCCCGATGATCCTGATCTCGGGCTCGTCCGAGCGCGAGATCGTCGACCTGCAGCAGGGCGACTATGAGGAGATGGACCAGCTCGCGATCGCCAAGCCGCTGTGCAAGGCGGCGTTCCGCGTGTTGCACGCCCAGGACATCGGCATCGGCCTTGCGCGCGCGATCCGCGCCGCGGTGTCGGGCCGTCCGGGCGGCGTCTATCTCGATCTGCCCGCAAAGCTGTTCGGCCAGGTCATGGACGCTGCGGCCGGCGAGAAGTCGCTGGTCAAGGTGATCGACGCGGCGCCCGAGCAGATCCCCTCCCCGTCATCAGTCAAGCGCGCGCTCGAGGTTTTGAAGAACGCAAAACGCCCGCTGATCATCCTCGGCAAGGGCGCGGCCTATGCGCAGGCCGACGAGGCGATCAAGACTTTCGTCGAGAAGAGCGGCGTGCCGTTCCTGCCGATGAGCATGGCCAAGGGCCTGCTGCCCGATCTGCATCCGCAGTGCGCGGGTGCTGCGCGCTCGACCGTGCTGAAGGAAGCCGACGTCGTCATGCTGATCGGCGCCCGCCTCAACTGGCTGCTCTCGCACGGCAAGGGCAAGACATGGGGTGAAGCTCCGAAGAAGTTCATCCAGGTCGACATCGAGCCGAAGGAAATGGATTCCAACGTCGAGATCGTCGCCCCCGTGGTCGGCGATATCGGCTCCTGCGTGTCCGCGTTCCTCGATGCGATGGGCGCGAACTGGTCGGCCGCACCGAGCGACTGGCTCGCGACCGTAGCCAAGAAGCGCGACGACAACGTCGCCAAGATGGCGCCGAAGCTGATGAGCAACGCCTCGCCGATGGATTATCACGGTGCGCTCGGCGCGCTCCGCGCCATCATCGCGGAACGTCCGGACACCATCTTCGTCAACGAGGGCGCCAACACGCTCGACCTCGCCCGCGGCGTCGTCGACATGCACAAGCCGCGCAAGCGGCTCGACGTCGGCACCTGGGGCGTGATGGGCATCGGCATGGGCTATTCGATCGCGGCCGCGGTCGAGACCGGCCTGCCCGTGCTCGCGGTCGAAGGCGACAGCGCGTTCGGCTTCTCGGGCATGGAGGTCGAGACCATCTGCCGCTACAAGCTGCCGATCTGCGTCGTGATCTTCAACAATGACGGCATCTATCGCGGCACCGACGTCAACAGCGCGGGCGACGATCCGGCGACCACCGTGTTCGTCAAGGGCTCGCGCTACGACAAGATGATGGAAGCCTTCGGCGGCGTCGGCGTCAACGCCACTTCGCCCGACGAGCTGAAGCGCGCGGTCAATGCGGCGCTGGATTCCGGCAAGCCGACCTTGATCAACGCGGTGATCGATCCGGCGGCAGGCTCGGAGAGCGGCCGCATCGGCAACCTCAATCCCCAGAGCGTTCTGAAGAAGAAGTAACCCCCTAACCCCAATCACTCCCTGCGGGTGCAGGGGCATAAAGAGTACGGAGCATACATTATGACCAAGGCGCTCAAGGGCGTTCGCATTCTCGATTTCACCCACGTCCAGTCGGGTCCGACCTGCACGCAATTGCTGGCCTGGTTCGGCGCCGACGTGATCAAGGTCGAGCGTCCCGGCGTCGGCGACATCACACGTGGCCAGCTGCAGGATATCCCGAACGTGGACAGCCTGTATTTCACCATGCTGAACCACAACAAGCGCTCGATCACGCTCGACACCAAGAACCCGAAGGGCAAGGAAGTGTTGACCGCGCTGATCAAGCAGTGCGACGTGCTGGTCGAGAATTTCGGCCCCGGCGTGCTCGATCGCATGGGCTTCCCCTGGGAGAAGATCCACGCCATCAACCCGAAGATGATCGTCGCCTCGATCAAGGGTTTCGGCCCCGGCCCGTATGAGGATTGCAAGGTCTACGAGAACGTCGCGCAGTGCACCGGCGGCGCCGCCTCGACCACCGGCTTCCGCGACGGCCTGCCGCTGGTCACCGGCGCGCAGATCGGCGACAGCGGCACCGGCTTGCATCTCGCGCTCGGCATCGTCACCGCGCTCTACCAGCGCACCCATTCGGGCCAGGGCCAGCGCGTCACCGCGGCGATGCAGGACGGCGTGCTCAACCTCGCCCGCGTCAAGCTGCGCGACCAGCAGCGCCTCGCCCACGGCCCGCTCAAGGAATACAGCCAGTTCGGCGAAGGCATTCCGTTCGGCGATGCCGTGCCGCGCGCCGGCAACGATTCCGGCGGCGGCCAGCCCGGCCGCATCCTGAAGTGCAAGGGCTGGGAGACCGACCCGAACGCCTACATCTACTTCATCACCCAGGCTCCGGTCTGGGAGAAGATCTGCGACGTGATCGGCGAACCGACCTGGAAGACCGATCCGAACTACGCCAAGCCGCCGGCCCGGCTGCCGCGGCTCAACGAGATCTTCGCCCGCATCGAGCAGTGGACGATGACCAAGACCAAGTTCGAGGCGATGGAAATCCTCAACAAGGACGACATCCCCTGCGGTCCGATCCTGTCGATGAAGGAGATCGCCGAAGACCAGTCGCTGCGCGCCACCGGCACCGTGGTCGAGGTCGATCACCCGACCCGCGGCAAGTACGTCTCGGTCGGCAACCCGATCAAGCTGTCGGATTCGCCGAGCGACGTTCAGCGCTCGCCGCTGCTCGGCGAGCACACCGACGAGATCCTGCGCGAGGTGCTCGGCTTCAGCGATCACCAGGTCGCCGAGATCCACGACTCCGGCGCGCTCGACCCGCCGCGCAAGCAGGCGGCGGAGTAAAGGCAGCGCTCAATCAAAACGACAAATGGCCGCGGGAAACCGCGGCCATTTTTGTTTGGGCTGGTCTGCCCGCCGCATCAATAGCCGACATTGGTGAGCTCGATGCCTCGTGTTCGCCCAGGGCGAGATGCGGACAGCCCATCCAGCTTCTGCGACAATAGCCCGTTCGATCATCCGCCGGCACCGCCGGGCACTGCCCGCGATGGTGCGACCGGTCAATTTCTGCGCGCGGCGTCGGCCGCGCCTGACGCCAAAGGTATGCCGGATGAGCGCGTCGATCTCGGCGGCGCAAGATCCTGGATAAAGTCTCTGAGTGCCTCGGTATCGAACGGCTTGCGGAGTATTTTTAGACTTGGCGGAGCTGCTTTTGCGGCGTCGCTGTATCCGGTCGTAAGGGCTATCGGCAAACCGGGGTAGCGCGACCGAACTTCTCTCGCGAGCCCGACGCCGTCGATGGTCCCCGGCATGACGATATCGCTGAAGACGAGATCGATCCTTGTACCGGTATCGAGCAGTTTCAACGCAGCTTCGGCCGAATCTCGATAGATGGTTTCATAACCCAGATGCTCGAACAGCGAGGATGTCACATCCGCCACCTCGGGGCTGTCATCGACAACGAGAACCGTCTGCCGCGGCGGCTGCCTTGGCCTTGCCCGCGCAGCGGCGAGCTCCTTGCTGGTGATCTGCTCGTCCGCACAAGACGGCAGATAGATTGTAATCGTTGTTCCTTGTCCAACCTTGCTGTCTGCCGTCACCGTTCCGCCCGCCTGGTGCGCAAAACCATAGACCTGGGACAAACCGAGCCCGGTCCCCTTTCCGACCTCCTTGGTCGTGAAAAACGGATCGAACATCTTGGACAGAAGATTTGGCGGAATACCGGTGCCCGTATCGCCAAGAGCTATCGCAAAGAAGGCCTTCCCGCGGCGATCGCCGCCGGCTTCCTGCCCTGCCGTCACCGCGTGGACGGATAACGTGAATGTGCCGCCGCTCGTCATCGCATCTCGCGCATTGACGGCGATGTTGACGATCGCAAGCTCCAGCTCCGCGAGGTCAACCTTGACCGGCGAAACATCGTCGCCAACGTTTTCGTTGTACACGATGTTCCCGCGCAGCGAGCTCTCAATCATGGTCCGCATGTTCTTGATCGACGCGTTCAGATCAACGACCGTCGGGCTGAGATGCTGGTGACGAGAGAACGTCAACAATTGGCGCGTGAGACTTTCGCCGCGTTTGGCCGCGGTTTGTATGGCTTCGATGGCCTTTGGCAGTTTTGGATCAAGCAGGCGTTGAAATATCTGGGCACTGCCTCCGATGATCATCAATAGGTTGTTGAAGTCGTGCGCAATCCCGCCCGTCAGCTTGCCGATTGCCTCCATCTTCTGAGACATCGCGAGTTGTTCGCGCGCCTGGACCAGCTTCTCCTCCGCGTCACGGCGCTCCGTCGCATCGCGCAGGATACTGATAAAGCCGATCAGATTTCCTGCGTCATCGTGGCTCGAAGAGACTGAGCCCGTGATGAAAAATGGCGTACCATTCTTCCTGATACGCCAACCCTCTACCTCATACTTGCCGCTTTCGATTGCCGATTCCAGCGCGTGTGTCGGTGAACCCGCGCGGCGCTCATCCGGCCGATAGAATATCCCGAAGTGCTTGCCTATGATTTCTTCCGAACTGTAGCCGATGATCTTTTGAGCGGTGCTATTCCAGCTCGTCACGTGTCCTTCTCGATCAAGCGCAAAAATTGCGTAGTCCACAACGCCTTCGATGAGGGTCTGGAAGTGCCGTCTAATGTTGTCGAGCGCCAACGCTTTGCGTTCAAGTTGACCGTTCAGCTGGCCCTGGACAGAAAGCAAATGGGCTTCTCTGGCCTGGCGCGTCGCGGTTGCCGCGGCCAGGGCAAGAGGAGGCGCCGATACGAGGATCGAAAGCACGAACAGGGATAACAGGGCTCCGTTCGGATCGATTTTCGGAAATGGATCATTCCCGACCGAGACCCCCCACACGGCAGTTCCGATGAAAATCAACGCGGCCGTCGCCACGGTGCATCGATCGCCGCGCAGACCGGCCCAGATCAAGGGCAGTAGAACCAGAAAGCCCAGAAGGCTCCGATGTGGCAGCAACACGTCGAGGCTGTTGCTGACGAGATCGCTACCGATCAGCGGGCTGTAAGCAGCGAGCCCGACGATGGCGGCGAGAGCAGCGACCGCGATCGACTCCAACAGAGTCCATTTGGAAGCAATGCGTAAGGGCATCGTCGCCCAGAGCACGATGACCGGAGCAATCACCAGGGCCCCGGCGGTGTCCGCAAGCCACCAGGTCAACCCGGCGACGACGGAATCGGAAAAGCTCGATTCGTTGGCGAGCGTGAAGCCGGCCAAGGCGATGGCCGAACTGATCATCGTGGTCGGCGCAAGGGAAGTGATTGCAAACTTTGCGACACCGGATGGTGTGGCAAAGGTCTCCCGGCCGTTCGACCAGCGGCCGATCAGCCATGTCCCGGCACATGCGGCAAGGACGCTGCCGATCCCGGCGGCGCCGATCTCGAGGAGCGATCGGTCGGCCATGAGGTAAGGAGCGAGTGCCCCCGCCAGGATCGCGGGCCAGATCCGGTAGCCGCGCAGCAGCACCAGCGCGAGCGCAACCCCGGTTGGTGGCCATAGCGGTGTCGCGGTTGGATTTATTGCGGGAAGGAATCGCGCGGTTTCGGCAAGACCAGCATAAATTGCGGCAACTATCAGGAATTCGACCGCGTAGGTCGCAACGCTCCGCGCGTCGCCAAAAGCGAAAATCCCGGCCTTGGCGAACGTTGCCCTTTCCATCGCGAGCCTTTGCAGTGGGCATCTCAAGAATGCGGATGCAGTTTTGACCAAAACATGGCCGCATGATCGTGAGTAACGAGGCGCTAGGCAACTTCGGAACGAGAGGTCATCGGGCAGCACCGTTGACCTAACGGCAGTGGTACACTACGCGCGGCGGTATCCTGACTACGAATCGGTCCGCTCCCGCTGCGTGTCGGAGAGATCATCAGCAATCATTTTCCCTGTTGGCGCAAGAACTCGCTGTCGTTCTCATGATCGCTTCGGGTAAGAAGCGGACCTTGGCGCCATTGCATCTTATTTGGGCAAAACAGGCAAACCAGAAGAACAAGTTGAGAGGCCGTGAGATCATCGGCATCTAACGGAGCCGCTTGACGCACAGGAAGATAGAATAAACTGAAGCCGGCACTCGCACCGATAGCAAGGCAAACCGGAATCGAACGCCGCGAACTTTGCTCGGGCAGCGTCTCGACGAACTCGGCGATTGATTGCCCGCCGGCTCAACTCCCCTCGCCGCCTTCGGCCTCACCCTCATCACCCGGCACATATTCCAGAATATCGCCCGGCCGGCAGTCCAGCTCGCGGCAGATCGCCGACAGCGTCGAGAAGCGCATCGCCTTGGCCTTGCCGGTCTTCAGGATCGAAAGGTTCTGGATCGAGATGCCGATCGCGTCCGCGAGGTCTCCGAGGCGGCGCTTGCGCTTTGCGAGCATGACATCGAGGTTCACCACGATGGGCACGGGCATCACCCTCAGATCGTCAGATCGTTTTCGGACTGCAACAGAATGGCGTGCTCGAGCACGAATTTCAGCGCCATCAGGAACACGCCGCCTGCGATGGTGCCGACATCGAGGTTGTAGTTCAGCAGCAGGAACTTGATGTCGCCGATCCGGTACAGGACGTAGATCACCGCGTTGGTGGTGAGCGTATCGACGAACGGCCAGACCACCAGAAAGATCCCCATCCACCAGACGCCCTGCAGCGTCTCGGACACGAAGATCCGGCCGTTCGCGAATCGGTTCACCATGCGATGAAGCATGCCGATCAGCACGGCGTAAAACGATACCCCAAGCGCAAACAGCGACCAGAACAGCAGCCGGCCCAGGGACGACATGGTGAGCGGGTTGGCGACGATGCTGGCGCACTTCGCCTGCTCGCCGCTCAGGCTTTCCGCAATCGTGGTCGGGGCGGTCATGGTGCGGTGATAGGCCAGCCACAGCACCACCGGCAGCGCGGCCCAGATCACCCAGAACGCCCGATCGAGCCGGCGAAACCAAAGCTGGCGCTGCTCGCGAACCGATTTCCTCATCACATCCATCCGAAAATTTTTTGCCCCTGCAGGCCGTTACGGCCTGAAAGCATCATGCTGCGGTAATGTTGTTGACTCAACCTTAAACGCGATTTATTTCATGTTTATCATGAAATTTTTCATGAAGAAGGTGGATGATGACGTTACCCCCAGATAATGACGGCCTCGCCAAGGCGCTGAACAAGGCCCTGAAACAGCTGATCCACGCTCACCTTACGCGCCGCCTGATCGTTGCGGCATTCCACATTCCGCTGCTCGGCAGCGCCGCCGATGCCGCCAAGGCCACTGACAAGGCGAGCGATCCGGCCGGCGTCTGGCTGACCCAGTCCGGGGACGCCAGGATCAAGGTCCACCGCTGCGGCAGCGCGCTGTGCGGCCGCGTGGTCTGGCTGAAGGAGCCGACCGACAAGACGACCCGCAAGCCGCAGCTCGACGACAAGAATGCCGATCCGGCGCAGCGCACCCGGCCGGTGATGGGCATCTCGCTCTTCATCAACATGCAGCCCGCAGGCCCGAACAAATGGGCCGGCCGGATCTACAACGCCGATGACGGCAAGACCTATGAGAGCTCGGTGACGCTGGTGTCGTCACGGACGCTGAACGTTCGCGGCTGCATGGGAACGCTATGCGCGGGCGAAGACTGGACGCGGTGAAGGGATCTGGCCCCGACCCTTCATCGGCCAAGAAGAAAAGCGAACCCATTCACTCAAGGCCGCCCCGTTTGGGCGGCCTTCTTTATGTTGGCAATGAGAGCGTCGGTCCGGCCGCATTGGAAATGCACCGCCCGCAAGGGCGGCAGGATCCTCTGCCGGTGACGGCCCGCGATCGCCCCGGGCTTGCCGCTGTTTCCATGCGCTCCCGGTCAATCTGGGATGCCAGCCGGCCTACCCTGTTGCGCTGCAACATCGCGAATGCTGCTATGCAAACAAATCCGTTGCGCCTGGCATCTGGTATACATAATTTGACCCCAGATGATGAGCCGGCCCATTGCTGGCCTCCAGTGAAAGGGGACACCAATGTCCAAGACCACTGCGATCAAGACGACTGCTATCGCCCTCGCGCCCTCCTCCACCCTGTTCGGCCGCCTGCTGGCTTCGATCGATCGCCTCTTGATGAAGAGCGCGGAAATCTCGAACCGCAATGGCGACCTGCCGCGCCTTGGCCTCTGAGCCAGACGACTCCTTGCGATTGCTCGCGCGCTTCACCGAGGCGCGCGTCGCGACATCGGACCTGGCATTCAACCTTCGACCAATGGCCCCGAATTTCGGGGCCATTTCTTTGCGCGCTGAACTACTCTCACCGCGATGACCGCCTGAGTCCTCTGCGGCATATGCGCACGCGACCTCTGCGACAGCTTGAACCTTGGCATATCAAATACCAAGATGATCGAGCCGCGCCACAAGCAGAATGACAAAGCGCGCACTGGGAGGATCAATGTCGGACATGGTTCAGGCAACTGCGGCCCCCGCGGCCGCGCGTGTCAGCGATACCTATCGCTGGACGCAACTTGCGATCGGCGTCGCCGCGATGGTGATGATCGCAAACTATCAATACGGGTGGACGTTCTTCGTCCCCGACATCCAGAAGAAGTTTGGATGGGATCGCGCATCGATCCAGTGGGCCTTCACACTCTTTGTGCTGTTCGAGACCTGGCTGGTGCCGGTCGAGGGCTGGTTCGTCGATAAATACGGTCCGCGCCTCGTCGTGCTGATCGGCGGAATCCTCTGCGCGATCGGGTGGGCGATCAACGCGCAGGCGACCTCGCTGAACGGCTACTATCTCGGCATGATCATCGCAGGCATCGGCGCCGGCGGCGTCTACGGCACCTGCGTCGGCAACGCGCTGAAATGGTTTCCCGACAAGCGCGGACTTGCGGCGGGCATCACCGCAGCCGGCTTCGGCGCGGGCTCCGCACTGACGGTGGCGCCGATCCAGGCGATGATCAAGGAGTCCGGCTTCCAGACCACCTTCCTCTATTTCGGTCTCGGCCAGGGCATCATCATCGTGCTGCTCGCCTTCTTCCTGCTCGCGCCGAAGGCCGGTCAGGTGCCGGCCGTCGTGCAGAATGCCAACATCATCCAGACCCGGCGCAATTATCAGCCGACCGAAGTGCTGCGGCAGCCGATCTTCTGGCTGATGTACTTCATGTTCGTGATCGTCGGCGCCGGCGGCCTGATGGTGACGGCGAACCTGAAGCCGATCGCGGTCGACTGGAAAGTCGACAGCGTGCCGGTCACGCTGATGGCGGTGACGATGACGGCCGTGACCTTCGCGGCCACCATCGACCGCGTCCTCAACGGTCTGACGCGTCCGTTCTTCGGCTGGATCTCCGACATGATCGGCCGCGAGAACACGATGTTCATCGCCTTCGGCATGGAAGGCTTCGGCATCTGGATGCTCTACCTCTGGGGCCACGACCCGGTCTGGTTCGTGCTGCTCTCGGGCTTTGTGTTCTTCGCCTGGGGCGAGATCTACTCGCTGTTCCCTTCGACCTGCACCGACACGTTCGGCGCCAAGTTTGCGACGACCAATGCCGGCCTGCTCTACACCGCGAAGGGCACCGCGGCGCTGCTGGTGCCGATCGCCAACTACATGCAGCAGTCGTCGGGCAATTGGGACAACGTGTTCATCATCGCGGCCGGCGCCAACATCCTGGCCTCGCTGCTTGCGATCGCCGTGCTCAAGCCTTGGCGGAAAATCGTGGTCGAGAAATCGACGGCGATGGCTTAGGCAACGCGCCACCCCCAGTTGACGAAAGCGCCCGGTCAAACGCCGGGCGCTTTTCATTTTGCAGCGTCGATCGCAACCCCATCAGCCCAAAGTATGCCAGTTTTGCTGCGATGCAGCAGAAAGATGGGCTTGCTTTCTGGAATATAGTATACCAACCTCCCATTAAGCGCTTGCGACGATACGCCACAAGAATTGCGACACTGGGTCACAACAAGACCGGCGCGCTCGGGAGGATTTGATGGTTTCCAGCAATGCTGCCGTAACACAAGCACAACCTTCGTCCAGTGGCTTCCGCTGGCTGCAGCTCGTCATGGGCATCGTCTGCATGGCGATGATCGCGAACCTGCAATATGGCTGGACGCTGTTCGTCGATCCGATCGACGGCGCGCACCACTGGGGCCGCGCGGCGATCCAGTTCGCGTTTACGATCTTCGTGGTGACCGAGACCTGGCTGGTGCCGGTCGAGGCCTGGTTCGTCGACAAATACGGTCCGCGGATCGTTATCATGTTCGGCGGCGTCATGATCGCGCTCGCCTGGGTGCTGAACTCCTACGCCGACTCGCTCACCGTGCTCTATGCCGCGGCTGTCGTCGGCGGCATCGGCGCCGGCTCGGTGTACGGCACCTGCGTCGGCAATGCGCTGAAGTGGTTTCCTGATCGCCGCGGCCTCGCCGCCGGCGCAACCGCGGCCGGCTTCGGCGCGGGCGCTGCGCTGACCGTGGTGCCGATCGCCAACATGATCGCCTCGAGCGGCTACCAGACCGCGTTCTTCGATTTCGGCATCGGGCAAGGCCTGATCGTGTTCCTGCTCGCCTTCTTCATCCAGAAGCCCGCGGTCTCGATCCCGCCGAAGAAGAAGCAGCTCAATTTGCCGCAGACCAAGATCGACTTCACGCCGCCGCAGGTGCTGCGCAGCCCGATCTTCTGGGTGATGTATCTGGTGTTCGTGATGGTTGCCTCCGGCGGCCTGATGGCGGCGGCGCAGATCGCGCCGATCGCGCACGACTACAAGATCGCCAACACGCCGGTCTCGCTCGCCGGCTTCCAGATGGCCGCGCTGACCTTTGCGATCTCGCTCGACCGCATCTTCGACGGCTTCGGACGGCCGTTCTTCGGCTGGGTCTCCGACAATATCGGCCGCGAGCACACCATGTTCATCGCGTTCGGCACCGGCGCGCTGATGCTGCTGACGCTGTCGACCTGGGGCCACAACCCGCTGGTCTTCGTACTGGCGACCGCGGTCTATTTCGGCGTCTTCGGCGAGATCTACTCGCTGTTCCCGGCGACCTGCGGCGACACGTTCGGCGCGAAGTTCGCGACCACCAACAACGGCATGCTCTACACCGCCAAGGGCACCGCCGCGCTGCTGGTGCCGGCCGCCAGCATCGTTGCCGCCAGCTATGGCTGGCAGGCGGTGTTCGTGATCGCGGTTGCGCTGAACGCCACCGCGGCGCTGATGGCACTGTTCGTGATCAAGCCGATGCGCCGCGCCTTCATCAACGGCAACGAGGCGGCCGCGGCCGCCGAAACCGCGACGAACGCCAAAACCGCCTGACCCCCAAATTTCTCCCTCGGACTGCTTGAGGCGCACTTCGGTGCGCCTCTTTCTTTTGGCGCAATCAGGGATGCCAGATACCAAGAACCAACAGGCGGGCCTTTAGCTTGGCCGCTCGCGGACGCTCACAATCGTCCGAAGTGTCAGCAAACCTGCCTATTTAAGCTGTTTGCCGGTGGTAGATTTCCGCGACCGCTCTATTGACAACTGGTATCTTGTATACCAGAATCCTGTCAACGATAACCAAGGAGGTTGCCATGCAAGTCGGAGATATCCTGCGCAAGAAGACCCCTCGCGTCGCCACGGTTCGCATGAACGAGACGGTGGCGATCGCCGCGCAATTGATGCGCGCCAGCAATATCAGCGCGCTCGTGGTCAAGGATGTCGTTCGCACCGAAGGCAACACCGCTGTCGGCATGTTCACCGAGCGCGACGTGGTGCGCGCGATCGCCGAGCATGGCGCGGCCGGCGCCAGCATGAAGGTGTCGCAGCTGGTCTCGGTGCAGCAGCTGGTGTCATGCACCTCGAGCGACACGCTCGAGCACATCCGTCATCTCATGACCAAGCACCACATTCGCCACGTGCCCGTGATCGACAATTACAGCCTGATCGGTGTCGTCAGCATGCGCGACATCGCGGCCGCGTTCGACGAGGAAACCGCCGCGGCGAAGAAGGACGCTGTGCCGGCGTAACAAGCATCTCCGTTATCGTGTTTTCAGTCAGGCGCTGCGTGTTCGCTCAGCAGCGCCTGAGCAAGTGACGAAGACTTCTGCCCCACCCTCGCCTGACCGCCGCGCCCCGCCATTTCCGCATGGGCGCGCCGCAGGTCGCCGGTAGACATTTGCCGGACAGGACTGCATCCTTCCCTCGAGATCCAAAAACAACACCGTGCGCGACCGTCCGCGTCGCGGAAAATTCCGATGGAAACGAGGGCAGAATGATCAAGACACGCTTCACCGAGATGTTCGGCGTCGACCACCCGATCGTGCAGGGCGGCATGCAATGGGTCGGGCGCGCGGAGCTGGTTGCCGCCGTCGCCAATGCCGGCGCACTCGGCATGATCACCGCGCTGACGCAGCCGACGCCGGACGATCTGCGCAAGGAAATCGCGCGCTGCCGCGAGCTGACCGACAAGCCGTTCGGCGTGAACCTGACCATCCTGCCCGCGATCAAGCCGCCGCCTTACGCCGAGTATCGCCAGGCCATCATCGAGAGCGGCATCAAGATCGTCGAGACCGCCGGCAACAAGCCGCAGGAACATGTCGACGAGTTCAAGAAGCACGGCGTCAAGGTGCTCCACAAATGCACCAGCGTCCGCCACGCGCTGTCCGCCGAGCGGATGGGCGCCGACGCGATTTCGATCGACGGCTTTGAATGCGCCGGCCATCCCGGCGAGGACGACACCCCCGGCCTGATCTTGATTCCGGCCGCCGCCGACAAGGTGAAGATCCCGATGATCGCCTCGGGCGGCTTCGGCGATGCCCGCGGCCTCGTCGCAGCGCTCGCGCTCGGCGCCGAAGGCATCAACATGGGCACCCGCTTCATGTGCACCAAGGAGAGCCCGATCCATCAGCTGGTGAAGGAACGCATCGTCGCCAATGACGAGCGCGAGACCGAGCTGATCTTCCGCACCATGCGCAACACCTCGCGCGTCGCCAGGAATGCGATCTCGACCAAGGTCGTGCAGATGGAGAAGGAAGGCGCCAAGTTCGAGGACGTCCGCGAGCTGGTCGCCGGCGCCCGCGGCAAGATGGTCTACGCGACAGGCGATGCCGACGAAGGCATCTGGTCGGCGGGCCAGGTGCAGGGCCTGATCCACGACATCCCGTCCTGCGCCGAACTGATCTCGCGCATCGTCCACGAGGCGGAAGCGATCATCCGCGAGCGGCTGGAGACGATGATGTCCGGCGCCAAGCGCCAGGCCGCGGAGTAGACTTCAAGTCGTAATCCGTCACCCTGAGGAGGCCGCGCAGCGGCCGTCTCGAAGGGTCGACGGCCACCGGCCGGACCGTTCATCCTTCGAGACGCGGCGAAGGCGCCGCTCCTCAGGATGACGGAACACATCTATTCCACTGGTCCACGATATTCGTCTCGCGTCAGACGACAGCAACGAGAGAAGCCCATGAAAGCTTATGTGTACGGAGCCAACGGCCCTGAAATCACCGACGTTGCGAAGCCCACCCCGAAGGGCACCCAGGTGCTGGTCAAGGTGCATGCCTGTGGGCTGAACCGCGCCGATCTCGGCATGACCAAGGGCCACGCCCACGGCGCGGCCGGCGGCGTCGGCACCGTGCTTGGCATGGAATGGGCCGGCGAAGTCGCCGAGCTCGGCCCCGACGCCAAAGGTGTCAAGGTCGGCGACAAGATCATGGGCTCCGGCGGCGCGGCGTTCGCCGAATACACGCTCGCCGATCACGGTCGGCTGTTCCGCAGCCCGTCGAACATGAATTTCGACGAGGCCGCCACCCTGCCCGTCGCGCTCGCCACCATGCACAATGCCGTCGTCACCAACGGCGCGTTGCAGGCGGGCCAGACCGTGCTGATCCAGGGCGCGAGCTCCGGCGTCGGCCTGATGGCGATGCAGATTGCAAAACTGAAGGGCGCGAAGCTCGTGGTGGGGTCCTCGACCGATCCGATGCGCCGCGGCCGCTTGACGGAATTCGGCGCCGATCTCGCGGTGGATTCCAAGGATCCCGGCTGGGTCGATCAGGTGCTGCAGGCGACGGGTGGCGAAGGCGTCGATCTGATCGTCGATCAGGTCTCCGGCCCGGTCGCCAACCAGAACCTCAAGGCGACCAAGGTCAAGGGCCGCATCGTCAATGTCGGCCGGCTCGGCGGCACCCATGGCGACTTCAACTTCGACCTGCACGCCGCGCGCCGCATCCAGTATATCGGCGTCACCTTCCGCACCCGCTCGATCGAGGAGATCAGAGAAATATTCGACGAGGTGCGCAAGGACATCTGGCCCGCGGTCGAGGCGCGCAAGCTGCAGCTGCCGATCGACCAGGTCTACAAATTCGCCGACATCGGCAAGGCGTTCGAACGCATGGAAGCCAACAAGCACCTCGGCAAGATCGTGGTGACGCTGTAAGGTGAGGTGCGTAGGATGGGTAGAGCGCAGCGAAACCCATCAATCGGAGCCACACAGTGAGATCACGGGTTGCGCTCACTCTACACATCCTACGATATTGAGGCAGCCGCTTGGGGATACCACCGTTGGCTAATCCCGCCCATTTCAACGACCCTGACTACGTCGCAGACTGCATATTGCTTGGAACGGTCTATTCGACTTCGACGGTTGCGAAGCCGTGGGTCCCTCTCGAACTGCTACGGGAACGTTTCCAGCAGGTAGGCGCCACTCCGGCCCAATTCGAGGCCGCATTGCGCTACGCTTTTACAGTTGACTGGCTAATCTTAGACGACGCTGGCACTTCTGTTGATTTCGGCCGAGCCGGGTTCGAACTCTACTCTTAGTCTTAGTGCGTGGGGAGCCCGTAGGAGGAGAGAGCGAAGCGAAACCCATCAATTGCATCTGCGCGTTGAGACGATGGGCTTTCGCCGCGCTCTACCCATCCTACGGCCGTACTGCGGAAGAGAAGCGCGATCTAACCGCTCTGCGCCGCGCGATAGAAAGCTCGGACCTTCGCCAAGTCCTTTGAGTGGGTCCCCTCGCGGTCGGTCTTCGTTTTTGAGTCAACGCCCGCAGGCTGGACCGACCGGATGGCTTCTTTGACGTTGTCTGGTCCGAGGCCACCAGCGAGTATGACCGGAGTACGGACAGACTCGACAATCGTTCGACTGATGCTCCAGTCATGCGTCACGCCCTGCGCACCGATCTGGATGTCACCAATGCGATGACTATCGAGCAGCAGCCACTCGACAATTCCATCATATGTGCGAGCCAAGTCCACCGCCGCCGGTCCGGTTACAGGTATGCTGCGCATGAATTTGGTTGTTGGCAGCGACTTTCGTAGCGCCATGACATGATCAGGCGTGATCAATTCGTTTGACGCGCCAAGATGCACGATGGGCGGATCAAGCTCCCTGACCATCCGTTCGATGAGAACGACATCCGCCGAGAGGAACAGCGCCGAAAGCACGGACGGCGCCCGGATCGCTTTCATGACAGCCGCTGCTTTGTGAACCGGAAGTTCGCGGGGGAAGGCGCCATCGCCGACAAGCACACCGACATGATCCACACCGATTGCGGAAATCGCCTCGGCTTCGGACGGTGTCACAACTTCATAGATTTGCGTCAGCATTGTTCTTGCATTTGCTGCTACACACCTGAATAGGAGCGACGGCCCTGCCTTTGGTCAAGAGCCGGTTCAGCCGACCGGTCCGGGACTCCAATAATCCCCCGCAAGCGGGCTAACCTTTACATCGCGAATAACTCCGAGCTCCAAACTTGGATCGAAATAGCGCATCGTCCGCTCATTGAGGTCAATGATGCGGCCAGGCCTTAGCGGCCCCACATCATTTATCTTGACGATGACCTTCTTGCCTACAGCCTCGACCAGGGCATATTTCGGCCTCGCGCCGAATTGGACCCCACCAAACTTCCGACGCAGACTTGTCTTGATGGCAGCCGCCCAGACCGAGCGATCATAGCGCTCGCCGGACGCTGTGCTCGGACCGCCCTCCTCCTTGCCGGGCTTGAACGGATCGTACATGGACGCTGCGCCAACGATCGCATCCCCACAAGCCGCATTGACGACGGCGCTTGAATGAACCGCATTGATTTCACTTCCAGCAGCGCGGCCAAAAATCGCGAGCGCAACTACGGCGCCACAAACTGCGGCGCTCGAGCCGAACAGCATCATAACTCCTACTGATTTTTTCGATCGTTCGGTTCCCGATTCCGCAAAACATGGTCGAGCGAACGCGGAGGGCGCTACTCGGGCCAATTCTTTGCGGATTCGTGCCAATTCCGGCGACGGAACCATTGCGGGAACCAGGCGGTCCCACACAGTGTTTTTAGTTCTCGCCGACTAAGACAGAGAATGCGTCAGCAGCATGACTGAATGGATCTTCTTCGACGGCGCGGAAAGGGCATACTGGCGTCACCTTCCGCACCCGCTCGGTCGAGGAGATCCGCGCGATCTTCGACGCTCCGTAGGATGGGTAGAGCACAGCGAAACCCATCGATTGTGTCCGCATGGAGAGATGATGGGTTTCGCTGCGCTCTACCCATCCTGCACACCAGTCCGCCTTACGTGCTCGGCCTCATCTGCGTGATGGCGACGCCGGAGATTGCAAGCAGTCCACCGACAATCAGCTTCGGCGTCACGCTGTCGCCGAGGAACATCACGCTCGAGATCAAGGCGAACACCGGAACCAGCAGGCCGAAGGGGGCGATGCGGTCCATCGAGCAGCGCGCGATCAGCCAGAACCAGAGGCCGAACCCGACAATCCCCCCGATAAAAATGGTGTAGGCCAGCGCCAGCCAGCCGCGTCCATCCGCCGTGGCAAGGCTCGCCGCTTGTCCATACTCAAGCAGCAGCGACATCAGCAGCACCTGCGGCACGGTGAGCAGCGACGACCACCCCATCAACATCAGCGGGTCAAACGGGCCGTAACGTTTGGTCAGGACCGTGGACACCGCGAATGCGAAGGCGGCTCCGACCACAAGCAGCAGCGGCAAGGCGTTCGCCGACCGGCCGGGCTCCGCTGTCAGCACCACGCCGGCGAACGCAAGCACCACGCCGGCAGATGTGACGAGCGACGGCCGCTCCGCCAGCAGCGGCCAGGCCAGCAGCACGGTGAAGGGCGGCGCAAGTTGATAGGCGACGGCCGACATGCTTCCCGAGCCAAGCCCGAGTCCGACATAAAACAGCCCGAAGTTCAGCCCGCCGAGAAAGAGCGAGATAACTGCGATCGGGCCGAGCTGTTGGCGCGTCGGCGCTTTGACGAACGGGACAAGCAGGAGCGCCATCGCCAAAAAGCGCAGCGCGAGGAAGAACAGCGGCGGAAATTCCGTCACGCCGACCTTGATGACTACGAACTGGTAACCCCAGAGCAAGGGAACGGCCACCGCGCAGACGATCTGGATGGCAGACATGGCATCTTTCCTTTCAAGACCGATCGGTCTATATATCGGCACGCCAATAGCGAAGGCGTCCACGGGTTCCTTACCGGAGGAAGCGATCGAGCAGCGCGTCGGCGGTGGCTTGCGACGTGCTCCGCGCCGGAGCCGTTTTGGCGACCACGCGCAGCCCCCAAAGGAAACAGATCAGAATTCGGGCGGCACTCGACGGCTCGACGCCAGCGGCCAACTTGCCCGCGGTCTCCGCACGGGAAAATGCGTCCGCCACCCTGGCCTCCATGATCTTGAAGAAGCTCGCGAAGCGACGACCAACTTCGGCATCCTGGCCAGCCAGTTCCATCGCCGTCGCCACCAACAGGCAGCCGCGCCGGCCATTGGCACCGCACGCGCGCTCGACGTAACCGGCGAGATAGGCCCGCAGGCCATCGACCGGATCTCTGCCTGGATCGAGTTCGTCATCCATCCGGGTCAGGGCATCGGCAATGTAGCGATCGAGTGCGCGCAGGAACAGCGAGTGCTTGTCGCCGAAAGCGGCGTAGAGGCTGCCGCGCGAGAGTCTTGTCGCACGCAGCAGGTCCGGCAGCGCGGTGGCATGATAGCCGCGCGACCAGAACACATTCATCGCGCGCTCGACGGCGGCGTCCATGTCGAAACTTCGCGGGCGACCACGGGGCGCCTGCATGGTGATCTGGCGGCTCATCACGGATATATAGACCAATTGGTCCATATATCGCAAGGGATCGTTTCAGTGATTTTCGACTGCCGCGTAAGATGGGTCGAGCGGAGTGCGGGTGGCTTTCCCTTCGTCATTCCGGGGCTCGCGCAGCGAGAGCTGCGGAATCCTTTCCACCACTTCCGCAAGGCTCGGAGGAAATGCGCCGCGAGAACGAGGACGTATGGTTGACACGTCGCGTAACAATTGCGCACGGGAGCCAGGACGACGGCGTGATTTCGGTGCAATGATGCAATTGCAACTGATTGGCGATTGCGTGTTTGGGAACGACACTTGATGTTCACGGTTGGCCTGCTACACCGCCGCCCATGAACTCTTCCAGCACCAGCGCATCCAGCACCAAGACATCCGTCGCCGCGATCTCGATCCTCGCCAGCGGCAGCATGGCCGCGGCGAAGTTCGTCGTCGGGATCGCGATCGGATCGCTGGCGCTGATCTCCGAGGCGCTGCACTCGACGATCGACCTGGTCGCCACCATCATCACCTGGGCGGTGGTGCGGGTGTCGGACCAGCCGGCCGACGCCGAGCATCATTACGGCCATGGCAAGTTCGAGAGCGTCTCGGCGCTCGGCATCATCGCCCTGCTCTATGTGCTGGCCGGCGGCATCCTGGTGCAGGCCTACAGCCATTTGCGCGAGGGCGCGCCGCCGCCGTCGATCTCGGCCATCCCCTTCATCGTCCTCGTCCTCGATATCGGCGTCAATTTGTGGCGCGCCCGCGCGCTGCATCGTGCCGCGCGCGACACCAAGAGCCAGGCGCTGGCCGCCGACGCGTTGCATTTCGCTTCCGACGTGATGGGCTCCGCGGCCGTGATCGTCGGCCTGGTGCTGGCGGGCTTCGGCTTCTGGTGGGGTGATGCGGCGGCGGCCATCGCGGTCGCCGTGATGATCGCCCTGCTCGGCCTGCGCATGGCCCGCGAGACCGTCGAGACCCTGCTCGACCGCGCCCCCGAAGGCGCGCTGGAAAAGGCCACCGCCGCCATCAAGGCGGTGCCTGGCGTGGTCGACGTCGACCGCCTGCGGGTCCGCATGGTCGGCGCCACGCATTTCATCGACGCCATCGCCAAGGTACCGCGCACCTACCCGATCGACCGCGTCGAGGACATCAAGCGCCGGGCGCAGGCCGCGATGACCAAGACGTTCGGCGATGCCGACCTCACCTTCACCGCGGTACCGGTGGCGCGCGACAATGAGAGCGTGCGCGAACGCATCATGGTGATCGCGCGCAACTCCGGTCTCGCCATTCACCACGTCACCGTGCACGACATCGGCGGCAAGCTGATCGTCGGCATCGACCTCGAGGTCGACAGCGACATGGCGCTTGACGCCGCCCACGACATCGCCCACGAGCTCGAGCGCGCGATCCGCGAGGATTTTGGCGAGGACGTCGAGGTCGACACCCATATCGAGCCGCTCGAGCCGGAGCTGCCGTGGGGAACCGACGCCGCACCCGATCGCATCGAAGCCATCAAGGCCGCGCTGGCCGGCTTTGCCGATGGCGGCGCGATCCATGACATCCATAATGTGCGGGTCCGCAACACCGACGCCGGCGAGATCGTCAACTTCCATTGCCGCGCCGCGCCCTCGCTGAGTGTGATCAAGGTGCACGAAAGCGTCGACGAGATCGAACGCAAGCTGCGTCGCACGTTCCCCACCGTGAAGCGTGTGATCAGTCACGCAGAACCGGCGCGCGCGTAAATCTACGGAGCCGTTCCTGTTTCGGACTCACTTTGCGCGACCTGATTCTGTTTTGGACAAGAATTATTTCGTATTAACGAATCGTTGACTCTCGACAGTCTCGGAAATCTGGATTCAAATGATCATGATTCGGATGCATCGTGGGGAGCATCCGATCCGGGTAAAAATCAGCTTAGAGCGGGGGTCTAAGGCATGGCGCGCGCGCATGCAGCGAACGCGTGCGTCCAATCCGATTCGATCAAAGGATTGGCGCAGTCGATCGCGAAACCGGCCTATCACAGGCTCTTGACGGCCGAGCCTGCACTGCGCCGCGCCGTTCCTACGCTGATCATCGCCTTCCTCATCACGATTTGCCTCGGCGCCTTCGTCCAGGTCATCGACCAGAACCGCCAGAAGCGCGGCGCGATGAAGCGCGACCTGGCCGCGCTCTCCGACATCCTCGCCGAACGTCTCGACCGCCTGACCTCGGTGCGTCGCGACCGGCTCGCCAATATCGAGCGGATGCAGGAGCTGCTGCCCGATCTCATTCCCTCCTGGGGCATCGCCTATGGCCGCCACATCATCATCACCAGCGCCGATCATCGCGTGCTGGCGCGGGTGCCGATCGACGGCGCCGGCGAGAACGACCGCGTCCTCGACATCGTCTCCACCGCACAGCTCCTGATCGCCCCGGGCCAGCAGGGCGCGGTCAGCGACATGACCTTGCCGAACGGCGCCGGCGCGCTGGCGATCTCGCAGCTCGTCAAGTCGCTGCCCGGCCAGGTCGTCGTCATCCAGGAGATGAACGAGCCGATCTGGGGATCGGACGCCGCGCTCTCGGTGACGCTGTCGGCGACCACGAGCTTCGTGGTGCTGATCCTCGGCTTCGCGTTCCACTGGCAATCGACCCGCGCCCGCGAGGGCGACCTGATCAACGACGCCGTGCGCGGCCGGATCGACACCGCGCTCAATCGCGGCCGCTGCGGCTTGTGGGACTGGGACCTGTCGCGCGGCCGGATCTTCTGGTCGCAGTCGATGTTCACCCTGCTCGGCCTCGATTCCCGCAACGACCTTCTCACCTTCGGCGAGGTCAACGCGCTGGTGAACTCCGACGACATCAACCTGTTCGACATCGCCGAGCAGCTGATCTCGGGCAAGATCGATCACATCGACCAGAGCTTCCGCATGCGCCATGTCGGCGGCCACTGGATCTGGCTGCGCGTCCGCTGCGAGCTCAGCCACGCTGCTGCCGACAGCGGCCTGCATCTGATCGGCATCGCCGTCGACATCACCGAGCAGAAGAGCCTCGCCGAGAAGTCGGTGGAAGCCGACCTTCGGCTGCGCGACGCGATCGAGACCATTCCGGAAGCCTTCGTGCTCTGGGATGCCGAGGACCGCCTCGTGCTCTGCAACTCGCACTTCCAGCGGCTGCACAAGTTGCCGGATAGCGCAGTCAACCCCGGCACCTCCTATGAGACCGTGATCGAGGTCGGCAGCATGCCGGAGGTACGCACCCGCCTGCACGAAAGCGGCGTGCCGGCGCCCGGCGCCCGCACCTTCGAGGCCCAGCTCGACGACGGCAGCTGGCTGCATATCAGCGAGCGCCGCACCAAGGACGGCGGCTACGTCTCGGTCGGCACCGACATCACTCGCATCAAGGCGCACGAGCAGAAGCTGGTCGACAACGATCTGCGCCTGCGTGCCACCGTGATCGATTTGCAGCGCTCGCAATCCGAGCTGGAGCGCCAGGCCGTCGAGCTCGCCGACCTCGCCGAGAAGTACTCGCAGGAAAAGACCCGCGCCGAGGACGCCAACGCCGCGAAGTCGAAATTCCTCGCCAATATGAGCCATGAGCTGCGCACGCCGCTCAACGCCATCATCGGCTTCTCCGAGATCATGGGCTCTGGCCTGTTCGGCACGCTCGGCTCGGACAAGTACGCGGAATACTGCCACGACATCCTGACCTCCGGAAAATACCTGCTCGAGGTCATCAACGACATTCTCGACATGTCGAAGATCGAAGCCGGCCGCATGAAGTTCGACATGGAGCCGCTCGACCTCTCCGGCATCCTCGCCGAGTCGCTGCGGGTGGTCTCCGGCCGCGCCGAGCACAAGGGCCTGTCGCTGGAATCGGATATCGAAAGCACGATCTCGGTCGTCGCCGACCGCCGCTCGGTCAAGCAGATCATCGTCAACCTGCTCTCCAATGCGGTGAAGTTCACGCCGGACAACGGCCGCGTGCTGGTGCGCGGCCAGATGCTCGACGACTCGATCGTGCTGCTGATCGCCGACAGCGGCATCGGCATCGCACCGGACTCGCTGCGGCGGCTCGGCAAGCCGTTCGAGCAGGTCGAGAGCCAGCTCACCAAGAGCTACCAGGGCTCCGGCCTGGGCCTCGCGATCGCGCGCTCGCTCACCAACCTGCACGGCGGCTCGATGAAGCTGCGCTCAAAGCTCGGCGTCGGCACCGTGGTCCGCGTCACGCTGCCCCGCGATCCGCGCTCGCTGCAGACGAGGCTGCCGGAAGCGGCCTGACCCCACGCTACTTTGCGAGCACCCCTTCCAGCAGGACGGAATCGCCGAGCACGGCAAGCGTCTCGCGCGGCGTGAGATGCGCGACCGCCTCGTCGAAGCTGTCGCTGGCCTCGATCCGCGCCCGCGCTACCGCGAGATGAAGATCGATCTCGCCCGGACCGCCGCGCCGCGCCGGCGGCAGCGACGCGAGATGACGCCGCAGCAGGCCGGAATCCTGCCGGAGCATTGCGAGCGCGGGGGCGGATGCCTGGGCGGGCTGCGACGCCAGCTCGTTGGCACGGATCAGCACGCGCGGCGGCCCGCTCTCCTCCGGCGTCACGAACAGCGCGCGCATCGCGGGCTTCGCGGTCCAGGCGCCGATCGGAATCGCGAACAGCAGGCCAACGATCACCGGCGACATCCAGAGCAGCAGCGGCAATGACACCGCCCAGGCGCTGATCGCCATCGCGACACCGCAGGCGGTCGGGATGCCGTACTTGCGATAGAGCTCGCGTCGCTCGACCGCGCCATCGTCGCGCCGCTGCGTCTGCCAGCCCGCGTCGCGACCGAGCAGGATCTCGACCACGGCAATCGACTGGAACACCATCATGACCGGCGCGATCATCGCCGAGATCAGCACCTCGGCAATGACACCCGTCAGCGCCCGGAAGCCGCCGCCGAATTGCCGCCTTGTGTCCCGCCGCGTCAGCAGCAGGATGAAGCCGAGCAGCTTCGGCACGATCAGGAGCGCCATCGTCAGACCAAACACCCACGCAGCGAGCACGGGATCCTGCGCCGGCCAGTTCGGGAACAGCGAGAAGCCCTTCGGAAAATATTCGGGGCGAATGAAGCGCGCCTGCAACGAGATCAGAATGCCGAGCAGCAGGAACGCAAGCCAGAGCGGCGCGGTGATGTAGGAGCCGATCCCGGTCATGAAATGCAGCCGCGAGATCCAGTGCAGGCGGCGCGTGGTCAGCACCGCGAGATGCTGCAGATTGCCCTGGCACCAGCGCCGGTCGCGCGCGGCAAAGTCCAGCAGCGACGGCGGCACCTCCTCGAAGCTGCCGCCGAGCGTCGGCGCCATGTAGATGCCCCAGCCGGCGCGCCGCATCAGTGCCGCCTCGACGAAATCATGGCTCAGGATATGGCCGCCGAACGGCTTGCGCCCGGAGAGTTCGGGCAACCCCGCCTGCTCCGCAAAGGCCTGGATCCTGATGATGGCGTTGTGCCCCCAGTAATTGCCCTCGGAGCCGTGCCACCACGCGACGCCTGCGGCGACCATCGGCCCGTAGAGCCGGCCGGCGAATTGCTGCAGGCGGCTGAACAGGCTGCGCGCATTGACGATGACCGGCAGCGTCTGCAGCAGCGCCGCCTGCGGATTGGTCTCCATGGCATGGACCATCCGCACCATGGTGTCGCCCGACATCAGGCTGTCGGCGTCGAGCACGATCATGAACTGGTAGGCACCGCCAAACCGCGTGATCCACTCCCCGACATTGCCGGACTTCCGCGCGGTGTTGTCGGCGCGATGCCGGTAGTAGAGCCGGCCACCACCGCAGGCATCGCTGAGCGCGAGGAACGCCTGTTCCTCGGCGATCCAGATATCGGGATCGCGGGTGTCGCTCAGCACGAACCAGTCGAAGCTGTCAGCCTGTCCGGTCGCCTCGATGGACTCGTAGATGGCGTGCAGGCGCGCCATCAATTGATGCGGATTCTCGTTGTAGGTTGGCAGCAGCACCGCGGTCCGGCTCGTAAGCTGCGGCAACGGACCATCGTCGCGGATCGGCAGGGAATTCCCGTTGCGCCGAAGCAGCACGAAGAAGCCGGCCAGCGCCGAAGCGAACGAAAACGCGATCCAGGCGAGCAGCGCCACGAACAGCACCAGCACCATGCCTTCCATGATCGTCACGCCGCCGACCTGGACCACCATGTACATCTCGTAGGCGCCCGCACAGGTCAGCGCGACGGTCAGCATCAGGACGAACGCGCGGCGCACGAACATGCCCGCACCGACCGACACCGGCGTGCTCACCGCGCGCGGCGGCTGGCCGAGATCGGCCGCCGCCATCGCAAGCGGGCTCTCTCGTGGCAGGAAGCCTTCGGCCGCTGCCGCGACGTCGGGACGAGGCGACGTGACTATGGCGCCCATCGATAGACCCAGATCTCCGAGAGCGGCTTGTCATCCTGCGCCAGATAGGCGCGCAGCTCGATCGGCTCCTTCTTGACGGCACACTGGAAGCTGAGCCGCCATCCGCCGGTATTCGGGTTCGGCTGCGTGACGATGTTGGTGATCTCGGCCTTCTCCGCCGACACGACGCCCTTGATGCTGGCGGGATCGATCCCCTTCAAATTGTCGCCGAACAGGTCGAGCACGAACAGCTTGCTGTTCTCGCCATGCGCGCCGATACCACTGCGCGTGAAGCGCGCGAGCGAATGCGGCTTCGGCGCGTCAGGTCCCCAATGCAGCCGATAGGTGAGATTGGTCTCGCTCTTGGCCTTGAGCGGCGCCTTCGGCCGCCAGAACGCGGCGATGTTGTCGTGGATCTCCTCCTTGGTCGGAATCTCGAACAGGATCACCGCGCCCTCGCCCCAATCGCCGATCGGCTCGACCCACAGGCTCGGACGCTTCTCGAAGCTCGATTCGATGTCTTGATAGGCGAAGAAATTCTTCTCCCGCTGCATCAGCCCGAAGCCGTGCGGATTGATGTCCTGGAACGTGCTGATCTGCAGGTCGCGCGGATTGCTCAGCGGGCGCCACAGGCTCTCGCCCCTGCCGTTGTAGATCGCAAGCCCGTCGGAATCGTGCACCGACGGCCTGAAGTCATCGACCTCGTTGCGATCGTTGGGACCGAAGAAGAACATGCTGGTCATCGGTGCAACGCCGGCGTGCTCGAGATCGGCGCGCGGATAGAGCGATGCCTCGACATCGAACACGGTGGTCTTTCCCGGCCTGATCGTGAAGCGGTAGCTCGCCGCGCAGCTCTTGCTGTCGAGCAACGCGTGAATGACGAGGGATGTCGCGTTGGGCACCGGCCGTTCGAGCCAGAATGCCTTGAAGAACGGAAACTCCTCGCCCTTGGCCTCACCGGTATCGATCGACAGGCCGCGCGCCGACAGGCCATAGGTCTCGTCCTTGGCGACGGCGCGGAAATAGCTTGCGCCGAGAAAGACGCAGACCTCGTCGTAATAATCCGGCTTATTGATCGGCGCGTGGATGCGAAATCCGGCAAAGCCGAGGTCGGTCTCGGTGAACGCAGGCACGGTCTCGCCGAACGAGAACATGTCCTTGCTGTAGCCGACTTCGCTGACCTTGCCGTCCGCGACCTCGAAGATCTTGACCCTGTTCTTGTAGGCGAAGCCGCGGTGGAAGAACTGCGCCTCGAACGGCAGCCTCGCACCGCGCCACAGCGCACGCTCCGGCGCAAAGCGGATGGAGCGATACTGATCGTAAGTCAAATCGGTCAGGCCATTCGGCAACTTCTCGTCCGGCGCCTCGAACGACTTGCTGGCGAGATTGCGGGCGAGCTCCCGCACCATCGAAGGGTTGAAGGGTGCATCAGACGTGTTCCCCGCCGCGGCGGTCGCCCGCTGCGGCAAGAGCATCAGTGCCGGCAACATGGCCGATCCGTGGAGTAACTGGCGACGATTCAAATCGGCTCCTGCTTGCTGACCGGGACGCCGCAATGAAACCGCTCAACCCTCGCTGAGTTCCATGATTGACACGCGCGCAGGACGATTGCTTCGCCGCGCGCCGAAGCGCGGCGATCATCTGAAGGGGAACCGTCGTGGAAGAGCCTCGATTGCCGCGCTTTAAGCGCTCTCGAGCTTCGGCGCGACCTCGCGCGCGACCTGCACCAGGGCCGCGATCAAGGGCGTCATCGGATCACGCTGCGGGATCACGAGGCCGATGCTGTAGTCCACCACCGGATCGACGATCGGAATGCTGCGCACCGCGTCGGCAAGGCCAAGCGTCTCGGCAAGCTTGGCGGGCATCACGCTGGCCCAGCGTCCGGTCTTCACGTGAGTGTAGAGCACCAGCAGCGAGTTCGACGTCAGCGTCGGCGTCGCCTCCGCACCGACCGAGGTCAGCGCGCGATCGATGATGCGGCGGTTCTGCATGTCGGGCGTCAGCAGGCACAGCGGCACGGTGCCGACTTCCTTCCACGTCACCTGCTTGCGGTCGCCGAACATCGCATCCGGCGCCGTCAGCAGGCGATAGCTCTCGTTGTAGAGCGGGATGGTGCGAACCTTGCCGATCGGCTCGTTCTCGATGTAGGTCAGCCCGGCATCGACCTCGAGATTTTCAAGCAGACCGAGCACGTCGGCGGACGTGCACGACTGGATGCGGAACCGTACATCGGGATGCCGCGCCCGGAACGGCGTGGTGAGCGAGGCCACCATGCCGAGCGCGGTCGGGATCGCCGCGATCCGGATCTCGCCCGACAGCTTGTCCTTGAGGCTGTTGATCTCCTGCTTCATCGCCCGCGCATCGCCGACGATGCGCCGCGCCCAGTCCAGCGTCCGCTCGCCCTCGGGCGTGAACCCCTGAAAACGCGATCCCCGCTGCACCAGCATGACGCCGAGGATCTCCTCGAGCTGCTTGAGGCTGGTCGACATGGTCGGCTGGGTGACGCCGCAGGCCTCCGCAGCCCGGCCGAAATGCCGCTCCTTGGCCAGCGCCAGCAGAAGTTCCAGCTTGTCGATCAAGGTTCAAATCCCTTCGGAAAACGGCGCCCCAAGCGGCAGCCCGACGCGTCCATAGGTAGCACGATCGGGGCGCGATCCCGAAATCCAAAGCGCCCCGGAAGTGCGTGATTCCAGAACATTATTGCGATCCCGGATCGTCCCATTCGGCAACGCTATTAATCGCGTTTCGCAATCGCCGCATGAGACAGCTTTATTGATGTTTCGAAGGATTCCAATTCTCATGTGCGCAGCAAAAAACTGATCGTGAGAAGCGCTGATGACGGTGGGATACGAACCTTGGGACACGGCGCGCGGCGCTGAAATCATCGCCGAGCATGCCGGGCTGGAAGGCGCCACGCTGGTGATCCTGCACGCGCTGCAGGAGGCCTTCGGCTACGTGCCGCAGCCTGCGATCCCGATGGTCGCCGAGGCGCTTAACCTGTCGCGCGCCGAGGTGCACGGCGTATTCACCTTCTATCACGACTTCCGCAAGGAGCCCGCCGGACGCCACGTCCTCAAGCTGTGCCGCGCCGAGGCCTGCCAGGCCGCCGGCGGCGATGCGCTTGCGGCGCGCGCTGAGGCCAAGCTCGGCGTATCCCTGGGCAATACCACCGCGGACGAGCGGGTGACGCTGGAGCCGATCTACTGCCTCGGGCTGTGCGCCACCGCGCCCTCGGCGATGCTGGATGGCCGCGTGGTCGGCCGGCTCGACGAAGCGCGCATCGATGCGCTGGTCGCGGAGGCACAGCGATGACGATGCGAATCTACGTCCCCCGCGATGCCGCGGCCGTCGCCGTCGGCGCCGACGATGTCGCCCTCGCCTTCGCGCAGGCCGCAACAGCGCGCGGCGCCGCAATCGAGATCGTCAGGAACGGCTCACGCGGGCTGTGCTGGCTGGAGCCGATGGTCGAGCTTTCGACCGCGCAAGGCCGTATCGCGTTCGGTCCGGTGACGCCGGCCGACGTGCCGTCGCTGCTCGATGCGATGGCCGGTAACGGCCAGCACGCGCTGCGGCTTGGTGTCACGGACGAGATTCCCTGGCTGAAGCGCCAGACCCGGCTGACCTTCGTCCGCTGCGGCGTGGTCGATCCGCGCTCGGTCGACGACTACCGCACCCATGGCGGCTACAGGGGCCTGGAGCGCGCGCTGACGCTGAGCTCCGACCAGATCTTGGCCGACGTCACGACGTCGGGCCTGCGCGGCCGCGGCGGCGCCGGCTTCCCGACCGGCATCAAATGGAAGACGGTGGCGCAGGCCAGCGCCGACCGCAAATACGTCGTCTGCAACGCCGACGAAGGCGACAGCGGCACCTTCGCCGACCGCATGATCATGGAAGGCGACCCCTTCGTCGTGATCGAGGGCATGACGATCGCGGGTATCACGGTAGGCGCCACCAAGGGCTACATCTACATCCGCTCGGAATATCCGCACGCGGTCGAGGCGATGAACGCGGCGATCGTGGCGGCTCGGCGCGCCGGCTTCCTCGGCAAGCGGATCGGCGGCTCCGCGCATGAGTTCGATCTCGAGGTGCGGGTCGGCGCCGGCGCCTATGTCTGCGGCGAAGAGACTTCGCTCTTGGAGAGCCTCGAGGGCCGCCGCGGCATCGTGCGCGCCAAGCCACCGCTGCCCGCGCATAAGGGCCTGTTCGGCCGTCCGAGCGTGATCAACAACGTGCTCTCGTTCGCGGCGATCCCCTTCATCCTCGACAACGGCGCCAAGGCCTATGCCGATTTCGGCATGGGCCGCTCGCGCGGCACGATGCCGATCCAGCTCGCCGGCAACATCAAATATGGCGGGCTATTCGAGACCGCGTTCGGCGTCACGCTCGGCGAGCTCGTCGACGAGATCGGCGGCGGTACCTTCACCGGACGCGAGGTGCGCGCGGTGCAGGTCGGCGGCCCGCTCGGGGCCTACTTCCCCCGCGCGCTGTTCGACACGCCGTTCGACTACGAGGCGTTTGCCGCGCGCGACGGCCTGATCGGCCATGGCGGCATCGTGGTGTTCGACGACACCGTCGACATGGTCAAGCAGGCTCGCTTCGCGATGGAGTTCTGCGCGATCGAATCCTGCGGCAAGTGCACGCCGTGCCGGATCGGCTCGACCCGCGGCGTCGAGACCATCAACAGGATCATCAACGGCGAGCGCGTCGCGGAAAACCTCGCCGTGATCGAAGACCTCTGCAACACCATGAAATTCGGCTCGCTGTGCGCGCTCGGCGGCTTCACGCCCTACCCCGTGATGAGCGCACTGAAACACTTCCGGGAAGATTTTGGCGGAGATTTAGGTCCCGCACCGGCCCGGCTGCAGGCCGCGGAATAGCAAGGAAATCACGATGTCGCTGATCCAGGAAATCGATTTCGGCACGCCCAGGTCCAAATCCGAGACGATGGTCACGCTGACCATCGACGGCAATCAGATCACCGTGCCCGAGGGCACCTCGATCATGCGCGCGGCGATGGAGGCCGGCACCCAGATCCCGAAGCTGTGCGCGACCGACATGGTCGATGCGTTCGGCTCCTGCCGGCTCTGCCTGGTCGAGATCGAGGGCCGCGCCGGCACACCGGCCTCCTGCACCACGCCTGTCATGCCCGGCCTCGTCGTGCATACCCAGAGCGAGCGGCTGAAGAAGCTGCGCAAGGGCGTGATGGAGCTCTACATCTCCGACCATCCGTTGGACTGCCTGACCTGCGCCGCGAACGGCGACTGCGAATTGCAGGACATGGCGGGCGCGGTCGGCCTGCGCGACGTGCGCTACGGCTATGAGGGCGAGAACCACGTCTTCGCCAAATCGCACGGCTGCGAAAACGACAACTGGATGCCGAAGGACGAATCCAATCCGTACTTCACCTACGATCCCTCGAAGTGCATCGTCTGCTCGCGCTGCGTCCGCGCCTGCGAGGAGGTGCAAGGCACCTTCGCGCTGACGATCTCCGGCCGCGGCTTCGACAGCCGCGTCTCGCCCGGCATGAGCGAGAGCTTCCTCGGCTCCGAATGCGTGTCCTGCGGCGCCTGCGTGCAGGCCTGCCCGACCGCGACGCTGACCGAGAAATCCGTGATCGAGATCGGCCAGCCCGAGCACTCGGTGGTCACCACCTGCGCCTATTGCGGCGTCGGCTGCGCCTTCAAGGCCGAGATGCGCGGCGAGGAAGTGGTGCGCATGGTGCCGTGGAAGGACGGCAAGGCCAATCGCGGCCATTCCTGCGTCAAGGGCCGCTTCGCCTGGGGTTATACCACCCACAAGGAGCGCATCCTGAAGCCGATGATCCGCGAGCGGATCGAGGATCCCTGGCAGGAAGTGTCATGGGACGAGGCGTTCAACTTCGCCGCCGCCAAATTCAAGGGCATCCAGCAGAAATACGGCCGCGACGCAGTCGGCGGCATCACCTCGTCGCGCTGCACCAACGAAGAGACCTATCTGGTGCAGAAGCTGATCCGCGGCGGCTTCGGCAACAACAATGTCGACACCTGCGCCCGCGTCTGCCACTCGCCGACCGGCTACGGCCTGTCACAGACCTTCGGCACCTCGGCGGGCACGCAGGATTTCGATTCGGTTGAAGACACCGACGTCGTGATGATCATCGGCGCCAACCCGGCCTCGGCGCACCCGGTGTTCGCCTCGCGGCTGAAGAAGCGGCTGCGCCAGGGCGCCAAGCTGATCGTGCTCGATCCGCGCCGCACCGAGATGGTGGAGTCGCCGCATGTGAAGGCGCTGCATCTGCCGCTGATGCCCGGCACCAACGTCGCGGTGGTCACTGCACTCGCCCACGTCATCGTCACCGAAGGGCTCGTCAACGAGAGCTTCGTGCGCGAACGCTGCGACTGGAGCGAGTTCGAGGAATGGGCGGCCTTCGTCGCCCAGGAGAAATACAGCCCCGAAGCGACCGCGATCATGACCGGCGTCGATCCGAAGACTCTGCGCGAGGCGGCGCGGATTTATGCCACCGGCGGCAACGGCGCGATCTATTACGGGCTCGGCGTCACCGAGCACAGCCAGGGCTCGACGACGGTGATCGCGATCGCCAACCTCGCGATGGCGACCGGCAATATCGGCAGGCCCGGCGTCGGCGTGAACCCGCTGCGCGGCCAGAACAACGTGCAGGGCTCCTGCGACATGGGCTCGTTCCCGCACGAGCTGCCCGGCTATCGCCATATCTCGGGTGACGCCGCGCGCGAGCAGTTCGAGGCGATGTGGAACGTCAAGCTCAACAAGGAGCCGGGCCTGCGCATCCCCAACATGTTCGATGCCGCGATCGAGGGCACCTTCATGGGGCTCTACGTGCAGGGTGAGGACATCCTGCAATCCGATCCGAACACCAAGCATGTGGTGGCGGCGCTATCGGCAATGGAATGCGTCATCGTTCACGATCTCTTCCTGAACGAGACCGCGAACTACGCCCACGTCTTCCTCCCCGGCTCGACCTTCCTCGAGAAGGACGGCACCTTCACCAATGCCGAGCGTCGCATCCAGCGCGTCCGCAAGGTGATGACGCCGCGCAATGGCTATGCCGACTGGGAAGTGACGATCCTGCTCGCCAAGGCGATGGGTTTCGAGATGCACTACAACCATCCGTCGGAGATCATGGACGAGATCGCGGCGCTGACGCCGACCTTTACCGGCGTCTCCTATGCCAGGCTCGACGAACTCGGCTCCGTGCAGTGGCCGTGCAACGAGAAGGCGCCTGAGGGCACGCCGATCATGCATATCGGCGGCTTCGTGCGCGGCAAGGGCAAGTTCATCGTCACCGAATATGTCGCGACCGACGAGCGCACCGGCCCGCGCTACCCCCTGTTGCTCACGACGGGGCGTATCCTCAGCCAGTACAATGTCGGTGCCCAGACCCGGCGAACCGAAAACGTGGTCTGGCACGCCGAGGATCGTCTCGAGATCCACCCGCACGACGCCGAGCAGCGTGGCGTGCGCGACGGGGACTGGGTGCGGCTGGCGAGCCGCGCCGGCGAGACCACGCTGCGCGCCGAGATCACCGACCGCGTGGCGCCGGGCGTGGTCTACACCACGTTCCACCACCCGGACACCCAGGCCAACGTCATCACGACCGATTTCTCGGACTGGGCGACCAACTGTCCGGAGTATAAGGTGACGGCCGTGCAGATCTCGCCGTCGAACGGTCCGTCCGACTGGCAGAAGGCCTATGACGAGCAGGCACGCAACTCCCGCCGGATCGCGCCGGCGGTGGAAGCCGCGGAGTAGCGATGCGCGAGCCGGTCCGCAAGGCTATCCGGAAAGTCTGGCGCGACGGCGTCTTCAGCGACGGCGCGCGCCTGATCCCGGAAGAGACGCCGCTGGCGCTGACCTATAATGGCGGCACTTACGCCGTGATGATGGGCTCGCCCGAGGACCTCGGCGACTTCGCGGTCGGATTCAGCCTGAGCGAAGGCATCGTGCAATCGGCCGACGAGATCGAGACGCTGGACATCGTCGCGCTCGACGACGGCATCGAGCTTCGGATGTGGCTCAAGCCTGACAAGGCCGAACGGATCGCCGAGCGGCGGCGCAACATCGCCGGCCCGACCGGCTGCGGCCTGTGCGGGCTCGATTCGATCAGCGAGGCGGTCCGGCCGGCCGCGGTGGTGCCCGCGGGTCGCATCTTCTCGCCGCGCGAGATCATGGCCGCGGTGGCGGCGGTCCCGCCGTTGCAGGAGATCAACCATCAGACCCGCGCCGTGCATGCCGCCGCGTTCTGGACCGCCGCGCGCGGCATCGTCGCGCTGCGCGAGGATGTCGGCCGTCACAACGCGCTCGACAAGCTCGCCGGCGCGCTGGCCCGCGACAAGGTCGCAGCCGGCGACGGCATCGTGCTCTTGACCAGCCGCCTCTCGGTGGAAATGGTGCAGAAGACCGCCGCGATCGGCGCGCCGCTGATCGCCGCCGTGTCGGCCCCGACCGCGCTCGCGGTCCGGATGGCGGATGCCGCCGGCATCACGCTCGCCGCGATCGCCCGCGCCGATGGATTTGAAATCTTTACGCATCCGGAACGCGTCACAGGCGCGGTGCCCGGCAAGGAGTCCGCCTATGTCGTCGTCGCCTGACAAACTGGTCTATATGGCGAACCAGATCGGAAAATTCTTCCACAGCCAGGGGCACGACCGGGCCGTGCAGGGCATTTCCGAGCACATCTGGAAGTTCTGGGACCCGCGGATGCGCAAGCAGATCTTCGCCCATCTCGACGCCGGCGGCGCCGGCCTCGACCCCGACGTCCACGACGCCTTGCAGAAGCTGAAGCAGCACGCGTAGCGGCAAGGTAAGGCGCGCGACCTTCCCTCACCGTCACCCTGAGGAGCGCGCCCTTGCGCGCGTCTCGAAGGGTCGACGGCCCGGCTGGTGGCCGTGCATCCTTCGAGGCTCGCAAGAGCTCGCACCTCCAGCGACAAAGGCGAAGCCTTTGCGCGGGGATGACGGAATTAGCTTGCTCAGCTTGCTCAGTGTCGTCACCCGCGCATGCGGGTGATCCAGTATTCCAGAGACGGTCGTGCTTGAGCCGATAGGCCGCGGCGTACTGGGTCGCCCGGTCGAGCCGGGCGACGACAACAGTGGATGAGGACTAAGCTTCACGTCCTCTCAGGATTACGGAGCGAGAGCTACCCGCCCACAATCGCATTGAACACCCGCCGCACCTCGGTCTGGGTCTCGCGCAGGCGGGCTTCGAGCGCGGAGAAATCCGGCGTGTCGCCGGCCCGTGCCATCACGCGCAGCAAATCTTCGCCCGCGGTCTCCGGATTGAACTTGCCGGTGACGCAGAGCCGCAGGATCTGCGTCAGGTCATGGTAGAGCCGCGCCGCCGAGCGCAGGATCTCGGCCTCGGACTGCCCGAGCAGGCCGAGCTTGGCGGCATTGTCGAGCACCTGCAGCGTCGAGACGCTGAGGATCTCCGGCTTCACCGAGGCGTACGCGAGCTGGAGATACTGCGCGATGAAATCGATGTCGACGAGCCCGCCGGCGGCGAGCTTGAGGTCCCAGACATCGTCCTCGCCCTTCTCCAGCGCGATCGCGCGCCGCATGTCGGCAACGTCGGCCGCGGTCGACGCCGCATCGCGCGGCCGGGTCAGCACGCTGCGGATGATCGCCTCGATCTTCTCGCGGAATTCCGGCGATGACGAGATGACGCGGGCGCGCGTCAGCGCCATGTGCTCCCAGGTCCAGGCCTCGCGCTCCTGATAGTCGGCGAACGAATCGATCCGCGAGGCGACCGGGCCGGCGCGACCTGACGGGCGCAGCCGCATGTCGACCTCGTAGAGCACGCCGTAATTGGTCCGGGTCGTGAAGGCGCTGATCAGGCGCTGGGTGAAGCGGGCAAAATACTGCGCGCCGTGCAGCGAGCGCTCGCCGTCGGAGTCCGGCGCCTCGCTGTCGAAATCGTAGAGCGTGATCAGATCGAGGTCGGAGGACGCCGTCATCTCGCGGCTGCCGAGCCGGCCCATCGCGACGATCGCGGTCTCCTGCCCCTTGATCCGGCCATACTGCGCGGCGAACTGATCGGTGACGAGGCCGTGCACGGTGTGCACAATGCCTTCGGCGACATCGGCAAAGGCCGTGCTGGCGTGCTGCGCCGACACCGTTCCGGAGAGGATCCGCGTGCCGATCAGGAACAGGCTCTCCTGGCCGAACAATCTCAAACGATCGAGGAAGTCCTCATAGGACGACGCATCCTGCAGCGTGGTGGCGAGCCGCTCCGACAGCTCCTTCTTGTCCGGCATCGCGCCGAAGAAGCGCGGGTCGACCAGGCCGTCCATGATCTGCGGCTGCCGCGCCAGCATGTCGCCGAGCCGCGGCGCAGCACCGAGGATCAGCGCCACCAGCGCGACGAAATCGCGGTTCTGGCTGAGCAGCGAGATCAGCCGCCCGCCCCGCTGCAGCGCGCCCAGGAAACGGTCGAACGCCGCCACCGCATCGTCAGGCTCCTCGGCATCCGCGAGACCGTCGATCAGGCCGGGAATGAATTCGAGGAACGCCGCCCGCGTCGCTTCCACGCGCAGCGCGCGATAATCGCCCTCGATCCATTGCTGCACGGTGCCGGCGACCATGACAGGCTTCTTGAAGCCGAGGCTGGCGAGATGCTCGATCAGGCGGCCGTCTTCGGGCCCGGCACCATAGTCGATATCCGGCAGCTTCGCGCTCCCGGTCGGATCGTCGCCCTCGAACAGCTTGCCGTAGTGGTTCTGCACGATGTTGAGCTGGCCGAGCAGGTCTTTGGCAAAGGCCTCGCGATTCTCGTAGCCGAAGAAATGCGCGAAGCGCTCGACGTCCTCGGGAGCTTCGGGCAGCGAATGGGTCTGCTCGTCGGCGATCATCTGCAGCCGGTGCTCGACCCGGCGCAGGAATTCGTAGGCCGTGGTCAGCTCGTCGCGCGCCTCAAAGGTGATCCAGTTGCTCTCGGCGAGCACATTGAGCGCCTCCAGCGTCGGCCGCACCCGCAACTCCGGATGGCGACCGCCGGCGATCAGTTGCTGGGTCTGGGCGAAGAACTCGATCTCGCGGATGCCGCCGCGGCCAACCTTGACGTTGTGGCCCTCGACCGAGATCTCGCTCTGGCCGCGATAGGTCTGCATCTGCCGCTTCATGTCGTGGACGTCGGCCAGCGCGGCGAAGTCCAGATGCTTGCGCCAGACGAATGGCGCGAGTTCGCCGATCAGCGCTTCGCTTGCCCTGGGGTCGCCGGCGCAGGGCCGCGCCTTGATCATCGCGGCGCGCTCCCAGGTGCGCCCCTCGCGCTCGTAATAATGCAAGGCCGCGTCGGTCGAGATCGCGACCTGGGTCGAGGCGGGGTCCGGGCGCAGCCTGAGATCGACGCGGAACACGTAGCCGTCGCCCGAGCGCTGCTGCAGCATCCGCGCCATCGCCTGGGTGACGCGGACGAAGAACGGCTGCGGCTCGATGTCCTCGGCGAGCGAGGTGGCTGCGCGATCGAAGAACACGATCAGGTCGATGTCGCTGGAATAGTTCAGCTCGCCCGCACCCATCTTGCCCATCGCGAGCACGATCAGGCCCGAGCCCACTTCCGGATGGTCGGGATCGACGGCGGTCATGCGGCCGCGCTCGACCTCCTGCCGGAACAGATAGCGCAGCGCCGACTGCACCGAATTGACGGCGATGTCGGTCAGCGCCGCCGTCACCCGCATCACCGGCCAGACGCCGCCGATGTCGCACAGCGCGATCATCAGCGCGGCTTCCGCCTTCATGCGGCGAAGCAGGACCATCACGTCGGCCTCGCTGCCGGCGGCGAGCACGTCGCGCGAGGTGGTCTCGATCAGGCCCGCAAGATGCGACTCCGGGTCGCAGGACAGGATCCGGATCAGCCGCGCGGCATCGGCGCGCGCGAGCTCGAACAGATAGGGCGAGAACTCGGCGATGCCGCGCAGGATGTCCCGTGCGAACGGGTGCTCCAGCAGCGCCGCGAGCGCAGCCGATTGCACCGGTTCGAGCTCGGCGAACCAGTCGGTCAGGCGCTGATCGGCAGATACGGAAGCGGCGACACGCGGTCCATCCGCGAACCGCGCGGCCAGATGGTGTCGATCCGCGTTTCCCGGCGCGGCGGCATTCATGCCGCCTTCTGTGGCACATCCTGCGTTTGAGCCGCAAGCCTGTCACTGCCGCCGGCCCGCGCCGGCAGCACCAGGGTGGCCACCAGCCCCGGATGGGCGTCACCGAGCCGCAGCTCGCCGCCATGGAGCGTGGCCACCGCCGAAGCCAGGCTGAGGCCGAGACCGGAACCGGGTAAGGTGCGGCTCGCCTCGAGCCGGACGAAGCGCTCCACCGCGTGCTTGCGGTCGCCCTCGGGGATACCAGGCCCATGGTCGGTGACGCTGAGCAGAACCTGATCGCCCTCGCGCCGCGCCTCGATCAGGATCTCCCGCGCATCGGCCTTCAGCGGCTCCACGGCCGCGTCGGGCTTGCCGTATTTGATAGCGTTCTCGACCAGGTTGGCAACCGCCTGGCTGATCAATTCGCGGTTGCCGTGAATCGGCGCCGGCGCGGTCTTCACTTGCAGCGTCATGCCATCGTCCTCGGCCAGCGGCTCGTACAATTCGTGAATGCCGTTGGCGACATCGGCGCCGTCGAAATCGTCCATGTTGCCGCGCGCCTGGCCGGACTCGGCACGCGCGATCATCAACAGCGCGTTGAAGGTGCGGATCAAGCCGTCGGACTCCTCGATCGTTCGCTCCAGCGCCGCGCGATAATCGGCCTCGCTGCTGGAGCGCGCCAGCGCCTCCTCGGCGCGGTTGCGCAGCCGCGTCAGCGGGGTCTTGAGGTCGTGGGCGATGTTGTCGGAGACCTCCTTCAACCCCGTCATCAGCGCCTCGATGCGCTCCAGCATGACGTTGAGATTTTCCGCGAGACGGTCGAGCTCGTCGCCGCTGCGGCCGACCGGCAGCCGGCCGGACAGATCGCCCGCCATGATGCGCCTGGTGGTGCCGGTCATGGCGTCGATCCGGTGCAGCACGCGGCGGGCGACGAAGATGCCGCCGCCGATGCCGAGCACGACGACGACGAGGATCGACCATTGCGCCGCCTTGGCGACGATGCCGAACAGCCGCCGCCGTTCCTCGAGGTCGCGCCCGACCAGCAGGCGGAAGCCGTTGTCCATCTCGGCGACCCGCACCAGCGCGCGATGATCGGTCTTGTCCTGGTCGTCGATCCGGCGATAGGCGGTCTCGGTCCAGCCCTGCATGCTCATCACGCCCGGCGCCAGCGAGCCGACATTGCCGGCCAGCGCCTGCCCGTTCGGCGCGGTCAGGAGATAGAGGTTGGCGCCCGGCCGCAGCGCACGATTGCCCATCGTGGTCAGCAGGCCGTGCAGGCCGCGACGGTTATAGATCGCGGTGATCTCGCCGATCTCGACGTTGACGGTCGTGGTGATCTGCTCGGTGATCAGCCGCCGCGTGTTCCAGGCGAAGTAAGCCAGCAGCGAGGCGGCAAACAGCGCGAACAGGAACAGGTAGACCAGCGTCAGCCGAAACGCCGTGGTCCGGATCAGTTTACCGAATGCCGTCACGGATCATATACCCCGCGCCGCGGATGGTATGCAGCAGCGGCCGCTCAAAGCCCTTGTCGATCTTGGAGCGCAGCCGCGAGATGTGGACGTCGATCACGTTGGTCTGCGGATCGAAATGATAATCCCAGACGTTCTCGAGCAGCATGGTGCGCGTCACCACCTGGCCTGCATGCTTCATCAGATATTCGAGCAGGCGGAACTCGCGTGGCTGCAAGGTCAGCTCATCCTTGCCTCGGGCGACGCGATGCGACAGCCGGTCGAGCTCGAGGTCGCCGACCCGGTAGGTGGTCTCCTCGGCCGGCCCGACATTGCGCCGCGACAGCACCTCGACGCGCGCGAGCAGCTCGGCGAACGAATAGGGTTTCGGCAGATAGTCGTCGCCGCCGGCGCGCAGGCCCTTGATGCGATCATCGACCTGGCCGAGCGCCGACAGGATCAGCACCGGCGTCCGGTTGCCCTTGTCGCGCAGCATGCCGATCAGTGACAGACCGTCCCGCTTCGGCAGCATGCGATCCACCACCAGCACGTCGTAATCGCCGGTCTCCGCCATCGACAGACCCTCCTCACCGTCGGAGGCGAGATCGGCGATATAGCCGACCTCACGGAACGCCTTGACTAGATAGTCGGCTGACTCGCGGTCGTCTTCGATGATCAGGATGCGCATTTGCGGAGCGGTTGCGGTCACGGGAATGGGCCCTCTGTCAGCATGACGCGGCCGGCCTGCACATGCAAGACGACCGCGAATATTCCGAATTGTTTGAGAAAAGTGGGCGGTGAAGCTGGGGGACCTCACCGCCCTGAGACCTTCCGACGGAGGGGGGCATATTCCATCGAAAGGCAACGTAGGGAGCGAGCAAGGGGCCCGCCCCCCGGAACGCGCCGTCGGCGGGGGCGACTAATGCCGGCGACGCTTTCCAACTCATAGATAGTTATCCCTTGGCCAAAGGCACTGCCACAAAGCGCGACGAACCGCCGCTCTTCACGCGCATGAGAACGCTGTTCTTGTTGTCATTGCGCGCCGCGGTGATCGCATCACGCACCTCACCGGCGGTGCCGACGGACTTGCCGGCGACCTCGAGGATCACGTCGCCTTCCTTGAAGCCCCGCTCAGCGGCAGCACTCTTGGGATCGACTTCGGTCACGACCACGCCTTCCTTGCCGGCGCCGGCCACGCTGTTGGCAGGCGCCACGGTGAGGCCCAGCTTCGGCACGTCGGTGCCACGGGACGAATTGCCCTTGTCGCTGTTGTTGTCGGTGTCAGCCTTGGCTTCCAGGCTGTTCGGCAACTGGCCGAGCGTCAGGTTGACGGTCTTGTCCTGACCCTTGTGCAGCACGTTCAACTTCACGGCATTGCCGGGCGCGAGGCCGCCGATGGTGCGGGCGAGCTCGCGCGCATCCTTCACCGGCTCGCCGTTGACGGCGGTGATGACGTCGCCGGACTCGATGCCGGCCTTGGCCGCGGGGCCGTTGGCCTGCGGTTCGGCAACGAGCGCGCCTTCGGCCTTCTTCATGCCGAGGCTGTCGGCGATGTCGGAGGTCACCGGCTGGATCTGGACGCCGATCCAGCCGCGGCTGACCGAGCCCTTGTCCTTGAGCTGGGCAACCACGCTCTTGACGGTCTGGGCCGGGATCGAGAACGCGATGCCGACGCTGCCGCCGGACGGCGAGTAGATCGCGGTGTTGACGCCCATCACCTCACCGGAGACGTCGAACGCCGGGCCGCCCGAATTGCCCTTGTTCACGGGCGCATCGATCTGGATGAAATCGTCATACGGGCCGTTGCCGATGTCGCGGCCGGAGGCCGAGACGATGCCCGCGGTCACGGTGCCGCCGAGGCCGAACGGATTGCCGACCGCCAGCACCCAGTCGCCGATGCGCGGCTTGGTGTCGGAGAGCTTGGCGAACTGGAAGTTGGAGCCGCCCTCGACCTTGATCAGCGCGAGGTCGGTGCGCGGATCGGTGCCGATCACCTTGGCGGAATAGGTCTTGCCGTCGTCGGTGGTGACTTCGACCTTGTCGGCGCCGTCGACGACGTGATTGTTGGTCACGGCAAAGCCGTCAGCCGAGATGAAGAAGCCGGAGCCCTGGCCCGTCACCACGCCACCGCCACGCGGTCCGCCGCGCAGACCCGGGGGCAAGCCATCCGGACCGCCGAAGCGGCGGAAGAAGCGCTCCATCGGCGAACCCGGCTGGAACGGCGAATCGTCATTGTTGCCGCTGTCGTCCTTGGCCACCTTCTCGCGAATGTTGACCTTGACCGAGATCACCGACGGCTTCACGCGCTCGACGATGTCGGCGAAGCCGATCGGCTGCTGAACCTTCTTGACCTCGTTGTTGACCTGCGCATGCGCGGGGGTCGTGAACAGGTCGGCCGGGTTGTGGGTGGGGCTGAAGCCGTAGGTGGCGGCACCGAGGCCGGCCACGACCGACGCCATCAGCGCGAGTTTACGGGCAGAGAACAGCGAGCGCTTCGGCGCCTTGTAGGACGGAAGGGACGAGAGGTCGGGACGGTCGGTCATGTGTTGAGATCTCCAGGGCCAGAATCATTCGGTGCGGGGGCGAGCACCTGATGCGCCTGAACATGGGGTCATCAGCCTTACAGCGCGCTGGCTGCGGAATTAAACTTTGGTAATTGAGCCGGCCCGCGCTGCGGCAGAATAGCGCATGCAAATTAAGGGCTTAGAAAGGAACTAACGCGGCTTGTCCGGCGCGGATTCGGCCGCCAGCAGCCGTTCCAGCCGCGCTGCTTCGTCCGGCGTCAATCCCGGGCCGGAATCGCCCCCGCCAGCGGCCGGATTCGGCCTGCGCCGACCGAGCCGCCAGAGCGCGAAACCGCCCAGCAGAAGCGCCAAAGGCGGGGTCAGCCACAGCACCAGCGTGTGCTCGTTGAGGCGCGGCTTCAGCAGCACGAATTCGCCGTAGCGGGCGACCAGGAAATCGATCACTTGGCGGTCGCTGTCGCCGGCCGCGATGCGCTCGCGCACCAAGAGGCGGAGGTCGCGTGCCAGCGGCGCCTCCGAATCGTCGATCGACTGGTTCTGGCAGACCATGCAGCGCAGCTCTTTCGAAAGCTCGCGCGCCCTCGCCTCCTTCGCCGGATCCGACATGATCTCGTCGGGCAGCACCGCCCGCGCCGGCATCGCGCCGAGCATCAGGCTCATCGCAAACACGGCGGCTGCAAGCGCGCGCGACCGCATCACTCGGCCGCCTGCAATGCGCGCGCCGCCGACTTGGCCGGCTTCGGCGCGCCAACCCTGAGGCGGCGGTCAGACAGCGACAGCAGCCCGCCGAACGCCATCAGCACCGGCCCCCACCAGATCATCAGCACCAGCGGCTTGTGATAGATCCGCACCGCGATGGCGCCATCGGCCGTGGTATCGCCGAGCGAGATGTACAGCTGGCTGGCGCCACGGGTCAGCAGCGCGGCCTCGGTGGTCGAGGCGCCGCGGGTGGTGAAGTTGCGCTTCGATGGCGTCATCACGCTGACCTTCTCGCCGTCACGGGTGACGGTGAATTGCGCGACCATCTCGCGGAAATTCGGCCCCTGCCGCGGGTTGAGGCCGTCGAGCCGCAGCTCGTAGCCGGCGACCTTGGCGACGTCGTCCGGCTTCATGGACCCGATATATTCGCTGTTCCAGGTGGTCTCGCAGACGATCCCGATCAGCGCGACGCCGAGCCCGGCATGCGCGAACGCGGTGCCCCAGGTCGCGCGCGGCAGGCCGCGGGCGCGGCGCAGCGAGAGCGACAGCGGAATCCGGAACAGCGCGATACGCTCGGCGAGGTCACACAACGCGCCCATGATGACGAAGGCCGCGAGCCCGATCGCGAGCGGCGCCAGGGTCGCGCCGCCATAGGTCCACGCAAGCACCAGCGCGATCGCAACCAGCGCGACGATGCCGGCCACCATCAGCCGCTGCGCCGCGCCGAGCAGGTCGCCGCGCTTCCAGGCCAGCAGCGGCCCGAACGGCACCGCCAGCAGCAGCGGCACGAACAGCGGCGCGAAGGTGAAATTGAAGAACGGCGCACCGACCGAGATCTTCTCGCCGGTGAGGACCTCCAGCGCCAGCGGATACAGCGTGCCGATGAACACCGTCGCGCAGGCGGTGGTGAGCAGGAGATTGTTGAGCACCAGCGCGCCTTCGCGCGAGATCGGCGCGAACAGCCCGCCCTGCTTCAGCGCCGGCGCGCGCCAGGCATAAAGCGACAGGCTGCCGCCGATGAAGACGAACAGGATCAGCAGGATGAACACGCCGCGGGTCGGATCGGTTGCGAAGGCGTGGACCGAGGTCAAGACGCCGGAGCGCACCAGGAAGGTGCCGAGCAGCGACAGCGAGAAGGTCAGGATCGACAGCAGCACGGTCCAGACCTTCAGCGCGTTGCGCTTCTCCATCACCAGCGCCGAATGCAGCAGCGCCGTGCCGGCGAGCCACGGCATCAGCGAGGCGTTCTCGACCGGATCCCAGAACCACCAGCCGCCCCAGCCGAGCTCGTAATAGGCCCAGTAGGAGCCCATCGCGATGCCGAGCGTGAGGAATATCCACGCCATCAGCGTCCACGGCCGCACCCAGCGCGCCCAGGCGGCGTCGATCCGCCCCTCCAGCAGCGCCGCCACCGCGAACGAGAACGAGATCGAGAAGCCGACATAGCCGAGATAGAGCATCGGCGGATGCACCGCGAGGCCGATGTCCTGCAGCACCGGATTGAGGTCGCGTCCCTCGAGCGGCGGGTTGGCGATGCGCAGGAACGGGTTCGAGGTGATCAGGATGAACAGATAGAAGGCGCTGGCGACCCAGGCCTGCACCGCCAGCACATGCGCACGCAGGGACAGCGGCAGATTGTTGCCGAAGGCGGCGACGAGGCCGCCGAACAGCGCCAGGATCGACACCCACAGCAGCATCGAGCCTTCATGGTTTCCCCACACGCCGGTGATCTTGTAGAGCAGCGGCTTCAGCGAATGCGAATTCTCGAAGACATTGGCGACCGAGAAATCCGAGCTGACGTGCAAGGTCACCAGCGCCGCGAACGACGCCGCGACGAACAGCAATTGCGCCAGCGCGGTCGAGCGCGCGACGTTCATCAGCGCCGCATCGCGCCAGCGCGCGCCGACGATCGGCACGATCGACTGGATCAGCGCGAGCCCAAGAGCCAGCACCAGGGCATAATGTCCGCTTTCGGCGATCACCGCATCGCTCCCTGGGTCGGCGCCGCGGAGGCGCTCGGCATGTTGTTTGGTTTGGCGCCGTAATCGTCCTTCCAGTGGCCCTGCTTCTTCAGGGCATCGGCGACATCCTTCGGCATATAGGTCTCGTCATGCTTGGCGAGCACGGTGTCGGCGCGGAACACGCCTGACGCATCGAGCGCGCCTTCGGCAACGACGCCCTGCCCCTCGCGGAACAGGTCCGGCAGGATGCCCTTGTAGGCGACCGGCAGCGTCGCGCCGCCGTCGCCGACGGTGAAGGTCACCGCGAGATTGTCGCCGCGCTTCAGCGAGCCCTGCTCCACCAGGCCGCCGAGGCGGAAACGCTTGCCCGGACCGAGATGCTTCTCGGCGACCATCGACGGCGTCGAGAAGAACACGATGGAATCGCGCAGCGCGTTCAGCACCAGGCCCGCGGCGATCGCGAGCACGACGAGCGCGCAGCCGATCAATGTCAAACGCCGTTGCTTCCTGGTCATGGTCCATCCTTGCGCATGACGTTACCCGAAAACCGCTGTGCACTCTTCGGCGTCATGGTCTATCCATCAAGCCCGAGATTCTTCAGCCCCTCATTGAGCTGACGCAACCGGTCCGCATTGTTGGCCACCGCCTGCCGGGCATCGGCGCGCGCGCTCATCGCCTTGTCGCGCTCCCCCATCACGAGATAGGCGCGGACCAGCCGCAGCCAGCCCTCGACGTCGTCGCCATTGGTCTTCAGCCGCGTCGCCAGCCGGTCGACCATGCCCTTGATCATGGTGCCGCGATCGGCCTCGCTCATGTCCTGGGCTGCGGCCACCGCGCCATCAGGCAACGCGGGTGCGCTGACGCCACCGGGTGAGCTGACGCCCGGCGCGCTGCCGCCGACCCGCACCAGCGCAGCCTGCACCAGCGGCCGCCACGGCGCATCGGACGGCCCCTTCGCCAGCATCTTTTGCCAGAGCGCTGCGGCATCGGCCTTGCGACCGTCCTGCTCGGCGGCGAGGCCGAGGAAATAGTTCGCCTTGGCGTCGTCGCCATTGAGCGCGACGGCGCGCTCGAACTCCGCCTTGGCGTCAGCGGTGACGACGCCGCCGGCAGTCCCCATCAGCGCCTCGCCGAGATCGGCGCGGCGATCGGCGGTCTCGCCGGCATAAATGATGGCGTTGCGATAGGCGCGGACCGCGTCGTCGTAGCGGCCGAGCCGCGACAGCACCGGCGCCAGCACCGTCCAGCCACGGCCGTCGGTCGGGTTCTTCTCCAGATGGGCCTCGACCTGCGCGACCAGATTGGCGAGCGGCTGATTGGCATCGGCCACCCGGCTGCGCTCGGCGAGCGGAAAGTCGCCGAGGCGCGGCGAGCCGAGCGCGAGATAGAAGCTCGAAGCAATCACCGGCAACCCGACCAGGGCCACGACCGCGGCGGCGCGCCGCAGACTGAGACTGCCTGTCACCGGGGCGTCACGTCCGCTCTGGTCGGCGGCGGCGAGCAGCCGGCGGCTGATCTCGATCCGCGCAGCGTCGGCTTCGGCGGCGCCGATGAGCCCACCGGCCATGTCGCGGTCGATCTCGGCGAGCTGGTCGCGGTAGACCACGACCTCGCTGCCGCCGCTATCCGCCCGTCCGCGGCGGCTGAGCGGCCACAGCACGGCAAAGATCGCCGCGACCGTCATCAGCGCGAACACAAACCACAGCGTCATCAAGCGGTTCCCGGATGGAACGGCGGCTTCCGGCAAGCCGCCTTAGAATCGCTTTACACTACCCGTGGCGAGCCCGGCAATTGACAATTGCTGGATCGACCGAAGGTCGAAATCAGGCGGTTTCCGGCACCGTTCCGGCGGACTTGCAACGGCGTTACCTGGCGAAGCCGCGGGCGACCAAAATATCGAAAACAACCCCATGCACAGTAGCCGGCGGGCGCCCGCCGGCGCTCGAAGGACGACTTGACACGTCGGGCAACTCAGCATCACACTTCCATTATTCCGAAATTGCGCAAATGCTGGTCGTTCCGCCCTTCGGGCTGGTCGATTTGTCGTCGAGCATGCTCGCGAATTACGGTCACCTACAAGATTGTCCGGCAGCGCTTCCCGTCAGGGCGCGACTTTGCAATTGAATGCGCCGTCACCCTAGTCCCCCGGTTCGTGTCGGACGGATCGCTGTCCACGTCCAAACATCATCGGCGGCCGCCGGAGCGACCTTCGCTTTCTCCATGTTCGCGGACTTGGCGTAAAGCGAAGCCCCTTTCGTCCATTTGGAGCGCTTGTACGACAGGCTCCGCAATGCCTTGTCCTTACAGGCGGCGCAAGCGTGCCTCGTATCAACCAAAAGTTTGGCTACCGTATTCTTGCTAGCACTAGTAAGCCGAGCAATGACGCGGATCGACTGCCCTTCGCACAGGAGATGGAGAATTTGCGCACCAGCAGTCTGGTCAGACTGCTGATACCGGCAATTAGGTGAAATGATACCGTTACGTCATTAGGTGACGTAATGACCTTGAATACTAATTTTGCGCATGCTATATTCCTCTTCCTGAGGGGCAGATGGACGTTGAGTTTGACGACGACAGTCTCGACCAACTGGAGACCGATCTCCAGTTCACGGGCGGATTCAACAAGGCCATCGTGAAGGGGTTTCGGAAACTGATGCAGGTGATACGGGCCGCAACCGACGAGCGCGACTTCTATGCAATGAAAAGCCTGCACTTCGAAAAGCTTGAGGGCAACAGGGATCACGAGAGATCGATGAGGATCAACGACAAATACCGCTTGATCCTGGAACTGGAAGGAAATGCTCCGAACAAAAAGGTTCGGGTCAAGAAGATCGAAGATTACCACTAGAAAGGGAGGGCATCGTGAATAGCAGAGTACCCGCCGAAGTCTTCCCTCCCGGGGAGTTTCTTGCAGATGAATTGGCTGCACGTGGATGGTCGCAGACGCTCTTTGCCGAGATCATCAAGCGCCCACAGAAGCTCGTGAACGATATCATCTTGGGCAAGCGCTCCATCACGCCGGAGACCGCTACCGATTTCGCGCAGGCTCTTGGCACATCAGCGCAGTTCTGGATGAACTTGGAATCAGCATGGCAACTCTCGAAGGTGCCAGCGCGCGACGATTCTATTTCCCGTTCGGCAGCGCTGCATGATCGCTTCCCTATTAAGGAAATGATGAAACGCGGTTGGATCGTTATCGACGACGCTTTGCTGATCGACGGCCAACATCGTGTCGGCGCGCTTGAGAAGGCGGTCTGTGATTTCTTCGAGATTGCCAGCATCAATGATGAGATCGAGTTCAGGCACGCCGCGCGCAGGAATTATCAAAAGAACGTTTCAGCGCATCAATGGGCTTGGATTTTTCGCGTCAATCAGCTGGCTACTTCGCTCAAGGTTTCCCCCTACTCCGAAGCGGCTTTGCGCGGGCGTATCCGTGACCTTGAAAGGCTTATGCTCGAACCCGAAGAAATCCGACACATTCCGCGCATCTTATTAGAGTGCGGTGTACGTCTAGTGATCGTCGAGCCGATACCTGGCTCGGAGATTCAGGGCGTTTGCTTCTGGATTAATGAGAATAGATCCCCCGTTATTGGTCTCACTCTCAAGGGGGACCAGATCGACAAATTTTGGTTCGACTTCTGGCACGAAATCACTCACGTCTTGAACGGTGATGGGAAAACCGAGATCATCATTGATGATTTTGATGAGTCCAAGCCGGTCAAAGATAAAATTGAAGAGAATGCAAATCGTGAAGCAGCCAACCACTGCGTTCCGATTGGCGTTATGCGTGACTTCATCCTACGTCATGATCCCATGTTCTCAGAAAAGAGCCTTCTGGGATTTGCTCGGATTGTGAAGCGACATCCCGGCATCGTCGCCGGACAAATCCAGCGTCGTACGAAGCGCTGGGAGCTATTTAAAAAACACCAGCCGAGGATACGCCACATCATCACTCAAACCGCTTTGACTGACGGTTATGGAGTAGCGATATGACCACCTACGTAAAGCAGATGCAGCGTATCGTTGACGAATATCGGCTCGACGGCATGCCGTGGCCGACTTCGGCAAAGGCCATCGCCGACTGGGCAATATCACACGCAAGGTGGGAAATGCCCTCGGCTGCAATCCGCCGTCGTTGCGCAGATGATATCGCGTCGGCCATGCGCGAAGAGTATATGACCGACCGAAAAGGACGGCGCGTCCGATTGCTTCACCCTGCTCCGATTGCATCCGAGGGGCAGACCGAAATGGTTTGGGACGATATCCGCACTGCCCCGCGCGATCACATGCAGATGTCCTTCCAGCACCGCCGAAAGGGAATCGTGGGCGATTGCCGCCAGATGAAGGTGGACGTCGACAGCTACAACGAAGCGCACCCAGAAGCCGAACCAATTCAGATCGTATTTGACTTCACTATGGACCTTGCCGAGTTGGAAGCCGCCGACGAGGCGGCCTAGGACCGATCGACATTCAGGATTCCCAAGCGGTTTGATCGCTGATTCATAGAGTTCCGTGATTCGAGACACGGAGCAGATGGTGGCGGCGAAACGATATGAGCTGACGGAGGCGCAATGGGCGAGGGTTGCGCCACTGCTGCCGGGGAAAGCCGGCGACCCGGGACGGACGGCTGCGGACAATCGACTGTTCGTCAACGGATGTTTGTGGGTCTTGCGATCGGGCGCACACTGGAGCGACCTGCCGGAACGGTACGGCAAGTGGAAAACGGTGCATCAGCGCTTCAGCCGCTGGTGCCATGCCGGCGTCTGGGAGCGCGTGTTCGCTGCTCTGACCGCCGATCGCGACAACCAGTATCTGATGATCGACAGCACCATCGTTCGCGCCCACCAGCAGGCGACGAGCGGAAAAGGGGGGCCAAAGATCAGGCGCTGGGGCGTTCCCGAGGCGGACTGACCACCAAGATCCACATGCTGGCTGATGCGCTCGGCCGTCCGCTCCGCTTCATCGTCACGGCTGGGCAAGTTAATGACATCACCCAGGCGCCCGCACTGCTCCACGGCCAGAGCGGCGATGCCGTGCTCGCCGACAAGGCCTATGACAGCAACGCCTTGCGTGCGATCATCGCGGAAATCGGCGCAACGGCGGTGATCCCGTCAAACCGCACCCGCAAGATCATCATTCCGCACGACGCCGACGCCTACAAACAGCGCAACCGCATCGAGCGCTGCTTTTGCCAGCTCAAACACTTCCGACGCTTGGCAACCCGTTATGACAGGCGATCTGACAACTTTACTGGCTTCATCCATCTCGCAGCCGCAATGATCTGGATGCAATGAATGTCGATCGGCCCTAGGTGTTCAGTCCCGAGGTCAAGTGGATAGGATCGATTCTTAAGCGGCTTGGCCCGTCGGCCCATGCTTTGCGGATAGCTTCATAGGGCGTGAGACCACGCCGGGTCTTGAGGCGTCTGATGAAATTGCAAGTATCAAGGAAGGCAGCGAGGTGATCTTCCATTGCCGGTGGGTTTCGCAGTGGTATCGCCGGACGGTTGCCTCCTTGAATTCCGGCGACAGTGCACTCAATTGGCGCAAACGCAGGTGACATTAGTAGTCGTCGTTATTTTGAGGGAGAGCACCATGAAGCCTTTAAACGCTAAGGTATATCGATCTGGTGAAACGGTTTCGCAATGGCATCACGAGACTGACAGCGTCAGTATTCACCAATACCGGAGCGAGAAGAATATCCAGATATCATTCAAGCTTGCCTCTAAGGGAGGCGGCGTTACTGACGTCGCAGTACGGATTGAGTCCGGCGCGGGATTCGACACTCTGCTAAACGAGATGTGGAAGGCCGATCCAGATCGCGTCGTCGCCCTTATGGCTAGGCAACTCAACGGGCATTTCTGGCCGGACTAGTCTTCTTAGCGTGCTTCTTCGGATTGGCTATATCCGACGTCGATTTGCAATGCTGTGGCGGCCTTTTCGCTGCCACGTCAACGACGCGTTCAAAGCGCATGCGTCAAGCTCTAGCTCGACTTCACGCTCTTCCCATTCGATGGTTTTCTTAACCATGTCAGATGTCGAAGTTCAAAAGACCATTGGTCTGTATTGTTCGTTGATGGACGAGATCAAATTTCGGATCGAATGGATTAAGAGCGTAATTCACGCAAAAATCTCCATAGCTGAGACGATAGGTCGAGATATCGGGTTCCTGGAACTCAGACTGATCTGCGAGTTGATCGCGCTTAGCTGCGCTGTCGCCCACGGCGATATCAAAGAAACACGGCGCGGTAGGTTCACCGAAAAATATCAGGCTGATTTCTTTATGAAAGCGCTAGAGGCGCTAAAGTCCGACTTTTATCCCAAGCCGATGCTCATGATCGAAGGTCAGCCTCCAATTCCCACGGCTGTAGGACAGATAGTATTGCCGCCCCCTCCAATGCAGTCCGGCTTTCTCACCAAATCAGACCTTGTGAAGCTGTACCGTGATTGCGGTGAACGACTCCATCGTGGCTACTTGCCAGATATCCTCGATGGAAAGCAGATTGAGAGCGAATATTCGATGATCGGCAAGGCCGTGGATAAGATTGTTTACCTTCTCAACTACCACGCCATCGACCTGATCACTGGCGAGGAGATGTGGTGCGCGATGATTGGCGGACCAAATGGAGAGGCGTTCGCTGGGAAGGTGACGGCTCGAAGGGTTCCGTAGCACACACTGGATCTACTCGGTGTAGCCATGCTTGCATCTCGACTGCCCCGGGGCGCGCCGGCCTCGTTAGCGAAACGCCCGAATTCTCAACGTCTTGGGGCCGAAGGCACCGAAAATTGCGGTGACGGCTGCCCTACCCCGCCCGCGACGACTTGCGCTCGCCGGTCGCGGCATTCTCGGCCGCACGGTTCATCAGCGAGGCGTAGTCGTGGCCGAACAGCACTTCGCAGAACCGGATCGCGGCCTTGACCTGCTGCTGGCGGAAGGCGCGGACCCGGGCATCGCCACCGCGCAAGGATTGCACCAGCCCCTCGGTCGACTGCTCGACATAATGCTGCAGGTCCGAGAAGGTCCGCAGTGTCACCTCGTTGATGGCGAGCTCGCTGGCATAGGTGCGGCACACCGCGACGAAATCGATCAGGGCGGCGGCGTCCTCGACCTCGGACGCATCGATCTTGGCGCCGGCGGTGATGTCCTTGTCGGCGCGCTGGCGCAGGATGCGGCGGACCCGGCCCGGCACGCTGTCGATCTCCGATTGCAGCGCGTTGGAGGTATCGGCGCGCACCGAGGTGAGCTGGCGGCCCCAGGTGGAGTCGTTGCGCAGGTCGAGCTCGGTGCGCAGGCCGCGGACGCCGTCATGCAGGGTCTTGAGCTGCTCGCCGACATAATCGAAATGCCCGCGCTTGATGTCGGTGCGCAGGCAGGCCGCGACGAACGACAGGTCATGCAGCGCGATGGTGACGGCGATGCCATAGGGCGTTGCCGCGACCCGCAGCTCGTCGTCGGAAGCCGCCATCTTGATGGCAAGGCGGATGATCTGCCATGGCGCGGCAAGCCGCTGCGCGATCAAAGACAGCGCGAACGGCAGCAGCTGCGGCGTCTGCAGCGACGGCAGCTTCAGCGCCTCCATCGCCGAGGCGATCTGGGAATCGGCAAGCACCCTGATCTGGCTCGGCAGCCGGCTGCCCAGGGTTTCCAGCGCCTCGCGGGCCTGCAGCACGAGGCCGATCGGCAGCAGATCCTCGACAACGCTCGGCGGACCGACGCGCGACAGCGCGCGCTGGCGATCGTCCTGCGTCGGTGATGCGACCTTGATGATGGCTTCCGCGGCCGCAAGCTGGAACTTGCGCGCGGCGATCTCCATCGGGCCGCTCTCGGTGGCCGCCGCCAGCGCCTTCTCGAATTCGCGGGCGGCCTCCGGCGCGCCCTCGCGGGCCAACCACTGCCAGATCGGCAGCAGGGAGGCACGGCGGAGCTGGCCGGGCCGGGTCGGGAAATTGGTTTCGGCGAGGAACGGTTCGAGCGACCGGAACAGCAGCCGCGCCGGATCGTCGCTGCGCGGCTGGATCTGCTCGTCCTGCTCGGCGCCGCGCACGATCTTCCGCAGTTGTTCCAGGACCAGATTGGCGACGGCGACATCGTCGCCGCGTTCGACGGCGCGCTCCAGCTCCCGCATCAGCAGCGCCTGCGATTGCGGCGGAAGCTGCGCGAGATAATCCCTCAGCCGCTCGGTCGATTTCTGGCTCATGCCCGGTCGTGAAACTTAGGTGCCCGGCAAACGCCGCAGCCCGTCCCCCCGCGATGATAGAGGTGGGCGCGTTAAGAAGCCGTTTAGGAATAATGACGACAGCGACGCCCAAAAGGCTGCGCCGCGTCCGCACGGCAAATCGCGCGTGATGTCTGCGAAGATTGTCCGCGAACTCTCCTCGCCTCCCCCGCAAGCGGGTGCCGTCCTAATTCGGACGCTCGCTCCGGGGAACCAGGACACTTGTCAAACACCCGGGAAAAAGCGGCAGCTTATTTACGTTCGATTCACACAGGTGATTTCTGAAACCGCTCGTTGATTCGATACTTTCGCGACTGGGCAGGGCATTTCATCAAGATCAAATTACAGCCCAGAGGGGCCGTCAATTATCGGCAACCGGCGGTTCGGCGTGGGAATGGGAATAAAGATCGGCTCCGGCATTACCTCCAAGGGTGCTGGGGCCGTTTCTTTGCGCGCCACAGGAACGAGGCGTGTCGGCTGGCGGTTGTTTTATGTCTGGCGCCCCCGCCGGGTGCGTCGGATGACGTATGTAAACTCGGTCCCGGCTTGCGCCCCCTCGCTGGGGCCGTTCTTTTTCACGGTTAGGAACAGCCCCCGGTGACGTTCCGTTGTCGCGTGGTCCCGGTGCTCAAGACGGACAGCACTTGGACACGGCCTCAGCGTTCCCCCGGCGCTGGGGCCGTTTCTTTGGGGTGAAGAAGAAAGGTTCGGCTTTCGCCGGGCCTCGTGGTTCAAGCTGACCTGCAATTCGCGCCATCACGGCTTTCCACCATCAATGCACGCGGCAGACCACGAAGGAATGAAAGAGGCCGCCAACTGAAGCGGCCTTACTGTTTCGTTCCGTGGAACACGAAGGCAGCTTGAAACAGCAGCCCCCGCTTCGTTCGAACTTCGATTGTCACGTTATGATCGTCGCCAGAGCGGCCTGCATCTCGTGCGATGTCGGCCATTGTATGTGCCGCTTCCACCTTGGCGTCTCGCAGGTTGCTGAATTCCAGTCCTTCTTCATCGGGGTAAAAATATCCATCGTCTCGGATGTCGAAGAAATAGCGGATCATCGTTGGTCCCCCGTCTGTTAGAGGCGGGAGCGCATAGAACTCTCAGCCACCGGCGCCCGATATAGTTGTCGGTGATATCTCGACAACTAGGGCCTCCTTGGAGGCGTTCCTATACGTTTGACTGGAACTCCGTTCACCCACGGAGAACCCCGGGTCGTTCCGTTCATTGACTTGGCTCAAGAACGAATGGCGTCCCAAATCAACTTAGGACACGGACGGACACGCGCTCCGACAAATTAGGACAGACGGTGAAACACCGGGGAGACGGGCCTGTCATAATCTGCAATCCTCAAGACACGGCGCGGTGAGCGGCCTCAGCGTTCGTTCCAACGCGCTGGGGCCGTTTCCTTTCACCGTGCTTCTACGGAATCCGCTTTGGGGACAAAGAGGTTTAGTGTCCCACACCGGGCTATTTCATAAAGATCATTTTTTTGGTTATCCGGCAGGGGTCGCTTACGTAGGCGGCCCCTATTTTATGTGCGGCCCCCCGCTACGCGGCAGAGATTGTAGTGAGCCACGTACAGGCCCACAGCAGCGGCGGGTGATCCAGCTTCCTTGAAAAGCCGTTGGTGAGGCGCGCGAAGCGCTTCCGCGTCGCGTCCACCATTCAGCGCGATCCCGCCCGCTCCGTTGGGGCAAGTAGATTATGTTGCTTGTGTAGGACGCGATTGACGGTGACGTCGGCAAACAGCCTTTAGGTCGTGGATGATTGAAGCCCCCCAGCGCGCAGCCATTCGGTCATGCTGGCGCCGGCCTCAGCTTGCCGGGCTAGCTTCAGGAGCGCTTCTCTCTCGATACCTGGGGCGAGCGCTGCGGCCTGTTCGCGTAGCTCTCTGGCTCTCTCAACAAGGCGCGCTTCAAGTGAATTGGTGTGTCTGACCCGACGTCGAATTTGGCCCATGTGACCTTTTTCCTCCCTCAGCTCCTTACGGGAACGGGGCTGTAAATCGACATGGGAACGCAAAGTTCCTATCGGGCTTCCTTCATGGTCCGCTCGACTTCATCGGCTAGCCTCCGGTGATGTGCGGCCAACTTGGCGAACAGCTCTTTCTTGGCCTCGTTGGTCGCCAGCTTGCTGATGAGCTCGCACTCTTCCGCCTCGACACGAAGCTTCTCCAAGTGCGTCTGCATGTCCTTCATGGGCAGTCTCCCGAGATCGGGGGATCATTGCACGGGGAACAAGCCGCGCAATACGACTTCTGGAACTCCGGTCACCCACGGAGAACCCCGGGATTGGATCTAAATCCTTTGATCTAGATCATGGGCGGGCGTCCCACACGGGGGCTGACAGCACCTACAAGCGGGAAAGGGAGCGCACCGCCTTCGTGACCACCATTCAACCTAATCTCTCCCGCCCTACACCGCCGGCAACACCAGCTCGGCCCGCAAGCCGCCGATCGGCGCGTCACTCAGCGCGAGCTTGCCGCCATAGAGGCCGGCGAGATCGGTCACGATCGAGAGGCCAAGCCCCGAGCCGGGCTTGGATTCGTCGAGCCGCTGTCCGCGCCGCGACACCTGGGCGCGCTCGGCCTCCGACAGGCCGCGCCCGTCGTCGTCGACCACGATGCGCAACCTGGGTCCGGCGCCCGAAGCCTCCGGCGGGACCACGCCGACCTCGATGAACACCTGCGAGGCCGCCCATTTGCAGGCATTGTCGACGAGATTGCCGACCATCTCCTCGAGGTCCTGCCGCTCGCCGCGAAACCGCGCCGCCGGATCGGCCTTCGCCTCGATCGCGAGGTCGCGGTCGCGATGGATCTTCTCCATGGTCCTGCGCAACGCCTCGATCACAGGGGCGACGTCGGTGATGGTGCTGACGATGGTGGCGCGGGCGGCGATCCGCGCGCGCTCGAGGTGGTGCGCGACCTGGTCGCGCATCAAATCGGCCTGCTCCAGCACCTTGCTGGCAAAGGAATCGCCGGCATGCGCGCCCGCCTCGTTCACGATCACCGACAGCGGCGTCTTGATCGCGTGCGCGAGGTTGCCGACATGGGTGCGCGAGCGCTCGACGATCTCCCGGTTGGCGTCGATCAGCGCGTTGGTCTCGCGCGCGAGCGGCGCGATCTCGACCGGAAACCGGCCCTCCAGCCGCTCGGCGCGGCCGGAGCGGATGTCGGCGATCGCATCCGAGATGCGCTTGAGCGGCGCGAGGCCATAGCGCACCTGGAAGATCGTGGTCAGCAGCAGCACGATGCCCAGCGCAGCGAAGGTGCCGCCGAGGTAATAGTCGAAGCTGCGCGTCTCATCGAAGATCTCGGTGGCATCGCCGGCAACGCTGACCAGGAACTTGCCGTCCGCGCCGAGATCGACCGGCCGCTCCACTACCCGCAGGCTCTGGCCTTCGGGCCCGTCGACATAGCCGAGGCGGACGCCGGCGGCGGTCAGCTCGGCGCCGTGCTCCTCGAGCTTGGGCAGCTTCTTGTCCCACAGTGAGCGCGAGGCGCGGGTCTCGCCCTTTTCGGTATCGGTGCGGGTGATCTGCCAGTACCAGCCCGACAGCGGCAGGTCGAACAGCGGCTCGCCAAGCGATTGGAACTGGCGGTCCGCCGGCTCGTCCGGCGTTGCCACCTCGGCGATCAGGGTGCGCAGATAGAGATTCAGCCGCCGGTCGAAGGCGCGCTCGGTCGCGTCGCGATAGACCGACGACAGGATGACGCCGGTGATCGCCAGGATCACCACCACCCAGGCGGTCGCCGAGACGAACAGGCGGGTCGCAAGCGAGCTGCCGCCCATCAGGGCACAGTCTCGAACAGCGTGTCAGCGGCAACAGACATCAGGGATTCAAACATTGGCGAATCCAGTTTCTCCTGGCTCGGATCATGCCAATGCCCGCATGGCGATCAAGCGCCTTAAGAGCATGATCCGATTGAACAGGATATCCTCTTATCCTGTTGTTTGATCGCGCTTTCCTCGCGCGAGCCGGTTCGTTCAACAAATGCTTTAGGTCGGCGGCGACAGCATGTAGCCGAGGCCCCGAACCGTCTGGATGATATCGACTTCCAGCTTCTTGCGGATGCGGCCGACGAACACCTCGATGGTGTTGGAGTCGCGATCGAAGTCCTGGTCGTAGAGATGCTCGACCAGCTCGGTGCGCGACACCACCCGCCCGGTGTGGTGCATCAGATAATCAAGAAGGTTGTACTCGTGCGAGGTCAGCTTGATCGGGTTGCCGTTGACGGTGACCCGCTTGGTCCGGGTATTGAGCGCCACCGGCCCGCAGTTCAGCTCGACCTGGGCATGCCCGGTCGCGCGGCGCAGCAGCGCGCGGATCCGCGCCAGCACCTCCTCGAGATGGAACGGTTTTGCGACATAGTCGTCGGCGCCGGCATCGAAGCCCTGAACCTTGTCGCTCCAGCGGTCACGCGCGGTGAGAATCAGCACCGGCATCACCCGCTTGTTGCGCCGCCAGGCCTCAAGCACCGAGATACCGTCCATCTTCGGCAGGCCGATATCCAGCACGACGGCGTCGTAGGGCTCGCTGTCGCCGAGGAAATGCCCCTCCTCGCCGTCGAACGCGCGATCGACCACATAGCCGGCGTCCGTCAGCGCGGTGGTGAGCTGGCGGTTCAGATCCGGGTCATCCTCAACGACGAGCAGACGCACTTTAGCCTCCGAGAGTGAGCATTGCGATGTTCCGGCATCAAATGAGGCTGCCGGCCGTGAACGGCCTATGAATGGAGCCGCAACGCAAAGCTTATTTTTTCGTCAGGTGCACCATCCGGGGAACCCGCGCAAGCAGCGCAGGTTCCATCAAACAGATACGGGTGGATCGGGATTGGGTTCCAGATTGAGGTAATTAATTACCTGAAATTTGGATACCCGCTGCTGACCTATCATCGCAAGCGGGCGTCGTCAGCGTCGTGAGCATGCTCACACAACGCGGCGGGTTAACCTTCGGCGGGCATTTAATTATCGCGGACAGGAGCGATGCGCTAATCCAGCGCGCGGCAGGGCACAGGGACCGGGAATAGTTGATTGCCTGTTTCGAAGATCAGGACGTTTGGTGTGGCCGCCGGCTGGCTTGCGCTGGCCTTCATCGCATTCGTCACATTGTCCCCGATCCAGGACCGTCCGTCGTTCTTCCATCCTCAGACCGAGCGCTTCGCTGCGTTTGCAGTGATGGCGATGGCCTTTGTGCTGGGTTACCCGCGGCGTACCGCGCTGATCGTGCTCTTTGTGGTCTTCAGTTCGTTCACACTCGAGGCGATGCAATTGCTGACACCGGACCGTCACGGCCGGCTGCTTGATGCGATCGTGAAGGTGGCGGGAGGTCTCGCCGGCGTCGGCGCGGGTCACCTCATCCTGCTGGTGCTGCGCAGCCAGTTCGGCCGGCTGAGGTCGCGCGCGGACGCAACGTGATCCTCCGGACGGCTCAATCGCGCTTCGGAGCTTCCGCGGACCTGGTGCCGCCTTGCGCCATGCATTGCTGAAAGAAGTGCAGCCGGTCGCCATTCATCGGTGCGACACCCGGCCGCTTGTACGGATAGACCATATAAGCCGCGCGCAAGCATCGCTTCGCGGTCTCGGCATCGGGTGCCGCGATGGCGGCGCTCGACCACAGCAACAGCGCCAGCACGGCGCTGAACCGGACGGCCGCACCGCTCACGGCTTCTCGCATTCCGAGTAGAACACGCCATTCGCGGCCGCCAGCCGCTGCAGGCAATGCCGCTTGTCCGTCACTGCGCCCTCGACGGTGAAATCATAGGCCTGCGCCTTCAGGATCAGGGCGTAGCGTCCCGGCGACAGCGGCGCATCGTCGCGCGGCTCGATCTCGAACATCTGCGGATCCTCCTTGAGCGGCGCGGCGCGGAACGGGATCGAGATGTTGCGGATCACCCAGGTGTCGTCGCCCGGCGTGACCACGGGCTTGCCGGTCGCGTCGAACGTGGTCTGCCGGGTCACGCGCGCGATCAGCCTCACGTCGATCGGATCTGACGCACCGCTGGAGCCTTCGCGGCGGAACACGATGAAGCGGAGATGCCCGTCCGGCAATGTGGTCTCGCTCGGCCGCGTGATCGCCGCCGAAATCGCGATGCGGGGATCCGGCGCGCGGCCCTGGATCAGCTGCAGCTCGGAAAGCTTGCCGCCGCTCTCGGCGTAAACGCCGTAGGCGGTCGGCAACGGCCGCTGCGGCGCCGGCGCCACGGCGGCCACGGCCTGGGCAGGCACCGCGGCAACGACCGCCGGCCTTCGGGTTTCAGCCGGCACCGGCGCGAGCGTTCCCGCAATCATCGCGCGCGCTGCGGCCAGCGACACGCCGCGTTGTTGCAGCACGACAACGGCCGCGACCAGTGCAAAGAAGCCAAGCATCGCAACGTAACGCAGCGGCGCCGATGACGACCACCGCGGCCGGCGCGGCGCCTCGGCGCGATCGAGCGTCGTGACAAATGCCTCCTCGGCATCGATCCGGGGAGGCCCCTCGATCCGCCGCGCGGCGCCTGCCGCCTCCAGGAAGGTGGGCAGCGCCCGCGCCGGCGGCACCGAAAACCTTTCGAACACATTGCTCGCGGTGTGCGCCTCGACGCCTTCGATCGCCGCCTCCAGCGCCTGCATCAGGCGCTGTTTTTCCTTGGGATCCTCGTGCGCGAGCTGCTGCAGCTTCTGGCGCGCGAGCTCGTAGACCGCGCTGCGCAGCTGTTGCGGGTCGGAACTGACGGAGTCGATGGTTCGCGCCAGCACCAGCGCGAACTCCACCTCGGGATGCGCAGCGCCGATGTCCCGGACCGTCCTCTGGGCTGGCGTCGACGTCATGAATGTTAGTCTGGTTTGCCCATAAAGTTACGATACTCTATGTGGCTTTTAACATTAACACAAATGGCGCACCCGCGGATGACAGCGCGGCAGGGCCATACCGATCCGAGCTGGATTGAGGCCGCAATCGGCTAGCGCCGGCGCGGATGTGCCTTCTGGTGCCACGCCCAGGCCGAGCGAATGATGTAGCCGAGATCCGACCGGCTCGCCTTGAAGCCGAGGCCGCGCTCGGACTTGGCGGGATCGGCGACCAGGATCGGCGGATCGCCGGCCCTGCGCTCGCGCACCACGCTCGGCACCGCTTCGCCGGTCTCGGCGCGGATCGCGTCCAGCACCTCGCGTACCGAATAGCCGGTGCCGGTGCCGAGGTTGAACACGCCGCCGGCGTCGCCCTTCAACAGCAGCTCGAGCGCTGCGATATGGGCGGCGGCGAGATCGTCGACATGGATGTAGTCGCGCACCGCGGTGCCGTCAGGCGTATCATAGTCTTCGCCGAAGATCGCGAAATCCGGCACGTGTCCCAGCAATGCCATCAGCGCGCGCGGAATCAAATGCGTCTCGGGATCGCGGAGTTCGCCGATGGCGCCGGAGGCATCGGCACCGCAGGCATTGAAGTAGCGCAGGCAGACCGATTTGAACTGATAGGCGGCGCGATAATCATCGAGCATCTGCTCGATCATGTATTTGGAGCGGCCGTAGGGATTGACGGTCGGCCCTGCGGCGCTCTCGGGAATCGGATCGCGGCCGGCATTGCCATAGACGGCACCCGTAGAGGAGAACACCAGGCGGTCGCAGCCCGCCTCGCGCATGCCGCGCAGCAGGCCGAGCGTGCCGGCAACGTTGTTGGTGAAGTATTTCTGCGGATCCGCGACGGACTCGCCGACCGCGCTGAACGCGGCGAAATGCATCACGGCAAGCGCATTGTGCCCGCGGATGGTGGCAGTGATCTTGTCGTGATCGGCGACGTCGCCGGTCACGAGCGGTCCCCACTGCACGAAGTTGCGATGGCCGGTGGACAGATTGTCATAGACGACCGGGACGAACCCGGCCTCGGCGACCGCCTTGGCGCAATGGGATCCGATATATCCCGCGCCGCCCGTGATGAGGATCGAACCTCTGCTCGTCATCGAAAATGCCGTCCCTGCGCGGACCAATCCCGCGCCTCAACAAAGGCAATGATCGCATGGGTACGACATTCCGTCCGGCGCGGCAAAATGCCGATGGGAATAGCGTTAAGACCGAACGGATTGAGTGCAGCAGTGACGGTTAACGCGACCCCAGCGGCACGTTGGTCTGCTGCCCGACCGGCGGCGCGTGTCGCGGTTGCCGCCCGTAGGGGTAAACCGGTGTTGCCGGCGGGACCGGCCGGGTCGCCTGCGGCCGCGATGTCGGGACGCCGCCGCCCGGGCCATCGATCGAGTAGCGCGTGCCGCCCTGTGAGGTCTGCCCGGTGCCCTGTGCGAACACGGGAGCCGCTGCGGCGACGACCAGCGTCGCAATCGTGACAAGGCCGGCCAGCTTCATGTCGATGCCTCGATGGGGTGGACCGGGTTAACCGGTCACGCCTCCAATCGTTCCGGAATGTTGTCGCTGCGCGCTTGCGACCTTCATCATCCCGAATACGAAAGCGGCGCGGCGAAGTGTCTCGCCGCGCCACGTTCTATCGATGGGACTAGCTCGAAGATTCAGGCGCCGGCCTGCGCGACGGCGGCCCAGTGGTCGGGATTCGCCGGGGTCTGCATCCTGACCCAGCGATAGCGCGCCTGCGACCAGCTGCGGATCTGCGCGTTCAGATTGTCGAGCACGACATCGCCGCCCTCGACGCGGACCACCAGCACGAGATGATGCTCGCCCCAGGAGGTCACCACCTCGCTCAGCAACAGGTTGCGCATCGGCCAGCCGCGCGCCAACAGCTCATGGCGCTTGCTGACCGCATAGTCGTTGCAATCGCCGCGTGCCGGATTGATCAGCCATTCCTCGCCGGCGAGGCCGCGTTCGTTGCGCTGTGGCACGATGCTGCGATTGACCGCGGCATTGACCTCGATCAGGTCGGCGATGCGCTGCTTGGTCAGACGCGTGGCGCCGCCGCGGAACACAATGCGCGCCTTCGGCTTGCATTCGTCGGCATAGCGCATGCAGAACATGGTGTAGGCCATCGGCGCCAGTGTCGGCTCGCTGAAGCGGATCTTCTCGACCACGCCGCGCAGCGGCAGCGGGAAGCCGATCATTCCGGCCTCGGTGTGCTGCGCGCTGGTCCCGAGCGCGACGATGGCCAGAAGCAGGGCCATCACTCTCTTGACGCTGTACATTCCTCACTCCCCAAAGTGACGGGAAGCATCTACGGGAAATGTCTTGAGCTTAGGCTCAAGCGCGCGGCGGCATTTGCTTCAAATGCCCGGATGCGCGCGAGCCGTCCGTTAACCAAGCCAGGTTCCCGCGCCGGCAGGCCGTTCGACTGTCGAATGATAACGCGCGTGAAGGTCGACGGATCGCGGCGTTATCGCGCTTTTCGGCCTCTTTTCGTGCGATTTCTGCCGACGCTGCCGTTCGGATGAGGGAGCAGGTGCGGCGCAGGATCTCTTGTTCCCGTGCGGGCATGGTTGCCCGATGTGAAGCAGCCAGCGCGCTCTGTTAAAATCTAGACCGTCGCGCGCTGGCGCGGCGCGATCCCGCACCAGCTCATGACGAGATCGGCGAGCGTCTTGATCTCGATGTCCGCGGGCGTGCCGCCGGCGAAATCGGCCACCGATTGTCCGAGCGCGACGGCGCGAACATAGGCCGAGCGGCTTCCGATCATCGGCCCGATCTCCTCGTCGAGCGTATCGAGCTCCTCGATCAGTTGCTGGCCTTCGAGCGTGCGCTGGTCGACGCGGTTCGGCACGATCATGGCGCGCAGCGCCGTGCGCCGCGCGGCGCGCACCTCCCGCACGATGTCGATCGTCCGCGCGGTGGCCTCGATGTCGAGGCCGGACGGCGTACACGGCATCAGCACGATATTGGCGACCGCGAGCACGGCGCCCAGCACCCGGTCGTTGGGCGCGGAATCCACGACGATGATCTGATGCGGGATCTGACGCATCAGCTTGGCCCATTCGGCAACGGGGCGGGTTTCCGGATCGAGCTGGTAGACCGGGAACGACAGATTGCCCGGCTCGGCCCAGTGACAGGCGGACGCCTGGGAGTCGGCGTCGACCAGCCCCACCACGCCCGTACGCCGGTCCAGTTCCGCGGCCAGCAAGACCGCAAGAGTCGTCTTTCCGACCCCGCCCTTGCGCTGGGCAACCGAGATGACAAGCGGCATCGCTAGCTCCTGGCGTTATCCCCCGTGCGTGCGCGGGAGGACACCTTCATCAACGAGCGTCAGCATCCGGGGCAGACAGACCCGCTTCGCATCGTAATTGTCCCTCACGAAGCTCCTCGCCTTCATCCGCATCTTCTTGAAGGCTTTCGGCCGTGACAGCACCGAGACTACCTGATCCGACAGCGCATCAATATCAAAAAACGGCGTCAGCAGGCCGTTGCCGTCAGAGATGATGTCGCGAAGCGGGGCCGTGTCCGATGCCACCACCGCACATCCCGCGCTCATGGCCTCCAGCAGCGACCATGACAGCACGAAGGGATAGGTCAGATAAACGTGCACCGAGGAGATCTGCAGCAGTTCGAGATACGGTTCCCGCGGAATCCGGCCGAGGAAATGCACACGGCGCAGGTCGATGTCCGACCTGATCTCGTCCAGGAACATCGACTTCCAGCTCGAGCCCTTGGGCGGATTCGCGCCGTAGGATGTCCCGCTGCCGCCGACGATCACCACCTGCGCATTCGGCCGCGCAGCCATGATCCGCGGCAGCGATCGCATGAAGACATGGAAGCCGCGCACCGGCTCCAAATTGCGCGAGACGTAAGTGATGACTTCGTCATCCGCCGACAGCGTCGCGCCGTTCGGCAGCTGAAACCGCGCGACGGGATTGGGCTTCACCTCGTCGGTGTCGACGCCTTCGTGGATGACCTCGATCTTGCCCTGAAACTCGCGGGGGAAGGTCGAGCGCTGCCAGGGCGTCGGCGAGACGCCGGTATCGCATTCGGTGAGCGACAGCAGCGTGGTCGCATTCTTCAGATGGAGCGCGACGTTGCCGTCGAGGCCGGTCATCGGAAACTCCGGATCGAAGCCGACGTCCCTGCCCTCGGCGCCGTAGTAGAATTCGCAATACAGAATGATCCGCGCCTTCGGAAACATCGTGCGCAGCGGCAGCGTCTCACCCCAACCGGGATGCGCGAAGATCAGGTCGGGCACGAAGCCCTGCCCCGACAGCGACGACAGCGCATACAGCACCTCTTCGGCACGCCGCGCTTCGGTATCAAAGCGGCGGGCAAAGGGATGGACCATCGAGGAGTCCGATTTGGTCGTCGAATATTTGAGCAGCCGGATATCCGGCGTCGTGCTCGCGGTCGACGAACCGACCGCAACGACCTTGTTACCGGGCTGCTCGGCGAGTGCACGCGCAATGTGGCGGTACTGGGCAGGAAAGTTGTTGTGGACGAAGAGGACGTTCATCGGCGGGCGAGCGCGCCCCCAGGCCGCGCGGTCTTCGGTTGGGGTCAGGGTCGATACCATGACCGGCAGGGTGTCTTCGATATGCACGTGCGAAACTATCTCACCGGATTAACATTAAGCCCCCTTCTATCACACAGATTTTTGGGGCACACTGTGCGAGAAACATATCGACCCATTCCGTTAGGCTCGCAGGCGACCATGAACGAACAGATTCAGCAGAAAACCATTGACCTGGCACGAGGGCTTTTCCTGGTTCGCTACAATGGCGCGGAAGACAAGACATCACCTCCGGTGGTGCGCGTATATCCGGATCGCGCCAGCCTTAACAATTGTAACATTATTACCGGGCCCGACGGAGCCAATGGAACCCTGTTTGCGCCCGAGACCGCGCTGGTCGTGTCCGTCGCCCGGCCGAGCCGCCTGATCGTCGAGGTCACCGCAGGGCGCGCCGGCGGGTCGACCGCCGCCAATATCAAGATCGAACCGCTGACCCAGGGACAACCGGCCATGCAGCCGGCCAGCCAGCCCTTCGACAGCTATGAGCCCGAGGCTGGCCCAGAGGAACCGAGCGACCTCAAGCTGCTCGCGCATGTCGCCGGTTTGGGTGACGTGACGGTCGGCTCGAATACGTGGATCGCCGGACCGGCCGCGCCGGCCCGGATCGAGGGCATTTCGCTCGAATGGCCGAACAAGCCCTACGATCTCAACCTGCAATACGCCGTCAAGTTCGCCCGGCCGCAGCGCGGCGACAACCAGTTCGTTCCGCTCGGAACCTTTGCCGGAACCCGGGGACGCGCGCTGGCGATCACGGGGTTCTCGCTGGAAGCCACCGGCCCGGGCGCGGATCGCTACGCCATCGCCGCCGAAACCATCTTCCTGGGGGCTCCCGCGTTGCGCGTCACCGGGAACCGGATTGTGGTGTCGGGCCCTTCAGGCCGGGAACCGCTGGTGGGCCTCAAGCTCAGTCTCGAAGAGCATCGGGTGCAGGCAGCGCCGCTCGCGCCCCGGCAGCCAAGGCGTGCCGAACCCGCCCCGGCCCCCGTCGCGATGCCGCGGCAGGAGGCACCGCGCCTTGAGGGACGGGTGCGCGTGTTCCGGAGCCGGCAGGGCGCCGTCAAGACGGCGGGCTGAGCATGTGGGCGGACAAGGGCGACATTTGACCGCCGACGCGCGCAGGATCGCCTTTACGTCCAAGACGCTCCACCACGTCGATCTCGAGCGGGCCGCTGTCGGGGCGCTCGAGGCGCGTGATTTCCGGCGCGCATTCGCGCTCGCCGACCGCCGCTGCCGGATCCTGCCGCATCCCGGTGCCCGCGCCTACCTGCTGCGCGCCGAAGCGCTGTTTCGCCTCGACCTCAAGGATGCGGCTGTCGCCAGCGTCGCCAAAGCGCTCGAACTCGAACCGGACGACCTCGCCGCCGCGCGGCGCATGATGGCCTGGGGCGACGGCGTCAAGCAGATCGAAGCCGCACGAAGCATCGCGCGGCGCGATGACGATCCGGATTCAGTCAAAAGTGCCCTCCTGCTGCTCGAGCAGAGTGGTCAGGACAGCTGTGCCCGTGTCGACTTCCTGGATGAGGAGGTGAAGGGGTGGGTGACGTGGCGAGGAGCTGACGACCCGCACCTTTCGCTGGCGCAGGCGGACCAATCCAGCACCCTGCAGCTTCCTGCCGATCCCCGTCACAGGTTTGCGCTCAACGGGCGACGCGCTGCGAGCTTCCGTCTAATGCGGCCGGCGTCCACGACCTCGCAACGTCTCGAGATCGCACAGGCTGACCGCGTCATCGCGAGCATTCAACTCCCGGCCAACCGCGCGCCGGATCGCCGCAACGCGCCACAACGGCCGCTTCGCGCCGGGAGCGCCGAAACTCCCCCGCTCACCATCATCATCCCGGTCTACCGGGACTTGGCCGCGACACGTGCCTGCATCGAGAGCGCATTGACTGCGATCGCTTGCACGCCGGGCGCGACCATCGTCGTCGTCGATGATGCCTCGCCCGAGCCCGACATCAAGCGCCTGCTCGGCGAGCTGGCGTCCGAACAGCGCATCCGGCTGCTGACCAACGCGCACAATCTCGGCTTTGTCGGCGCGGTCAACCGGGCGCTTGGTGAGACCCATGCCGGCGATGTCGTGCTGCTGAATTCGGATGCGACGGTGCCGAAATACGCGCTGCAGCGCTTGCGAAGCGCGGTACGATCGACGCCGGGCGTCGGCACCGCGACCCCGCTCTCGAACAACGGCGAATATACCAGCTTTCCGGTTGCGAACCGGTCGAACCCCCTGCCCTCGCCCGACGAGCTCGACCTGCTGGACGAACTTGCCGGCACGGCAAATTCCGGAATGGCGATCGACATTCCTAACGGCATCGGGTTCTGCCTCTACATCACCCGCGAATGTCTCGACGCCGTGCATGCGCTCTCCGACGATTTCTATCGCGGCTATCTCGAAGACGTCGACTTCTGCCTGCGCGCCGCGGAGGCCGGCTTCCGCAATGTGTGCATCCCTTCGGTCTTTGTCGGACACGAAGGTTCGCGCTCGTTTCTTGGCGAGAAGCGTTCGCTGGTGCTGCGTAATCTTCGCGTGCTCGAGCACCGTTACCGGCGCTATGCGACGGAGTGCGCGGCGTTCCTGCTCGCCGATCCGCTGCGCGATTGCCGCGCGGCGCTCGAGCTCAAGCTGCTCGCCGACGAACAGCGCGCCGCCGCCCCGCATGTCATCCTCTGCGGCTCCGCCATCGGCCGCGAAATTGCCATCAAGCGCTGCAGGCAGCTCGCGGCGGACGACGAGCGCGGTCTGATCGTTCACTTCCGCACCGAGGGGCAACGCCAGCTGGCTGCGATCTTCGCTCCGGATGGCGAAATACCGCAGTCGATCGCCCTCGACGTTGCAGCGCCCGAGGGCCGCGAGGCGCTTCTGAAGCTTCTCGCCGATCTGCGGGTCCGCTCGCTGGAGATTGCGGAACCGGACCGCATCCCCAGCGCATGTCTCGCCCAGCTCACGCACCATTTCACCTATGAGCTCCTGATCACCGACACCAGCCTTGCGATGCGCGCCGCGATCGGAGCGGGTCTCCATCCGGACTGGACGGGTCTCGTCGAAGGGGCCCGGCACGTGATCGCGATCGGCGAAGACGGGGCCGCCTTTTCCGTATCGGTTCTCGGCCTGCAAGTGGTGCGGCCGAGCGACCCGCCGGCGCGGCCGGTCCGGCATCCTCCCGTGAGCGGTCCTGCGCGTCTCGGCCTGCTTGCCCTGCACAGCAACGCGGCGGAATTTCGCTTCGTGAGAGCGCTCAGCGATCAATTGGCCGATGCCCATGCAGACGCCGGGATCATCGTGCTCGGCACCACCCTCGACGATCTCAGGCTGATGCAGCGGACGAATGTCACGGTGACCGGCGAAATCGGCGTCGACGACGTCGCGATGCTCATCGAAGGTCACGGCATCACCAAACTGGTTCTCGACATCGGCGAACCGGCATTTGGACATCCGCTGGTGGACGCGCTGCTGGCGACGGGATTGCCGACCGCCGCGACGGAATGGATTCCGGCACCAGCGGGACGTGGCCGAAAGACCGACCTGAAGCTGCAGCCCGGCCTTGATGCCGATGATGCGGTTGCCGCCGTCCTCGACTGGGTGGTCGAGGATGTGCGGCTACATCCCGATTGGAGGAACGGTCGGCACAGGCGGGAGGTTGGCGCGCGGTTTCCATGACCGCGGCGGCCATGCCAGCGAAGAGAACGGCGTCGAATCCAGCCCCAGCAGCGGGCTGTAATAGGGATCGTCGAGCAGCACCTCGCCCCACTTCGCGCGCAACATCGCCAGCTCGTGCCCGAAGCGGGCCTTGCGGTCCGGCGCGGAATCACGGCCCCGGCTTGCCGACTCCAGGTGAACGAGTTTCGCGTCCGGCGCGAGTACGATCCGCCTGCCGAGCTGGCGCAGCTTCAGGCACAGATCGATATCGTTGAAACTGATCGGAAAGCGGATCTCATCCATGCCGCCGACCGCCACGAAGTCGCGCTTGCGCATCAAGAGGCACGCGGCCGTCACCGCCGAACATTCGTGCGCCACTTGGAGCAGATCGCCGTAGCCGGGATCACCGTCCATCCGGTCGTTGAAGGCGTGCGCAGCGGAGAAATTCGCGCCCAGCACCACCCCGCCGTGCTGCACGACGCTGCTCGGCCAGAGCAGCTTTGCGCCGACGGCTCCGACATCGGGAGCGGCGAGCCGCCACAGCATCTCCGCCAGCCAGCCGTCGTCGAGCGCCTGGATGTCGTTGTTGAGGAAGCAGATGTTCTCGGTGTCGACGCAGTCGACGGCGGCGTTGTTGATGGCTGCGAAGTTGAAGGGCCCCTCGACCGAAATGACGTCGATTTCGTCCGCTGAAAGACCCTCGAGATAGTCCAGCGCTTCCGGTTCGCTCGAGCTGTTATCGACGACGAGGATCCGGGCGTTGGTCTCATGCGCGGCCGGCAAGACCGTCTCGATGCATCGCTTGAGCAGTTCGGCGCGATTTCTGGTCGGGATGATGATGGTAGTGCGCTCGTTCCAATCGACCACACGCCTGACCCGCACGGCCGGAAGAAGACCAGCTTTCCGCGGCTCGACATTCGCCTCGACACCGGTCCTGGCGAAATAGGCCTTGCTTGCTGCGACCAGTTCGGCGGTTGCGACCGACGCATCGATCCGCGGCAATGCCGCGACCGATCCCGGCAGATGATAGGTTCGTTCAAGCTCCGCGCAGCCAATGAAGATGTCGTAGAGCGACGCCGCCGATCGCAGCGCTTCCACAGCCCGTTCGCGGCGCACGGCAAAGCAATAGGCGCCATAGCCCTGCTCGAGCGTTCGTTCGAGATCGAAGGCCGAGAACAGCAGCGGCCAGACAGCGCCGGCGCCGGCCGAGACCTCGACGTCGCCATAGACGACATCGCAGCCTGGCTCGGACGCGAACACATCAGCGAAGCGCTGCAAGGCATCTTCAGCAAGGATCGTCCCGCTCAGACAGAAGACGAAGAACGCGCTGCTCGCGGCATCGCCGTCGACGAACTCGCGCGCAGCGCCGGGATCGAACTGACTGAACCCCCGCACCGGCAGGCACACCGCCGACCAGGCCGCGTGCTGTTGGGCTTCCAGGCTCTCGATACTTTCGTCCACCCTTGCCTCGCCGATCAGGACGACCGCCGCCTCGGATGAAACATCGGCCTCTGTTGTCGGCGAGAAGCGCTCTTTCCAGCTGCGATAGGTGTGAAACGGCACCGAGGCGGGCAACAGCTGATCGAACAATTGCCCGCGCAGCCGCTCGCTGTCCCAGCGTCCGAGCTCCGCGATGGTCTGCTCCAGGCCGCGCTCGAACGCGACGAATGCGACCGGCTCCGAGATCAGGTTGCGTCCCGAAGTCGTTCGCGCGGACAGCCCGCGCACGCGACCATCGGCAAAATGCTCGGGCAGATGAAAATCGATGCGGCGGCCGACACCGAACTCGCTGCCGCGGGCGACGTTGGTCCATCCGGTTGGCTTCACGGTCATCACCGGCCGCTGCGCAATCAGGATCTCGATGTCTTCGTCGACCTCCTGCGCAAGCCAGCCCTCGAAGCGCAAGCCGCCGGCCCATTTGATCTCGCCGATTCGATGCCACTGCGCTTCCGCTGCCGCGATATCGCAGCGAATCGGAGCGCCGACGGGACTTCCGATATTGGCCAGCCTTGCCTCGATGATCCCGGCGCTCGAGCTGACTTCATCCTGCACGTTGAAGGTAAAGCCAAATCGACCATCACCGATTCCGGCTTCGGCAAGCTCTGTTACAAACTCGTCACACAATGATGACATGTATGGCTCGCCATCGACCAGCAGTTCGACGGCGTAGCGCCGGGTGGGATCGGCGCGGTCATAGACGAATCCGGAAAACGTCGTGCGATCGTATCTGGAGAACTGCGTTTGCAACGACGCGTAGTCAGCTCCTGAGGGCCTCTGCTTGCCAATCGTCTTCGTGCTCATGTCCACCCCTCAAACGGCGGCTCGATTGTCGGTCGATTTCAAGTTGAGAATGTGTCCGTGGCGCGCCCAAGGTGGCTAGCAAGCGCTCAACTGCACTCGTGCCATCACCGTTTGCACAAAAAGCCGCCGATCTCCAACACAAACGATACGTTATAAAACTTGGCGTTATCGGCACCAATTGTGCTAGTGCTAACTCCTCCTCTCCACACTGATCGACGAGCGGATTCATGAAGATTGCAATGGTTGGAACGGGATATGTAGGTCTCGTGTCCGGAGCGTGTTTTGCCGATTTCGGCCATCAGGTCGTGTGTGTCGACAAGGACGCCGGCAAGATCGAAGCCCTGAAGCGGGGCAAGATCCCGATCTACGAAACCGACCTCGATAAGCTCGTCGAGACCAATGCCGCTGCCGGCCGCCTGACCTTCACGACGGAGCTCGCCGGCGCCGTCGGCGACGCTGATGCCGTCTTCATCGCGGTGGGAACGCCCTCGCGGCGCGGCGATGGCCATGCGGACCTGAGCTACGTCTATGCTGCCGCCAAAGAGATCGGCGCAGCGCTCAAGAAATTCACCGTGGTGGTGACGAAATCGACCGTGCCGGTGGGCACCGGCGACGAGGTGGAACGCCTGATCCGCGAGACCAGTCCCGACGCGGATTTCGCGGTTGCTTCGAACCCCGAATTCCTGCGCGAAGGCGCCGCGATCCAGGATTTTCGCCATCCCGACCGGATCGTCGTCGGCACCGAGGACGAGCGGGCCAAGCGGGTGATGGGCGAAGTCTACCGCCCGCTCTATTTGAACCAGGCGCCGATCCTCTATACCGCGCGACGCACGGCGGAATTGATCAAATACGCCGCAAATGCCTTCCTCGCCACCAAGATCACCTTCATCAACGAGATCGCCGATCTCTCTGAAAGGGTCGGGGCGAACGTGCAGGAGGTCGCGCGCGGCATCGGGCTCGACAACCGGATCGGAACCAAGTTCCTGCATGCCGGCGCAGGCTATGGCGGCTCGTGCTTCCCGAAGGATACCCGTGCGCTGTTCAAGACGGCGCTCGATCACGACGTCCAGCTGAAGATCGTCGAAGCCACGCTGACCGCGAACGATAACCGCAAGCGCGCGATGGCGCGCAAGGTCGCCAACGTGCTCGGCGGCGAGCTGCGCGGCAAGACGATCGGCGTGCTTGGCCTGACCTTCAAGCCCGATACCGACGACATGCGCGAGGCGCCGTCGATCCCGCTGATCAACGGCCTGATCGATTTCGGCGCCAAGGTTCGCGCCTACGATCCCATTGGCATGGAGCAGGCGCGCAAGGAATTGCCGGAGATCGAGTACTGCAAGGACGCCTATGAGTGCGCCCGCCAGGCGGACGCGCTGGTCATCGTGACCGAGTGGCGCCAGTTCCGCGCGCTCGACCTGAAGCGGATCAAGCAGGAGATGAAGCATCCTGTCGTGGTCGACCTGCGCAACATCTACCGGCCGGACGAGATGGCCGCGCACGGCTTCACCTACGACAGCATCGGCCGGCCGCGCTAAGCGGCCGATCCAGCGCCGTCTAATCCAAAGCGCGATGAGGTTGAATCCTCATCGCGCTTTTTGCTTGTCGTCTCGGCATCGTCCCGGCCTAAACGCCTCGCGTTCGGCGCGGGGACGCCGCTTCACATTCTAAGTTCTAGGCGTGGGCCGGTGCGCCGAGCTGGACATATGCGTCGAGCTCGCGTGCGAGCGCTTCCTGCCATGTCGGCATCGAAATCCCGAACTGCGTCTTCAGCCGCGTCAGATCCAGCCGCGAATTGCCCGGACGCACCGCCTTAGTCGGGAAGTCGGCCGCACCGATCGGCACGATGTTGTCGACGGCGAGCGTGACGCCGCGCGACCGCAGCCCGCCGACGATGGCCGTTGCAAAGCCGTGCCAGCTGGTTTCGCCGGCGCAAACCAGATTGACGACACCGCCCCTGCGCGCGAGCTGATCGTGCAGCGTGGTGATGTTAGGCAGGACGATGCCGGCGACCGCGCTGGCGATCGCCTGTGCCGTGGTCGGCGCGCCGATCTGGTCGGCCACGATCCGCAGCTCCTTACGCTCGCCTGCAAGCCGCGCGATGGTGCGCAGGAAATTGGTGCCCTTTGCGGCATAGACCCAGGAGGTGCGCGCGATCAGATGCGCCCCGCCCGCGGCCTGGATCGCGAGATCGCCGGCAAGCTTGCTGGCGCCGTAAGCCGACAGCGGTTCGGTCGGGCTGTCCTCGCGCCAGGACCGGTCGCCTGAACCGTTGAAAACGTAGTCCGTGGAGAAATGCACCAGCGGCACGCGGTTCGCAGCCGCCCATTTCGCCAGCGTTTCGGGTCCCTTGGCGTTGACCAGGAACGCCAGCTCGCGCTCGTCCTCGGCGCGATCGACGGCCGTATAGGCCGCGGGATTGATGATGAGATCGGGCTTCAGTCTCTCGAGCTCCGCCGTCAACATCTCCGGCTTCGACAGATCGAATTCCGCGGTCGGCGGCGCGACGATGGTGCCGTGGCTTTCCAGCAGGGGCTTCAGCGCACTGCCGACTTGGCCGCGCGTTCCCGTCAAAAGAATCCGCATCAGATTTGTCCATAGGTCGGAAGATTGCTGGCGTCGGCGAGCAGCGGCGCATCCGCGTCCTTGGCCGACAGCTGTGGCTTGTCGACGCCCCATTTGATCCCGATCGCCGGATCATCCCACCGGATCGAGAGCTCGTCCTTGGGGCTGTAGAAGTCATCGCATTTGTAGAAGAAGTCGGCGGTTTCCGAGAGCACCACGAAGCCGTGGGCAAAGCCGCGCGGCACCCATAACTGCCGGCGGTTGTCCTCGCTCAATTCGACCGCGACATGCTTGCCGAAATTCGGGCTGCCGACACGCACGTCGACGGCAACGTCCAGCACCTTGCCGCGCAACACGGTGACGAGCTTGCCCTGGGTGAGCGGGTTCTGCAGATGCAGCCCGCGCAGCACGCCGTAGGCCGAGCGGGACATGTTGTCCTGCACGAAGGGCCGCGCAATGCCGTGCTCGACATAACGGGGCGACTGATAGGTCTCGAGGAAGAAGCCGCGCTGGTCGCCGAACAGCTTCGGCTCGACGATCAGGACTTCAGGAAGCTCGGTCTTGATGACGTTCATTTAACATTTGTTCCAGTTTGACGCGCCCGAAATGTTAATTTCCCTCTCATAACAAACTTGTGCAGCGCGCGCTATATGTTATGTTCTGATAGTCAAATTGTGAGGGACCATGAAAGGCATTATCCTTGCCGGTGGCACCGGCTCGCGCCTCTACCCGGTGACGACCGTCGTCTCCAAGCAGCTGCTGCCCGTCTTCGACAAGCCGATGATCTATTATCCGCTGTCGACGCTGATGCTCGGCGGAATCCGCGACATTTTGATCATCTCGACGCCGCAGGACAAACCGCTGTTCCAGCGCCTGCTCGGCGACGGCAGCGAGATGGGTGTCCGGTTCGCCTATGCCACGCAGGAGACCCCGCGGGGCCTCGCCGACGCTTTCATCGTCGGACGCGAGTTCATCGGTGATGACTCCGTCGCCCTTGTGTTAGGCGATAACATTTTCTACGGCCATGGCCTGCCGAGCATGCTGTCGGCCGCCTCGGTGCGCAGGAAGGGCGCCACCGTGTTCGGCTACGTCGTCAACGCGCCCGAACAGTACGGCGTGATCGAGCTGGACGGCACCGGCCGGGCGCTCTCGATCGAGGAGAAGCCGAAGCGGCCGAAGTCCAACGTTGCCGTCACCGGTCTCTACTTCTACGACAATGACGTGGTCGACATCGCGGCCCGCATCAAGCCGTCCCCGCGCGGCGAGATCGAGATCACCGACGTCAACAAGGCCTATCTCGAGCGCGGCGACCTCTTTGTCGAGGTGCTCGGCCGCGGCTTCGCCTGGCTCGACACCGGCACCCATTCCTCGCTGGTCGAAGCCAGTCATTTCGTCCAGATCCTGGAGCAGCGCCAGGGCCTGCGCATCGCCTGCCCCGAGGAGATCGCGCTGCGCCAGGGTTACATCTCGCTCGAAGCCTTCGCGCGAGTGGCACAGAAGACCGCCAAGAGCAGCTACGGCGAATATCTGCTGTCGGTCTACCGCTCGTTCCAGGGTCAGCCCCGCACGGCCGAGGTATTCAAACATGCGGTTTAAGGGATCGACGATCTTCGTCACCGGCGGCGCCGGCTTCATCGGCTCCGCCGTGGTCCGGCACCTGCTGCGAGACACCCACGCCCGCGTCGTCAACATCGACAAGCTGACCTATGCGGCGAACCTGGCTTCCCTGCCCGGCTCGAGCGAGAGCCTGAACTACACCTTCGAAAAGGCCTGCATCTGCGAGGGACAGGGGCTGCGCCGGCTGTTCGAGAAATATCAGCCCGACGCGGTGATGAATCTTGCCGCGGAAAGCCATGTCGACCGCTCGATCGACGGCCCCGGCGAATTCATCCAGACCAACATCGTCGGCACCTTCACGATCCTGCAGGAGACGCTGCGGCACTGGCGCACGCTCTCGCCCGAGAAGCGCGACCAGTTCCGCTTTCTGCACATCTCGACCGACGAGGTGTTCGGCTCGCTCGGCGACGAAGGCCTGTTCACCGAGACCACGGCCTATGCACCGAACTCGCCCTATTCGGCCAGCAAGGCGTCGTCCGATCATCTGGTGCGCGCCTGGCGCGAGACCTACGAGCTGCCGACCCTGGTGACCAACTGCTCCAACAATTACGGCCCCTATCATTTCCCGGAAAAGCTGATCCCGCACATGATCATCAAGGGGCTCGCCGGCGAGCCGCTGCCGGTCTATGGCGACGGCCAGAACATCCGTGACTGGCTGTTCGTCGAGGACCACGCCAGGGCGCTGACCCTGGTGCTGGAGCGCGGCGAGGTCGGCGAGACCTACAATGTCGGCGGCCGCAACGAGCGCACCAACCTGCACGTCGTGGAAAGCATCTGCGACCTGCTCGACGAGGTCGTGCCGGCAGCAGCGGGCCCGCGGCGCCAGCTGATCAATTTCGTCGCCGACCGTCCCGGCCACGACCGCCGCTACGCCATCGATGCCACCAAGCTCGAAACCGAGCTCGGCTGGCGCGCCGAGGAGAATTTCGAGACCGGCATCGCCAAGACGGTGCGCTGGTATGTCGACGAGCAACCCTGGTGGCGCGCGATCCTGGAGCGCGGCTACAAGGTGGAGCGCGTCGGGCTGAACCAGTAGCCGCCGATCTCTCCAGATCGCCGGCGTGGCCAGCCACCAGGAATCCGAGAAGCGCGATGATGATTCGACGGGATCTCATCGCGACCTGACGAGCCGCGACCGCCTTCCGACGGTGGATTGGCATCCGCCAACCAAACAGCAAATCGAGAAACCACGGGGTCCCGCCATGAAAATCGCAATGGACGGTCAGGAAGTGACATTGTTCAAGAGCTTCGTGGATCTCTCGACGCGCTACCTTGAATTTGGCTCGGGAGGAAGCACCTGGCTCGCCTGCCAAACCAGGAAGGAGTGGGTCATCTCGATCGATTCCTCCCTGGAGTGGCTCAACAATGTCGGCGACGCCACGCGCGATGCGAGCACCAGGCCGCAGCTGCTGCATGTCGATATCGGCAAGCTGCGCGAATGGGGCTATCCGATCGAGAAGGAGAAGGAGAGCACCTGGCCCGACTATCACGAACGTGTCTGGGAGCGTCCGGAAAGCAAGACCGCCGACCTGTATTTCGTTGACGGCCGGTTTCGCGTGGCGTGCTTCGTGCAGTGCGTGCTGCACGGCGCACCGGGCGCGTTCATCGCAATCCACGACTTCGAGAACCGTCCCCACTACCATTCGGTGCGGACGGTCGCGCGCGAGATCGCGCGGGCCAACAACATGTCGGTGTTCCAAAGGCCGGCAAGGATCGACGTCGATGCCGCGCAAGCCCTGCTGGCGAAATACCGGCTGGAGCCGCTGTAGCTGACCAGAGCCTCTGTAGCCGGTCGCTACGATCAACGATCACGTCAATGCACGAAATAAGAAGGGCGCGCCGATCGGCGCGCCCTTCTTGTGTTTCCCGGATTCAACCCTGGACCAGTTTCTTCAGCTCCGGAAGAAACCGCTGGATCGTCGCGTCTTCCAGATCGTTGCGATCGCGCAGCGTGAAGAACTCCATCGCGCGGATCTTCTCGGGATCTCCATCGGCGAGCGGCCTGCCGCGCTCACGCTTCTTCAGCAATTGCTGCCGCGACTTGGTGTAGTAGTGATTGATGACGAGCTTGTCCCGCTTGGGAGCGGTACAGCGGCCGCCGATCGGGAAAATCGGCGTGCCGTCTTCCGCGACGTAGCAGCCCAGCACCAGCGATTGATGGGGATGCAGGTAGGACACGATGGTATCCGGCCGCACGATCGACTTCATGATGAAGTGGTCCGGGAAGTCGTCCGGAGCGCGACGGGTGAAGGACTCGATGCACAGGCCGGCCGGCTTCGCGTCGTGACCGTTCGACCCGAAGTTCAACCAGTGCACCGCCACCGCCGGCGCCGATCCGACCTCGGCCAGGACGTCCTTGATGTTGCCGGCCCGCGTCGGAAACAGGTACTCATCGGCATCGATGAAAGCGCACCATTCCGAGCAATTGCGATAGCTGTCGATCGCATGAGAGAACGCGCGCATCTGGCCGAATTCGCCCTCCACGAAATGATAGGTGATCATTTCGGGCCACGGGAACGACTCGATGACGGCGCGCGTATTGTCGGTGCTGCCGTTGTCGTAGAGGTAGAAGTGATCGACCCCGACCAGCCTGTGAAAGTGCAGCCATTCCAAGAGGTCGTCGCCCTCGTTCTTGATGGCGCACACGACCGACAGGCCGTGCTTCTTGCGGTCGACCCCGACATAGAGCTTCTTCGCCTCCATCACGCGCAGGAGGCCGGCAAACTCTCGTCGCAGGTTTTCGCTTTTCGGGGCCGCAGCGAGCGCGGACAGATAGACGTCCTGCGCTTCGTGCGCCGATCCCATGTTGAGATCCGCGATCGCAAGGCGATGCAACACCCGCGAGTCGGATGGCATCTGCTTGACGAGGTCGAGAAGGATGGCGCGCGCTCCGGCGAAATCACATGCCTGCACAAGCGCTGCCGCCTTTGCAAACTGGAATTCCTTGTAGTGGCCGTATTGCTGCTCCAACTGCTCGACCGACTGGATGAGCTCGTCGGGCTTCGGATTTGCGATCCGCCCGGAAAAGAAATCTCGAAGCCTTGTCTCGATCTCACTTGCTGGAAGCGTATCGAGATTCACGCCTGAGCTGAAACTAGACAATGCAGGAATTTCCATGTCCAACCTGAGCCGCTCCCCACGAGATCAACAAGCAATTACCATTGGTTCGCACCACGAATTCCCTATTAGCGCACTTATCCTACAAGAATAAGGCTATAACACGCAGTGCTCACATTTAACTGTTGTAAGGTTATTTCGAGGAAAATCAATACAATAGAGCAGAGGGCACGCTGTCACTTGCACGAAACCGTCACACGCGACGGGAACGATCGGAGATCGCCAATGGACAATGGGAACGAAGCACTCCGTAAGCCGTTCGCGCTTACAAGACGCATGTTTTTGGCATCGTTATCCGCAAGCCTGCTGCCCGGCTCGCTCAGCGTCCTCGGTTCCGGCCATCCTGCTGCGGCCGCGGCGACTTCCCGGCCCCTCGTCGGAGCCATCCGATGGGACGCATGGTACGCGCCGGGCTCGCAGCCGACGGAAGCCATGAAGCAATCGCTCGGTCCGCAGAAATATCGTTGGCGGGCGCCGTTCTTCGGAACACAAATGAACCGCGATCCCAACGCGCTGGATTTTTCGGCCTCGATCCAGACCGAGATGGACAAGGAGATCGACCAGGCCATCTTTGCCGGACTGGACTATTGGGCATTTGCCGGATACGGCGCAAACCACCCGATGTCGAAAGCCCTGTACGTGTTCAGGACCCGTCCGAAGGCAGCCGAACTCAAATACTGCATGTTCACCGAGCTCGGCCGATGGGGATCGGCAGCCAAGCTGTCCCCGCTCCCGCAGGAGCACATCGGTCTGATGGCGGACAAGAACTATCTGAGGGTCGAGGGCGATCGGCCGCTCTACTTCCTGGGCTTCATCAAGGGGGCGGACGTGCAGCGAAGCTGGGGCGGTGTGCAGGGCCTGCGCGCCCAACTCAGCAAGTTCAGATCCGATGCCAACGCAGCCGGGCTCGCGGAGCCCTATATCGTGCTGGCAGGAGACACGAAATTCCTGAGCCAGGAGGCCGCCAATCTGAGCGCCGACGCGGTCGGGTCATATGCGATCACAACCGGCAACGGCCGCGGCAGCTTTGCCGACCTCGCGCAATATGCCGAAAAGGGCTGGAATGCGCTGGCCGCCAGCCAGGTCCCTGTTGTGCCCACGGTGATGACAGGATGGGACAGACGTCCGCGCATCGAACATCCCGTGCCCTGGGAAAAGTCGCAGCGTCCCGGCGATGGCATCACCAATTTCTATACGGCTCCGACGAAGCAGGAGTTGGCCAACCATCTGGCGCAATCGATCAGCTGGGTGAACAGCCGTGCCCCCGATCGCCGGTCCCCCGTGGTGCTGATCTATGCCTGGAACGAGAACGACGAAGGCGGCTGGCTGGTCCCGACCCTGCCCTGTCAAACCGATCGCCTGGAAGCGCTGCGCGAGGTTCTCAAGGCGACCGCGCGGGCGGCGTCGAAGAACCTCTGCTAGGCCGCTTTCGCGTGAAGCGTGTCGCGGCTTGCGTGAAGCCGCGACACAACCTCGATGAGGGCTCCGTTCCGATTGCATCGGAACGGATCATGCCGGCTCCCCCGATCAGCGCCAGCGCAGCGGCCTGGTCCGATCGTTCGACTCCACCGTCCGATGCTCCAGATGATAGGGCGCGTAAATCTGCTTGACCCAGTAGTTGAAGTTCGGGTGCAGCTTCACGAAGTCATAGAACGAATCGCCGAAATTGGACGGGCTGAGACAGGTCTTGTTTTGCGGCCGCGACGAGATTGCATTGAGGCAATACGACTCCATGCATGCCTTGGTCTCGCTCTCCGCCACCTTGCTCAGGCTTCGGAAGCTGTTGGTTGAGTGCAGCCGATACAGATAGCGGTCGGTCTCGAGATAGGTCGGCTCGACCTTGGTGACGGCGCGCAGGGCGAAGTCCCAGTCGTGACAGTATTTGAGGTCGGCGAGCCAGCCCACCTGCCGCAGCAGTTCACGGCTGAAGACGAAGTTTCCGGTCGATGCGGCAATCTGGGAATCCAGAAACGTCCATGACAGCGGTGCGCCGGCAATCTGGGCCCGATCGATGGCATAGCGCAGGCGTGTCGGAAACTGGTAGTTGCTGATCGACTTGCCGTTTTCGTCGATCGGCTCGACGGCCGAGAAGCCGAAGAACAGCCGCTCATTGGCAAATTGATCGGCGAACAGCCGCACGCGCTCCTTCGAAAAGGCGTCGTCCGAGTTCAAGAGGAAGATCATGTCGCCGCTGGTCAGCGACAACGCTCTGTTCCAGGTGTAATGGGCGCCGAGGTTTTGAGGGTTCTTCAGCAGCTTGCAGGAAACGAAGCGCTTGCCGAACGACCGCTTCTTGATGACCTTCTGCGCGACCTCGAAACTCCTGTCCGGCGAATTGTCGTCGACGATGACGAGCTCGATATCGGCAAAAGTCTGCTGGTAGACAGTCTCGAGGCATTCCTCGAGATACTGCTCGTGCTTGTAGCACGCGATGACGACACTTGCGAGCATCGGCGGTGACCTCAACGTCTCACGATGATCGAATGGCGTGACCTCACGAGGGCGCTGGCGCCGTCGCCGACCTCCAGCACCGCGAGCTGATACTCGCCATCCGGCAAATCCCGAATCGAGAACGACAGCTGGAAGCCGAAATAGCAGTCCTTGCTTTCGGCCTTCATGTATTCCTTCACGTCGACGCGCTCGTGCCAGTCGACGATCAGACCGTAGCCGCTGTTGACCGCGCTATCCGGTCCGAGCGCGGACAGCATCAGGAATCCGGTTCTTTGCCGGCTCGCCTCGAACGCATTGCCTGCGCAGATCCATCCCCGCACCAGGATCTCGAAGCGCGGATCGACGATCACCCGCTCGCCGGTTTGCGAGTTGATGTTCTCGATGACCAGCAACGAACCTGCCGGATTGTCGGACGCGCCTTCCGCCTCGACCGGCGTGCCGCTTCTGACGCGCTGCACGCCCGAATGAGTGAGACCCGACCGGTGCAGGCTTGCGAGCACCTCGACGTGGGTCGACGCCTCTTTCACCGCCCACTCGAGCTCCTGCCTGCTCAGGCAATCCAGCAGATCCGGGCTGTTGCGGATCTGGGCCGAGATCGGCTCGGCCGAGGCCACCCGTCGCACGACCTCGAGGAATGCGCGTCCGTGGCGCGAATCCGGCTCGAGATGCGCGCCCTCCGCCCACTCGTTCCAGGAATTGATGAACACCAGCGACTCCGAGAAGCTGTTGCCCTTGGCCCGCAGCGTCGCGTCGCGAAGCCAGACCTCAAACGCCTCCGGACTGGACCTGGTGAAGACGTGACCGCGCGCGCCCTTGCGCGGCGTATTGTCCCAGCGCGGCATCACCGCCGGAAAGAACGGGAAATCGTAGGTCTTGCCGATCGACGATCGCATGGCATCGACATAATCGTACACCTTCCCGGCGAAGGTCGGCGGCGCATCGACTTCGGCCGGCGGCACCTCCCGCGTCGAGACCGTGTGCGGCGGAAACTCGATCGCCGCATCGCAATTGACGTCACGCGGATCGAACTCTCCGAACGTCATCGCATTGCAGATCAGCAGCTCGCCGATACCGAGCTCCCTGGCCCGCTCGCGCCAAATCTCGAACAGGCGCTGCTTGTCCGGCAGCAATGACGGCCGGTAGATGACGATGACCTTCCGACCGTCGACGGTGATGTAGCGCTCATCGAGCAGCAGGTCGGCCATGTCGTCGATGAAGCGGACATCGTCGTCCAGCGAGTGGTTCTGTCCCAGCAGGAGCTCGGCATCCGAGCCGTCCCAGCGGCGGGACCAGTTCTCGTTCGCCCAGCAGATGCAGAACGGCAGGTTCGGCTCGCCGTCCTCGAGCAGCAGCTGAAGCGGCTTTTCCAGCAGCCGTCGGCCCTGAAACCAGTAGACGTAGTAGCAAAATCCATCGATGCCGTACTTGCGCGCGAGGTCGCCTTGCTGACGGCGCGTTTCCGGCAACCGCACATCGTAGAATCCAAGATCGGCCGGCAACCACGGAGATTCGTGCGCCGGAAATTGCGCACGCATGCGCGCGACGTTGGTCCACTCGGTGAATCCCGGTCCCCACCACCTGTCATTCTCTTCAAATGAATGGAATTGCGGCAGGTAGAAGCAGATGTAGCGCACCTCCTTGGTGGCGGCGTCCGCCAGTCCGGCAACTGTCCTGTTGTCGTTGTTCGGAAACAGCAGATCGTCGTAGTCGTCGATCGAGAATCCGAGCGCAACGACCACCTCGCTCGGCGTGAAGTTCTCGAACAGCGGTATCTCGTAGTATTCGCCGTCGCTCAGGCTGATGCGCAGATAGATTTGCGCGTGCTTGGGCTCCACCAGCGAGTTTCGCAGGGCACGCGCCAGCCGGCGCCGCACGCCCGGCGTGGACAGATCGATACGGAATCCGGGACGGCCGATCACGCTCCGCGGACCGATGCGGGCCGGCATGGATCGGCCGGTGCGTCCCTCCTCGACACAGTGCGAAGCGACGAAGAGCGCTATCGAAACGGTCGAAGCAGGCGACTGGGCATCGACGATCCAGCCCGAGATTCCTCGCCCCGAATATTCGAGGATCGCGCCACGCAACCGCGATCCCGACTGGAGATCGCTGATATCGGGATCCAGGAACAGGCTCTGCGGATGGTCGTCCTGCTGAACCGGACTGGCAACGGGCAACATATCCTTCGTATCCCTGACGCTCCGTTCGACCATCTTGTTCATTGCCACTCGATCTCCTGCCAACGCTTAACGCCGGCTCCAGTTTCTTTCCCGGTCACGCGGACGTTCGATCCCGAGATCACGTTGCCTGATACGCTCCAGATCGCGACCTCTTGGTTCTTATCGATCATCTTCACACAACCAGAGGTGCAATGAGCATTTATTCCGCGAACCCACATTAACGCAATCTCTCTATCGTCGATATGAAAGCCATTGTTAGTTCTGCCTAGATTGTCACGCGGACATGCACGCTTCCGTGCCTTCGCGCCCAAAAACAAAGCCGTTCGCGGTCTCTGCCATTGCCTGCGCGCGACGTGATGTCCGCATCCAACGATCTCAGCCGACGCTCTCGCCCATCGCCTGCAGACGACGCAGCGCACCTTCGTTGTTCTGCTGCGCCGCCTGTCGATACCAGCGCAGCGCCTGATCGCGATCCAGCGCGACGCCGTTGCCGGCACGCAGTGCATCGCCGATCGCGAGCTGGGCTTCGGCCATGCCCTGCTCCGCGGCTGCCGCAAACCACTCGGCCGCCTTCGCCGGATCGGCGTCGCGGCCCTGTCCTCGCCCGAGCATCACCGCAAGGTTGTATTGCGCGGTCGTATGGCCCTGCCGCGCCGCGGCCTCGTACCATTTCACGCCCTGGGCGAGATCCTGCTCGACGCCCTGCCCGGTGCAATACATAACGGCCAGCTTGAATTGCGCTGCGGCGCTGCCGCCATCGGCAGCCTTGACGATCCAGCTGGCGGCCGCCTGCGGATCCTTGAGGCCGCTCTTGGGATCGGAGTACAGCAACGCCAACGTGTGCTGGGCCTCGACATGGCCGGCACTCGCCGCACGCTTGAACCATTGCGCGGCGGCCGGAAGATCGACGGTGCCGCCGGACCTTCCCATGTGAAGCCCGCCCAACTGGAATGCCGCGGCGGAATGACCGACCTCGGCGGCATCGGTGAGCAGCGTGCGTGCCTGCGCAAGACGCGTTTCGGATGGCTCCTGCTGGATGAGAAATACGGCATAGGCCGTCTTTGCATCGGCATCGCCGCCCTTGGCCGCCTTGCTCAGCCATTCGGCAGCGCGCACCTGATCGCGCGGCACGCCGTTGCCCGCCGAGTAGAGCCGGCCGAGCTGCACGCCTGCGGCGCTGATGCCGCCCTCCGACGCGCGCTCGAACCACTTGATCGCGGTCGCGACATCACGCGTCACGCCGTTGCCGTTGAGATAGAACACCGCGATGTTGTGGGCCGCCGTGGCATGGCCGCTTTCGGCCGCGCGCTCGAACCATTTCGCCGCCTGGCGGATGCTGGGCGGAACGCCGGTGCCGGTGGCGTAGAAGCGCCCGGTGAAGAACTGCGCCTGCGCGTCGCCGCGCTCGGCCGCCTTCTCGTACCAGTACGCCGCCTCGCGCAGGTCCGGCTCGGCGGCGGTGCCGAGCGCATAGAACTCGGCCAGCGCTTGGACCGCCGGCAGGTAATCCTTCCGCGCCGCCTTGCGCAACGCAGTCTCGGCCTTGTCGAGGTCCTTGGCCACGCCTTTGCCGCTCAGCCGCAACAGCGCGATGTTGTAGAGCGCGATGGTATCGTCATGAGCGGCGGCGCTCTGGAATAGCCGCGCGGCCTCTTCGACATTCTCGGGAAGCCCGGTGCCCTTGAGGCACATGAAGGCGAGCGCCACCTGGGCGCGGACATGCCCCTGCTCCGCGGCCTTGTGATACCAGATCGCGGCCTGCGCGAAATCGACGGGAACGCCGCGCCCCTGATAATGCACGTCGCCGAGCGCGAATTCCCCGGCCGGCGCCTTCTGCTCGGCTGCGGCCTCGTACCAGCGCAGGGCAACGGCGTGATCCTTGGTGCAGCCTTGCCCGTTGGCGTACATGTCGCCCAGCAGCGCTTGCGCGTCCGCCTTGCCGGCCTCCGCCGCCACCGACATCCACAGGAAGGCGGCGTCGAGATCCCTCGGCACGCCGATCCCGTTCGGGAACACCAGATCGTGGAGGTTGGTCGCCTTGTCGCCCAGTCGCGCCGCAGTGGACTGCCGCCACATCTCGGGCCGGTTCGGTCCGAGCGTGGCCTGAAATCCGTGGAAGTAGATCAAGCCGAGCTGGAATTGCGCATCGACATGGCCGTGCAGGGCGGCGCGTTCGTACCACGCGACCGCGTCCGGAATGTTGCCGATAACGCCCTCGTTCCGCGCATAGAGCAGCCCGATCCGGTAATCCGCCTCCGGGTTGCCGGCTCGCGACGCGAGCCGCCACAGGCGCAGCGCCTCGAGATATTGCCGGTTCTCGTAAGCCTCCAGCCCCCGTTCAAACTGCGTTGAGTCTGAACGGGACGAACCGGGGCGAAGCAGGTCGAGCAGGGATCGCGTCGATACCGTCATGGCTCGCGCATTGCTTCTTTTGCGCTGCGCAGCATGCCGCCGAGCAGATACATCGCCACCGAACGGGTGCCGACATTGACATCACCCTGCAGCGTCATGCCGGGGATGAGGCGGAAATTCTTCGGCACATCCTTGAAGTTGGTCTCGTCGACCGAGCATCGCGCCTTGTAGTAGGCGTCGACCGCCTTTCCGTCGTCATCGGTCGTGAACGCGCCTTCGCTGATCCAGCGGATCTTGCCCTGCGCCGTACCGTGCTCCGCCGCATTGAAGGCATCGACCTTCATCGTGCAGGGGTCGTTCGGCCGGACGAAGCCGACGTCGCGCGACAGGATCTGGATCTCGGCCTCGAGCCGGGTCTTGAGCGGCATCAGCGTGATGAAGGGATCGCCCGGCTTCAGCACCGATCCGACCGAGAGCTTGGCGAGGGTCAGGACCACCGAGGGCTCGGCAGCCGTCCACCGGACGAGATCCTGATGCTTGATGGCCTTGTCATAGTTCGAACGGGCGGTATCCAGGCTGTTGCGCGTCGTGACCAGGTCCTGGCTGAGCTGCGCATTCCATTGCTCGGTGAAGGCCTTGCGATCGGCCTTCAACGATTCCAGCTGGTGTTGCGCTTCCAGCAGCGTGTTGTGCGTGTTGTCGATCTGGCGCAACAACTCCAGGCGATTGTCCTGAGACAGATACAGGTTCAGCTTGGAGCCGCTGCCGCTTTCGGCAAGCGTCGAGCGCATGTCCTCGATCTTGCCGGCGATGTCGGCGCGTTGGCTGTACCGCTCGTCGTCCTTCTTCGACTTCTGGATCGTCGCTTCGGTCTGGCTGATCTTGGAGTCGTAGCTGTTGACCTGCGCGCTGTACTGGGCAACGCGCTGGTCGTAGAGCGCCTTTTGCAAGGCGTTGTATCGGGTGACTTCCGGATCGTTGGACTGGCCGAAAGCCAACGGCTTTCCGGACAATTCGGCCTCGTCGCGGGCAACCTGCGCATCAAGGCTCGCGATCTGCAGCTTGTACTGGGTGACATCGGCCGCGGTGAAGGTCGAATCGAGGGTCGCGAGCAGCTGCCCCGTCTCGACCTGCTCACCTTCCCGAACATCGATCGTCTTGATGATCGATGCGTCCAGGGCCTGCAGCACGTTGATCTGGTCGACGGGAACGATCCGGCCGCCGACGCTGGTGATGACCCGATCGACGCGCGTGAAGCACATGATCGCGACGACGGCTACCATGAACGCCGACAGCACGAACAGCGTCGCGCGGGCCAGCAACGGCTCGGCCGCCTCGCGGATGGCGTCGGTTTCGGACTGGAACTGGCGAACGGTGGCGAGCGAAGCTTGATTAGGAGACAAGGGTCGGACTCCTGAAGTTCTTCTCGTTGCGGCCGGTCGGCACCAGATGCGTATTCTGCTGGTACCAGAGCGAGCTGTAGATGTCGTTTCGTTCCAGAAGCTCGTCGTGGCGGCCGATATCGTTGACCACGCCGCGATTGAGCACGAGGATCGCATCGGCCTTCGTCAGCGACGACAGCCGGTGCGAGATGATGATCAGCGTGCGGCCGTGCGCGATCCGCGAGATGTTCGCGTTCACGATCGTCTCGCTTTCGGCGTCGAGCGCGCTGGTCGCCTCGTCCAGGATCAGGATCGGCGGATTGACGATCAGCGCACGCGCGATCGCGAGGCGCTGACGCTGCCCGCCGGAGAGATTGGTGGATCCCTCGTAGATATAGGTCTCGTAGCCGCGCGGCAGCTTGTCGATGAACTCCTCGGCCCCCGCCAATCGCGCCGCCCTGACGATGTCGTCGAAGGTCGCATCGGGCTTGGCGGCCGAAATGTTCTCGCGGATCGTGCCGCTGAACAGGAAGTTCTCCTGCAGCACGACGCCGACATTGCGCCGGAGATGGTCGACGTCGTATTCGCGCACATCGATACCGTCGACCTTGATCAGCCCGCCGTAATCGGAGTGCAGGCGCTGCAACAGCCGCGTGATCGTGGTCTTGCCCGAGCCGCTCTTGCCCATCACGCCGAGCGTGGTGCCGAGCGGAATCTCGAAGGAGATGTTGTTCAGCGCCGGCGACACCGCGCCCTTGTACTTGAACGTGACGCCGGAGAATTCGATGTGCCCCTTCAGCGGGACCCGCACGCCGTGACCGGAACGCCCCTCCTCGGGCGGCTGGTTGACCAGCCTGCCGACGATGGTGACGGCCGTGCGCGCCTCGTCATACTGGTTGATCAGCTGAGCCATCTGCATCAGCGGGCCGGCGACGCGCTGTGACAGCATCAGGAAGGCAAACAGCGCGCCGACATAGACCGGATCGCCGCTCGACACCGCGAGGTAGACGCCGAGCGCATAAGGTGCGCTCACCGCCAACCGTTCCAACGGACGGACCGCCGTCTGGATCGCGGTTCCAGTCAAGCCTTCGGCGAGGCGCGCCTTGGCGACGCGCGCCACGAGCACGTCCCACATGTGCCGTTGCCGGGTATCGAGCGCCAGCGATTTGATGGTCCGCATGCCGTTCAGGCTCTGGATCAGGAACGCGCCCTGCGCGCCTTCGGCCGCCAGGGTTGCCGAGGACTTCTTCCGATAGGCCGGCAGCATCAGGATCAGCCAGGTCACGATAACGCCGGCAAAGCCGAGAACCATCAGCGTCATGATCGGGCTGAAGAAGAACATGACGGGCAGGAAGAAGAACAGCGTCGTCGAATCGAGAATGGTTCCGAACAACTGCCCGGTCAGGAAGCCGCGAATGCGAAACACCTCGCGGATGTCCCGGGAAATCAGGCCGACCGGGTTCTGCTCGAAGTAGTCGATCGGCAGGTTGAGCACCTTCTCGAACACGTAGGTCGACAGCTTGACGTCAAGGCGGGCTGTCAGACGCTGCACCAGGTACTGCCGCAGGAACGTGAATGCCGCCTCGAACATGATGACCACGAACATGGCGATACACAGCACGTAGAACGTGTTGTAGGCCTTGTAGAAAATGACCTTGTCCGAGAGCAGCCGCCAGAACATGATCGGCGCCAGGCCCATGAAGCCGAGGATCAGCGCCGCGATCGCGACGTCGCGCAGGATCCGCCGCTCGCGGAACAGCAATGCGGTGACAAAGCCGAAGCTGAACGGCTGGGTCTCGTCGGAGATCTCGTAATCGCGCTTGGCCATGACGACGTCGCCCGACCAGATGTCCTCAAAGCGCGGTTGATCGATCACGAGCAGCGCATCCTCGCTCGCGTTCGGATCCTGCAAGACCACCCGGGTGCTGTTTTCATCGCCTTCGAGGCGCAGCAGCACCATGTGGCTGCCGTCGCGCAGGCGGACGATGGCCGGCAGCGCCCGCTTGAGATGGCTCAATCCCTGCCAGTCCAGCGTGACGGCCTTTGCCGTCATGCCCGAGGAATTCGCGCACTTCAGAAGCTCGGCAAGCGTAACTTCCTGGTCGCCCAGCAGATTGTCATGGATGAGCTGGGACGGGGTCAGATGCAAACCATGCTGCCTTGCCACGATGACGAGACAGGCGAGACCCGAGGGTGGCAGCGCCTCCACCGAAGGTGCACCGACGAGCGAGAGGTGTTTGGTCATGGAGGCCTCGAGGTTTCGACTGCGCCGGATCCGGTCTCTAGCGAGATATAACTTTATCACTGTTAGTTCGCTAACGCAGCATTTTCAGCGCATGGTTCCGAAAAGATATGTGTCGGACGGGCAAAGAAGCCAATTCCGGCATTGCTACCGTTGGTTTAACCACGGAACCTTATAACATTATTTAACATCGACAATCACGGGACGGCGTTCACCGTCTCCCGGAAGTCGAAGCCGCAGGCCTCGAGCTGCGGCCGGATCCGCCTTTCCTCGGCCTGCGGCATGAGCGCCAGCGCGCAGACCTCGAAATTCCCGCTGCGAACGGAGACGGTGGGAAACCCGGCGCTGAGCAGCAGGTTTCCCATCCGGTCGCACGAAAACCCGGTCTTGTGCGCCATGTGGTGGCGCCCCTGCTCGATCGCGCCGGAATGCCCGTAGATCATGTCCAGCGGCCGTATCGGACCGGCCGGCGAGACATAGGCAACCGCGCCGAGACCCTGGGTCAGCATGTGCTGAGCCACCGCCTCGAGGTCGGGCGACATGATGAGCGCGAATCCGTCGGGCCTCAGAACCTCGCGGAACTGGACGAATGTCGGATGTATCTCATGGGCGTAGAGATGCTCCATCAGATGAGAGCACCAGATCGCGTCGAATGTGGCCGGCCGGCACAATTTGGCGAGATCGGTAACCGAGCCGACGATGTCCGGATTCACGCTGCCGTCGACGTCGAGCCGAATCTCCTCCCACTCATGTGATGTCAGCAGCGGCTGAATCCGCTTGGCAACCGTCGATCCAGCGCCGGCATTCAGCATTTTCTTCTTGGCCAATTCGAGAGCTCCGCGGTTCGCGCATTAAGCGGCTGATTTCTGCAGCGATCGCCCGTCTTGACCAAAGTTTGCCGGCGCCGCGGGAAACCATCGGCACGGCATCACTCGGTCGAGCGAGCCACACGCCTTTACAAAAGCTACGTGGTCCGAATGTGACGAACTAACGTTCTAACATCCGTTGGCGGAAATGCCAGAAGTGGAACTTGTGATTGAGCGAGCGGATTCGACGCGGATCGGTCGACAAAGTTCCAACTATCACATTTGCATGTAAGCCAAGCACCGCCTCGACGGGCCGAGACGGCGCCTTTCCTGGTGCGACCTGGGATCCTACAGCCTGGTCCAGTGACCATCGTTGAAGATCAGGTATTCGACGTTGCTGATCTGGGTCACCTGGCCATTGCTGAAGTTGACGTCCAAAGAACCACCCTTGCCCGCGGTGATGTCGGTCACGTCGGTCGAGGCGTGATCCAGGAAGGTCAGGGAGTCCTTGCTGCCGGCGCCGCCGTCGATGGTGTCCTTGCTGGTCGCGTTGGACAGGTAGAAGTAGTCCTGACCATTGCCGCCAACCATCGACGCCGTACCCGTGGCCGAGCCGACGAACGACGAACCTCCGCTGCCGCCGATCAGCGTCTGCGTGCCCGAACCGGCGATCAGCGTGTCGCTGCCGGAGCCGCCATGCAGCGTGTCGTTGCCGGCACCGCCGTAGAGCGAATCATTGCCGTCACCGGCGTAGAGCGAGGTCGCGTGCGAGGCATCGCTGCCCGAGTAGAGGATGTCGTTGCCGCTGCCGCCGTGCTCGGCAACGGTTCCGGTGCCGCCTACCAGCAGGTCGTTGCCGGCGCCACCGTCCAGCGTGTCGGCACCCGCCCCGCCATACAGCGAGTCGTTGCCGGCGCCGCCGTCAAGGATCGTCGCGTGCGACGTATCCGAGTACGAGTAGAGCGTGTCGTTGCCGCCGCCACCGTGTTCCGCAACTGTCCCGGTACCGCCGACCAAAAGGTCGTTGCCGGCGCCACCATCCATCGTGTCGGCACCGGCACTGCCGTACAGCGAGTCGTTGCCCGTGCCGCCGTCCAGGATCGTGGCGTGCGATGCATCCGAGTGCGAGTAGATCGCATCGTTGCCGCTGCCGCCATACTCCGCAACGGTCCCGGGCGCGCCGATCAGCAGGTCGTTGCCGGTACCGCCATCCAGCGTGTCGGCCCCGATATCGGCAGGATTATACCCTGCACCGGCAACCAGCGTGTCGTCGCCTGCACCGCCATCGAGTAACGTCCCGAACGTATAACCGGCGCCTGACTTGAGAACGTCGTTACCGCTGCCACCGTACTCCGCAGCAGTGCGGATGCCGCCCTGCATCAGGTCGTCGCCGGCGCCGCCATCCAGCGTGTCGGCTTCGCCACTGGCTCCGCCCTCCAGCGTGTCGTTGCCGTCACCACCCGACAGGAACGAGGCGTACCACGCAAACAGATTCGCGTAGAGCAAATCGTCGCCGGCGCCGCCGTAGATCTGATCGCTGTATGTGCCGGCCACCAGCGTGTCATTGCCCGCGCCACCGTCGAGAATCTGGTTGCCGAAACCCGCGCTCAACCAGTCGTCGCCGTCGCCGCCATACAGGCTATCATCGCCCCAGCCACCGAGCAGCTCGTCGTTGCCGCTACCGCCGTAAAGCGCACTGGAAACGCTCGTATCGAACACCGGGCCGCCGGACAGCAGCGTGTCGTCGCCGCTGCCGCCAAACAGCTGCGCTGTGGTCCCGCCCCAAAGCCAGTCGTTGCCGGCGCCGCCGTCCATCGTTTCGTGACCCACGCCGCCACCGTACACCGTGTCGTTGCCGGCGCCGGCAAGAACCATCGTTCCGCGGTTGTTGTTGAAGGTGATTTCGTCGTTACCGTCGCTGGTCGCGATCAGCACCGGGGCGGCGCCGTTCACGGTCAGCGTCACGTCGCTCTTGGTGGCTTCGATGATCGCCTTCAGCTTGGGATCGAGCTTGATCGTATTGTTGGCATTGGTTTCGATCAGAACATTGGCGTTCGGATCCGGGTTGCTGATCCCGGCCCCCACCTCGACCGGGATCGTCGCGCCGTCATCCGGGCTGGTGTAACCGATCCCCGCGCTGATCAGATAGTCGAGAATCTGTTGCCGGGTTGCGTGATCGATCGTGGAGCCGATCGCTGCCTTGAGCTGCGTCTGGTTCAGGCTTTGCGTCACCATCGATGGAGCCCCTGCTTCGACGCGCTACATCATCGCAAAGCAAATACTCAAATGATCTCGATGATTCACAATTGGAGCAGGCTGCAACACTGCAAGATTATCAGACAACATTTCATAACACCACCTGCAATCGCAAAAAAGCGCCGCCTCAACCAGAGTTGGGGCGGCGCCTTCGTTTAGTGAAGATCTAGTTCAGACCTGGGATCTTACAGCTTGGTCGAGTGACCATCGTTGAAGATCAGATATTCGATATTGCTGATCTGGGTCACCTGGCCATTGCTGAAGTTGACGTCCAGGGAACCATCCTTGCCCGCGCTGATACCTGTCACATCGGTCGAGGCGTGATCCAGGAAGGTCAGCGAGTCCTTGTTGCCGGCACCACCGTCAATGGTGTCGCTGCTGTTGGCGTTGGACAGGTAGAAGTAGTCCTGACCATTGCCGCCAACCATCGACGCCGTACCGGTGGCCGAGCCAACGAACGAGTCGTTGCCGCCGCCGCCAATCAGCGTCTGGTTGCCCGAGCCGGCGACCAGCGTGTCGCTGCCGGAGCCGCCATACAGCGTGTCGTTGCCGGCGCCGCCATAGAGCGAGTCGTTGCCGTCGCCACCGTAGAGCGAGGTCGCGTGCGACGCATCGCTGCCCGAGTAGAGCACGTCCTTGCCGGCGCCGCCGTACTCGGCAACGGTACCGGTGCCGCCGACCAGCAGGTCGTTGCCGGCGCCGCCATTCAGCGTATCGGCGCCCGCACCGCCATACAGCGAGTCGTTGCCGGCACCACCGTTCAGGACCGAGCCGTGCGACGCATCCGAGTTCGAGTAGAGCGCGTCGTTGCCGGTGCCGCCGCTGAGCAGATTGTTGCCCGTACCGCCAACCAGCACATCGTTGCCGCGACCGCCGACCAGGTCGGACGAGGTACCGCCGTAGAGTGTGTCGTCGCCGGAGCCGCCGAGCAGCGTATCGGCGCCAGTGCCGACGAGCAGATCGTTGCCAGAGCCGCCGTCCAGCGTGCTGTGACCGGAAGCGTTGTCGATCAGCACGTCGTTGCCGGCACCACCGCTGAGCGAGTCGTGACCCGCGCCACCGAAGATCGTGTCATTGCCGGCGCCGGCGAGAACCGTCGTATCACCGGTGTTGTTGATGAAGATCTGATCGTTGCCGGAGCCGGTCGCGACCAGCACCGGGGTGCTGCCGTTGACCGACAGCGTCACGTCGCTCTTGGTGGCTTCGATGATCGCCTTCAGGTTGGCGTCAGTGTTAACGGTGTTATTGGCGTTGGTTTCGATGAGAACATTGGCAGACGGATCCGGGTTGGAAATGCCCGCACCCACCTGGACCGGAATCTCCGTTCCGTCATCCGGGCTGGTGTATCCGACCCCTGCGTTGATCAGATAGTCAAGGATCTGTTGCTGGGTCGCGTGATCGATCGTTCCGTTGATCGCATGTTTCAGGTCGGTTTGGTCTAGATTGTAAGTCGCCATCGATGTAGCCCCTGCTTGGGATACGAGGATTCAAGCCGCTCGCCCGCACCTAAGCTGTTGAATCACAACTGGTTTGTTGCGACGCAGCTCAAATGTGGACACACGTTACGAACTTGTTAAGTCCATTGTTAAGTCCGCAATACCGGAGTGTCAATCGACAATGCGCTGTTAACGCCTGGTTCCATGAGGCTTTTGTGAGACTTAGCACCACTTCGGAGGTGAGCTAACATTCAGCGTGAGCGGCTCACAAATGTTAGCCGCGGCGCAAAAAAGGATAGTGATTATACGGGGTTTCGTCGTGGCCTCAGCGGGCGCCGGAGCCCCGAATTTCGCAGCCGTTGCCCGCGCTTCGATCCGATTTTCCGATCTGAAAAAATATTTCTGCGCCGCGTGAGAGCTTTTCCAAAAAAGCGTCAAACTTCACAACCGGCCGGCAAGCGGAGCGGCGTCATGCCGGGTTCTGGTTGCAGGGCACGCGCACGAAGCGGGCGAAAACCGCGGAATCGATCCCAGAATCGGGGCAATTGAGCTGCCCGGCCAAGACCGGAGGAGAGCCAGATCGAGCGTCCGATATAACAAATTAACATCAGATTCGCCGCGATCCATTAGGGACGGGAGTGCGAAACGGCAAGGAAACGGCACCACGGAGCCCCGATTCACCGGCGACGCAACCGCTTGTCGCGATCACCCGGCGGCGGCGCGCGCGTAGATCGCCTCGAGCAGCCGGAGATTCTCATCCGGCGCGTAGCGCGCGAGATAGGCGGCCCGCGCGGCCTGCCCCCATGCCGAGGCGCGATCGGGCGCGCCCAGAAGATCAGCAACGCGGTGTCCGAGCGCAGCCGCATCGCCCGGCGGCACCAATGCGCCGGTTTCGCCGGCGCTCACCACCTCCGCAAGTCCGCCGATCTCGGATGCGATCACCGGCGTACCCCGCGCGAAGGCCTCGACCACGACCATCGGAAATCCCTCGTACCACAGCGACGGTACGACCAACGCCCGGGCACTCGCCATTTCCCGCAGCACGTCTGCGCGTGACAGCGCACCGAGAAACCTGACATTGCCTGGCGCCCGGGCTTCAAGCGCGGCCCGCTCCGGCCCCTCGCCCACGATCCGCAACGGCACGTCCGTCCCCGCAACCGCGTCGAGCAAGACACCCACGCCCTTCTCGCGGCTCAGCCGTCCGACATAGAGCAACCCGGCGCGCGGCGACGCCGGATCGGGCGCGCCCGGATCGGCCATGAAATTCGGCTTCACGTCGATCCGGCCTGCATCGAAACCTGCCTGCGTGAACAACGTCCGCGCAAACCGCGTCAGCGCGATCAGGCGCAGACCGGGACGCGTCCAGGTGCCGCGGCGCTGGTGCTGCGCGATCATGTAGGCCGAAGCCAGCGAGCCCGGCAGCGACCCGCGGTAGCAGCGATGGGCAACGCCCCAGAGATGGCCGCGATCCAGGCACTTGTGGCAGATGCGGCCGTCGCGCAGCAGCATGCCGCCGGTGCAGAGGGCGCGATAATTGTGCAGGGTCACCACCGCAGGCACGCGCTTTTGCCGGCAGACATCGAACACGGCGGGCGAGAGCAGCGGGAAGAAATTGTGGACGTGGACGATGTCGGGGCGAAAGCGGTCGATCGCCGACGCGACGACCCGTTTTCCCTCCGCGTTATCGGCGATCGACAGCGTGGTCGCGATCCGCGCGGCAAGCGAATTGATCGCCTCGTTGCTGACCGTGAGCGTTTCGACACTGTGTCCAGCGTCGCGCAACAGGTCGACTTCCGCTTCGAACACGACGTCCTCGCCGCCGCGTCCCTGATACCTGTTGTGAGCGATCAGGATCTTCATGATCGGCGTGCCGGGCCTGAAAACCAGCGCAGCTCCGTCACGAGGCTTTGGCCGGCGGCCAGCGTCCCGGAGCCGATCAGCGTCGTTGCCGGCACCTTGAGATCGAAGGACGGCGAGTACCAGCCGGCCGGCATGATCTCGTCGCCGCGATACGACGTCCAGCTGAGCGCTGCCGGCAGCTCGAGCTCGCCGCGTCCGCCCGGCCATGTGAGCTGCGCGTTGCGTCCTTCGAGCTTGCATTCAACGTCGGGACCGAGATGCCAGCTGAGGCTCGCCGGCACCGCAAGCCCTTCATCGGCAAGCACGATATCGGTGACGACGAGCCGCGCCGCCTGCCGCTGCAATTGCACCGAACGGCGGTGCACGAGAGCTGCTGCCTCCTGATATCCCGAATGCTCCGCGACCCAGCTGGCGTCGGCATCGCGATCGTCCAGGCCGCCTGCTGCGATCAGCCGGCTCCGTGCATGCCGCGTCCAGAGGAACGGGCCGCCCGACACCGACTGGTCGCGCCCGAACAGGCAGAGCGTGTTGTGTGCCAGCGTAGAACGGAAATAGGCCCGCCATCGCGGATCGCCGTGATAGCAATAGGTGCCGGGGTCGGCGAGGATATCGACGCCTCCGATCCGGCATTCGAGCGACAGCGCATCCGCATGCGCATGCGCCGCAATGCGGCCGAAGCCGTGCGGGCCGTGATCGCAGCGGCACCACACCGCGTTGGCGGAATCCACGAGAAAGGTCTGTCCCGCCTCATCGAGCAAATGCGGGCGTCGCGCGGGCCGCGCGGCGATCGCACGTGGCTTGATGCCGTCGGTCAGGAAGAACGTGCGCAGATCGGGCTCCGGCAGCCTGGGCCACCACGGCAGATCGCCGAACAGGCGCGCGCCGCCAGCGAGCAAGCCGAGCCAGCGATTGCCGGCGTGATCGTCGAGCAACAGGCCGATGCCGTCATCGCCATCACCCTGACGGGAAGGACGCGCGCGGTCGTCGAGCATCGCGGCGATGACGTCGCTCATGCGGCACATCGTGGTCCAGACCGCACCGTCAAGCTGATGTCCCGACGACTCGCCCTGCACCGCCGCGACGAGCAGGAGTTCGAGGACAAAGCCGTGGTAATCGGTTGCGAGCTCGCTGTTGCTGCCGCAAGCAAGCGTTTGCGCGACGGCTTCGTGCGCCAATGTGGCGGCGGAGTGCTGGCGCCATCGCGCGCTGTCGCGAAAGAACGGAAACACGCAGGCTGCCACGAACTGTCCGGCGGTCTCCGCGATGATATGGTTGTTGGCCGAGGAGCCGCGGCTCGGGAATTGCGACAACCAGTATTGATGCGCGTAAAGCTGGGTCTGGAACAGGTCGTTATGCTCGAACAACGAGGGGGCGCCGGGCCAGTTCTGCAGCAGCTGGCGTACCCAGGCCCACGAGATCAGCCGCACGCCAAGCTCGATGCCGCTGATCCAGTGCGGACCACGCGGGAATGGATTGTCGCGCCACCAGCTTGTGAGATGCTCGGCCACGCGCCTGGCGTAGCGCTCGTCCGAGGTCAGGTAATACGCGGCCGCGAGCACCGTGAGATGATGGTGACGCGACGGCTCCCAGATGTATTTGATATTTCCGACCGTGGCTTCGTCACGATAAGGCATAGCAAAGGCGTACATATCGGCAGGTGCGCGCCTGCCACTACGGACATCGACGAACCAGTCCGGCCGCTCGCCCAGGGCCGCATGATCTCTGGCGAAAACCCGCCAATGTCCGGCGAGAATTCGGTCGGCGCTCCGGATCAGCCGCTCTGCAGCCTGCGGCGGCGCGTGCGCCGGCAAGGGCAACGGCTTCAGCCGCAGCTGGCGCGGGCCAGGCGCGAGGCTGGCGCGGGCATGTCGCGCGATGTCGGGTGGAGTGATACGCCAGAGCAGCCGCAGCAGCTGGTCGTTCACCCGTCCCGCAAGCTCGGACGGCTCCATGCGCCGCAGCCTGCGCAGATACCAGGTCGGATTCATCTCGCGGCGGTCGCGGCGTGTGCGACGCCCGGCTCTGCTGTGCCGAGCGTCAGATCGACCGGCATCCCGGCGGCCGCGCTCTCCTGCACCGCGAGGGTTGCGCGGGTGGTCGCAAGCAGCGATTCGAGTGCGATCGGCATCGCGGCTCCCGATGCGACCGACGCAACGAAGGCATCCAGCATCGGCCGCTGCCCCTTGTCGAGCCGCGCCTTCTTCACTGTCCGCTGTCCGGCATGCCAGATCTCGAAGCCCGAGAAATTGTCGAAGGCGGCAAAGCCGGTGCTCGCCGATATTTCGAGCGCCTCCTTCGGCACCCGCGGATCGCCGCCAGTGAGATAGCTGAGGCTCGCAACCGAGCCGTCGGCAAAGTCGAACGTGGCGAGGAGATTATCGACATCCTTGCCCGCGGAACTCGCCGAAACGCGCACCGGCTCGGCGCCGAGCCACCATGACAGCACGTCGATGAAATGGCCACCCTCGCCAGCGAAGCGGCTGCCCTCGCTCTCGGCCTGCAGATACCAGGATGATTTCTCCAGCGGGCCGGCGATGACGCGATATTGCAGGGTCTGCGGCCCCGTCGGTGCGAATGCCGCCCGCATGCCCTGCAGCAGCGGCGAGAAGCGGCGGTTGAAGCCGACCATCAGCCGGTTGTTGCCGGTATCGCGGATCACCTGCTCCAATTGATCGAGCGAGTCTGCATCGATCGCCAGCGGCTTCTCGACGAACACCGCCTTGCCGGCCCGCAGCGCTCGGCTCGCGAGATCGGCGTGGGAGGCGTGGCGCGTTGCGATCAGCACGGCATCGATGTCGCCGGCCTCGAGCACCGAGGCCGCATCCGTCGAGGCGCGCGCGAAGCCGAACTTGCGTACCGCGGTGGCGCCGCTCAAGCCGGTATTGGTGGCGACCTCGACAAGATCAACGCGCTGATTGTTCGCAAGCTGCGGCAACAGCATGCTGGAGGCATAATTGCCGGCGCCGATGACGCCGAGCCGCACCCGGCCACTGCGCAGCGCAACCGCCGGACGATAGACCATCTGCATCGCGCGCGAAGCGGCGTCCGGATAGGCGAACACCATGCCGAGGCCGACTTCGCCCCGGCTCATGCGCTCGAACGCCGACGTCGCCTGCTCCAGCGGCACCACGTCGGAAATCAGCGACGAAAAGTCGAGCCGCCCGTCGGCGAGCAGGGCGACGATCGCCTCCATGTTGCGTTTCTCGGTCCAGCGCACATGGCCGATCGGATAGTCGATACCGCCCTCCTCGTAGAGCGGATCGTAGCGGCCGGGGCCGTAGGAGCGCGAGAATCGAACGTCGAGCTCCTTGTCGTAGAATTCGTTCCAAGGCAGGTTCAGCGTGCATTTGCCGATATCGACGATACGGCCGCGGTCGCGCAGCAATGCGGCCGAGCGCGAGGCGAGCTCCGGATCGTCGCTGCCTGCCGTGATGAACACGCAATCCGCGCCACTGCCCGCGGTCAGCTGGTCGATCCGGGCGCGAAAGGAGGCCGCAGCATCATCCGACGCGACCGCACAGATCGCGGCGCCTGCCGCTTCCGCCTGACGACAGCGCGCTTCCAATCTGTCGAGTCCTGTGACCACGACACCGGCGCTGCGCAGCAGGCGCACCATGATCTGCCCGATCAGGCCGAGGCCGATCACGCAGGCGGTTTCGCCGAAGCGGATCTCGGACTGGCGCATCGCCTGCAGCGCGATCGAGGCGATCGTCGTGAAAGCTGACTGGTCGAGCGCAGCACCGTCCGGCAACGGCACGCAGAGGTTAACCGGCACCCAATTGTATTCAGCATGGGTTGCATATTGATTGCCGCCGCAGCAGACCCGCTGTCCGACCGCGAAGCCGCTGACGCCCTCACCCACCTCCACGACGGTGCCCGACAGCGAGTAACCGAGCGGCGTGTAGGAATCGAGGCGGCTCATCACCTTCTGATATGTCGCTAGCACTCCCTGCTGGCGGACCGAGCGCATCACCTTGGCCACCTGGTCAGGGCGCGCACGCGCCTTGCCGAGCAGCGACAGCCGGCCCTCGGTGAATTTCATCATCTCGGTGCCGGTCGACACCGCCGAGAACGCGGTACGCACCAGGACCCCGCCGGGGCGGCAGCGCGGCGCCGGCACGTCGATCAGCTTGAGCTCGCCGCTCTTATAGTTCTGCGCGATCTGCTTCACAGTCGGTCAATGCCTCAAGTTAACAGCACTGCTTGTATCGCGCCTGCCGCCCGCAATGAAGCCGGGAACACGATCTCATTTCCCGCGATTTAACATTGTTATCATTCCAGCAACAGGACCGGTTTGGGCGAGATCTCGACCTCACCGTTCGCGACGGCGCCCTCGCCGCCGTCGAGCCCCTGGTAACGGCTAAAGCGCGGATCGACCCGCTCAACGGACCGCCCCTTGGTGGTCCAGAGGATCAGGCCGTTGCGGCCATCCGGCATGCGGAGCTCGACGCGCCAACTTGACGGCGATGTCCTGCCCGCGGCCACGACGGTTGCGCCGACCAGCCAGGACTGGACCGTGCGATAGGCAATTCCGCTCGGCAGCAGCCCACGCGTCCGGTCCCATAATTTGCCGAAGTCGCTGCCCCCGCCGGCGAACTCGTACCAATAGAACCGGTCGACACCGCTGATCCATTTCAGGATGTAGGCGCGAGCCAGACAGCCATCCGGGTTGTCCTCGTCGGACGACCAGCCGGCCTCGGTGTCCCAGATCGGCCGTGCCGACAAATCGTGCGCGGCAAGGATCTGCTTGAAGCGCGCAATGATTCCAAGCACCGCCTCGGGTTCGCTGGTGTAGCCGTGGAAGGCGAACACATCGGCATATTGTCCGCCGCCTTGCGCCATGAAGGCGGTTTGCCAGCGATAGCCGTCCGGCGTGCCGTTGGATGATGGCGTCAGCACGGTCAGGCTGGGATCGCTGGCCTTGATGATTTCGTAGGCCCGCTTCTGCATCTGGACCATGGTCGCGATATCGCCCGAGTAATATTTGGGATCTTCGGGCTCGTTCCAGATTTCCCAGTATTTGATGCGGCCGGCGGCGCGCGCAACCGCCGCGCGCACCCATTCATCCCATGACGCCAGATCGGCCGGCGGCGAGCTTGCCCCGGGCGTGAATGCCGGCGGCGCATCCTTCACCGAGGCGGCCCAGCGCGGCGTGTAGGCGAGATTGAGGACGATATCGACATGCTCCCGCTCCGCCGCCGCAAGGATGGCGTCGAAACGCGCCCAATTGTAGATGCCGGGCGCCGGGTTGATCTGCGCCCAGTAGATCGCGCCCCACAGCCGAACGCCGTCGAACTTGAGCTCGGGCCAGGGTTGCGACTGTCCGATCGCATTGATCGTCATGCCGAAAAGCGTCGGCGGGATCACTACGTTCAGATGGCTCGCATTGAGCGCATCGTTTGCCGCCGCACCGGCCCACTGCAGCGGCCATTTATGAGCCAGCGGCACCAGCGCGCTCAAAACCAGTGCAATCGACGCCCTTTGTGCCCAATCCCTCACTTTGCCTGCCATGTTCGTGTCTCGTCGCCGTCACATCCGCGCCGGGATTGCATAATGGAAGTCGCGCATGTTAATGCCGATGTTAGTCTGATTGTGATGTTGTTAGGTCAATGGTATAGATCATCGCAGATGTCGAGAGCTGAACCATCATCACCGCGGCGGATCCTGATCATCGTCGAGAACCTTCCGGTTCCTTTCGATCGCAGGGTGTGGTGCGAGGCAACGTCGCTGCGCAAGGCCGGCTACGAAGTTTCGGTGATCTGCCCGAAGGGGCGCGGCCATAACGAATCCTACGAGTGCCTCGACGGCATTCACATCTACCGCCATCCGATGCCCGTGGAAGCGCGCGGGATCGCCGCCTATCTCATCGAGTATCCGGTCGCGCTGTTCTGGGAAACCTGGCTTGCGATCAAGGTGGCGTGGAAGCACGGCTTCGACGTGATCCAGGGCTGCAATCCGCCCGATCTGATCTTCCTGATCGGCCTGTTGTTCAAGCTCGGCGGCAAGCGCTTCGTGTTCGATCACCACGACGTCAATCCCGAGCTCTATGAGGCAAAATTCGGCCGCAGGGGCTTTTTCTGGCAGCTGCTCCGACTGGTCGAATATCTCACCTTCAAGACCGCAAGCATCTCGATCGCGACCAATGAATCCTATCGCGAGATCGCGATCACCCGTGGCCGCATGCCGGCCAATCGGGTCTTCGTGGTGCGCTCCGGCCCCAATCTCGACCGGGTGCGCTCGCGGCCGGCCGATCCGGCGTGGCGCCGCGGCCGGCGCTACAGCGTCGGCTATGTCGGCGTGATCGGCCAGTCGGAAGGCATCGATCTCTTGCTGCAGTCGATCGGCCACATCGTGCACGATCTCGGCCGCACCGACATCCAGTTCAACATCGCCGGAACCGGGCCGGAGTGGAATGCGGTGGTCAAGCTCTGCGAGGAGATGCAGCTCTCCGACTACGTGAATTTCACCGGTGCGATCGCCGACGAGGCGCTGTTCACGATGCTCTCGACCGCCGACGTCTGCGTCAATCCGGATCGCGTCACGCCGATGAACGACATCTCCACCATGAACAAGATCATGGAGTACATGGCGCTCGGACGGCCGATCGTCCAGTTCGACGTCCGCGAAGGCCGCCGCTCGGCGCTCGACGCCTCGCTCTATGCGGCGAAGAACGACCCGCAGGATTTCGCCGGCAAGATCCTCACGCTGATCGACGATTCCTCGCTGCGGCAGACGATGGGCGCATTTGGCCGCAGCCGCGTCGAGCGCGAATTGTCCTGGACGCATGAGGAGCCGAAGCTGCTCGCCGCCTATGAGGCGCTGTTCGCCAGGAAGCTCCCCTGGCAGCGCCGCGCGCCACGCGCGAGCGCGACCGCGGAGCGGCCGACCTCGCAGGCGTCGCGCGTCAACGCCAATGCAGCCGCCGGGCGGGCATCGCGTTGAACGCCATGCCGCCTTACTCACGTCGAACGCGACGCGGCCATGCGTACGTCGCCAGATTGTTGAAGGTCGAAGCATGAACGTCAGCATTTTCGGCCTCGGCTATGTCGGTACGGTCTGCGCCGCCTGCTTCACCGAGCTCGGCCACCAGATCATCGGCGTCGACAAGAGCGTCGCCAAAGTCGATTTGATCCGCCAGGGCCGATCGCCGGTTATCGAGCCCGGCATCTCGGACAAGGTGGCGCACGCGGTCGCGACCGGTCAGTTGACCGCGACTACCGACGCCACCGAGGCGATCGTCAACAGCGACATCTCGATGGTCTGCGTCGGCACGCCGTCGTCAGGCAATGGCAATCTCGACCTGACCGCGATCCGGCAGGTCGCAATCGAGATCGGCCGCGGATTGCGGGCGAAGAATGCACCGCATACCGTGACGATCCGCTCCACCGTGCTGCCCGGCACCACCCGCAGCACCGTCGGACCGCTGATCGAGGAAGCCTCCGGCAACAAGATCGGGCGGGATTTCGACCTCGCCTTCAATCCGGAGTTCCTGCGCGAAGGCAGCGCCATTGCGGACTTCAATGCGCCGTCCAAGACCGTGGTCGGTGCCTTCAACCAGGAAACCGCCGACCGCGTCATGGCGCTCTACAAGGATCTGCCCGGCGCCAAGATCACCCCGCCGGTCGAGACCGCCGAGCTGGTGAAATATGTCGACAACAGCTGGCACGCGCTGAAGGTCAGCTTCGCCAACGAGATCGGCACGATCGCAAAGACGCTCGGCATCGACGGCCGCGACGTCATGAACATCTTCCTGCAGGACACCAGGCTCAACATCTCGCCGGCTTACTTGCGGCCGGGCTTTGCCTTCGGCGGCTCCTGCCTGCCCAAGGATGTCAAGGCGCTGAAGCACCTCGCGCACAGCCGTGGCCTGTCGACGCCGGTGCTCGAAAGCATCCTGCCGAGCAACGACATGATCATGTCGCGCGGCGCCGACTGGATCCTGTCGCATGACGGCCGCCGCATCGCCTTCCTCGGCATCAGCTTCAAGGCCGGCACCGACGACGTCCGCGACAGCCCGTTCGTCGAGCTGGTGAAAACCCTGCGCGGGGAGCGGCGCGACATCCGGATCTACGACCCCAACGTTCAGCTGTCGCAACTGATCGGCGCCAACCGCGACTTTCTGATGCGAAACCCGGAGCTGGTCGGCTTGCTGCATGACGACGCGACGGCGACAATCGAGTGGGCCGACATCATCGTGCTGACCACGGCCGATCCGCGCTTCGTGGCGGCGCTGAAGACAACCCGGCCTGACCAGGTCGTGCTCGAACTGTCGGAGATCGGCCTGCCCCGCGAGGTGCGCGCCCAAGTGAGCGGCTTCCACTGGTAGGGATGACCATGGCCGGCATGGCCCAGGACCGACCCGAAATCCGCTTTCACGACGAGATTTCGTCGGAATGGGAGGCGCTGCATCGCAGCCGCACCTTCAAGGCACGCACGGCGGCGATGTTCGAGCTGCTCGGGAATGCGGACCTCAACGACCAGCGCTGGCTGGATGCAGGTTGCGGCACCGGAACGCTTTCCCGCCTGCTCGCCGCGCGCGGCTGCGACGTCACCGGTGTCGATGCCTCGCCGGAGATGATTGCGGCGGCACATGGCCGTCCCGCCGACGGCAAGCTCGCCGAACTGCTGACATTCCGGCAGATCCCGACTATCGCAAACCTGCCGTTCGCGGATCGATCGTTCGACGGCGTGCTCTGCGCGAGCGTGCTGGAATATGTCCCGGACGTGGCGCAGTGCCTTGCCCAGATCCATCGCGTGCTCAGGCCCGGCGGACTGCTGCTGGTCTCGGTTCCCAACCGCGGATCGCTGCTGCGCCAGAGCTACAAGTTCGCGCACGCGGCCTCTTCGCGCATATCAGTGCGGCCGCTGTTCCGCTACCTCGCCTTCTCCAGATTCGACACCTCGCACGCAGCGATGCAGAGCCTGCTGCGACAACACGGTCTGACGATGCTCGCGACCGGCTTTGCCGGCTCTCCGCTCCCGCCGGCGCTGGATCGCCGGCCGGCCGTCGGCACGCTGATCAACATCCTCGCCCGGCGCGACGATTGATCGTCATGCCTTGATCGCCATCAGCGACTTGGTCATGCCGAGATAGCGCTCGCGATAGATCTTCGCGTCCGGAAACGTTTCGGCCATCTCGCGCCAGTCGAACAGGTGCCAGTCGGGTGCGGTCCGCTTGAACCAGAAACGGTTGAACAGTTCGATCAGCGCGATTTGCGCCCGCCTCGGCAGCAGGACGATGATTCCGGGCAGCCAGGTATGGCTCTCGATCGGAAAGTACCGGTACGGCGTCTGCACGTAGAACGACTTCGCGACCCGCGAGATCTCGCCCGCGAAGCGGTTCTGGTGCTCGCGCGCGATGTTGCGGAATGCCGCGTCGTTCTCGATCGTCACGACGTCCTGCTTCGGCCCGGTGACGTGTTCGATTACCGACGAGCAGAAGCAGAAGTCGAACGCCCGATCCTTGAACGGCAGGCGCTCGGTCTCCTGCAGCAGCACCGTCTTGAAGCCGAAGCGCTCGCGCGCGGCTTTCAGATCGTCGGCCGAGATGTCGCAAACCGTGATGTCGGTATGAAAGGGCAGGATCGCGCGAATGTGCCGGCCGGTGCCGCCGCCGAGATCGAGGATCTTGGCATCGAGCGGCAGGTCCACGGTGCGGACGAGGAACTCGCCCCGCCGCTTGCGCGCTGCACCGGAAAATCGGGCTTGAATTGCGCCCAGCACTATCAGTCTCCTGCTACTTGATCGCCTCGAAGAAGATCGACTCGTCCGGCCGGTTGTCGAGCCGGTCGATGTCGGGACAGACGCCCTCGCGATAGGCCCGGGTGTGGGTCTCGGAACAGCCGGCGTCGCGGAACAGCGTCGCAAGCGAGGCGCGGGTATAGCCCCAGTGATGCGCGAAGGCGGCCTCCCTGCGGCGATCGATCTCGAACACGCCCTTAAGGAAGGCCTGCGGCGCCGCCGGGTCGTAGAGGGCCACGATCCTTTCCATGTCGGGCACGACGATGCGGCACACCCCGCCCGGCGCCAGCACCCGCGCGATCTCGCGCGCCAGCCGCGCAACCTCATCGGGAAACAGATGCTCGAAGACATGCGCGCTGAACACCGCAGCGAGGCTGCTATCCGCGAACGGCAGCGGCTTGGTCAGGTCCATGTAGCGGAGCCCGGCAAACTTCCCCTCGCGATGCTCGGCATAGCGGGCATCGCTCAGCAGGCCGGCGAGATGCAGCGCTTTAGCCGCGAGCGGCACCCGGGCGATCCACAGATGCATCGTGATGTCGGTATTGATCCAGCCGTCGATGCCGCAATTGAAGGCGCCGATATGCAGTCGCTGCAGCGTGCGGCCGGGTGCATCGTCAGTCATGTTGGCTCCCGCGCCGAATTGGTCAGCACAACCGTGATCACCGACGCCGCGCTGGAGGCGACCATCGCCGCGACCGCGCCCATCACCTGCCACGTCGCCGCCGCGAACGGCAGCACGCAGCACAGCGCAACGAGGCCCGCGATCCGGCTCAGCATGAACCGCTGCGGCTTGCCGGTCGCAAACAGCGGCAGCGCGAGGCCGAGCCACACCGCATCGAGCGCCATCGCGGCTGCCATCAAGGCGAGGCTGCCGGTGCCGATCTCATAACTCTGCCCGTGGATGACGAGGGCGAGAATGCGCTGGCCGAGCAGCACGACCACCGCGCCATAGACGGCCGCGATCGAACCGAGCAGCAGGGCATTTTCGCGCGCGGCCGCAACGACCGCGCTGCGCCGACCGGCGCGCAGCTCGGCCGCGATCTCCGGCAGACGGACCGAGAACATCGTCGCGCAGACCTGGCTGAGCGGTGCGAACACCAGCAGCAGGATCCGCAGCGACGCGCTCGCCTCCAGCCCGATCAGGAAGCCGCAAACCGGGATCAGCCCGATGCTGCCGATCCAGTAGGTGAGCGAGGTCGCGACGAACCAGCGGCCGTTCCGGAACAGCCGCCGCAGCGAACCGCGGAAGATTCTCGCCCGCGGCCAGGCCAGCTCGCTGGTATGAGCCAGCAGCAGGCTGGTGGCAAGCGCCGCCGAGATCGCGATGCACGCCATCGCAGCGGCCGCGCCGGTCAGCTTGAGCGCGATCATCAACCCGGCCGAGACGACCAGCGCCAGGCAATAGGTCAGCGAGGACGTCACCGCCCGCGGCAGCCGTCCGTCGAGATAGCAGATGCGGCGGAACATGCTCTGCAACCGAACCGCGGGAATCGCGAGCCCGGTTGCGATCACGAGCTCGCCTGCTGCCCCGCCGGCCGCAACGATCACCAGGCCCGCAATAGCCAGCAGCAGGCCAAGTGCCACCGAGACGAGCAGCGACGACAGATAGAGGCCGAGCCGCAACTGCGGCCACAGCGATTGCGGGATGCGATGCGCGGTCGCCGGTAGCCCGTCGTCGAACAGGCCGCGCAGAAACACCGCCTCGATCAGGATCGAGAACGACCAGGCGATGCTGAACCGGCCGAATGAGTTGATATCGAGCACATTGGCCAGCACGATCGTCAGCGCGAAGGCCGAGCCGCTGAGCAACGCCTGATCGATCAGGCCGAGCGCGACGTTGCCCCCGGCGCGCCGCAGCCGGCGGAGCGCTCCGCTCACGGCTCCGGTAACCCCGGTCTGGGCCGCCACGCGATCCAACCTGTCGGTCAACGCACTCACGCCTCACTCACACGCAGTCTGGAGAATGCCCGCCGCGGCGCCATCTGCAGCCTGGCTTCCGGGCCGAAATAGCACCAGAACACCAGCACGCAGCCGAAATAATTGTGCAGCAGCTGACTCGAGTCATTGGCCGACGCGATCACGACGAACAGCAGCATCGCGAACGGCGCCAGCCAATACGTTCCTTTGCGCTCGAACGTGAAGACGATGACGTTCCACAACGCCCGCGCCAGCAGCAGTATATAGAGCACGCCGCCAAACAGGCCGAACTGGAGGAAGGCGTCGAGATAGGAATTCTCGAACGAGCCGAACTCGGTATTCCAGGGCGCCATGCTGGTCAGCTCGTTGGCGGGCGAGTTCGGCAGTTCGTTGAAGAACCCGGAGAAGCCGTAGCCGAGCCAGGGGTGTTGCCAGAAGAAGTAGGGCCAAACCGACCAGAGGAACGAGCGGCCGGTGAGGTTTCCGCTGCGGCCGACCAGCCCGTAGAGCTCGTCGCTCGGCACGGCGAACACGACCAGCGCAACAAAGGCGAGGCAAAGCCAGTAGATCGAGGCCGCGCCTCTGTGCCCGAGCACCACCAGTAGCAGCCCGAAAGTCACGGCGAGCGCGGTCAACATGCTGATCAGCGGTCCGGCGGCGCCGGCCGCGGCGAGCGCAAACAGGTGACATCCCATCAGCAGCAGCGACCAGCCGAATCGCCGCCGCGGTCCCGCCAGCATGCGCACGAAGCAGATCAGCACCATCAGGCCGAAGAAGGCGCCCGCGAGATTCTTGTGGCCGAACACGCCGGCATAGGCCTGGGTGCCGAGCACCGTCGGACGATGCAGCGGATCGTAATCCCATTGCGAGCCGATCACCGGAAACAGCAGGACGTGAACGATCAGCACCACGATCCCGACCCGGAACAACGTACCGACCAGGCGATCTACGGGGCAGCTGATCACGACCCACGCCGAGAACAGCGTGGTCAGCAGATACATCGCGAACTTGATCGACGAGCCCGCGGGGTCGGCGCTCAGCACCAGCGACAGCAGCGCGAAGGCAATGAACGTCAGATAGAGATGCGATTGCAGCAGCAGCAGGCCAAAGCGCTTCCGGTCAACCGCAATGTGCAACATCAGCAGGATGTAGAGCAGCAGCCATGCGACGCGGAACAGCGTGGACTCCCCGGCCCGTTCCGCGAACGAAATGCCCTCGACGAAATTGAACAGGAAATAGATGCAGCCGAGCACCATCACCAGATAGGCGTGCAGGAAGACGTCGGTTCGAAACCACCATCGGCCGATCATTGAACGGCCTCCTGGCGGGCCGGCGCCCTCGAGAGATGATCGATCGCGGCCATGAAGCGTGCCGCGGCGTCGGCAAGCGCGTCGCTTCGCACGCTCTGCCGGGCCCGCTGCGACATCGCCGCCCAGCGCGCGGGATGTTCGAGCAAGCCGCGCGCTGCGTCGACCCAGGCCTGTTCGTCGAGCGCGCAAACATAGCCGTTGACCTGGTCGCGCACCAATTCGCCGCCTGCCCCGACATGGGGCGACACCAGGCAGGGAACTCCGCACTGCAGGGCTTCGTTGCAGACCAGGCCCCACGGTTCCAGCAGCGACGGCAGCAGCAGCAGCCGCGATTGCAGATAGACCTCCGATATCGCCTGCCACGGCACATAGCTGTCGTGGCTGACCTCGATGCCGGCGCTGCCGAGACGCGCAAGCATGCGCTGCTCGGCAACGCCGGACCCGACCACGCGAACCCTTAAGCCGGGCAAGACCCGGCCGAGCGCGATGGCGATCGTCTCGAAGAAGATCGCGTTCTTGGCGTCGTCGTTGATGCGGGCGCACCACAGCAGGTGAAATGCACGGTCGTGGAAGCCCGGGACGGTCTCCGGTGGATCCCATGCCGGCACCAGCGGCACCGTGAACAGATCGTCGTCGTCGACACCCTCGCCGCGGAAATACGCCCTGCCCTTGTCGCTGCAACACACGACCGCCTCGCACTGGCGCAGCAGCCATGGCCGCGCCAGGCGATGGTAGGCGGTGTTGGGCATGGTCTCGCGCCAGCCGTCGATGGTCAGCGCGAGCGCCTTGCCGTTGGCGCGCGCCCATGCCGCGCCGGCCAGCATTGAAGGATAGAGGCCGTTGACGAACAACAAGTCGGGCGCGAGCGCGTTCAAAGCGCGCCCGATCCCGATATTGAGATGGGTGTGACGCGACCGCGACAGCGGGATCGAGACACCCGGCACCATCCGCGTCGTGTAGCGCGGCGCGAACGAACCCGCCCAGGCACGATCGGCTTCCTGCGCAGTACAGGACAGCACCGCGAGATCGAGCCCGCGGTCAACCAGCTCGTTGTAGAGCCGGTTGGTGTAAGGTGTGATCATGTTGTTGAAGACGACCACGCGTGGCGCCATGGCTCATGGGTCCCGTGGTGGCGCCGCATCGTGCCGGCAGATCGCCCCGCAATGATAAGTCGCAAGCCGGGTCGCGAACCCTGGGCTGACCGACAGCAGCGACTTCCGCACGATGCTCTTCGCGAGCCCCTTCATCCGAGACGAATGAAAAGCATGCACCGGCAGGCTGTGGTCCCAGGTGCCGAAGTCCTTGACCTTGAGCCCCACGGTCTCCAGCAGCAGCCGAAACGTATCGGGCGTGTAGAAATTGATATGGCCTATGTCGAGCGTCGATTGCAGCGCCCCGCGACTGGTCCGCGCGTGCAATTCGCAGGGCACCTCGACATAGATGAAGTCTCGAGAGACGCGGGCGAGCTCGTAAAGCAATGCCCGCGGTTCGGGCACGTGTTCCAGCACGTGGCTGGCATAGACGAGATCGAACGCTCCATCGGCGAACGGGATCGTCGCACCGTCATAGCTCGACCAGCGGAACGGTGCATGGGCAGCGCCGTCGGTCTCCAGATTGGTCGAAGGATCGATGACGTCGATGCCGGTGAAATCGCGGCCGACGCCGATCGCCGACAGCCGCGCCAGCACCGCACCGGTGCCGCAACCGACCTCGAGCACGCTGCCGATTTTGGCGGCGCAGGCGCCGAGCAAGCCGGCGATATGATCCGCCTTGTCGACCGCGCAAACGCGGCGCCAGTCGCGCTCCTGCGCCGAATAGACGCCCTCATAATGCGCGTTGTGTCGTCCGACGCTGAATTCCATCGTCATGGCCTGGCCCTCGCTTCGGGTGGCATCCGGGGAAGTTCGTCGAGGCGGTCGTTCGACTTACGCTCCGGATTACGTCGCTCCGCCGGCGAACGGCGGTCGAGATCATATCCAATGTCGGCCATGGTGCGGGTCAGGATGTCGACGTTCCGTTGCGGGACAGACGCAAGGCCGGCCATCAGCCGGTCCCGGTGCACCCAACCGGGCCCCTTCAGGAGATCGATCGCCTCGGTATACAGCTCCGCCTTCACGAGGCGCGCGAACTCGGCAACGACCGCGTCCGACAGGTCTGGCGGCAGCGCATCGAGCAGGGCGAGCGCCATGGCGCTGCGCTTGACGACGATCCAGCCTTCGTTGGGGCCGAGCCGGTACGACATCCGCAGCAGGTCGAAATTGGCGTCGCTCAATCCTTGCCTGATGTTGCGAAGCCAGAACAGCACGACCCATAGATAGGGATCGGCCGGCGCGCAGCCGAGCGACTTGCGAGCAGCCGCGTCGAGTTCGCCCATCCGGGCATCCACCCGATCGCCGGATGCGAATGCATTCTCGGCGAGCCGCAGCCGGATCACCGCCGCGCTGCGATCGATCGCCGGCATGCAATCCGTTTCCGCCGCGGCGCGCGACAGCAGCGGAGCGAGGTAGCCCAGCTCGGCGTCGCTGACCGGCACGTTGCGCAGGATCAAGTCCCTGGCGCCGTCCAGCCGGCTCTGGTCGACGAACACCGGCAAGGTGGTCGCGCCCCACGCAACCGACGTGCACGCGACCGCGGCCAGGAAGCCGCGCGCAAGCCAGGCTGCGGCGCGCCCGGGCATCCCACCGTGCGTCTCACTCGGTGTAGCCATATCGCCCATAGTGCGAGTTGTAATAGTAGTTCTTGCCGCCATAGCCGCTATAGCGGCTCATCGCCGCGATATCGGCCTTGTTGAGCACGACGCCGAGCAGGTTCTCATTGACCGCGCGCGCGCTGCGCAGCGCCCGCTCGACCACCTGCACCTGGGTCTTGCCCCATTCGACGATGAAGACGAAGGAATCGACGAAGTGCGCGGTGATGCGGACATCGACCACCGGCGTGAGCGGCGGGAAGTCGACGATCACATAGTCATAATGGCTGCGGACCGCATCGATGAAATCCTTCATCTGGTCGGAGGCCAGTACCTCGTGCGAATGCGCGATGCGCGACCGCGTGGCGCCGGGCAGGAAGACAAGCCCGGTCTCGGGATCGCGCCACAGCGCGTCCTGCAGTGTCGCATTGTTCGACAGGACATCGAGAATGCCGCGCTCGGCGTTGGCGGCAACCTTGCGGCTCAGCGAGGGATTGCGCAGGTCGCAATCGACGAGCAGCACGCGCGCCCCGCTCTGGGCGACCAGTTGCGCGAACACGAAGGCGAGCGTCGACTTGCCCTCGTTGGGCAGCGCCGAGGTCAGGCCGAGGATCTTCGACGGCTTGGTGACGTTGAGGTCCGCATTGACCTTGATCGAGCGGATCGCCTCCGAGAACCGCGAGAATGGCGAATCGATCGCGGCCCACAGTACCGGCTCATCGCCGCGCTGGATCATGCGCACACCGGCCGGCAGGTTGGGACGACCGACCACCGGCGCCTTGAGCTGGCTTAGCGAGACGCGGGGGACGATCGCGACGCAATCGGCATCGAGGATGGTCTCGACCATTTCAGCGGTGCGGAACACCCGGTCATAGAGGTCGCGCAACACGCCGAGCCCAAGCCCGGCGATCAGGCCGCCGAGCGCCGAGAGCGCCAGCACGACCAGGGTCTGCGGGTGGCTCTTGCCGAGCGGGCGCGAGGCCCGGGTGATCACCCGCGCCTCGCTGACCGGAAACGACTGCTGCTGCACGTTTTCCATGTAGCGTTGCAGGAAATTGTCATAGAGCGAGCGATAGGTCTGCGCCGAGCTCTCCAGCTCGCGCAGCGTGACCTGCGCCTGGTTGGTGGACTGCGACTGCGACACCGAATCGTTCACGGCGCGTTCGATCTCGTTCTGCCGCTGCAGGGCGATCGCATAGTCGCTCTTGTAGCTTTCGGCGAGCCGCTTCAATTCGTCGATGATCGACGACTGGAGCTCGCGCATCTGGTTGCGCAGATTGACGGCAGCCAGGTGATTGTAGCCGTAGCGCGACGACCAGTCGGCCTCGCGGTTGGCAAGCTCGAGATATTGCGAGCGCAGCTTGGTGATAACCTGGTTGTTCAGGGTGTCGGCAACCGTCGCATCGGGCACGCCGCCCTTCACCACCGCCTCGATGCGGTCGAGCTTGGCCTTGGCGTCGGTGACCTGCGACTTCACATGGACCAGCTGGGTGTTGAGCTCGCCGAGCTGCTGCTCGTTGAGCAGCTTGCCGCTCGAGGTGACGATGTTGTTGGTCTTCTTGTAGTCGAGCACCGCGCGCTCGGCATTGGATGCCTGGGTGCGCAGCTCCTGGATGCGGTCCTGCAGCCAGACGCTGGCGCGGCGCGTCGCCTGATACTTGGAATCGAGCTGGTCGACGATATAGGCGTCGGCCACGGCATTGGCGATCTGCGCCGCGCGCTCCGGATCGAGCGAACGGAAGCTGACCTCGATCACATAGGTCATGCCGCGGCGGCGGACGTCGAGCTGCTTCTGGAAGACGCGAACCGCGCGCCGGGTCCGGTCGAACTCGTTGGGCGGCGCGCTGCCGGCGAACAGGCCGGTCACGAAATCCAGCACGGCTCCCGCCGCGCCGGCCTTGGAGCCGATGAATTCCGGGTCCTCGTTGAGCTTGAGGTCGCGGATCACCGCGAGCGCCACGTTCTCCGACTTGAGGATCTCGACCTGGCTTTCGACCGCGGAGGAATCGACCGGGACGTCATTCACCGGCGACTGCTGCTGGAACGCCTGGAATTTGCGCGTGTCGATGATCATCGTGGCAAGCGCGGTATAGCTCGGCGCCGCCGTCATCAGGTAGCAGATGCCGCCAAACAGGCAGAGGCCGGCGGTTCCGAGGATCACCCAGTACTGCCGGAGCAGATAGGTGACGAAGGCATCGAAGGTCTCCGCCAGCGACGGCAGCTCGGCCGGACGATTTCTTAAGTCGACAGACGGCGAAATCTGGTTGCGCTGAAGCATCTCGTCCTATCGCTGCGCCGGCAGGATACATCCTGCCCTCGCGCCCTCCAATGATCCCGGGAAGCGTCCCGCCGCCGACACCAAAGCGCGTTGCTGCAGAGAGTTCTCCATTGGCGATCGGACGCCCGCTCAGGGAGTAACGGTTGAAATGAGCGTGGTGCCGGTGCCCGTGGTCGTTCCCGTCGTGGTGTTGCCGGAACTGCTGACCGACGAGGTGAAGCTGAAGATGCCGGTGTTCACGCTGTTGCCGTTGATGGCCTCGAGCGTGCCGCCGCCTGCGCCGGTGGCGCCGAGCGCGCTGGTCTGGCCGCCGGATGCACCGGCGCTGCCCGTGCCGCCGGCGCCGGTCGCAGCCGTGCCGCTATCGCCCGATGCCGCGGCAAACGCCATCACGGTGTCGACATCCTTGGTGTCGGCGATCGCCTGCTGGATCCGCGTCGCGTAGGGCTGATTGCTGCGCACGACGATGCGTGCGGCCTGGGCGAGACCGGCCGCGATCGCCGTCTTCTGGTCCTTGCTGGCCTTGGCGAGCAGCGCAATCAGCAGATCGAGCGACGTCGGATCGTTGAGGGCGAAATCGCGCGCCCGCGAGGTCAATTCCACGCCGGCGTTCGGAAACTGGGTCAGCAACTGCTCCGGATTGGCTTTGAAATTGGTGACCGCCTGGGAGAGCTGGATCAGCCCGCCAGGCGTCTCCGCCAATGCGGCGCCACCGGGCGCCGCCAGCGCCAACATCGCCAATAGCGCCGCCAGGCGCAGCGCGGAAAAACCGCCGGATCGCTCAAATGTGAACACTGCTATCTCCCTAACGAATACTAACAGTTCGTTAGCATAGTCAGGGTTATCGCGCCAATTAAATACCCTCGACCGGGCATGGCCTGGCCCGACGCGGGAAATCAACGTTAACCGGCCGTCCCGATCGTAACACCGGCGTCACGCCCGGTGCCGGCGCCGCCGCCGGAACGGAAGGATTGCGACAGGCCGGCCCCGAGCATCGCGGCGATAACAACGGCATAGCCGGTGATCTGGAGCGAGAAATCGATCATCGAATGGAGCGCGCCGGCAGCCGACGCGCAGAGCGCCGCCAGCGGCACGATCACGTCGCGACGGCGGGTCCGCACGCCATACGCGAGCACGGCGAATGCCGCGAGCAGCGCGATCACGACGACGCCGACCATTAACATTCCGCCGTCGGATGCCAGTTCGAGCCAGCTGTTGTGGGCCCGGTTCCAGATCCCGCGCAACGAGATGTCGTCGGTGCGATAGGCCGGATAGACCCATTCGAAGGACCCAAGACCATCGCCGAGCCAGGGATGATCCCAGATCATCCGCAACGTCGCGCGATAGGTCGAGAACCGGCCCTCATCGGACAGGCCGATCGTGCTGAAGCGTGCGCCGACGCCGCCGCCGAGCAGTTGCAGCAGCGCCAGCGCGACCAGGCCGCCGATGCAGAGCGCCGTGATCAGGCCGTAGCGGCGCGGCATCCGCCTGCGAAAGAAGATCGCGCCGGCCACGACCGCAGCGAGCAGCGAGATCCCGACGCCGCCGCGCGATCCGGTAAGAAACATCGCCAGCAGGCAAGCGAGCCAACCCAACGCGTGGCCGGCAAGCCGGCGCCGCGCCGGCATATCGATGCGCGCCAACAAACGATGCAGGCTAATCCGGTGCGACGGCCAATGCCGCTCGACCGACTCGCAGCCGAACAACAGCCAGATCAACGCACAGCAGCCATAATAGATGGCCGCCGTGTTGCGGTTGACGAAGGGAGACGTCAGCCACTCCAGATGGGCCTGCTTGTCATGAAGCAGGAAGATCCGGGTGGGATCGATCGCAAACGTGATGATGCCGAGGATCGCATAGGCCAGGCCGGACACGGCCACCGCCCGCAACAAGCCGCGCGCCGAGGTACGGTTGGCACCGAGCACGACCCCGACTGCAAAGCTAAGCAGGCAGACGATCCCGACACCGGCGGAATAGAACGGCTGATTGCGCGCGATCGTCACGGCGGGCGGAAGCTCGGCGGGCAACAATTTGCCGGCCTCTGCCCATAGCGCGTTCGGCGCCACGCCAAACCAGGGCCGCAGCGCCGACTGCTCGTGCAGCACCAGCACGGCGAGCGCCGTCAGCAGCGCCGCTACTGCGAGGATTGCGAGCTGGCTGCCGCGCAAGCGCATCGGCAACACCCCGAGCAAGGCGATCCCGAGCAGGATCGACCAGATCGCGGACGCTGCGCCGCCGACCGAGCCGAGCGGCAACGGCGCCAAGGCGACGACGGCGCAGAACAGCCACGACGACCAGCGGACCGGCCACGGCAATGCCGTCGCCTCGCTTGAGCCGGAAGGTGATCGTAAGCGTGTCATGAAGCCGGCCGGGCCGGCTCACGCCCCAATATCAGGGCGCAAGCTTGATCGAATTACGAAGTAAGGTTGCGTTGTAGGCAGCCACGATCGGATCGTTCACCGTTGCGGTCACGAGGCGGATCTGCTGCATCAGCTTGGCATCCTCGACGGATGCCGCATTCGACGCATAAAGCACGTCCTTGTTGCGCAACTGGAAACGCGTGGCCAGGAAATAGCCGGCCGGATCGCGGAAATTGATGTTGTAGACGACCGGAATGATCGGCCCAGAATATTTGCTGACGTCGACGCCGAGCTTGGCCGCGACTTCCGGCAGCTCGCCGCGATAGACGAACACCGAGGCCGGGTCGGCCGAGGAGTCGTTCAGGCCGCCCGCCTTGGCGACCGCTTCGGCGAGCGAGATGCGCCAGGCCTCGAAATTGAACTGGCCCTGCGCGCCCGACGCGCCGAAGGCGACGAAGGTTTGCGGCTCGCGGTAGACATAGATGGTGTCGCCGGGATGCGCGTAGATGTTGCTCTTGGGCTCGTAGACCAGCTGGCCGAACGGCACGGTTGTGCGCTTGCCGTCGCGCTCCAGCATGACCCATGTGTCAAAACCCTGCCCTTTCGGGCCGCCGGCGCGCGTGATCGAGTCGAGCACGCGCTCGCCCGCGGCGTTGGCGGGGAAGCGGTTCGGCGTGTTGACCTCGCCAAGCACGGAGATCAGCGAGGTGCGCTGCTCGATCAGCGCGACCACGGCCTGCGGCTCGATCGCGCGGTTCTTCAGCGCATCGACGATCGAGCGCTGCACCTCGGTCGGGGTGCGGTTCTTGGCACGGATCGCACCAGCATAGGGCACCGAGATGTTGCCGTCGGTATCGACGTTCTGGTTCGGCAGCGTGATGTAATTGCCGGGGCGCACGCCGGCCTCGACCGGAATGAACAGACCGCCGGCGGCGGCCTCGAAGATCGTGACGCTGACGACGTCGCCGATGCCGAAATGGATGTCCTTCGGCGGCGGGCCCTGAATGCCGCCGGCGAGTTGCGGCGCGAAGGACGCCAGCACGTTCTCGACCTGCGGCGTGATCTTGACCATCGCATAGGGCAGGCTTTCCGGATCGCGCTGCCCGGCGACGACGTCGGAGCTCGTCGGACCGTTGGTCGGCATGTAATGGCAACCGCCGACCCAGCAGGCGGCCGCAAGCAATAACATTGCTCGAATGAAATTCGCACGCGACATTCAAATACTCCGGCCGTGCCGTAACACGCCGACTATCACAATCACAAGGTTCCGCGATATATTGCACCACAATTGATAAGGAATGTTAGCAAGGTGAGGCAAATGCGCGACACCGGCGCGTCGCCATGAGGCAGCGGTCAGCGCGACGTCACTTCGGCTTTGCCTTCGTGTGATGTTCCGATTATCTGTGAATGAGACGGTTTGAGTTAATCGGTTGGGGGTTCAATGGCCCGCATGAAGCCACTGGCGACCGCATTGGCAGCGGTCGCCTTCTTGCTTGGAAGTTCAGGCGTTTTCGCCGCTGAATTGGGCATCTATAAAGCCCCGCGCGCCGTCGAGCGCGTCGGCGGCAACTGCCAGCGGCTGCAATATTGTCATGGCGATGTCTGCCAGTGGAAGCGGGTCTGCTGGCACGGTTGCCCGGATCGCTATTCCTGCGCGCCGCTCTACGGCGCTTACGGGCCGTATGGCGGCCGCGACTACTGGGCGGCCTATAGCTACGGCGACCTGCGCCCGTTCTGAATGTTAATTGATTAACATAACCATCGACCGCCGGCCGGCACCGCGCCGGCGGATTTGCGACGACCGGCTTAACCCCGGCTTAGGACCCGGCCCGATAATATGCGGGCGCAGGGTTTGGTTATGTTATTTGTATTGCTTGGCAATTTGATCGGCGGCACCGTGCTCGGGCTGCGCCAGCATTGTCTGGTGCTGGTGCCGGTCGCGCTTGCGGAACTCACGCTGCTGGCCGCCATCGGAGGCGCGTGGTCGGAGACCGCGTTGCTCATGATCACCGCCATGGTGTCGCTGCAGGGCGGATATCTCGCGAGCACCTTCGCGCCGCGGCTCCGGTCCCGCACCTCGCCGCCGCTCATCGCACTGCGTCGTCCTCATTAACGCGGCATAACGCAGCTTTACCTGGCACGCCCGATTTCCATTGACCTCGCGGCGAGCGCAGGGCATCCCGCTGCCTTGCGTTCTCATCTTCCGCAGGACCTGCCCCTCTCGTGTGGAACGTCACGGCTTTTGTCTGCATCTTGATCGGGGCATCGATTCCGGTGGGTCTCGTCGACGCATCGCTGGCGACCGGTCTCGTCGGCGCCGCAACCTCGCTCGCCCTGCTGGCCAGTCTCTCGGCGATCCGTCCAGGTGAACTGTCTTTCCTGAAGAGGGTCGCCGGCCCCGCCTTTGCGGCGGCGCTGGTCCCGATGCTCTGGATCATCCTGCAAATGCTGCCGCTGACATTCCGGGCGCATCCGGTGTGGAAGTTCGCCGGCGAGACGCTGGGCGCGCCGCTCAGCGGCAGCATCACGATCGATACCGGTGCTAGCCTCGGCGCGCTGCTGCTCTGGCTGTCACTGCTCTCAGTGATGATCGCCGCCGCCGCGATTGCGATCGAAGCCCGCCGCGCCGACATGGTGGCCCGCACCATTGCCGCAACGGCCGCAGTTGCCGCGGTGATCCTGCTGCTCAGCGATCCCCTCAAAGCCTGGCTCGGCGCTGCGCGCGACGAGACGGCAAGCGGATTCCTCATCGTCGTTCTGATTGGCGTTCCGTTCAGCCTTGCGCGTGCGCTCGACACCGGTGGACACGCCGACGGCCGCACCGCGGCCCAGCTGACGCGATTGCGCTGGCTGCTCGCCGGCGGCGCACTGTTCTGCGCCGCCAGCGCCTGCTGGTACGGACGGCGCGGCGCCGCAATCGCAATCGCCGCCGGAGCAGCGCTCGTCCTGATGACCTTCGCCGCGCGAAAGCTGCATCTGCATCGCTGGAGCAGCGCCGCCGCGGCCGTTGCGATCGCGCTGATCGCGCTGGCGACGGCGATCGCCAACCGTCACCCTGATGTCGCGCTCGCCATCGCCTTCGTCCGCGCGCCGGCCGAACTCGTGCAATCGACCCACAATCTGCTCGCCGACCTGCCCGCGCTCGGCAGCGGCGCCGGCACCACGGCAACGCTGGCATCGACCTATATGGACTGGCAGGGGGCCACCACGCGGCCCGTGGTGGCGACCAGTGCCGCAGCCTTGATCGCGCAATTCGGTTCCGCCATGTTCTGGACTCTACTCGCGGTTACGGTCGCGGGCATCGCCGCGTTCACGGCCGGTGCACGCAATCGCGGCCGTGACTGGTCCTATCCCGCGGCGGCGGCAGCCGTGTTGCTGACGCTGCTGCTTGCCGTCTTCACCTTGCCGGAGCTGCCGGCGCTGCCCGGAGTGGTCGTGTTGGGAGCCGTGATCGGAACAGGACTGGCGCAGCGGATCAGCCGTTCACGGTTGCAGGCGGGCTAGTCGCCAGATGCGCAAGCTCCTCCGGCGGATGGTCGGCCAGCCCGGCGACCTCGAACATGACAAGGGCGACGAGACCTGCATCTACGCCGTCGGCGATATCCACGGACACGCCGACCTGCTGCACGAGATCTGCGCCCACATCGATGCCGACATCCGCGAGTTCCGGCCGGCGCGGCCGATCCAGGTGTTCCTCGGCGACTACATCGATCGCGGACCGGATTCGCGCGATGTGATCGCGATGCTCGAGCAGCGCCGCCGGAGCCGCAGCATGGTCTGCCTGCTCGGCAATCACGAGGCCTGCCTGCTGGAGTTTCTCGTCAATCCCGACATGCTTGCACAATGGCGGCAGTTCGGCGGCCTGCAGACGCTGATGTCCTACGGACTGACGCCCTCGCCCAATCCCGACGCCGCGGAACGGCGGGCGCTCGCGCGAGCATTGATGCGCCAGATGCCGCCGGCCCATCTCGCCTTCCTGCGCTCGCTGCCGATCTGTTATGTGCACAGCCGCTATTTCTTCGTGCATGCCGGCGTCAGGCCCGGTGTCCCGCTCAACCAGCAGCGCAAGGAAGACCTGCTCTGGATCCGCGACGACTTCCTGGTCTCGGAAGATGATTTCGGCAAGGTCGTGGTCCACGGCCATACGCCGGTGCACGAGGCCGAACTGCTGCACAACCGCATCAATGTCGACACCGGCGCCTATGCGACGGGCCGGCTCACCTGCGTCAAGCTGGAGGGCGCGCGGCGCACCTTGCTGATGACCGGCAACCGGGCCGTGCGCCATGGCTAGCGCGAACGCTGATGCGATCGGACGGTACGCGCGGCAGCTGTCGCCGGCTTTCGTGCCGGCCGTCGTCCTGATCGGCGCCGCGACGCTGGCGTTGTCGGCCTGGTGGCTCGCCGCCGATGCAATGCGCGGCAAGCCTTCGCTCGCCGCCGGTCTCGGCGTCGTCAGAAGCGAGCTGTGGCTCGCCGACGGCTGGAGCGAATTGCAGACCTCGCCCGAGATAGCCGAAGCCGCCTTCACGCGCGCGCTGCGGCTCTCTCCGATGGATGCCGGCGCCTGGTTCGGCCTCGCCTCGGCGACCGGGCGGTTCGACTGGCTGAACCCGACTGCGTCGAAAGCGCTGAAGATGTCCTACTACACCGGCTTCAACCGCCGCGACCTGATCGCGCCGCGCCTGATCCTGCTGGCGCAGGTCGACACCACGCGCGATGTCGAGCTGGTCGATCTGCTGCAGCGGCAGATTCGCTTGATCCTCACCCGCGCCCCGGAGCTGAAGCCTGCGCTCGGCCAGGCCTATCGTGTGGCGACCGATGCCAACCGGCATGTCATCGAGGCGGAATTCAAGGACGCCAACCAGAGCCTTCCGGAGTAAGGCGCGTCAGACGCCCTTGTGGCGCAGCACTGCGCCGACCGTGCGCAGCAGGATGCGCAGGTCGAGCACGAAGCTCCAGCTCTTGATGTAGATGAGGTCGTGCGCGACGCGCAGCTGCATGTCCTCGATCGCGGGCGTCGCGCCGCGCAGTCCTTGAACCTGCGCGAGACCGGTGATGCCCGGCTTGACGTGCTGGCGCTGCGCATAGCTCGCAATCAGCTTCGAATATTTGTCGTCATGCGCCAGCGCGTGCGGCCGCGGTCCGACCAGCGACATGTCGCCGCGCAGCACGTTCACCAGCTGCGGCAGCTCGTCGATGCTGCGGCGGCGCAGCGTCGCGCCGATCCCGGTCAGCCGCGGATCGTTGGCGCGCGCCTGCGTGATGACGTCGCCGTCCTCGAGCACATGCATGGAGCGGAATTTGAGGATGGTGAATTGCTTGCCGTCGAACCCGTTGCGGCGCTGCCGGAACAGGACCGGCCCCCTGGAGTCGAGCTTGATCGCAATCGCGGTCCCGATCAGAAGCGGCGCGAACAGCACCAGCAGGCCGCTCGATGCCACGATGTCGAACAGCCGCTTGCCGGCGCGCTCGACCGAGGTGAGCGGCGAGCGCTGCATTTCCAGCGTCGGGATCGGGCCGGACGTCACCATCCGCAGCGCCAGGAACCGCTCCGCCGTCCGATCCGGCAGCAGCCGCACCGGCAGCGGTGACGCCCGCAACTGATCGCACACGAACTGGATGCGCGGTTCCTGCTGCCAGGGGATCGCCAGGACGATCTCGTCGGCGCCGCACTCCCGCGCCGCGTGAATCGCTGAGGCGACGGCGGCGCGATCGTCCGCGTCATCGGACAGGCCGGACAACTGCACCCGTCGTACCTCGCTGAGGCCGAAATCGCGCAGCAGGCTCGATTGCCGCACCCGGGACAATTCGTCCGCCATCCCGACCACGACCGCGCGGCGCGTCGCCAGCATGCCGCGGTCGATCGCGCGTTGCAGCGGTGCCTGCAGCAGCATCCGTCCAGTCACCAGCCCGAGGCCGCCGATCAGGCCAAACGACATCACCGATCCGCGCGAGACGCCGGAGCCGACCTTCAGCAGGAAGATGATCAGGGTCATCAGCAGGACGACCAGCAGCCAGCCGCCGAGCAGGCTGCTCCAGCGCCGGTCGAGGCCGGCCAGCACTTGCGCATTATAGAGGCCCTGCGACTTCGCCACGAACATGTGAAGGATGGCGGCGAGGACCCCGATCCCTAGAAAACCCTCGAAGCTGTTGCTATAAACCGTGTGGTAGTAAAACAGGTGATAGGCCGCACCGCCAATGATGCTGGACAGCACGACGATGATCATCTCGAAGGCGACAGCAAACGCTTCGAGCGAGGCAAAAGCGAACGAGAAGGCGCCGAAGTTAACCGGTACCTTCGCTATTCGAGCGTCCGAAAGGTCGGTCATCGGGAATTAACATTCGTGTTAACAATTCATATGCGCATTATCACTATCAGGCAGGTCGTGAGCTCGCAAGACCTGCCGGCAATGTCAGGCAGAGAGCATCCATGAGTTCATCGGCAGGCGAAACCGAGGCCGCGCTGTTGGCCCTCCTCCATCTCATCCGTCTGATGGGTGCCGAGCTGGTCGCCGGCCAGCACCGCGACGACGTCGAGTTGCTGGTCAAAGCGGTCGAAACAAAGCTGCGCTCGGCCCGCTTTCCGGCCGAAATGCCGAACCAGGATATCGTCAAAGGCTTGGACCTCGCTCAGGCGAGGTTACGTCCAATCCTCGAGGAGCTGCGTGCAAGATCCGAGAAGGCGCATCTGAGCGACCAGCTGCTGCTGGCGCCCAGGCCCTCGCGTATCCATTAACGGATCAGCTTACGTCAGCTCTGGACTTCACCACGGCGGGGCAAACTGTTGCCGCCGCTGGACCTGAGCGCAAGCTTCTCCTCGATCTTCATTTTCTCGAGCAGTAGGTCGGTCACGATCCGGCGCAGCCGTTCATTTTCCAGCCGCAATTCGTCAATACGGTTGTGGACGTGGGGAATACCATCTCGATCATCAGTGCGAGCGGCAAGCTCGGTCACCGTACCGTTCGGCTGGTGGCCGCGCGCGGCCTCCTGCTTGCGCCAGCGGTGAAATGTCATCACGCTAACGCCCAGCACCTTGCACGCTTGGGCCTGTGACTGCCCCCGCGCCATGAGTTCCTCGGCTTGTTTGACCTTGGAACTGATCTCGTCAGTTGAATGACGCCTCATTGGTCATCTCATTGCCCCCTAGATTAGCAATAATCGCATGGCCTATAAGCTATGTAAATGCAACAGGAAATTCAAATTGAGGATTTCCCGGGGGTCCTTCGGGAGCCTCGAACTTGCCGTCGGCAGCGCCGCATTGTGCGAAGAAACGCCGAAGCTGCAAGGTATTTACCGGAATATATGAGCGATATTCCTGCCGAAAGGCCACCTCACAGAAAAAGTTATACGACTTTTTGCCCATGACAATTTGATCTGGATAACTGGCGCACCGTTTGCATTCCCAAACGAGAAGCAAATGAGAACATCCAATCGGTCCTGCGACAGATTGTGAGTGCACCATGCCTCTCCGTGTTAGCTACGCCGCCGGTCAAGCAAAAGTTTCACAAAATTATAACAAATTAATCCCGCGACCTTCGCGTCCGATTGCTTGCCGGCGCGCACGCGCAGCGGTAGTTACTACGACGTTAGGCGTCATGGGGGTTTCAACGTATTTGAGGATTATTTTCAGGAGACCTAACACTCATAACTCGATCCGCGAATTATCAATTAGGCGCTTTCCCACCCGAAGCCATCTGGCGGAGCCACGACCGCCCGACAATCCCTGAACCTGTTCTGCGCTGACGCTTGTCAGAGCCTGCCTCTGATCAACATTTTATTGCGAGGATCGACACTATGGCGCGTCTCAAGGTCTTCGAGGGGAAGCAATCCGCGTGCAGCGAGGCGACCGAGGCCCTGGAACGCCTCGTCGCCGAGAATTCCGAGCTCCGCCATACCGCCGTCGAGCTGGTGTTGCAGACCTGGATCCTGCGCGAGCGCCTGTCCGATGTCGTGGTGCACAAGCCGGTGCGGCAAGAGCACTGACTGTCCCTGCCCTCACCACCACAAATTGTCCGCGGCAAACATTCGCCTGACCGAGCCGGCTCGCCTGAACGAGGACCGGGCGGCGCATCATACAATTCAAAATTGAACTGTTCGCAGCAGCAAGCGGCCGCCATCCGCGCCGGACCGGCTTGGATGTGGCCGCAAATTCTGCTCAGTGAGAAAACAGGCTGACGGACTTCAGCTGTGAATTCGGCGCAAAGCCACGCGCGGCGTGTTCTGCTCGCGCGACATGCCAAACGAACGTGACGAGGCCGGACGCTCGTGGATTTCACGCAACGCTGCGATATCAAGCATCAGCGCAACGACTTCGTTGCGCAACGATTGATTGGTCGCGAGCAACGCCTCTTCGATTGGCTGATGCGAATGTTGAACTTTGTGCTGCTTCATGGCGCGCCCTCGCTCTGCGGTTAAGGGTATGAGCGATGTGATTGAAGTTTCGATGACAGGGTTAGATCACGCACATGGAATGCGGTTAATGGGGCAGGTTTGCGACCAACATGGCTCCGCGTTAAATTTTCTCAATCAGGTTCCACAACCTGATCGCGAAGCGTTTGATCGCTGGCCTTATATGTGTCGCACAGGTGAGACGGCAGCGGCAGCGATAAGGCGCGCGGCCAAGCAACGCAGCTCAGCGTAGATCTGAAGCGCGACCAAGCGCATGAAATTGCTTGGTGATCATTGATGGAGCGATGGCTTGTGCTGCCGAACGCGCGTTGATCGGCTATCACATTGTCGCCGCGTTACAGCGATGGCACGTCCAGGGCGCGCTCGGACACGCACAAGATATTCCACCAAAGCTGCCGGATAGACGCAAAATCTGCTGCCTCATCGATCGAGGATCGCAAAGTGTTTCGACCGGTCGCGAATATTGAAGCGGATTGCGAGCGTCCTGATCCGCACGAGCAATGCGACGAAATGTTTCAATGCTCGGGATCCGACGACAGCGATATTTGCCTCCGCCGGACTTCGAGCACGATAACGCTATTCTAATTCAAAATGAGCGCTGTCTTGGATCCAGTCTCGGCAGACAGATGCGAACGCGCTTTGCGCGTTCGCCGCATATCTACTTGCGCGATTTGCAGGGCGGGTGCGGCAGATTCGACCAACCGCCATAAGCATCGCTAATCCGCAACGCACGTCGCGATCGCGCGCTATTTCGATTTCGGAGGCGTGTCGTCGTCCATCTTGCCGCCATTGGCGACGCACTTGTTGAAATAGTCGCGCTGGTCCTTGGCGCCGCCCCTCGCGCTGCCGGAAGCGGGATTGCCCGGCTGTCGCGGTGGAAACGCCCGCGCGACCAGGGCATCGCAGGCGCGCGCGACCTGGACGTCGATTGCGTGCGCCGGAACCATTGCGCTGGACGAGATGATCACGGCTGACGCGAACGCAAAACCATTGATAACCCTCATTGCCGCACTCCGTTCCACGCCGAGCCGGTTTCTCGCGAGCCGGAATTCGCGAGGGAGCGCACTACGTCCGATCGACGTTGTGATAGGCCCGATACCAGTCGACGAATTTGGCAATACCGTCCTCGATCCGCGTCTGCGGCCGAAAGCCGATCTCACGCTCCAGATCGGAGACATCGGCTGACGTCTCCAGGACATCCCCTGGTTGCATTGGCAGCAACTGCTTTTCGGCTTGCCGGCCGAAGCCCTGCTCGAGCAGCGCCACCACATGCATCAATTCTTCCGGCCTGGAGTTGCCGATATTGTAGACGCGCCACGGCGCCTTGCTCGAACCCGGATCGGGATGCGCTCCCGACCAGTTCGCGTCACCCTCGGGCGGGCGATGGATCAGCCGCGCCATCGCCTCGACCACGTCATCGACATAGGTGAAGTCGCGCCGCATGTTGCCGTTGTTGAACAGCTGGATCGGCTTTCGTCCGGTGATCGCGTCCGCGAAGGCATAGAGCGCCATGTCCGGCCGATACCACGTCCCATATACGGTGAAGAACCGCAGCCCCGTCGTCGGTATGCGATAGAGGTGGCTGTAGGAATGGGCCAGCAGTTCGTTGGCCTTCTTGGTGGCGGCGTACAGGCTGACCGGATGATCGACATTGTCGTGGATCGAGAACGGCAGCTTGGTGTTGGCGCCGTAGACCGACGATGACGACGCAAACATCAGATGCCGGCACGCAGTATGCCGGCAGCCCTCGAGCACGTTGACGAAGCCTTCCAGATTGGAATCCACGTACGCACGCGGGTTCTGCAGAGAATAGCGCACGCCGGCCTGGGCCGCGAGGTGCACCACGACCTCGAAGCGATAGCGCTCGAACAGCGCATTCATCCCGGCGCGGTCGGCGAGGTCGAGCTCCTGGAAGGTGAAGCCGCGGTGCTGCTTGAGCAGATCGAGCCGCGCGCGCTTGAGTGCCGGATCATAATACTGGTTCAGATTGTCGATGCCGATCACCGGCTGCCCGGCCCGCAGCAGATGCTCCGCCAGATGGAAGCCGATGAAGCCGGCGCAGCCCGTGACGAGTAGATTGCCTGCGATCACCACGTTTCGCCTGTGCCTTTCGCCTTGCGCCGGACCAGGCCGCATACGCCGTCAGGCGCGGGCCGCAGCATCTACCTTCGCGTTGCGGCCGCGGGGCGCGTCAGTTGCCGGCGGCCGGAGGTTTGTAGTCCGGAAATCGGCTCAGGACCGCGGCCTTCATGAACTTGAAGTGCGCAATCTCGGCCGCCAATTCCTTCAGCCGACGCTGGCCGTTGGAGATCTCGGCGTCAAACAGGTCTTGATGATAATTGTCAAGCGCCTCGCGTTCCAGATACTCGTCGGTGCCGTTGCCCAGCGTCACCGCCGCACGGGCCAGAACATCCTCGACACGGCGGCGAAGGCCGGATTGCTCGCTTTCGGCCGCCTGCAACGCGGCCTCGATCGCGGCCATGATCGATCCGATCCGGGCGCGATCAGTCTCGGCATCGCGCTCCGCCGAGCGTGCCTTGAAACCTTCCTCGCCGCGCCGCGACCTGATCAGGTCATGCGCGCGAGCCCGCAAAAACAGCTGAAACATCTGTCAGTATCCGGTTCGGGCCCATTCACGCAGTATCGCTCAAAAATCGCCCGGTCTTAGTTAAAAAAGGGTGAATTGCCCTCTTGCCCGGCCCTGACGTCGGCCTTCCACCTGATCCAGGCCTTGTCGTGCTTGTCATAGAGCTCAAGCCACCGCCCCTCGACGGTCGATGGCATCGGCTCCGTAGCCTGGGCTTCCCCGCCCAGCACCGGCAGGGAAGTGTCCAGTTCCTCGAATTCCGACGTCTCCTCGAGCGTGAGACCGACCAGCACGCGCCGGCCACTCACGTCGACGACATACCGCCGCGGCGAATGTCCCCTGAGATCACTCATGTGTGCAAGTTCCCTCGCGATCCGCGGTGGGCCGCAAAATCAGGCCGGCGCTGAAACACGCGCTCAGCCCGGCAGCAGCAACGGACGAAGACAAGACGATCGATTGCATATTGCCCACCAACCCAACTCACCCTGCCGACACTTCACCCCGCTCGAACCTGCGTTCAGTCCTGCTTTAGAAGGCGCGGCGCATGTGGCCGAAAGCGGAGACCGGCTGTTCCCGCCTCGACGATTTGGCGGCCGACGGCGCCACATACGGCGCATAGATCCGGTATTGCGCGCGGCGCTTGTGCGACCGCCATGAGCGCGCGGCGAAACCGGAGAGGAAGCCGGCGACGAACGCCGCCGCAAGGATGAGAGCAGGAGAAAGCATCACATTCGTCCACGTTAATCCCGATGTTATTAACATTCGGAGTTGTGACGACATCATGATTGAGCGCGCCGAAAGAATGCTCAACTGCCGGAATTTTTGTGCAATCGAACGCCGCAACAATCACCAGGCACCGACGTCAGTCGTTCCCGAGCGCGATGCGCCTCAGGAGAACCACCACAGCATGAATTTCAGGAACATCGAGCTGAGAAGATAGATCCAACCCGCCATCGCGAGCAGCGTCAGTCCGACGAACGCGCCTGAAACGCTTTTCTCCTTGAAGCGCGCCAGCAGCGAGTTTTTTTCTTCTTGCGGATAGAACATCTCAAGCTCAAGACGCATCTGATTCAAATCAGCTAGCAGTCAATTTCGATGATCTCGTGACGCGTCACGGCAGCTACTCGCCCCATGCGTCACAGGTCTCCGCTGCAAAATCTCGTGAAGGCAGAGGCGATCGAAGAAATTCCTGGTCCAAGTCTCGCTCACAAAGTCTTGGCTCAGGAAATTCTGCTCGACAGGGTCAGCGATCAAGCCCCACGACCGAGGACTCCATGCGCCGGAATTTTCGTTTGCATGAAATTCGATTTGCGCCGCGGATGCGCGTCGCGCGTCGAGCCCGAGACTGCCATGCGAACGCAGGTACGGCGGCCGTGGCGAGACGCAGCCGTCACCGCCCCCATGTCACGCAGGCTCGTGCCCGCCGCCCTGCTTGCATCTCAGTCTAACAATAAAGGCCTCGCATGCGGGGAGACCCGCGCTCGCAGCGTTACACCCGGAAGAAGGCAAACCAGACAATTCCGAGGATCAAGACTGCAAGCCCGGTGGAGGCCGTGAGCAGCGCGAGAACCGAAGGTCCGGGTTCGGCCTGGCGCGCCTCGGTCGGGGTTTCGATGATCTGACCGTGTCGTTCCGTTGCCATGGCGACCTCATTGCTTTAAGTGCCTGAAACTCCGGCGATTGCCGCTCCCCTTCGCAAGGCCAACGCGTGATCCGAAGTGATGTTCCGAGCGGTCCGACGGCCTTCCCGCCGCCGCGTCAAGCGGGCGCAGCCCGAAGCTACGGTTAACGCCGTTACGAGATTCACCGGGCCATGTTGTTTCAAACTGGGGTTCCCGGTGTTATCCTTGACCGTTCCGTCGGTTGCGTAATCGGAGTTTTGCCTATGGCCCCCCGCGCCAACTGGAAGGGCTTTTTGCGCCTTTCGCTCGTGACGTGCCCGGTTGCCCTGTACCCGGCGACGTCGGATACCGAGAAGGTCTCCTTCAACCAGATCAACCGCAAGACCGGCCACCGGATCAAATACGCCAAGGTCGATGCGGAGACCGGGGAGGAAGTCTCCACTGACGACATCATGAAGGGCTACAAGGTCGACACCGACACCTACATCGAGGTCACCAAGGAAGAGCTCGACGACATCGCGCTGGATTCGACCCGCACCATCGAGATTGACGAATTCGTGCCGCGCAGCGAGATCGACAGCCGCTATCTGATCCGCCCCTATTATCTCGTTCCCGACGGCAAGGTCGGCCACGACGCCTTCGCGGTGATCCGCGAGACCATCCGCAGCATGGACAAGGTCGCGATCGGCCGCGTGGTGCTGACCAACCGCGAGCACATCATCGCGCTCGAGCCGCTCGACAACGGGCTGATGGGCACGCTGCTCCGCTATCCCTACGAGGTGCGCAGCGAGAAGGAATATTTCGACGACATCCAGGACGTGAAGATCACCAAGGACATGCTCGATCTCGCCAAGCATATCGTCGAGCAGAAGTCCGCCGAATTCGATCCGGAGGAGTTCGAGGATCGCTACGAGCAGGCGCTGATCGACCTGATCAACCAGAAGCGCAACGGCATCAAGATCGCCAAGCCCGCGGCAAAGGCCAGCGGCAATGTCATCAACCTGATGGACGCGCTGAAGAAGAGCCTCGCCAACGAGAAGCAGGCCGCACCCGCCAAGGCCGAGGCAAAGGCGGCGAAGGGCAAGAAGCCGAAGAAGCGCATAGAAGGCCAGCGCGAGATGCTGCTGCCGATCTCGGGCAGCGGCAAGCGCGAGCCCAAGGAGGCCGTCAAGCCCGAGCCGAAGAAGGCCGAGAAGGCAACACGCGCGCAAGGCACCGCGGCGCGGAAGAAGGCGGGCTGACCGGCGCGGCGCGGTGATCGCCAGATGATCCAGATGCGCCGCGCGTGAAATGCCCTGGTCGACGCCGTCTGACGAACCGATCGCACTGCATCGCGGCGGCACGCTGGTGACGCTGCAGCAGGCGGCCGACTACATCATGAAGCTATCGGAAGACGTTCAGCAGGACCCACGCTGGCAGATCGCGGTCGAGCATCTGATCAACGCGGCGGAAACCGGCGGCGGCTGGCTGATGTTCGCGCGCATCGCGATGCTGCGCGCGCTGAATGGAGACGGCGAAGGCGGCTGAATCGGAAAGTGCGAAGCGTGTCCGGCAGCGCCTACTTGAACGCCGCACCGACGGCACTGAACTGGCCGCTCACACTGGTGCCGATGCCTTTGACGCCGGCGACGATCACGATGCTGATGCCGCCGGCAATGATGGCGTATTCGATCGCCGTAGCGCCGGCATCATCACGCAGAAATCTTGCAAGCAACGCGCGCATGAAAAGCTCCTGTCCGACGCTCGCGGCTTTTGTCTCCCGCGCCGTAGTAATATTCCAGCAAAACTAGGCCACATTGGTTGACGGCCCATTGATGGACAGGATGAACGATCGCTTAAGGGTTGCAGAGAAACTCCCTGCTAGTTCTGCCTGCATCCCACCTCGCCCCGCGGGGCGCCCCGCCGCGATTGGGCGTAAACGCATATCAGGACTACGCGATCCGGCCTCGGCGGCGCTTTACCCTCGCGGCGGAATCCTGTTCCTTTATCGGACAGGACGACAACGAGGCCGGACCGAACTGGCCGCATCCAAAGGGAGTGACCGTCATGAAGCTCGGCACCGCGATCGCGGAAATCATGAAGCGCGAGGGGATCGAGATCCTCACGGGTTACCCGGTCAACCACCTGATCGAGTACGCCGCCCGTGCGGACATCCGCCCCGTGATGGTGCGCCAGGAGCGCATCGGCGTGCACATGGCGGACGCGATCTCCCGCGTCACTTCCGGCGACAAGATCGGTGCGTTCTGCATGCAGCACGGACCGGGCGCCGAGAACGCGATGGGCGGCGTCGCGCAATGCTACGGCGAATCCGTCCCCGTGCTCGTGCTGCCGATGGGTTACGCGCGCCGGCTGGCGAATATCGACCCGAACTTCAATTCCAGCCAGGCGATGAAGGCGTTTTCCAAATCATCGGAGCCGATCAACATCGCAGCCGAGGTCTGCAACATCTTTCGGCGGGCGTTTACAAAGTTGAAGAACGGCCGCGGCGGGCCTGTGATCGTCGAGATCCCGGCCGACATGTGGAACGAGGAGGTGCCGGAGCCGCTGAATTACACGCCGGTGCTGCGCACCCGCTACGGCGCCGATCCCGTTCATGTGAAGGAAGCGGCTGCCTTGCTCGTTGGCGCCAAGCGCCCGGTGATCTATGCCGGCCAGGGCGTGCACTACGCGAAGGCCTGGCCGCAGCTGAAGCGGCTCGCCGAACGGCTCGCGATACCGGTTACCAGCAGCCTCGGCGGCAAGTCATCCTTCCCCGAGACGCATCCGCTGTCGCTCGGCTCCGGCGGCCTTGCCGTGCCGCGCGCGGTGCCGAAATTTCTCGGCGAGGCCGACGTGATCTTCGGCATCGGCTGCTCCTTCACCGAAACCTCGTTCGGCATCGCGATGCCGAAGGGCAAGACCATCATCCATTCGACGCTCGATCCGAACCACATCAACAAGGATGTCGAGGCCAGGATCGGCCTCGTCGGCGATGCGGGCCTCGTGCTCGACGCGCTGCTGGAGGAGATCGGCAAGACCGTGACCTCCGACCGCAATGCGAGCGCGGTCGCGGAGGAGATCGCGGCTTCCCACAAGGAGTGGCTCGCCAAGTGGATGCCGAAGCTGACGCATAACGATGCGCCGCTCAATCCCTACCGGGTGCTGTGGGACCTGCAGCACACCGTCGACATCCACAACACCATCATCACCCACGACGCCGGCAGCCCGCGCGACCAGCTATCGCCGTTCTGGAAATCGGTCGAGCCGCTGTCCTATATCGGCTGGGGCAAGACCACGCAGCTCGGCTACGGTCTCGGCCTTGCGATGGGCGCCAAGCTGGCGAGGCCGGACAAGCTCTGCATCAACGTCTGGGGCGATGCCGCGATCGGCTTCACGGGAATGGACTTCGAGACCGCGGTGCGCGAGCGGATTCCGATCATGTCGATCCTGCTCAACAATTTCTCGATGGCGATCGAACTGAAGGTGATGCCGATCTCGACCGAGAAATACCGCTCGACCGACATCTCCGGCGATTACGCCGCGATGGCCCGCGCCTTCGGCGGCTATGGCGAACGGGTGACCAAGCCCGAGGACATCATCCCCGCGATCAAGCGCGGCATCCAGAAGACCAAGGAAGGCGTGCCGGTGCTGCTGGAGTTCATCACCAGCAAGGAGACCGAGGTGTCGCGGCCGGGGACGTGAGGGCACCTCACACGGCGCCGCACACTTGATTTGACCTCGCCTGCGCAGGCAAGCTCCTTCCGGCAATAGATCGGAGGGAGAGATGGCGCGCATCCTGTTGCTGGGGGCCGGCTTTGCCGGGCTGTGGGCGGCGCTCGGTGCCGCCCGCAAGCGCGACGAGATCGGCGCGCGGGCGGTGGACACCGAGATCCTGGTCGTCGATCGCAACGCCTATCACAACATAAGGGTACGCAACTACGAGGTCGATCTCGGCGATGTCGCGCTGCCGCTCAAGGACCTGCTCGATCCGGTCGGCGTCAGGCACCTGGTGGCCGAGGTCGCGGCGATCGATCCGGCAAAGCGCGAGGTCGTCGTCAAGACAGGCTCCGGCGCTGATACGCTGACTTACGACCGGCTGGTGCTGACCACCGGCAGCGAGCTGGTCCGCCCCGCGATATCAGGTCTGGCCGCGCATGGCTTCGACGTCGACACCTTCGAGGCGGCGATGCGGCTCGACGCGCATCTGGCGGCGCTCGGCGCACAATCACCATCGCAGGCGCGTTCGACGGTCGCAGTCGTCGGCGCAGGGTTCACCGGGATCGAGGTCGCGGCCGAGATGCCGGCCAAGCTCGCACATGCCGGCATCACCGGCGACCACCGCGTCATCCTGATCGATCCCAATCCGGTGGTCGGCGCGACGTTCGGCGCGCATGGCCGTCTCGTCATCAACGAGGCGCTGGCCGCGCTCGGCGTCGAGACGCGGCTGAATGCCAGGGTCAGCGCGGTCGATGCGACGAGCATCACGCTGAACTCTGGCGAGATCATTCCGGCCGCGACCGTGGTGTGGTGCGGCGGCATGCACGCGAGCCCGCTCACCGCCGCGCTTCCGGTGAAGCGCGACGCGCTCGGCCGCCTCCCGGTCGACCATTGCATGCGCGTCGAGGGCCTCGATGGCGTATTCGCCGCCGGCGACGTCGCTGCCTGCGTGATCGACGGCGAGCATCCGACCGTGATGTCCTGCCAGTTCGCACGGCCGATGGGCCGGTTTGCCGGGCACAATGTGATGGCGGACCTGTTCGGCGGAAAGCTGCTGCCGCTGAATATCGATTGGTACGTGACGGTGCTCGATCTCGGTGCCTGGGGCGCACTCTACACCACCGGCTGGGATCGCGAGGTGCACACGACAGGCGCCGCGGCAAAACTCACCAAGCAGACCATCAACCGGCAGCGCATCTATCCGCCGCGCAACGGCGACCGCGCCGAATTGCTGGCCGCCGCAGCGCCGACGATCCAGACCGCACCGCCGACGCGCAAGTGACTAGCGAGTTCGAGCCGCCCTCACCGCCGTCATTGCGAGCGTAGCGAAGCAATCCATCGTTCCTCCCGAGGATAGATGGATTGCTTTGTCGCTTCGCTCCTCGCAATGACGCCGTCTAGGCCTTGCGCCGCGATTACTGCGACAGCTTAACGAAATCCGGAAACTTCAGCTTTCCTTCCGCGATCGCCTTCGGCCAGACCGCGATCTGCTTGCCGCTTTGCCACTGGAACACGAGGCCGGTAACGGCGCCCGGGCCGGACTTGATGCCGTGGGTGAACTCGTCGTTCTTGCCGTAGAACTGGATCTTGCCGATCGTGCCATCGAAATCGGTCTTCTCGAGCTCGGCGACCATCTTGTCCGGATCGGTCGAGCCGGCGCGCTGGATCGCCTCCGCGATGATGTAGACCTCGTCATAGGCGGTGTAGCCGGTATAGGCCGGCGGCGTGCCGAACTTGGCCTTGAAGGCCGCCGCGAACGGCTTGGTCTTAGGCGTCACCGCGACGTCGGGTGTCGCCACCGCGAGCGACGGCACGCCTTCGGCCGCGCCGTTGGTGTCGCCCCAGAACGTCGGGCTCAGCGCCTGCGCGCTGATACCGAACATCGGGATCGGCACCTGCTGGTTCTTCCACTGCACGGTCGGCTGCACGCCGACATGGGAGATGCCGGTGACGATCACGTCGGGCTTCGCCGCTTCCATCTTGTTGAAGATCGGCGTGAAGTCGGTGGTGTCGGGCGAGAAGCGGATGTGCTCGACGACCTTCAGGCCGACCTTGGGCAGGCAGGCCTCGTAGCCGACGTCGAGCGGCTTGGTCCACGCCGCATCCTCGCTCATGATCGCGACCGACTTGAACTTGAGCTGATCGACCAAAAGCTCCTTGGCCGCGTCGCAGACCAGTTGCGCCTGCGCGGCCGAGGTCAGGTAGCCGTGGAACGTGTACTTGTTCTTCTCATAGTCGTTGTGGATGGCCTTGGTGATCTCGTTCGAGGCGGCGCCGGGCGTGATCAGCGGCATCTTCAGCCGCGAGGCCCACGGCTCGAGCGCCAGCACCACCTCGCTGATGTAGCTCGCGATCACGGCCGAGACCTTGTCCTCGCTCACCGCGCGCTGGAAGGCGCGCACGGAATCCGCCGACGAACTCTTGTTGTCGTAGGTGACGATCTCGATCTTGCGGCCCATCACGCCGCCCTTGGCGTTGATCTCGTCGGCCGCGATCTGCGCGCCGCCCGGGGTTGCCGCGCCTGCGATCGACTGCACCTCGGCGATGACGCCAATCTTGATCGGATCCTTCGACTGCGCGTAGGCCGGCGCCGCGAGGCACAGCGCCAGCGCCGAGACCAACAGGCTCGCGCGGGTGGCGGTTGAAGTTGCTGGCATCATGATCTCCCTTTGCTTGTTTTGTTTTTCTGAACTTCGAACGTCAGAGAAAGTCCTTGCCGGCCTCCGCGGCGAACCGGCCCGGATCGCCTTCCCAGACGATCCGCGCGTGCTCCAGCACATAAACGCGGTCGGCATGCGGAAGTGCAAACGTCACGTTCTGCTCGCCGAGCAGCACCGTGATCTTGGTGGTCTGGCGCAGCTTCTCCAGCGCCTTCGACAGCAGTTCGAGGATGACCGGCGCGAGGCCAAGCGTCGGCTCGTCCAGGATCAGGATCTGCGGCTGCATCATCAGCGCGCGGCCGATCGCCAGCATCTGCTGCTCGCCGCCGGACAGCGTCTGCGCCATCTGGCCCTGGCGCTCCTTCAGGATCGGGAACAGCTCGAACAGCCAGGCGAGCTGCTTGGCCCGCGCCGCGTCGTCGAGATGCTGGCCGCCGAGATCGAGGTTTTCCCGCACCGTCATCTCGCCGAACAATTCGCGCGATTCCGGGCACTGCACGAGGCCGGAGCGGGCGATCTTCGCCGGCCCGGTGCCGCGCAACTTCTCGCCGCCGCGCAGGATCTCGCCGGTATAGGGCAGGAAACCCGAGATGGTGTTGAACAGCGTGGTCTTGCCGGCGCCGTTCAGGCCGACGATGGAGACGAACTCACCCTCATGGACGTGGATCGAGACGTTCTCCAGCGCCTGCGCCTTGCCGTAATGCACGCTGACATTCTCGACCTGCAGCAGCGGCACCTTGTCCTTGAACGAGGTCTCGGGCCGCGCATGGGTCTCGATCGCGCCGCCGAGATAGACCCGCCGCACGGTCTCGTTCTTCATCACGTCCTCGGCGCGGCCGGTCGTGATCTCCTCGCCGAGATACATCGCGAGCACGCGATCGACCAGCGCCGCGACGCTCTTGACGTTGTGGTCGACCAGCATCACCGCGCGTCCCTCGTCGCGGAAGCTGCGGATCAATGCGGAGAATGTACCAACCTCGGCGCTGGTGAGGCCGGCGAAGGGCTCGTCGACCAGCACCACCTTCGGGTCACGCGCGATGGCTTTCGCAAGCTCCAGCCGGCGCAGATCGGCGAATGGCAAGGTCGGCGGGCGACGGTCCGTCACCGCACCGAGGCCAACGCGCTCGGCGATCCATTTGGCGCGCTCGGTCAATGCCTTGTCGGGAAACAGCATGAACAGGCTGTCGGGCAGCAGCGCGACCATGATGTTCTCCAGCACGGTCTGCCGGTTGAGCGGCCGCGAGTGCTGGAACACCATGCCGAAACCCTTGCGCGCGATCTTGTGCGCAGGCATCCCGGCGACGTTCTCGCCCTCGAACAGCACCTCGCCCGCGGTCGGGCGCTCGATACCCATCACGCTCTTCATCGCGGTCGACTTGCCCGAGCCGTTCGGCCCGATCAGGCCGAGGATCTCACCGGGATGCAGGTCGAACGAGAGGTTCTTCACGGCGGTCAAGCCACCGAATCTCTTGGTCAGTCCACGAACGGTGAGCGTTGCAGTGGTCACAGTCTGATCCATTTAAGAGCGCGCCTCGCGTGACAGGGCCGCTCCGAGGAAACCGCCGGGGAAGAACAGGACGACGAGCAGCGCCACCGCCGAGACGATGAAGGTGGCAAGCTCGCCGGTCGGGCGCAGGAATTCGCCAGCGACGATCAGGAAGATCGCCCCTAGCGCCGCGCCCAGCACGGTACGCCGGCCGCCGAGCACGGCTGATACGATGACGTTCACACCGACCGCGACGTCGACCACGGTGCCGACCGAGGCGGTGCCGAAGTAGAACACCAAGAGCGCGCCCGACAGTCCCGAGAAGAACGCGCTGACGATGAAGGCCGCGAGCTTGTGCTTGACGATGTTGAAGCCGAGCGCGCCGGCCTGCACCGGGTCCTGCCCGCTCGCCTGCAGCACGAGGCCGACCGGCGATTGCGACAGGCCATACAGAATGGCCGCGCTGATGGTCATGAAGCCGAGCGCGATCCAGTAATTGACGCCGGCATTGATGGAGATGACGTCGGGGATGGTGAGCCCGATCTCGCCGCCGGTGAGATCGGCGAACACCACGACGAAGTTCTGCAGCATCAGCACCGCGACCAGCGTAGTGAGGCCGAAATACGGTCCCCTCACCCGCAACGCCGGCAGCGCCAGCACGAAGCCCGCGACCACCGAGGCCAGCGCGCCGAGCAGGATGCAGACATACACCGACCAGCCGTACTGGTTGTTGAGAATGCCCGCCGTGTAGGCCCCGGTGCCGATCAGGAAGGTTGGCCCGAAATTGACCTCGCCGGCGAAGCCGAACAGGAGGTCCCAGGCCATCGCGAACACGCCGAAATAGAACGCGACGGTGAGCAGCCCGAGGATGTAGCCCGAGACGTAAAGCGGCAGCGTCGCGGCGGCCACGACGCAGACCAGCGAAATGAAGAACAGGCGCGAGGTGAAGAAGTTGCCCATCTCAGCGCCTCCCCAAGAGGCCCTGGGGCCGGATATACATCACGAACACCAGCAGCAGCAGCGCCGGGATGGTGCGGTAGGCCGGCGAGATCATGTAGGCCGTGATGGTCTCGAGATAGCCGACGACGAAGGCCGCGATCAGCGAGCCGGAGACGCTGCCGAGGCCGCCGAGCACCACGATGGAGAACGCACTCGCGGTCAGCGGCCCGACGCTATAGGAGCTGACGCCGAGGAACATGCCGAGCAGCACGCCCGCGATGCCGGCGAGGATGCCGTAGATCCCCCACACCACGATGTAGATCTGGGTGAGTTCGAGCCCGAGCAAGGTGACGCCGCGCGGGTTCATCGAGGCCGCCAGCACCGCCTTGCCGGTCCGCGTCCGGTTCACCAGGAGCCACAGCAGGCCGATCACGAGGCAGCACACCAGCGCCGTGAAGATGTTGTTGCGCGGCGTGCGGTTGCCGAAGATATCGACGACGCCCTCGACGATCGGCAGCACCGTCTTGGCGTTGTTGGTGAAGAAATAGGCGATCAGTTCCTGGATCATGATGCCCCACAGCAGGGTGCCGGTGAGGACGAAGATTTCCTTCTCCTCATTGGGGATCCGCGTCGAATTCTGGATCGGCTTCACCACCGCGAAATAGGTCGCGAACGCCATGATCAGCGCGACGCCGACACCGAACAGCGCACCGGCGTAGATGTCGAGGTGCAACACGCTGGCCGCGGCCCAGGCCGCGACCGCTGCGGCCACCATGATGGCACCGTGGGAGAGGTTGAGGACGCCGGAGACACCGAAGATCAGGGTGAAGCCGGTGGCGCCGAGCGCATAGAGCGCACTGATGGCAAAGCCATCGATCAGGATTTGTAAGGCAAGCATCTCAAATTGGCCGCGGCAGCAGGGCTGCCTGTTGTGGAGGACGCGGAACCGAATAAGGATGCTCCCGGGACCGGCCCGGGAGCATTGTCATCGGTCAGTTCGTGGTGAGCTTGATGAAGCTCGGGAACTTGAGGTCGCTCTTGGCGACCTCCTTCGGCCACACCGCGACCTGCTTGCCGCCCTGCCACTGCAGCATCAGTCCGGTGATCAGGCCCTTGCCGTACTTGATCGAATGGGTGAACGGATCGTCCTTGCCGTAGAACTGGACGCGCCCGATGGTGCCTTCCCAATCGGTCTTCTCCAGCGCATCGACCATCTTGTCGGCGTCGACCGAGCCGGCGCGCTTCACCGCATCGGCGATGTAGTAAACCTCGTCATAGGCGGTGTAGCCCGCATAGGACGGATAATTGCCGTAGCGCTTCTTGAAGCCTTCCGCGAACGGCACCGACTTCGGCGTCACCGCGACGTTCGGCCCCGACACGCCCTGATACAGCACGCCTTCCGCCGCATCGTTGGTGTCCTTGCCGAAGGTCTCGTTGGTCGCCTGCGAGGAGATGCCGAACATCGGGATCGGCACCTGCTGGTTCTTCCACTGCACCGTCGGCTGCACGCCGACATGCGAGATGCCGGTGATGATCACGTCGGGCTTGGCGGCCTCCACCTTGTTGAAGATCGGCGTGAAGTCGGTGGTGTCGGGCGAGAAGCGGATATGGTCGACGACCTTGAGCCCGATCTTCGGCAGGCACTCCTCATAGCCGACGTCGAGCGGCTTGGTCCAGGCCGCGTCCTCGCTCATGATGACCGCGGTCTTCATGTGCTTCTGATCGACCAGCAGCTCCTTGGCGGCATCGCAGACCGACAGCGCGAGCGCCGCCGAGGTCAGGTAGCCGTGGAAGGTGTACTTGTTCTTCTCGTAATCAGCGTGAACGCTCTTGCTGATCTCGTTGGAGGCAGCGCCGGGCGTGACGAACGGCGTCTTCAGGCGCGAAGCCCAGGGCTCGAGCGCCAGCACCACCTCGCTGATGTAGCTCGAGATGACGACGTTGACCTTGTCTTCGTTGACCGCGCGCTGGAAGGCGCGCACCGAATCCGCCGAGGAGGAATGATTGTCGTAGGAGACGATCTCGATCTTGCGGCCGTCGATGCCGCCCTTGGCGTTGATCTCGTCGGCGGCCAGTTGCGCAGCCTGCGGGATCGAGGCGCCGGCGATCGCCTGCGCTTCGGCGATCACGCCGATCTTGAGGGTGTCGGCAGCCTGCGCTCCGCTCGGCGCCGCAGCCAACAGGCCCAGCACGGCCGCTCCTGCAAGTTTCTGCATCGCATGCATGGGGAGTCGCGATGTTCTTGTCACCCTGTTTCTCTCCTCTTTTTGTTCGGCTGCTTCGAGCTCTTGGGGCCGGACTATAGCCGCGACAAAATGCGCAGCAAGTGAAACTGCGCGCAGATCGCCATGCATGGACGGCGACTAAAGTAGTGGGTCGGCTCGGTACGGCTGAATAAATTTGAGGCAGAGGGGGAATAAAGACGCGAGGTGCGGTTCTTTCAAATCGTCATTGCAATGACGGTGAGGTGAGCACGCACGTCAGGCTCCCTCTCCCCTTGCGGGAGAGGGTTGGGGAGAGGGGTGGCCCCGGGCGAGCTGATCGATGCGCGCATCGCCCTCGCAACCTGTGTGCTTGTCGTCGTGACGACGCGGAGGGAGTTCGTCGCGTGGCCCCCTCTCCCCAACCCTCCCCCGCAAGGGGGGAGGGAGCCCTGCCGCCGGCGGCTCCCTCACAGACCACGCAACACACTCGGTGTCGTCCCTGCGAAAGGCAGGACCCATAACCACAAATGCCGATTGTTGGGCGATGCTGGAACGACGAGTCGCTGTAATAAGCTCCGCCGCGGAGTATGGGTCCCTGCTTTCGCAGGGACGACAATCGTGAGTACGGCTCCAGCCCTACTCCGCCATCTCCGCCGGCGGCCGCGTGGCGGGACCGGCGAGCGGGCGTTCTTCCATCGTGATCATGCAGATCGAGGCGGTGGTCAGCAGCACGGCGGCGGCGCCGAACACGTAGCGGAACGCATGGATCATGTCGGCCATCGGGATCGCGCTGACGGTGCTGGCGGCCGCGGCATGATGCTCGCCGGCGAGCGAGATGTCGGTGCCGAGCGTCATCAGCAGGATCGTGGTGAAGGCTGCGACCGTGAAGGAGGCCATCATCGCGCGGAAGAAGTTCATCGCGCCGGTCACGGTGCCGACCTGCGGCCGCGCCACCGCGTTCTGCAGCGACACCACGCTGATCGGGAACGTGGTGCCGAGCCCGAGCGCGAACACGCTCATCAGCAGCAGCAAACCCCACAACGGCAGCGTCGTCACCGCCATGCCGACGGCGCAGATCGCGGCAACCGACGTGCCGACGATGGCGACGCGCTTGTAGTGCTTGGCCTTCGCCATGGTCCGGCCGGCGATCGCAGCACCAAAGGTCGAGATCGCCGCGAGCGGGATCAGCGCAAGGCCGGCCTCGCTGGCGGTGAGGTGATAGACCACCTCGTAATAGAGCGGCAGATGCACGGTGAGGCCGACCATGGCGCCGAGCGCGCAGCCACCCGCGCCCATCGCGAACGGCACCACCGAGCCGCCGAGCAGCGACAGCGGCAGGAATGGCTCGTCGGCGCGGCGCGCGTGCCAGACGAAGGCGCCGGCGAGCGCGATCGAGGCGCCGATCATCGCCGTAATCGTCGGCGACAGCCAGGACAGCTTGGTGCCGCCCCAGGTCAGCACCAGCATCAGCACGACGGCCGAGGCCATCAGCAGCACGCCGCCGAGCCAGTCGACCTTGCGCTTGCGGTGGAACACCGGGATCTTGCTCATCTTCGGCAGCAGCAGCGCCAGCGCCGCCGCTGCGAGCGGCAGGTTGATCCAGAAGATCATCGACCAGTGCAGGTGCTCGGCGAATACGCCGCCGACCACCGGGCCGAGAATGCCGCCCGCCATCCAGACGCTGGAGAAATAAGCCTGGTAGCGGCCGCGCTCGCGCGGCGTGACCACGTCGGAGATCACGGTCTGCACCACGGGCATGATGCCGCCGCCGCCGAGCCCCTGCAGGCCGCGGGCAATGATCAGCATCGTCATGCTGGGCGCGACCGCGCACAGCACCGAGCCGACCACGAACAGGCTGAGCGAGGTGATGATCATAACGCGGCGGCCATAGATGTCGCTCAGCGTGCCGAACACCGGCGCCACCGCGGTGGAGGCGAGCAGATAGGCCGTGATCACCCAGGACAGGTTGGTGACGTCGTGAAACTGGCGCCCGATCGTCGGCAGCGCGGTCGCGACGATGGTCTGGTCGAGCGCGGCCAGGAACATCGTCAGCATCAGGCTGATCACGATGGTGCGGACTTCGTCCGGATTGAGCGGTGCCGGCGGCGCCAGCGGCGGCGCGTCGCTGAGTTCGATCACCTCGCTCGGAAGGTGAGACAGCTCTTCGGCAATGTCGTCAGGCAATGTGGATTGGTCGGCAGGAAAACGGCTCTGCCGTTCATACTTGTTCATTTGGGGCGTAATGCTGCTGCGCGGGCGCGTCCCGCGATGGAATCATTCTCTGCTTCGGAATTTATGCAGCAATTGCTTGCTGAGGCAGGCACCCCAGCGCATGGGTGCATCCCGCCGCGATGTTCTCGCGATCACGTGATCACAGCACAGCCGGCGCCAGCTCCCGCCGCCGTCATCGTTACGCCTTGGAAATCTACCTGGAAGTTTACTTGGAAATTTACTTGGAGACCTTCGGCCGCTTCTTCAATTGGGCCCGTTTCGGCAGCAGGGCCGGCCAGCGCACGATGTGATCCTCGAGATCGGCGTCATTGACGTCGAGTTCGGTGCCCTCCACCCGGCCGCGCACCGACACGCCGGCTTCATGCACGGTGTTGGGATCGCCGGAGATCAGGGGGTGCCACCAGTAAAGGTCGCGCCCCTCGGCCACGAGCCGGTAGGCGCAGCTCGGCGGCAGCCAGTTCAGCGTCCGGACATTCTCGGGCGTCAGGCGGACGCAATCCGGAACCTGGTCGGAGCGGTTCGCATAGTCCTTGCAGGTGCACAGGCCTGAATCGAGCAGCTTGCAGGAGATATGGGTGAAATAGATCTTGCCGGTGTCCTCGTCCTCGAGCTTCTCCAGGCAGCACCGTGCGCAGCCGTCACACAGGCTTTCCCATTCGGCGTTGGACATCTCCTCCAACGTCTTGGTTTTCCAGAAGAATCCATCCTGGCCCGACGGGCGCTTGGGCGGTGCGGTCATGCTATCCCTGACATGGCGATAAAGCCCTTCTTGGGACGCCGGCGGCCCGTTCGCAAGGGGGTGATATTGCGGGGTCGAAAAAGCCGGTGGGCAGCGTTAGGGCTTTCATTAAATTCATCAGCCGCGCCATTGGTTTATGGCAACCGCTCGGATAGAACGTGGAACGAGTCCCCAACGACGCAAAAGCGCCTTGGGATTGCCGCAACATCGAAGCAAGACGCTGGCCTGTGCCCGATTTGGGCGCCCGTAGCGCTGTCGAACTGATCAAGGGTCCGGTCCTTTCAGATCATGCCGTCGCATTGGAAACAGAAGGTCCGGAACTTCTTCCTGGACCTCGATGCGCGTATCGACTCGACGCTGTTCTCGTCGGGCAAGGGCCTGCGCGAACTCTACGAGCGCTATTCCACCTTCATGGACCGCTTCTATGTCGGCCGCTGGAAGCGCTGGGTGTTCATCGAGCCGCTCTCGGAGGCCGCGACCATTGGGCTCGGCGGCATGATCCTGATGCTGACGCTCGCGATCCCCGCCTTCCGCGAGACCGCAGACGAGGACTGGCTGAAGAAATCCGATCTCGCGGTGACCTTCCTCGACCGTTACGGCAACCCGATCGGCAGCCGCGGCATCAAGCATAATGACTCGATCCCGCTGGAAGACTTTCCGGACAACCTGATCAAGGCGACGCTCGCGACAGAGGACCGCCGCTTCTACGACCATTTCGGCATCGACGTGCCGGGCCTCGCCCGCGCGCTCGTCACCAACGCCCAGGCCGGCGGCGTCCGCCAGGGCGGTTCGTCGATCACCCAGCAGCTCGCCAAAAACTTGTTCCTGAACAACGAGCGCACCATCGAGCGCAAGGTGAAGGAAGCGTTCCTTGCGATCTGGCTGGAGACGCGGCTCACCAAGAACGAGATCCTGAAACTCTATCTCGACCGCGCCTATATGGGCGGCGGCACCTTCGGCGTCGATGGCGCGGCGCATTTCTACTTCAACAAGTCGGTGCGCGACGTGAACCTCGCGGAAGCCGCGATGCTCGCCGGCCTGTTCAAGGCGCCGACGAAGTACGCCCCGCACATCAACCTGCCCGCGGCGCGCGCCCGCGCCAACGTCGTGCTCGACAACCTGGTCGATGCCGGCTTCATGACCGAGGGTCAGGTGTTCGGCGCCCGCCGCAATCCGGCGGTCGCAGTCGACCGGCGCGACGAGAATTCGCCGAACTACTATCTCGACTACGCCTTCGACGAGATGCGCAAGCTGGTCGACACCTTCCCGAAATCCTACACCGAGCGCGTCTTCGTGGTCCGCACCGCGATCGACATGAACGTGCAGAAGGCGGCCGAGGAAGCGATCGAGAACCAGCTCCGCCAGTTCGGGCGTGATTATCACGCGACGCAGGCCGCGACCGTAGTGTCCGATCTCGACGGCGGCATCCGCGCCATGGTCGGCGGACGCGACTACGGCGCAAGCCAGTTCAACCGCGCCACCGACGCCTACCGGCAGCCCGGCTCGTCGTTCAAGCCCTACGTCTACACCACGGCGCTGCTGAACGGCTTCACGCCGAACTCGAAGATCGTCGACGGCCCGGTCTGCATCGGCAACTGGTGTCCGCAGAACTATGGCCATTCCTATTCCGGCTCGGTGACGCTGACGCAGGCGATCACCCGCTCGATCAACGTGGTGCCGGTCAAGCTCTCGATCGCGCTGGGCGGCAAGGAAGGCCCGAAGGCGGGCCGCGCCAAGATCGTCGAGGTCGCGCGCCGCTTCGGCCTCAAGGCACCGCTGCCCGATACGCCGTCGCTGCCGATCGGCTCCGACGAAGTCACGGTGATCGAGCACGCGGTGGCCTATGCGACCTTCCCGAACCGCGGCAAGGCGGTGACGCCGCACTCGGTGCTCGAGGTGCGCACCGGCGCCGGCGATCTGGTGTGGCGCTGGGACCGCGACGGCCCCAAGCCGCGGCAGGCTATACCGCCGAACATCGCCGCCGACATGGCCGGCATGATGAGCCACGTGGTCAGCGAAGGCACCGCGCGCCGCGCCGCGCTCGACGGCGTTCCGACCGCCGGCAAGACCGGCACCACCAACGCCTATCGCGACGCCTGGTTCGTCGGCTACACCGGCAACTTCACGTGCGCGGTCTGGTACGGCAATGACGATTATTCGCCGACCAACCGCATGACCGGCGGCTCGCTGCCGGCGCAGACCTGGCACGACATCATGGTCGCCGCGCATCAGGGCGTCGAAGTGAAAGAACTCGTCGGCGTCGGCATGGGCCAGAAGCTGCCGCCGCAGCCGGCGCAGGCCAATGCCCAGGTGAGCGCTGCGCCGCGTGTGCTGGAGACCAAGCCGGGTCCGCCGCCGGTCTTGACCAAGCGCGGCGCGGATATCCTGGTCCGGGTCGAGAAGCTACTCGACGACGCCGCCAGGACGGCCGGCAAGACCACGCTGAACGAACCCTCGAAGACCGGCAAGGCGGAGTCCTCGAGCGCGCTGGCGTTCCCCGAAAACTACGTTGCCGCGGCCGGGCCGGACGGCGCGACAGCACCTGCGCCACGCAAGAACTGACGTGCGGCTCCTCCTCACCACCTTGCTGGCACTCGTCATCGCCACGGCCGTTGGCCTCGGCCTGACTTATGCCACGGCAACCCGCGGCACCGATCTCGGCACGCTGAAGATCGGCGCCTGGACCGCACGGCCGAAGAACGGCACGTCCGACGTCGACCCCTATTCGCGCGCCACCATCGCGCGCAGCGGCGAGCTGCCGATCGGCACCGGCGACGGCATCGCGTTCTCGGCGACCACTGACGACAAGAACAAGCCGCTCGACGGCCGCTGCGACATCGTGGTCTCAGGCGTGACGCCGGCGGCGCGGTTCTGGACGTTGACGCTGTTCGATCGCAAGGGTCACCTCGTCGCCAATTCGCTGCAGCGCTACGGCTTCACCAGCCAGGAGATCATGCGCGCTTCCGACGGCACGTTCGAGATCCACATCGCCTCGCGCTCGCGCGCCGGCAACTGGCTGCCGACCGGCGGCATCGAGCGCTACGCGCTGATGCTGCGGCTCTACGACACGCCGGTCGGGGTCGCGACCCGCACCCAGCGCGACGCTCCGATGCCCGCGATCGCAACGACGGGCTGCCCATGATCCGCGTGCTGTTCACCATCCTCGCAGGCGTGCTGCTCGGCGGCGTGGTGCATCTCGTCAGCGTGCTGGCGCTGCCGCGCATCGCCTCGCAGGACGCCTATTCGCGGCTGACGCCGATGACCAAGCTCAACGAGGTGACGCAGCTGCCGCTGGCCGACCCGAGCCACGCGCCGATGCCGCTGATGGATCCGGCCTTCGCCGTGGCGATCTGCCGCTACGATCTCTCCACCGGGCCGCTCAAGCTCACGGTGCCGGTCAGCCAGGCCTATACCTCGGTGTCGTTCTACACCCGCAACGAGGTCGCCTATTACGCGATCAACGACCGCTCCGCCGGCAAGAAGGTGATCGAGCTCGACCTGATGACGGAAGCCCAGCACAACGAGCTGCCGGAGGACGAGGAAGTCACCGCCGCCGACCGGCTGATCATCGACTCGCCGACCGAGACCGGCCTGATCCTGCTGAAGGCGTTGGCGCCGGAGCCCGGCCTGATGCCGCAGGCGCAGGCTTCGCTTGCGGCCTCGTCCTGCAAGGTGCAGGCCGAGCCGGTCGCGGCCAAGCAGGAGGCGCCGCCGCCCGTGCCGACCCCGGCCCCGCCGCCTGCGGCGCGCAACAAGCGCTAGCTCGCAAGCATGATCCGGAAAAGTGCGAAGCGGTTTTCCCTCGCGACGAGCGCGGAGCGCTTGCGCGGAGATCATGCTCAAATGTAGCGTTAGCGCGCGTGACGACCGCAACGGCAGGTCTCGTAATCGACGGGATCGTGGCTGTTGACGATCATGACGCTGGCGCCATGCGCCGCCTTCAACTGCCGCAGCCGCTCCTGGTTCTGGATCCGCATCGCGCGATCCATATCCGCGCGGCGCTGGAACATGCCGAGCACCAGCGGGATCCGCGGCCGGGCAGCGAGCTGCGCGTGGTGGAAATAGGCATCGCCGGCGTGCAGCAGCCATCCGTCCTTGTCGCGCACCGCGATCCCGCAATGGCCGAGCGTGTGGCCCGGCAGCGGAATCATCAGGATATCCGGCTCGCGATCGCCGAGCGCGCGCACGCCCTTGAAGCCGAACCAATCCTCGCCATCTGCGCCGTAGAGCGCCCAGTCCGGCCCATGCTTCCATTGCGCCGTGATGTAGCGCCCCACCGGCGGCGCAACCTGATGCGTCACCGCCATGTCGTACTCCTTGCGATGGACGTGCACCTTGGCCTTCGGAAAGTCCGGCACGCCGCCGGCATGATCGCGGTCGAGATGCGTCAACAGCAGATGCCGCACATCGTCGGGCGAGAAGCCGAGAGCCTTCACCTGACGGACGGCGGTCTCGGCCGGGTCGAGCCGCGGCGTCGTCTGCCGCACCCATTTGCGCCCGAGCCGCGGCGGGTCGCCGATGTCGTCGAGCCCGATGCCGGTGTCGACGAGCACCAGGCCGTCATTGCTCTCGATCAGCAGGCAATGACAGACCATCCGCGCCCGCTGGAACAGGCTGCCGCTGCCGTTCACGAGGCGCTTGCCGATCGGGCACATGGTGCCGGTGTTGAGATGATGGATGCGCATGACCAATCCTCCGCTGTAACAGGCGCAGACTTGCCACTCGTCAATTCATAGGTAAAATATTGTCTCGCTATCGATACGATAGGATAGACCTATGGATATCCGCGAACTCCGCTACTTCGCCGCGGTCTACCGGGAGCGCAATTTGACCGCCGCGGCGAAGCGCTGCTTCATCTCGCAGCCGTCGATCTCGGCGGCGATCACCAATCTCGAGGCCGAGCTCGGCACCACGCTGTTCATCCGGCACAAGAAAGGCATGGCGCCGACGGAATCCGCCGCGCAGTTTCACGGCATCGCCCGCCGGATCATCGACGAGGCGGATGCGGCGCGAAACCTGTTTCGCAAACCCGCGACACGACAGGCGCTGACGCTCGGCCTGTTGCGCACGCTCGATCAGGCGCGGACGATCGCGCTGCTGAAGCCGCTGACCGGCAATGCCGATCTCGCGCTTCGTCTGGTCGGCGCCAATGAGAAGGCCGACGCGCGGATCGTCGCCAAGAGCATGATCGGCGCCGGCGAGCACTTCATCCCGCTCTGGAGCGAGCGCTACGTCGCGGCGCTGCCGCCGTCGCATCCTCTCACCCTGAAGGAGACGTTGCGGACCACCGACTTCGCCGGCGTTCCGATGATCGACCGCTGCCATTGCGAGCAGCAGGAGTTTTTCAAGCGCACCGCGCCGCCGCGCAAGCCGGTGGCGATCGCGGAATCGGAGGAATGGGCGATGGCGCTGGTGGCGGCCGGGGTTGGCGTTGCGATCGTTCCTGAAGGCGTGGCGCGCGGCAATCCGGATGTGGCGGTGCGTGCGATCGAGATCGACGTGACGCGCCAGGTCGGCCTCGCCTACCCCTCCGCTCATCCGCCATCCGATGCGCTGAAGGGGTTCATTGCCAACCTGCCGCGGCAACCGAGCAGTCGCCGGGGCAAATCGACAACGCGGAGAATGAAGCCCGCCTAGCCCTTCGTCACCACGGCCTGGCCGGTGACCGGCGCAGAAATCAACGGCGCGTTGGCGGTGAGCCGCGCGAGTTCGTTGATCTGGCGTTCGGCGTCGGCCGCCATGCCGTCGGGCGCCTGGATCACCAGCCGCTCCAGCGCCCAACGATAGGACGCAATCCGCCGCTCCAGGGCCTGCTGGACCCACTGCACGATCAGCGTGTTCTCCTCCATCCGCGCGACGGCATCGGCCCGCTCGCGCGGCGACACGTCGGCAATCATGTGGAGGCTGGCATTGCGCTTGTGGTCGAGCTCGATGACCTGGGCCGCAGTGGCGAAGAACGGCTCGAAGCGGGTGATGTCGTCGCGCACCTGATCGATCAGCAGCGAATAGCGCGAGGCGAACGAGCGGTGCGGCTCGTCGATCAGATTGCGGCCATAAGCGGTGCGGTCGAACACGGCCTTCTGCCGCCACGGTGACGGCAGCGGCTGGTAATCGCCGAACACGCTCTTCCACGCCGGACGCGACAGCGGCGGCTCGACGTATTGATAGGCGAGATCGCGCAGCTGGCGTTCGTGTTCGGTGAGCTGGAATTGCGAGGCGTTCTTGCCGATGCTGCCGGTCGCCTCGGCGCCCATCCAGCGATGCATGTCGTCGTTGCGGAAATCCGCGCGGGTGCGGCCGAAATCGCCACCGCTGCAGCCCGCGAGCACCGCGCCCGCAACCAGCAGGATCAGCGCCGGGAGTGACCGCCGCGCGGCGGTCCGCTGCACAGGCTGCGGCATTGCACGATGTCCGCTATCAGGAACGGCGTCGGCGACGGCGGCCCTGGGCAGTGCCCTGCTCCGGTCCGCGCCCACCGCCGGTCTCCTCCGTCGTTCGTTCGATCCGGACGACGGGAAGGATCAGTACGGTCCCCATGCCTTCACCGGCAGTACCGACAACGCTCGGCCGCCGTGCGGCCGCATCCGCCGGAAACTCAACGATGGTGCCCATGTTCCGTTCTCTCTGGCCCCGCACGGACGTGATTTGCCCCGCGCATGCCGAGTTAAGAACGGGCATGGTTAACGACATCTTAAGCCGCCGGTACGGGCGGTTACGGATGTGGCGCTGTGCCTTAATGGACACGCGCAAATTCGAGCGTTCGGCTTCACGGCTTGTTTTCCTTAACTGCCTCTTAAAACAGCCTGCGTAGGCTCGCTGCCACAGGGTTTTCAAACCGAGTCTTATTGGCAAGTCGCGTACGCCCGAGATGAGCGCAGCTCCGCTATTTCCTGGTTTCGATGGGCTGATGACGCTCTCCCGCCGCGAGGGCGTCGACATCCGCCCGACGCTGCTGCGCGTCCTGACCGACCTTTATGTGCAGGCGAGCGCGCATTCCGCCGACGAAGAGCGCCAGTTCGTCGAGCTGACGTCGCGCCTGATCGACGAAGTCGACGACGCGACCCGCGCCGCGGTCCGAGCGCGGCTTGCGATCTATCCGGCAACGCCCGCCAGGATCATGGACAAGCTCGGGCTGCGCCGGGTCGGTCCCGACCAGCCGTTGCCGGCGGACGCTCCGGCTTCCGTGCCGGCACCGTCAGCGTCCCAAGCAAGGATCCCGACCGAAGCCGAGCTGCGGATGGCTGCGAGCCTGGCGATGCGGCCGAACGATGCCGCCGAGATCTCCGATATGTTCTTTGCCGCCAGCGCGAAGGAACGCGCGCAGATCCTGCACAATCTGCAGGAGACGCCGCTGAAGGCGGCGGCGCGGATTCCGGCCGCGCGCGCCGCGCGCGCGATCCATATCCTGGAGATGGCGGCCTTTGCCGAGGACATCGACAACTTCACCCGCGAACTCGGCGAGGCGCTGATCCTGCCGTCGCGGATCGCGGCGGAGGTCGTCAATGATCCCGGCGGCGAGCCGCTCGCCTGTGCGATGCGGGCGCTTGACGTCTCGAGCGCCGCATTCCAGCGCATCCTGATGTTCCTCAATCCGGAAGCCGGCTCGTCGGTCAACTATGTCTATCGACTGTCGCGGCTCTACGATCGCCTCAGCGAGCGCTCGGCGCTCGTGATGTTGGCGGCGTGGCGCGGCTCGACCATGGCGGTGGCGCGCGCGAAATATCGCTCGTCGCTCTATGACGACGAGCGCCATCGCGTCCGCGCGACACCGTCGCAGATACGCCCCGTCGTGCAGCCCGGCAGCGCGCCTGCCATTCGCAATCAGAAATCCGGAAACTAGCTTTTAGCGAGATCGAGAAAGTGCCGTCCGGCGCGATCTTCGGTCTCGACGATCCACGCATCGGGATCGAAGCGCAGCTCCTTGGTCAATCGCTCCTCGACCGAGGGTTCGGACACAGGCTGCGGTGCCGTCGGCACGAAGAGCCGCTCGACCGGACGGCTGTCGTCATAGACGGTCTGCGGCGCGGGCGCATACAGCATCGCGTTGCCGTCCATCAGCGCCACCTTGACGAACACGGCACCGGCTTCCTCGGCGCCCTTCTTGCGGACTGCGCCGAACACGCCTTCGGTCTGGCAGCGGCGCAAATACGCCGCGACCCATATGCTGGTTTTCAATCGCATGCGCCGACCTATAGGCCAGCGACGCGGCCACGTCCAATTGTCACAGATGACATCACGCAGCGGCGGGTTGACCGAACCAGACGTCGCTCATATCCTTGCATCTGCGGTGCAAGCCGCGCCCGGGTCCACGGGAGGGATTGAACCCACTTGCACCTCATATGCGGCCAACCAAGCCTTTGTGCAGCCGGTTTTGTGGACCATCGGCGATTGATGCACGGAGGTTTCCATGAACCGATCGCCCGCGCGACTGAATCTCGAACATCTGAAGAAACAAGCCAAGGAGCTCATTCGCCTTTACCGGCGGCAGGCGCCGGAGGCTTACGCGCGTTTCCGGCAAGCACTGCCGGCCGCGGCCGGACGCAACGACGCGCAAATCGCAGCACTTGATCTGCGGCTCCACGACGCGCAGTCCTGCATCGCGCGCGATCTCGGCTTCGCCTCGTGGCCGGACCTGCGGCGCTATGTCGAGGCACAATTGCCGCCGGGCAAAAGCAAGGCCGATCGCGTGCGGCGCTGGCTGCAGCTGGTCTATGCCGCTGATGTCGATGGCACCACCGATCGCGCCCATCCGCGCGTCGCGGTGCGGATGCTCGCCGAGGATCCCGATCTTGTGGCCGATGATCCCTATCTCGCCTGCGCCATCGGCGACGAAGCGACGATACGGCGCACCGCAGCCGGTGATCCCGCATGGGTCAACCGTCCCGGCGGTCCGCTGAAACTGCCGCCGCTGGTCGCGGTCACGCATTCCAGCATGCTGCAGATTCCGGAGTTTCAAACACGGCTGCATCGCTGCGCGCGGCTACTGCTCGAGGCCGGCGCCGATCCCGACCAGCACATCAGCAGCCGCTGGCCGCCCGGATCGCTCGACGCGCCCGATGACAGCAATCCGCTGTCGGCACTGTATGGCGCCGCCGGACGCAATCACGATCTCGCGCTGACGAAACTGTTGCTGGAGGCGGGCGCCAATCCGAACGACAATGAATCGCTATACCACTCGCTCGAAGGCTCCGTGACCACGGGCCTGCTGCTCGAGCACGGTGCGCGGATCGCCGGCACCAACGCGATGTACAAGGTGCTCGACGACGAGAATGTGGCGGCGCTCGAATTGCTGCTGCGGCACGGCGGCGACCCGAACGAGCCCGCCCGCAACGCGCCGTTGACGGATTGCGGATCGCCGCTGATGTGGGCGATCCGGCGGCGCCGATCGCGGGCATGCATCGAGACCTTGCTCGACGCTGGCGCCGATCCGCGCATCACGACACCGGGCGGTCTTTCCGCCTACCGCTACGCCTTGCAGTTCGGACTGACCGACGTCGCCGAGCTGCTGTGCGAGCGGACCGGCGACGAAACGCTTGCCGATGACGAGCGGTTCGTCGCGGCGTGCAGCAGCGGCGACGAGCGCGAGGCGCGGCGGATCCAGGCCGACCGGCCGGATCTGCCGGGCGCGCTCTCGGCGGAGCAGTTGCGACTGCTTCCAGAGCTCGCCGCGGCCGGCGGCGACGATGCGGTGCGGCTGATGGTCAGGCTGGGCTGGCCGATCGCGGCACGCGGCGGCGATTGGGATGCATCGGCGCTCAATCACGCGGTGTTCCGCGGCAATGCCGCGCTGACACGCTTCCTGCTCGAGCACGGCGCCGAGTGGACCGAGCACCACGGCTTCGGCGACGACGCGTCCGGCAGCCTGTCGTGGGCATCCTGCAATGAACCGGTCAGTGGCGGCGATTGGGCCGCTTGCGCGCAGGCCCTGCTCGATCACGGCATGCCGCGCGCCATTCCGGATCGCGACGATCCGGAATGGGTGCTGCTGGCCGGCCGCAGGAAGCTGTTCTCCGACGAGGTCAGGCACGTTCTGCTGGGCGAGACGATCTGAGCCAGCCGTAGCGAAAACGCAAATGGCCGGGACATGCCCGGCCATGGCGGAGATCGATTCACCGCGACGAGCTACTCGATCGAATGCCCGATCATCGTGCCGAGCTCGCGCACCAGGCGATCGGACATCTGCCCGGTCACCGGCAGCTTGCGCGCGCGCTCGAACTTCGCGATCGCGTGCTGGGTATCGGCGCCGATCGTGCCGGTCGGCTTGAGCTGGCCGTAGCCATACTCGGTCAGCGTCCGCTGGACCGCGGCGATGCGCTTGCCGGCTGGGCTCAGATGCTGTGTCGGGATCGGCGCCGGCGGACGAATGACGCTGGACGGCGCGGCGGCCGGGGACGCTGCGGCGGCCGGCGGCGCGGCGGTCGACTTCAGCACCAAATTGGCCATCGGATCGACCGGCTTGACCTCGACCGGCCTCGGCTCCGGCTTGGCTTCAACGGACCTGGTCTCGGCCGGCTTGGTCTCGACCGGCTTCACGTCGACCGACCTGGTCGGCTCCATGGCGGCGGGCTCGACCGATCGGGCGGCGGCCTCGGCCGGGCGCGGCCGCGGCATCGGGCTGGCGGCCGCGGCAAGAGAGGCCGGCGGCGGCAGCGTCACCACCGAACCGCCGAACATCGGCGACGGATGACGGCCGGCCTGCAGGAACAGTGCGTTGATCAGGATCGCGACAATGGCAGACGTCGCCAGCAGGCCCGCAACCAGATCCTTCGGACTGTGCAGCAGCAGGCGCATGACGAGGCCACGCTCCTCCTCGGCCGCGATGGCCACCGCCTTGGCACCGCGACGACGGCGCGGCGTTTCGTCATCATCCAAAGTCTGTCTAGGCACTCTTCTTCACCTGATGGGTTTGCTCTTGTAGTCCGGATCGCAGCGCGGGCTTCAGGGTCGAGACATTGCTCGACGGCTCGACGGCGGCCGGCGGGGTGAACGCCAGCGGCAGCGCGACCGACACGATGGTGCCCTCGCCCACCTTGCTCTCGACGTTCATTTCGCCGTTGTGCAGGCCGACCAGTCCCTTGACGATGGAGAGGCCAAGGCCGGTGCCTTCATGGCGGCGCTGATACGTCTTGCCGGCCTGGAAGAACGGATCGCCGATCCGCTTCAGGTCGTCAGCGGCGATGCCGACACCGGTGTCCGAGACCCGCAGCAACAGCCGCGATCCCTCGACCCCGGCCGACACGGTGACCTTGCCGCCGCGCTCGGTGAACTTGATGGCGTTGGAGACGAGATTGAGAACGATCTGCTTGAACGCACGCGGGTCGCCGTTGACGATCGGCAAATCGTCGGGCACGCGGGTGACGAGGTCGACGCCGCTCTCGCGCGCCTTCAACGCCACCAGGTTGCAGCAATTGAGCAGCGCCGGCCGCGGCGCAAACGGCTCCGGCGAAATCTCGAAATTGCCGGACTCCATCTTCGACATGTCGAGGATGCCGTTGACGACGGACAGCAAATGCTGGCCGGAGTCGTTGATGAGCTGCGCGTATTCCTTGCGGCGAGCGGCGTCGAGGCCGAGCACGTCTTCCTGCGCGATCATCTCGGAGAAGCCGATGATGGCGTTGAGCGGGGTGCGCAGCTCGTGGCTCATGGTGGCCAGGAAGCGCGTCTTCGACGCATCGGCCTGCTCGGCCGCATTGCGCGCCTGCTCGAGCGCCTGCTGCTGCACCTTGCGATCGGTGACGTCGCGGATCACGGCGACCACCTCGGCATCGGCGGAGGCCTGGTCGAGCGCACGGCAGCGCATCTCGACCCAGATGAATTCGGCGGCAGCCTCGCCCCGCGCACCGTCGCGGCGCACGCGGAACTCGACGCTGCGTTCATCGCCGCGCGCGGCGTCCGACAGCGCGGTGAGATAGGCCGGACGATCGGCGACATGAACGCGGTCGAACAGGCCGTGGCCCGACAGCCGCGATGCCGGCACGCCGAGCATGATCTCGGCCGCGGGCGAAATGAAGCGCACCGCGCCGTTGCGGCTGTGCCGCGACAGCACGTCGCTCATGTTATGGGCGAGCAGGCGGTAGCGCTCTTCCTCGACATAGAGCAGCGCCACGCTGGTGCGCGCCAGCGACTCCGCACCGAAGGCAAGTCCGGCCGCATAGAAGATCGCCGACACGACGCCGAATCCGACCAGCGTGCTGTTCGATGCGACCGCGGGATCGACCACCGGCAGCACGTGGTAATGGCCAAGCACGCTCAGCAGCGCAGCGCAGATCATCGCCAGCGCGAACGCGAACGCCACCACGCGCCGCGAGGTCGACAGCGCCGCCTCGATCGGAATCACGACGAGCCACACCGCAGCGAACGAGGCGATGCCGCCGGTCGACGCAGCGATCATCATCACGAGACCGGCGAGCGCCAGCGACGACAGCACATGCGCGCCTTCATAGCGGCCGGTGCGCGACAGGAACCAGGACAGCAGGATCGGCGCGATCAGCCAGGCGAATGCCGCGACCTCGATCGCCGTCGGCGCGCCGCGCATCGCCAGAAAGGCGGGGAACGAGGCCAGCGCCGTCAGGCTGCCGAGCAGCCGCGGCGCCATGAAGGCACGATGGCGCGCACGCGTCAGCGCATCATATTGCGCCGACGGATGCAGCAGCGCATCCAGGCAATCGCGGATCAGACTCAAACTACTCACAGCACTCGCGCTTCGGCTCAGTCGTCAGACAGACGCGCCGGAACGCCTCCTTGGTGATTGCAGGTCAACGTGTCAGAGCGAACTTAAGCGAACGCTAAGGCGGGACGGCCTGCCGCCAATCACCGTGCATTGGTGAGGCTTCGGCGCTGTCATTCACCGGTCATTTGTCGGGGATGGTGAACGGCTGGTTTCCGGGTGCGACGATCTATGGTTTCGAAATGGTGGACGCGGCACATCTTGCGGATTTGGCCCCCCTCAGCCGCCATCAATCGAAAATTTACGGCGAATCAATTCAGGCGAATTTTCCGCGATATTTCGGCGGATTTACTTCAATGCAGATACTTCCGATTTATCGACCGATGCTAACCGTGAGGGCAAGAGCGGCATCGACCGCGCAAGAAACAAGACAAGATAGACGACCGGGATCGCGCCATGTTCTTCCTGCTGCGTTTGGCATTCTGGCTTGGGCTTGTGCTCGTGCTGCTGCCGAGAGACAAAACCCCTGAAGCGGACAAGACGCCGCAGATCAGCGCGTCGGACGCGGTGTCGGCCGCGACCGCGACGATCAACGACATGGGTCAGTTCTGCAAGCGTCAGCCTTCCGCCTGCGAAGTCGGCGGCCAGGCCGCGACCGCGATCGGCCAGCGCGCGACCGATGGCGCGCGCAAGCTCTACCAGATCATCACCGACAAGAAGCCGCCCGACCACACCGGCTCGATCGGCAAGGACGACACCGATCCTGCGATTGGCGCATCCCGCGACACGCTGACCGCGGACGATCAGGCGATCGAATTCCGCCTGCCGCCGACGCCGTGAGCGCAAATTAGCGCGGCTTCGTGTCAAGCAAGTACCGGTTCGCGCGAAAACCCGTCGAAACAGCCGGGAACCGGTTCCATTTTCGTCGCTTTCGCGGCCGGCCTTCCTATATAAGCCGGTAAGGACAGGACGCGGGCCGCGATGACGACGATCGACGAAATCAGGGACAATTTTGCACTGCTGGACGAGTGGGACGACCGGTACCGCTATGTCATCGAGCTCGGCCGCACGCTGGAGCCGTTGCCGGAGGCGGAGCACTCGGCCGAGAACAAGGTGCAGGGTTGCGTCAGCCAGGTCTGGCTGTCGAAGCGGATCGATCGCGATGCCAATGGCGAACCGCGCCTGAACTATATCGGCGACAGCGACGCCCACATCGTGCGCGGCCTGGTCGCGATCGTGCTGACGCTGTTTTCCGGGCACACGCCGAAGCAAATCCTCGCCACCGACGCGCTCGCGCTGTTCGAGGAGTTCGGCTTCCGCGACCATCTGACGCCGCAGCGCTCCAACGGCCTCCGCTCGATGGTCGATCGCATCCGCAACGATGCGCGCGAGGCGCTGGCGTCCGCCGCCTAGAGCCCTCGGAACGGGCTCTAAGTTCTTGTTTGACGCATTTTCTTCACGCGAACCGGTATCCACTTCGCTCGAAAATGCTCTGAGCCCCTACTTCCGCTTCCGCGCCTGCTGGCCAAGTCCCATTTTCTTGGCGAGTTGCGATCGCGCCACCGCATAGTTCGGCGCCACCATCGGATAGTCGGCCGGCAAGCCCCATTTGTCGCGATATTGCTCCGGCGTCATGTTGTACTGCGTGCGCAGGTGGCGCTTGAGCGACTTGAAGCGCTTGCCGTCCTCGAGACACACCAGATATTCCGGCGTGATCGACTTCTTCATCGACACCGCCGGCTTGGCCGGCTCGCTCGGCGTATCAGTGCGCCCGCTCGACACCCGCAGCAGCGCCGCATGGACCTGGCTGATCAGGCCCGGAATATCCGAGGCCGGCGTCGGATTGTTACTGAGATAGGCCGAAACGATGTTTGCGGTCAGCTCGACCGGCGTTTTGCCTGACGTATCGGACATGGCTCGATCTTCCCCGTGCTATCAACCGCCCGGCGCCCACCGGACAGTATCCACGTGCAGCAATACATCAACGGAATCGCGTACTACTTCGCGACTATGAGCGGATTACAGCAAACCTGACAAGAACGGCCGTATTTTTCCGGCATCGAACCGGCCGTGCGCAAGTATTGGTGCAGGCCTTAAGGCCTCTGCTCCAGATGCGATCTGAGCTCGTCGATCGAGGCAAACCGCATCATGCCCTCGGGCATCTGCGCCTCGATCGATCCGTCCGAATAGAGCGAATAGGCCATGCCGTCCACGACGCCCGATTTGAGCACGGTCACCGGCGGCTGTTCCTGGGGCGGCGGGGGATGTCCTGACGATGGCGCTGCGCCGGCTGACTGGGTCTCGCCGAAGGTCGACGGCCGTGGCGTGCGCCGCGGGGCGACATCGACCGATCGCGGCCGGTCGGCCTTCGGCCAGGCATCGTCGAACGTCGCCGGCGCAGGCTCGGCCGAAGCGCCCGGGTTCGGGCGCAGTTCCGGCGACAACAGATCCGGCGTGAGCGGCTCGGCAGCACGCCCCTGGCTCCGCTCACGCTCCTTGCGCGACGAGGAGAACAGCAGGTTGCGCCGCTTGGGCGGCGCGGCTTCGGCGTCCGGGGCCGCTACGCCCGGCACGGGCGGCGGTCCCTCGCCCGGCGCGCCACGCGGGGGGATTTCGTCATGCCAGGGCGGCGCCCCCGCAGGGGCGGACGGCGAGGCCGCGGGAGCCAGCGGCGGCGGCGCCGAAACCTTCGGCTCGGGCGGCGGGAACACCGGATCGTCGGGAGCACTGCGCGGGGAAGTTGCAAACGGCGACGGGCCCCCCGAACGGAGACCTGCGGCAACGACTGCGTCGAGCCGCCCGCCCACGGCCTGGAGTTCGCGAAGGATGGCGGCAAGGGCCAGAACAATCGCGCCGGTACATACGCCGGTCACGCCCGTCATGATCAACGTGCCGCCGACGCTGAATTCCTTGTTCGGAATTCCGAGGCCAACCGCCGCCAAGCCCGCCACGACCAGGCCCGCGCCGACGACCAACAGACCAACCTTCATCGAACTAACCCCCGGGAGACCCAACCGAAAATCGGCGCGGACCACCTACGCCACGATACCGTCATATTGCCCACACCGCCAACCGCCAATTGTAGGTAGAGTTCCCTAAAATCCCGCTTAACCGGAGAAGCGTACGCCGTCCTCGCGCCGATCTCCGACTGCGCCGCAGCACTGCTCCCGTAGATTTACTGGCTACGAATTGCTGCCAATTTATTGCAACGCATCTGGGAAATTACGCCACAATTACCAATTACTCAGAAACGGAACTGCGCTATGGATGCCGGGGAATGAGGCCCTAAAGCGCCAATCTGGGCCACAGGCACGCCGGTATCACTAGCTATGTCATCGATTACGACGTCTGCCCTCGAGGCGCCTGCCCGGCGCTCGGTGGAGAAGACCTGCGACGATCTCGCATTCCTCGTCCTCGGCGTGGTCGCCGTGGTCGCCGGTCTGACATTCCGCGATTACGGTCTCGGCTGGGACGACTACACCCACGCTGAATACGCCGACCTCCTGCTGCGCATGTTCGGGTCCGGGTTCAAGGACACCAGCGCGCTCTCGTTCGCCAATCTCTATATGTACGGCGGCGGCTTCGATATGGCCGCGGCCCTGCTGCACAAGGTCATCCCGCTCGAATTGTTCGAGACGCGCCGCCTGCTGGGCGCGATCGTCGGCGTTATCGGCCTTGCCGTGACCTGGCGCCTGGCGCGCCGCGTCGGTGGCCCGCTGGCGGGACTGGCGGCGCTGCTGCTGCTCGCGCTGTGCCCGACTTTCTACGGTCACATGTTCATGAATCCGAAGGATGCGCCTTTCGCCGTCGCGATGGTGGTCCTGATCATGGGCCTCGTCCGGCTGATCGAGGAATATCCGGCGCCCTCGCCACGCACGATCCTGATCGTCGGCCTCGGGGCCGGCCTGTCGATCGGCTGCCGCGTCCTTGGCGGCCTCGCCCTGATCTATGCCGTGGTCGGCTTCGTCCCGCTCTTCATCGAGGAGTTCCGCAAGCAGGGCGCGCGCGAGGCGACCCATCGCTTTGCCCATGTCGTCTATGTGCTGCTGCCGGGGCTCGTGCTGGGCTATCTCGTGATGGGCCTGATCTGGCCGTGGTCGATCATGGAGCCCGGGCATCCGCTGGAAGCGGTGACCTATTTCTCGCACTTCTTCGAGAAGCCGTGGAAGGAGATGTTCGACGGCGCGCTGGTGTCCGTGCCGGACATGCCGTGGTCCTATTTGCCGACGCTGTTCGCGCTGCAGCTTCCCGAGGTGATGCTGGTGCTGCTGACCGCGGCCGTCATCGCCACCTTGATGTCGCTGTCGCGCATCGATGTGCCGGCGAAGCGCAAGTCGATCATGCTGATGCTGACGCTGGCGGCGACGCTGCCGCTGGTGATCGCCATGGTGAAGCGGCCGGCGCTCTATAACGGCATCCGCCACTTCATCTTCGTGATCCCACCGATGGCGGCGCTCGCCGGCGTCGCCTTCGCCCGCGGCATGGACTGGCTTGGTGAGAACCGCCGCGCCTGGCAGCCCGCGGCGCTCGCCGTGTTCGCGTTCGGCCTGCTGCTGCCGCTCAGCGAAATGATCCGCCTGCATCCGTATCAGTACACCCACTTCAACCACATCGCCGGCACGGTGCGGACCGCCGACAATTTCTTCATGCTGGACTATTGGGGCTTGGCGCTGAAGCAGGCATCCGACGGGCTGCGCGAGCAGTTGGCGGAGCGGCAGGAAGTGCCGCCGCAGCACCGCAAGTGGAAGGTCGCAGTCTGCGGACCGCAGCGCCCCGCGCAGGTGGCGCTCGGGCCCGACTTCACGATCGGCTGGGACAGCCATGCCGCCGACTTCGCGATGACGCTCGGCGAGTTCTACTGCAAAGGCCTGGCCGCCCCCGTGATGGTCGAGATCAAGCGCGACGACGTCGTGTTCGCCCGCGTCTACGACATCCGCGGCCGCAGCATCTCGAGCCTGCTGGCGATCCCGGCGCCATAGGCTTCGGAAAGTCGATTGCGCGACTGCCCACCGACGATCGCCGTTCGGATCGTGGGCCGCATGCCGACATGACTGTCACGCCGTTACGCCGCCTTGCTGCGTCCCGGCGGCAGCGCTAGGCTTGCCTCAATCGACAACGATCATTGGAGCAATTGGCCATGTCGCCAGCCGAAGCACGCTTGAAGGAAATTCCGTCCGGCATGACGGACGCGGAATGGCAACAGCGGATCAATCTCGCCGCCTGCTACCGCCTGGTCGCGCTCTATGGCTGGGACGATCTGGTCGATACCCACATTTCCGCCAGGGTGCCCGGCCCCGAGCATCACTTCCTGATCAACCCCTACGGGCTGATGTTCGACGAGATCACCGCGTCGAGCCTGGTCAAGGTCGATCTCGACGGCAACCAGCTTTCGGAGAGCGTCTACAGCATCAACCCGGCCGGCTTCACCATCCATTCGGCGATCCATGAGGTGCGCGAGGACGCCGGCTGCGTGCTTCATCTGCACACGGTCGACGGCACCGCAGTGTCGAGCGGCCCCGATGGGCTGCTGCCGCTGAACCAGACCGCGCAACTCGTCACTCACGACCTCGCCTATCACGACTATGAAGGCATCGCGCTCGATCATGACGAGCGCCCGCGCCTGCAGCGCGATCTCGGCACCAAGAACCACATGCTGCTGCGCAATCACGGCACGCTGACGGTCGGCCGCTCGGTCGCGTCCGCCTTCGAGCGGATGTACCATCTGGAGCGCGCCTGCTCGATGCAGGTGGCGACCCGCGCGCTCGGCGGCAGCACCTATCCGGTCGACCAGCACGCGATCGACAAGAACACCGAGCTGCTGTCGAATCCCGACCGCGCCGAGCTGCGCTCGACCCAGCTGGTCTGGCCGCCGCTGCTGCGCAAGCTCGACCGCGTCAATCCCGGCTACCGTGATTGAAGTTTCACAATGTTCGGGTAAGCTAGGCGCCAACACCCTCTGCACTATCGGAATCAAAACGCCGCCCAATTCCGGGCGGCGTTTTTACGTTCGGCATTCCCTTCCGTAGCCCGGATGGAGCCAACGAGGCGCGCGAACGCGCGCCCGATGACAGGCTCCGCGCAATCCGGGACAACACATCCGCAGGTAACACCGCGATGCCCGTCATCCTGAGGTGCGAGCTCTTGCGAGCCTCGAAGGATGCACGGCCACCGGCCGGGCCGCGCATCCTTCGAGGCTCGCTGCGCGAGCACCTCAGGATGACGGGTCGAAATTTTCCGATGCCTATCGAAACGGCAGCGAAGCTATGGGGTTTCGCTTCGCTCTCCCCATCGTACATCGGAATCAGAACGCCGCCCAATTCCGGGCGGCGTTCTTACGTGCGGGGTGCCTCGCGCTATTTGGCGTCGGCGAACGCCGCCAGAATCCGCGCCCAGGAGCGGATGCCCTTGTGGTAGCTCTTGAGGTCGTACTTCTCGTTCGGCGAATGGATGTTGTCGTCGTCGAGTCCGAAGCCGACCAGCACGCTGTCGAGGCCGAGCGTGCGCTTGAAATCGGCGACGATCGGGATCGAGGCGCCGGAGCCAATCAGCAGCGCCTCCTTGCCCCATTCGTCGGTCAGCGCGCGGCGCGCGGCCGCGAGCGGCTTCATGTTCCAGTCGAGCGCGATCGCCGGCGCCGAGGAATGATCGATGAACTCGGCCTTGCAATCCGCCGGCACGCGCGACTTCACATAATCGCGGAACGCCTGGCGGATCGTCTCGGGATCCTGCCCCTCGACCAGGCGGAACGAGACCTTCGCCGACGCCTCCGCCGGGATCACGGTCTTGGAGCCCTCGCCGGTATAGCCGCCGACGATACCGTTGATGTCGCAGGTCGGCCGCGAGGACACCTGCTCGATCAGGAGACGATCCTTCTCGCCGGCCGGCACCGACAGACCGATCGGCTTGAGGAAGCTGTCCGCCGTCAGATTGAGCTGCTTCCACTGCGCCAGGATGTCCGGCGGCAGATCCTTCACGCCGTCATAGAAGCCGGGAATGGTGATGTGGCCGTTCTCGTCGTGCAGGCCGCCGAGGATCCGTGTCAGTACGCGGATCGGATTCTGCGCGCCGCCGCCGAACACGCCGGAATGCAAGTCGCGGCTGGCGGCCTTGATCTTGACCTCGTCATAGACGAGGCCGCGCAGCGAGGTGGTGATCGCCGGCGTGTTCGGATCCCACATGCCGGTATCGCAGACCAGTGCGAAGTCCGCCTTGAGCTCGGCCTTGTTGGCTTCGAGGAACGGCACGAAATTCTTCGAGCCGATCTCCTCCTCACCCTCGATGATGATGGTGATGTCGATCGGCAGCGATCCCGTCACCGCCTTCCAGGCCCGGCATGCCTCGACGAAGGTCATCAACTGTCCCTTGTCGTCCTCGGCCCCGCGCGCAACGATGATCTTGCGCCCGTCGGCATGGTCGGTCACGGCGGGCTCGAACGGCGGACGATGCCAGAGATTCAGCGGATCGACCGGCTGCACGTCATAGTGGCCGTAGAACAGCACATGCGGGCGCCCGTCGGTCGCGCCGTTCAGCTTGCCGAGCACGGCCGGATGGCCGGCGGTCGGACGCACCTCGGTCTTGAAGCCCAGGGTTGCGATATCCTTGGCGAGGTGGTCGGCAGCCGCCTTGCAGTCGTTGGCAAAGGCCGGATCGGCCGAGATCGATTTGATCCGCAGCAGCGTGAACAGCCGCTCAAGACTGTTGTCGAAATCGGCGTCGATACGGTCAAGGACGGTCTGCAGCTTGGCGTTGGACATCACGGATATCCTTTTTGTTTGGACATTGCGCCGAGTTGTAGCGCGCCGGCCGCCGCAGGCAAAGCCGGAGCTGCCCGTCCCAGCCAGGGGCTCCGATGCTACCTGCGCAGGAGTCCGCCGAGCGCACCGCGCACCAATGCGCGACCGATCGAGCCGCCGACCGAACCGCCGACCGACTTGCCGAGATCTGCGACCACGCCGCCGACCACCTTGTCGGTCACCGAGCGCGTGACGTTGCGCGCGATCACCTGTCCGGTCGAGAGCCGGCCGCGCTTGACATTGGTGCCGAAGATCGTGGCGGCAATGGCGCCGATGTGGCCGAGGATCCCGCCGCCATCGCCAGACGAACCATCCGCCGGCGTCGCCGTGCCGGCGAGACGCTTCTGGATGATCTCGTAGGCGGATTCGGCGTCGATCGCGATGTCGTATTTGCCCTTTACCGGGCTCGCATCCATGATCGCCTTGCGCTCCTCCGGTGTGATCGGCCCGATCCGCGCCGACGGCGGCCGCACCAAGATGCGCTCGACCATCGACGGCGTGCCGCCGCCCTCGAGAAACGAGACCAGCGCCTCGCCCTTGCCGAGCTCCATGATCACCCGCGCGGTATCGAGTTTGGGATTGGGCCGGAAGGTCTGCGCGGCCGCGGCCACCGCCTTCTGGTCGCGGGGCGTGAAGGCGCGCAGCGCGTGCTGCACGCGGTTGCCGAGCTGCGCCAGCACCTTGTCCGGCACGTCGATCGGATTCTGGGTGACGAAATAGACGCCGACGCCCTTGGAGCGGATCAACCGCACCACCTGCTCGATCTTGTCCATCAGCGCCTTCGGCGCATCGTTGAACAACAGATGCGCCTCGTCGAAGAAGAACACCAGCTTCGGCTTCGGCAGGTCGCCGGCCTCCGGTAACTCCTCGAACAGTTCCGAAAGCATCCAGAGCAGGAACGTGGCGTAAAGCCGCGGGCTCTGCATCAGCTTGTCGGCGACGAGAATATTAACCATGCCGCGGCCGTCGCGGTCGGTCCGCATGAAATCCTTCAGCGTCAGCGCCGGCTCGCCGAAGAATTTCGCGCCGCCCTGGTTCTCGAGCACCAGGAGCTGGCGCTGGATCGTTCCGACCGTCGCCTTGGAGACGTTGCCGTAGCTCTGCGCGGCCTTGCGGATCGGAGCCAGCGGATCTTCGCCGTCGTCGGCCCCCTTCTTGCTGCCGTCGGGCGCGATCGCATCCAGCAAAGCGCGCAGATCCTTCATGTCGATCAGCGTCAAGCCATTCTCGTCGGCGACGCGGAAGGCAACGTTGAGCACGCCCTCCTGCACGTCGTTCAGATCGAGCATGCGCGACAGCAACAGCGGTCCCATCTCGGTGACGGTGGCGCGCACCGGATGGCCCTGCTCGCCGAACACGTCCCAGAACACGGTCGAGAATTGATCGGGCTGGAAGGTCAAGCCCATTTCCTGGGCGCGCTTCACAATAAAATCCTTGGCCTCGCCGACCTCGGAGATACCGGAGAGGTCGCCCTTGATGTCGGCTGCGAATACCGGAACGCCGGCGCGCGCAAAGCCTTCTGCCATGACTTGAAGCGAGACGGTCTTGCCGGTTCCGGTTGCACCGGTGACGAGGCCATGCCGGTTGGCCAGCGCCAGCGTCAGCCAGGCTGTCTCCTCACCCTTGCCGATAAAAATCCTCTCGTCCGTATCGGCCAACTTGTTGTCGGAGGTCGCCATCGCTTCGCCTCTTCGCGCAAATTTAGATCGTTTCGATCATCGTGCCCGGTTCGATACGTCGAACCCGGTTCGATACGTCGAACCCGGTTCGATGCCGAACCAGTGCCATCATATTGCATCTTGCGGGTTGATTGAAACCGCCAGCAGACGCCGACGTATAGTGTCGCACCAACAGTTCCTCATACTTTATTCCCGGCAAAGTGACGAAAGGCATTGCGCATTGCGACAAGATGGTGTGAATCCGCCGCTCACTCTTGCAGCGAGGCCACAGTCACAGCGCGATCGAAAAAGAAAACGAACTGAAATGCGCGGATCGCTTGTATTTCGTGACACAGGCGCTCAAGATAAATTCCGAAGAATGACCCGGCAAAGTCCGGTTGAGGCGGGGCAAGATGGACGAATTGGTTGGGCAGCTGGCCGCGAAGGCCGGCATCGATAGCGCTGTCGCTGAAAAAACCATCGGCATCGTTCTGGGTTTCCTCCGTAACGAGGGACCTTCCGACAAAGTCCAGGCTCTGATCGACCAAATCCCCGGCGCCGAAGCGGCAATCGCCGCCTCCAACAACAGCGGTGGTCTATCGCGGTTGATGGGCGGCGGCCTGATGGCCGTCGGCACCCGCCTGATGGCGCTTGGCCTGAGCATGGGTGAAATTCAGAACGTCGCGCGTGAACTTTTCAGGTTCGGCCGCGACAAAATCGGAGCGGATCAAATGGGCGAGATCATCTCGGGGACGCCGGGCCTCAGCCAGTTTGCCTGAAGCACTTTCCCAACGCCCCTGCACGCGCGCTCCCTTCTACCTGTTACCTGCATACGAGTATCATGACATACCCCCTCTCCGAGATCGAAGGCCTGTCCGCCTATTGTGCTACCAAACTGAAGTCGCAGGGTATCCGCACGACCGACGCACTGCTTGAAGCCGCCCGCACCGTCAAGGGACGCAAGGCGCTCGCCGCCAAGACCGGGATCAGCGAACAACAATTGCTCGAATGGGCCAACATCTCCGACTACATGCGGATTCCCGGCATGGGCAAGGCGAAGGTCGGGCTGGTCCGCGCCGCCGGCGTCACCACCGTGCGCGAGCTCGCGCAGCGCAACCCGTCGCGGCTGGCGCAGAGCATGAAGGACGCCAATGTGCGACGTAAGCTCGTCCGCGTGATGCCGTCAGAGAAATCGGTCGAGTTGCTGATCGAACAGGCACGCAAGCTGCCGCTCAAGATCACCTATTAGCATCGCAATTAGCCTGCCTTAACCGGACCTGCTCCCGCCGGCGCCGCACATCGCTGCGGCACCTTGACTTGCCGCTGCGGTCAGCGCAAAGCCACCGCATGATGGCAACCAGGCCCATAGCATCGGCGGTGACCGGCCCGGCCGTATCGGCGGTGCTGCCGGCACTGCTGTCGCGGCCCTATCCGGCAGTGATGGGTATCCTGAACGTGACGCCGGACTCGTTCTCCGACGGCGGCCAGTTCATCGCGCCCGAACAGGCGCTGGCGCAGGCCCGCCGTCTGGTCGCCGAGGGCGCCGACATCATCGACATCGGCGCGGAATCGACCCGCCCCTACGGCTCGCAGCCGGTCTCCGCCGAAGCCGAAATGGCGCGGCTGAAGCCGGTGCTGGCCGAGGTGGTCGCGCTCGGCGTGCCGGTCTCGATCGACAGCATGAAGTCGGAGGTCGTGGCCTGGGCGCTCGACCAGGGCGCCGCGATCGCCAATGACGTCTGGGGCCTGCAGCGCGATGCCGGGATGGCGCCGCTCGTCGCCGCGCGCGGCGTGCCCGTGATCATCATGCACAATCGCGAGCGTGCCGACCCGGCGATCGACATCATGCAGGACATCACGGCCTTCTTCGAGCGCTCGCTCGATGTCGCGGCTAGGGCCGGCATTGCGTCGGACCGGATCGTGCTCGATCCCGGCATCGGCTTCGGCAAGACGCCGGAGCAGAGCATGATCGCGCTGGCGCGGCTGGCCGAGCTCGACGCGTTCGGTCTGCCGGTGCTGGTCGGCGCCTCACGCAAGCGCTTCATCAGCACGGTCGTGGCCTCGGAGCCGCAACAGCGGATCGGCGGCTCGATCGCGGCGCATCTGATCGCCGCACAGCATGGCGCCCGCATCATCCGTGCGCATGACGTCGCGGAAACCGTTCAGGCGCTGCGGGTGGCCGCGGCAATCGAGGGACAGCAATGACCGACACGATCTTCATCACCGGGATCGTCATCCATGCCCGCCATGGCGTGATGGAACATGAGACCGAAGTTGGACAGCGCTTCGTCATCGACCTCGAGCTCTACACCGACCTTTCGGAATCCTCGCGCACCGACCGCCTGTCCGACACGGTCTCCTATTCCAATGTGGTGGCGACCGCGACATCGGCGTTCAAGAACACCAACTACAAGCTGCTGGAACGCGCCGCCGGCGCAGTGGCGGAGGACATCCTGGCCACCTTCCCGCGCATCCGGGCAGTCAAGGTCACCGTGCACAAGCCGCATGCACCGATCGCGGCGATCTTCGACGATGTCGGCGTGGTGCTGACCCGCTCGCGGCATCCGCTGCCACATAGTTGAACCGATGGCTGACGTCCTGATCGCACTTGGCGGCAATGTCGGCGACGTCCGCACGACGTTTCGCAAGGCGATCGCCAATATCTGCGGCATGACGCAGGCGGCGCTGCTGGCGCGCTCGTCGGACTATTCGACGCCGCCCTGGGGCGAGGCGCAGCAGGACAGCTTCATCAATGCCTGCATCGAGATCGACACCAGCCTCGATCCGCACGCGCTGCTGTTCACACTGCACAAGATCGAAACCAAGTTCGGCCGCGACCGCAAGAACGAGCAGCGCTGGGGACCACGCACCCTCGACCTCGACCTGATCGCCTATGACGATATCACACTCGACAAGCCGGAACTGACGCTGCCGCACCCGCGTTTGTTCGAGCGTGCCTTCGTGCTGGTGCCGCTGGCCGAGATCGTTCCCGACCGCGTCATTGCCGGGCGCCGCGTCGCGGATGCGCTGGCGGGGGTCTCTACCGACGGTATTTTCCGCCTAGCGGACCTCGATTAAAGCCGGACGACCGCAAACAAAAGTTTGGCTTGGCCGCCCGCCCGTGGCAATTTCCGGCCAAATCAAAGGGCGCCCTCGCGGGGCCGATGAAGGACGATTTGGGCGGATGACGACCTCGACTGACGATTTGGCTCTGGCTTCGGATTTTGCACCTGCGACCTACGACGACTGGCGCAAGCTGGTCGACGGCGTGCTGAAGGGCGCGCCGTTCGAGAAGCTGGTCGGCAAGACCTATGATGGCTTGAGGATCGATCCGATCTATCGCCGCGCCACCAACTCGAGCCCGCTGCCGGGCCGCGCCGCCGCCACCCCCTGGCAGATCCTGCAACGGGTCGACCATCCCGACGCCGCGGAGGCCAATGCGCAGGCCTTGCAGGATCTCGAGAACGGCGCGACCGGCCTCGAATTCGAGTTCGCCGGCGGTCCCGGCGCGCGCGGCTTCGGTCTCGCCGACGCCAGCAAGAAGACGTTGGCGCGGGCCTGCGGCGGCGTCCATCTCGACGCCGGCATCATGATCGCGCTCAACCCGGTGATCGGCCGCGAGAACGCCGGCGAGACGTTTGCCGACATGGTCGAGGCCCGCAAGCTCGATCCGGCCAAGCTCGACCTGCATTTCAACTACCAGGCGCTGAGCACGATTGCCGTGCGCGGTGCAGCGGCGATCGCGTGGCCCAATTACGAGAAGCCATTCGGCCAGGTCGTCAACGGTCTGATCAAGCGCGGCTTCAAGGGACCGTTCGTGCTGGCCGACGGCCGGCCGGTGCATGATGCCGGTGGATCCGAGGTGCAGGAACTCGCCTTCACGCTCGCGGTCGGGCTCGCCTATCTGCGCATGCTGGAAGCCTCAGGGCTCGATCTCGACGCGGCGCGCGCAGCCGTCTCGTTCCGCCTCAGCGCCGATGCCGACCAGTTCCTGACCATGGCGAAATTCCGCGCGCTCCGGCTGCTGTGGGCACGGGTCGAGCAGGCCTGCGGCCTCGCGCCGAAGCCGATCTTCGTCAACGCGCAGACCGCCTGGCGGATGCTGACCCAGCGCGACCCCAACGTGAACATGCTGCGCGCGACGATCGCGACCTTTGCCGCCGGTCTCGGCGGCGCCAATGCGATCACCGTGCTGCCGCACACGCTGGCGCTCGGGCTGCCCGATGATTTCGCCCGCCGCGTGGCGCGCAACACCCAGCTCGTGCTGCTCGACGAGTCCAACCTCGCCAAGGTCTCCGATCCTGCCGCGGGCGCCGGCGGCATCGAGACGCTGACCGCGCAGCTCTGCGAAGCAGCGTGGACGCTGTTCCAGGAGATCGAGAAGGCCGGCGGCATCTTCCCCGCGCTCGAGCAGGGCCTGCTGCAACAGAAGGTCGCCGCGACGCGGGCCCGGCGCGAAGCCAATGTCGCAAAGCGACGCGACGTGCTGACCGGCGCCAGCGAATTCCCCAACCTGCACGAGGCTGATCTCGCGGTCTTGGATGTGAAACCATCAGCGCCGATCTCCACCGCCAATGCCAAGGTCAGGTTCGACGCCCTCGCGCCGATGCGGCTCGCCGAACCGTTCGAGGCGCTGCGCGACAAGTCGGATGCGGCGCGGAAGGCCCATGGCACGCGACCGAAGATCTTCCTCGCCAACCTCGGCACGCCGGCGGATTTCACGGCCCGCGCCACCTTCGCAAAGAGCTTTTTCGAGACCGGCGGGATCGAGGCCGTCGACAGCGAGGGCTTTGCCGATGCGGCGGCGCTTGCCGTGGCCTTCAGGGCCTCGGGCGCCGCGATGGCGTGCATTTGTTCCTCTGACAAGGTGTATGCCGTCAGCGCCACCGAGGCCGCCAAGGCCCTTCACGGCGCCGGAGCAAGGCATATCTATCTGGCAGGGCGGCCGGGCGAGCTGGAAGCGGCGCTGCGGGCGGCCGGCATCGGTGAGTTCGTCTTCGCCGGCGGTGACGCGCTGGCGACATTGCGCGACGCCTATCGGCGGATGGAGCAGGCATGACGGCAGAGGCACCAGCGAAACCCGTTCTGACCGGCGGTTGCCAGTGCGGCGCCGTGCGCTTTGCGGTGACGGCGGCGCCGAACCGCGTCAGCATCTGTCACTGCCGGATGTGCCAGAAGGCCTCCGGCGCGCCGTTCGCCTCTTTCGCCGACATCAACAAAGAGGATTTCGCCTGGACCCGCGGCAAGCCGGCGGCGTTCAAATCATCCTCGATCGCCGAGCGCGACTTCTGCGCCGCCTGCGGCACACCGCTCAGCTTCCGACGGATCGACGGTCCCCGCATCGAGATCATGACCGGGGCCTTCGACCGGCCCGACCGGGTGATCCCGACGCAGCAGTTCGGAACCGAGTCCCGCCACGGCTGGGTGGTCGGCATTGCCAACCTGCCGAGCCAGACCACGATGCAGAATTACGGACCGGACAAGATGGCGACCATCGTCAGCCATCAGCATCCGGACCATGACTGAGGAAGCCAAGGAATGACCCGCATTCCCAATTTCGCCGATGTCGCCTTCCAGCCCGTTGCCACGGCAATGCCAGCTGCGAGCGCCGAGCCGTGGCTCACGCCCGAGGGCATCCCGGTGAAGTCCGTCTACAGCGAGGCCGATCTCGAAGGCATCGATTTCCTCGAGACCTGGCCCGGCATCGCACCCTATCTGCGCGGCCCCTACCCGACCATGTACGTCAACCAGCCCTGGACTATCCGGCAATATGCCGGCTTCTCCACGGCGGAGGACTCCAACGCGTTCTATCGCCGCAACCTCGCGGCCGGACAGAAGGGCCTTTCGGTCGCGTTCGATCTCGCCACCCATCGCGGCTATGACTCGGATCATCCACGCGTCTCCGGCGACGTCGGCATGGCCGGTGTCGCGATCGATTCCATCTACGACATGCGCACGCTGTTCGCCGGCATTCCGCTCGACCAGATGAGCGTGTCGATGACCATGAACGGCGCGGTGCTGCCGATCCTCGCGCTGTTCGTCGCCGCCGCCGAGGAACAGGGCGTGCCGCCGGAGAAGCTGTCGGGCACCATTCAGAACGACATTCTGAAAGAGTTCATGGTGCGCAACACCTACATCTATCCGCCCGCGCCCTCGATGCGGATCATCTCCGACATCTTCGCCTACACCTCGCAGCGGATGCCGAAATACAATTCGATCTCGATCTCCGGCTACCACATGCAGGAGGCCGGCGCGACGCAGGACCTCGAGCTTGCCTATACGCTGGCCGACGGCGTCGAATATCTGCGCGCCGGGCTTGCCGCGGGCCTCGACGTCGATCGCTTTGCCCCCCGCCTCTCCTTCTTCTGGGCGATCGGCATGAACTTCTTCATGGAAGTCGCCAAGATGCGCGCCGCGCGGCTGCTGTGGGCCAAGCTGCTGAAGCAGTTCAACCCGAAGGACCCGCGCTCGCTCAGCTTGCGCACGCACTGCCAGACCTCGGGCTGGTCGCTGACCGCGCAGGACGTGTTCAACAATGTAATGCGCACCACGATCGAGGCGATGGCGGCAACGCAGGGCCACACCCAGTCGCTGCACACCAATGCGCTCGACGAGGCGCTGGCGCTGCCGACCGACTTCTCGGCGCGCATCGCCCGCAACACCCAGCTGTTCCTGCAGCAGGAGAGCGGCACCAACCGCATCATCGATCCCTGGGGCGGCTCCTACTATGTCGAGCGGCTGACCCGCGATCTCGCGGCCAAGGCCTGGGGTCATATCCAGGAGGTCGAGGAACTCGGCGGCATGGCCAAGGCGATCGAGGCCGGCGTGCCGAAGCTCAGGATCGAGGAAGCCTCCGCCAAGACCCAGGCGCGGATCGATGCCGGCCGCCAAGCGGTGATCGGCGTCAACAAGTACAAGCCGGAGAACGAGCGGCCGATCGAGGTGCTCAAGGTGGACAACTCCACCGTGCGGCGCTTGCAGATCGACAAGCTGGCGCGGCTCAAGAAGGAGCGCAACCAGACCGACGTCGATGCGGCGCTGGCCGCACTGACCCGCTCGGCCGGCGAAGGCAACGGCAACCTCTTGGCACTGGCGATCGACGCCGCGCGTGCAAAGGCCACCGTCGGCGAGATTTCGGACGCGATGGAAAAGGTGTTCGGCCGCCACCGTGCCGAGATCAAGTCCATCACCGGCGTCTACAAGCGAGAGGCAGCGGCCATGTCCAACAAGGTCGAAAAGGTGCAGGCGCTGATCGACGCCTTCGAGGAAGCCGAGGGCCGCCGCCCGCGCATCCTGGTAGCCAAGATCGGCCAGGACGGCCACGACCGCGGCCAGAAGGTGATCGCATCGGCCTTCGCCGATGTCGGCTTCGACGTCGATATCGGGCCGCTGTTCGCAACCGCCGACGAGGCCGCCCGGCAGGCGGTCGAGAACGACGTCCACATCCTCGGCGTCTCTTCGCTCGCCGCCGCCCATCTCACCGCGGTGCCGGAACTGAAGGCCGCGCTGAAGAAGCACGGCCGCGAGGACATCATGATCATCATCGGCGGCGTGGTGCCGCCGCAGGACTACGACGCGCTCTACAAGGCCGGCGCCGAGGCGATCTTCCCGCCGGGCACCGTGATCTCCGACGCCGCCGAAGAGCTGATCCACAAGCTCAACGCCCGGCTCGGCCATAGCGCGGCGGCGGAGTAGCGCCGCCGCATCCCCTCCCCCGTCAGGAGTTTCCATGCGCGCCGCTCGCTCGATGACGCCTGTCCGCATCATAGGCCTTGCCGGCCTGCTGGCGTGCCTCTGCCTTCCGGCACGAGCCGCCGACCCCAAAGCCGATCCAAAGCCCGACGCCACGATCAAGAACCCGAGCATCGAGGCGAGCGTCTATCTCGACGACAAGATCAAGGCCGATGGCGCGCTGGCGGCCGATTGCCTCGCCGAGGGCCGGAAGTGGATCGACAAGAACGCCACCGAGGCGGCCTCCGACCGCAAGCAGGAGCCTGAGCTGTTCAAGGATCGCGGCGGCTATTCGTTCGAGCGCAAATATTCGGTGCGTTCGATCGTCGATGACCGCTATGTCAGCGTGTTGCGCAACGACTACATGGACACGCTCGGCGCGCATCCGAACTCCGACGTCAACACCATCCTGTGGGACACGGCGGAGAAGAAGCGCATCAGCATCCGTCCCTTCTTCACCGAGACTGCGGACAACGGCCCGACCATGAAGGCCTTACTCAAGGCCGTCATCGCGGCGCTGACGGTCGAAAAGAAGAAGCGAGCCGGTGATGAGCCGCTCCCGGCGAACTGGCATGACGAGCTGAAGCCAACCCTGCTCAAGATCGGCGCCGTGACGCTCGCGCCGTCGACGGTGTCAGGCAAGAGTTCCGGCCTCACCTTCCACTACCCGCCCTATGCCGTCGGCCCCTACGCCGAAGGCCAGTATGTCGTCTTTGTGCCGTGGGAGGCGCTGAAGTCGTATCTGACGGCGGAAGGCGCAAAGATCTTCGCCGGGGCGCGACCGAAGAACGATGTGGACGATCAGCAATAGTTCGCAGCCCGCATGAGCGGGGCAAGAGGGCCGCTTGCACGATTTCGGAATAATGGAATTATGCCGCTGATTTGCCCGACGTGTCAAGCTGCACGTCGAATGCCGGCAGCCAGTGGCTACTGTGCATGGGGTTGTTTTCGATATTTTGGCAGCGCGCGCCCTGCCACGGCAGCTATCGCATCCGCCTATCGGCCTCCGGGCGTCATCAACAAGCCGCGCCCGAACCGATCCGCGTTCCCCTCGCCTGCCATGGCCAGCCGTTGTAAACCAAGTCCATGACCGCCTCGAAGCCCGCCGCTCCCGACATCCACGCCCTCGCCAAGGAGCTCCGCACCGGCCACCGCGCCGCGCTGGCGCGGGCGATCACGCTGGTCGAGAGCCGGCGCAGCGATCACCAGGCGGCGGCGCGCGAGCTGGTGCAGGCGCTGTTGCCTGACACCGGCAAGGCGGTGCGGGTCGGCATCACCGGCTCGCCCGGCGTCGGCAAATCGACCACCATCGATGCGCTCGGCATGTTCCTGATCGAGCGTGGCCACAAGGTCGCGGTGCTGGCGGTCGATCCCTCCTCGGCGCGGACCGGCGGCTCGATCCTCGGCGACAAGACGCGGATGGCGCGGCTCGCCGTCTCCGACCAGGCCTTCATCCGCCCCTCGCCGTCCTCGGGCACGCTCGGCGGCGTCGCGGCGAAGACCCGCGAGGCGATGCTGCTGTGCGAGGCCGCGGGCTTCGACGTGGTGCTGGTCGAAACCGTCGGCATCGGCCAGTCGGAGACCGCGGTCTGCGACATGACCGATTTCTTCCTGGCCTTGATGCTGCCGGGCGCCGGCGACGAATTGCAGGGCATCAAGAAGGGCCTCGTCGAGCTCGCCGACATGATCGCGATCAACAAGGCCGACGGCGACAACTTCAAGCGCGCCAACCTCGCCGCCGCCGACTATCGCAGCGCGCTGCACATCCTGGCACCACGCTCGGAGCACTGGCATCCGCCGGTCGAGACCTATTCCGCGCTGACCGGCGCCGGCCTCGACCGGCTCTGGCAGAAGATCCTCGACCACCGCACCGCGATGAACGCCTCCGGCGAATTCGAGGCCCGCCGCCGGGAGCAGCAGGTGAAGTGGATGTGGTCGATGCTGGAAAGCCGGATGATGGCGCGGCTGCGCAGTGACGCTGCGATCCGCGCCAGGGTCAAGAAGATGGAGGCCGAGGTCGCCGGCGGCCGCATCTCGCCCGCGGTCGCCGCCGAGCAGATCGCGGAGATGCTGCATTGAGCGGTAGACTGCGCATCCTCGTCACCGCCTTCGGGCCGTTCCCGGGTGCGCCGTTCAACCCGACCATGCCGGTGGTCAAGCGGCTGACCACGCTGCGCCGGCCGGCGTTCGACGACGTCGCGCTGACGAGCCACATCTTCGACGTCACCTACGCCGCCGTCGATCGCGAATTGCCGGAACTGATCGCACGACACCGGCCGCAGGCGCTCTTGATGTTCGGCCTCGCCGGCCGCACCAGATATCTGCGGATCGAAAGCCGCGCCCGCAATGCGGTGACGACGCGCTTCCCCGATGCCGGCCGCCAGCATGCGCGCAAGGGATCGATCGCAGGCGGCGCCGATGCCAAGCTGTTCGGGCCGCACAGCGAGAAGTTGCTGCGCGCGGCGCTGGCCACCGGCATCGACGCACGGATGTCGCGCGACGCCGGCAGCTATCTCTGCAACTATCTGAGCTGGCGCGCGATCGAGGCCGTCGACGGCGAGAACGAGCTGCGCCTCGCGCAGTTCATCCATGTTCCGCCGCTCGCCCATGACGGCACGGCCGCACCGGGCAAATCAGACGTCACGCTGGAAGCGCTGGTCGATGCCGGCGAAGCCATACTGATGGAGCTGGTGAAGCTGACCCGGCAGGCCCTGCGCGCGTAAAGCGACGCGGATTGACGATACCCTCAGCGGGACGCTGTGCATCTCGGCGTCGTTTGAAAGCTACCAATGCCTCGACATCGGCGCGCAAAGCGGCCTTTGCCGGAGGTCCGAGTCGGGGCCAGGAGCGGAACAATTACGGTTCTCTGGTCGCAAAGCGTGGCCAAGGGGAGACTTGACTGTGAACCTTTCCTTCGCTCGGCGGACTTACGTTCAGCCATAACCAGCCCTCGACAGGCCGAAAGGCATCGTCAGACAACAACACATGGCTGGCGGCCGTAGACGCGATCGTTTGAAGATCGTCGGTCGAGTTGTCCGGAATTTTTGACTGATTTTGTCCAGGGGACGCAGGCCGGCGCCTGCCGGACCTCATCTCCGTGCCATTGGAGGAGATACCATGACCGAGATCCGGCTGGCCTCGCTACAGGGCGGGGCGATTGTGCTTGGAAATGACACTCTCGATGCCTTGCGACAGACATTGCGTGGGATTGTTTGTCTGCCCCAGGAAGCGGGCTACGATGAGGCCCGCGCGATCTGGAACGCGATGATAGACCGCCGCCCAGGCGTGGTAGTCCGCTGCAGAGGTGCCGCGGACATTATGCATGCCGTCACTTTCGCACGCGAGCGCGGCGTCCTGCTTGCGGTGCGCGCCGGCGGCCACAACATTGCCGGGAATGCCGTATGTGAAGGAGGCCTGTTGCTGGACCTCTCGCTCATGCGCGGCGTACGGATCGATCCTGCTCGCCGGACCGCTCGCGTCGAACCGGGCGCGACCCTCGGCGACTTCGACAGGGAGGCGCAAGCCTTCGGACTGGCCACTCCGCTCGGCATCAATTCGACGACCGGCGTGGCTGGCCTCACGCTTGGCGGCGGATTCGGATGGCTCAGCCGCAAGTTCGGGTTGGCTGTCGATAACCTCATCTCGGCCGACGTGGTCACGGCTGACGGCAAGCTTGTGCGCGCGAGCGCAGACGAGAACCCCGACCTGTTTTGGGCGCTGCGCGGAGGTGGCGGCAATTTCGGCGTCGTGAGCTCGTTCGAATTTCGCCTGCACCCGGTCGGGCCCATGGTCCTCTCCGGCCTGATTGTCCATCCTTTTGCCCGGGCAAGAGAACTTCTGGCCGGCTATCGCCAGATCGCAGCCAAAGCCCCCGACGAACTCACGCAATGGGTGGTCCTCAGAAAGGCTCCGCCACTTCCCTTCCTTCCGGCCGACATTCACGGTAAGGAAATTCTCGTCTTTGCGGTCTGTTATGTAGGCGATGAGCGCGACGGCAATCGTGCTTTGGCTCCGCTGCGTGAGCTGGGAACGCCGATTGCGGACGTGATCGGCATGCAGCCCTTCACCGCCTGGCAGAGTGCGTTCGACCCGTTGCTGACTCCGGGTGCCCACAATTATTGGAAGTCGCACAATTTTGTCGATCTCAGCGACGGTCTCCTGGATGTCCTCGTCGATGAGGTTGCGCGACTTCCAACCGAGGAGTGCGAAATCTTCATTGGACAGCTCGGCGGAGCCTCTAGCCGTGTGGCGCCTGACGCCATGGCTTATCCTCATCGCAGCGCAAATTTTGCGATGAATGTTCATACACGATGGCGTCAATCCGCCGACAAGCAGCGCTCGATCGACTGGGCTCGGAGGCTTTTTGCCGAAACTGCGCCTCACGCAACCGGCGGCGTCTATGTCAACTTCATGCCCGAGGACGAAACCGATCGCGTGTCCAACGCATACGGCGCAAACTACGCGCGTCTCACGACACTGAAGTCGAAATACGATCCCGGCAATCTGTTCCGGTTGAACCAGAACGTCCAGCCGTCCGCGCAGCGTCCGGCGGCCTGACGAAATACAAGGCAGCAAACCGCCGGTTAGCCTTGGCGAAACCATCGCTGTTACTCGACCGTTTCGGTCTTTGGGTGATGGTTTCGCTTCGCTGTACGCATGAGGCAACCCTATTGGACGGCAGCGAACAAATCCCACGCTCCTGGGATGCCCTTGAGATCGAACGAGCCACGCTCCGAAAATTTCAATCCGGCTCCTGCGACCAGGTCGGTCACGACGCGCGACACGAGGACTTCATTTGCATCCGACCGCCCCATCACGCGAGCGGCGACATGGACCGCTATTCCACCGACGTCACTGCCGCGCACTTCGATCTCGCCGGTGTGTAATCCGGCGCGCAGCGGCAGACCGAGCTGGCGCGCAGCTTCGCCCAGTGCGAGGGCACAGCGAACACCGCGTCCAGGTCCATCGAACGTCGCCAGGATGCCATCTCCGGTATTCTTCACCAGCCTCCCGCGATGCCTCTCGACCACCTGTGCTGCCAAGCGGTCATGAGAATCAAGCAGTTCGTGCCAGCGGCGATCACCAACCTCGATGGCTTTCGTCGTGGAATTGACGATGTCTGTAAACAGGACGGTCGCCAGCACACGGTCGACATCTTCTCCCACCTCGGGACGGTGACCGGTGACAAATTCCTCGATGTCGTCAATCACCCGTTCGCATTCGGTCGTAAAGAAGACACCGTGCGGAAGGCCCTCGTATTCGATGTACTTCGCGCCGGCGATTGCGGCCCCCAGCTTTCGCCCCTCCGATACAGGCACCACGGCATCGGCCTGGCTGTGCAACACGAGAGTTGGGACGCGCACGCTCTGCAGCACGGGCGTCACGTCGATCAGCCGGTTCATCACCATGATCGCCTTGAAAGCACCGGGGCTGCAGCTCATCCGCTCGAACTTGCCGAGCGCCGCGAGCTGCTCTTGGGAGCCGTTCGCCAGACCGACGACGTTCCTCATCATCTGCCCCGAGCCCCAGCTTGCAACAACCCTGTCTGCAAACGCCTCGAACTGGGCCGCCGGGATCGAGTAGCCGGCGCGCACGAAACCGCCGACCAGCACCAAATGGGAAACACGATCTGGATGTGTGGCCGAAAAGAGCAGGCTCATCGGGCAGCCTTCCGACATGCCCAGCAGAACCGTTTTGCGGGACCCGACCGCGTCAAGCACGGCGCGAACGTCGTCCATTCGCTCTTCCAACGTCGGCACGCCGGATACTCGATCGGACAGTCCTTGACCGCGCTTGTCGAAGCTTATGAGCCGGGCGAAGCGCCCCAGCCGCTGCGCGTTGCTGCTTATGCACGGCAACTCGTGCACGACCTCAAGGTGGGAGATCGAGCCAGGCACGACGAGAATGTCGATCGGCCCGTCCCCGGTCACGTGATAGGCAATATTGACATCGCCGCTGCGCGCGTATTGCGTCTGGGGCATAATGAAATCGGCCATATCCAACTCCAGTACCGCGACGTGTTGAAACCAGACTGTCGAAAAAGGGTTTCGTCTACTCTTGAAATACGAAATTCTATCACACTATGAATCCGTCGTCCCGCCCGGCAAGAGGCGCGGATTGCGATCGTTACGCAAGTGCGGCGGGATGCGCTGGAGCTGGTGCAGCCGACCCGGCAGGCGGCGCGCGTGAATGGCGCGGATTGAGCCGTCTATGGACGCCTGCGCGTCAGGGCGTCATTGAGTTCTACCAAGTTCAAGCCTCAACAGGGCCACGAGGGAGTGACGACGTCGACACGCCGCCACCCGAACCGCGAAACTTTATCACACTACCGAGCGGCCTGCGTTCGCGTCACCGGCGGCGGGCTCCAGTTTCCGTTGAGGGCTTCGGATTTCGGCGAGTAGATGCGCATGGTCAGGTTGAACGCGCCTTTCGGCGCCGGGAGCCAATTGGCTTCCTTATCCTTGCCGGGGCTCTCGTTCTGGAAGTACAGATCGAGCGAGCCATCCGTGTTGTACTGGAATGGCATCCAGCTGCTGACGGCAAACCGGTCGAGCGCATTTCCCACCTGGAAACCGTCGGAGTCGTAGAGGGTCACCGACCAGAAGGCGTTCGTCGGAGGCGTGTTGCCCTTCTCGAAGTGGAGCATGTATTTTTTCGAACCGTCGAGCGGTTCGCCCGTTCCATCGGCCAGATTCGCTGGGTAAATGGCGTCCTCGGGAAGGTTCGCGCCGAGGCCGAACTGTGCGATCATGGCTCGCTTCAGGTAATAGTTGCCGTACACGCCCATGGTGTCGGTGTTCATCGACCAGCCGTTCACGACTCGCGCGAGCGTCGGCAACTTCCAGGCCATCAGCTTCTGTGCATCCTTCGGAACATCCGCCAAAGCACGGCGAATGACGGGGTCTGCTTTAGCCATGTCAAAGCTGTTGCCCGGCTCGATGCCGATTTTCTTCAACTGCGCGATCATCGGCTGGTCGGTAAGGTGGGGCGGATTGATCTTGAGAAGCTCAGCGGCATAAGCGAAGAACTTGTCGGCGGACATGCCGTCGACCTGGGTCTTGGGCGGCGTCTTCATGTCGACGGTCGGATCAATCTTTGCTTCCACCGGGTTTGCCGGTTTGCCCCAACCCGACAGCGGGGCGATCTTGTAGCCGGCCTGGATCTTGTGAACCGCATCATAGTCCTGCGGCCCATCCGTTTTGGTGCGTCCGATGATCCACACGTAGGGCGTCGTCGCGCTGATGCGCGTCATTCCAGGAGGAACGGTCCCGCTCCAGCCAGGCGGCGTGACGAGGAAGTTGCCGGCCTGCGTGCCAGTGGTTCGCCAACCGGGTGACGCGAACACGTCGCTCCACATGTCAAGCATTGGCAGGAGATAGAACCGTCCATCCGTATCCGGTGCGGAGACGACCTGCGGCTCCTTGGTCAGATCGAGCCACGCTATGGAATACAGCGTATCGAAATTCGAGCGCACGACTCCCTTGAAGTCGGCAGGTGGATAGGCGGGTATGTTCGTAAAGACGTTCATTGGACCCTTGCCGAACTCCTTGCCGGGTTCGACATTGGTGAACTGCTTTCGGGTCACGTCCATCGAGAGCAGCGGATAGAAATAGATATAGGCATCGACTCCGATCGCATGCGCATCTTGTTCGGTGATCGACGCTTGCGCGGCAACGGAAGCTGGTGACGATGCGAACAACACTCCAGCGAAAAGGCCCGCCAAAGCCAAGCGCATGTGCGTCATGCTTGTCTCCCCTGGTGTAATTGCGGATGCAATTCAAAGCCATTTGGCGCGCAGTACGCCTTGTCGGTCTTGATCCAGATCAAGAGACGGGTGGAGATAAATCCATAGATTCAGCCATATGGACATACAGGCGGCTTGGCCTGCTCGCACCCCGTCATTCATTTCATAACGGTAGGAGTTTTCATCATGCGGATGGCCCTTTTGTTCTTTGTGTTTGGCGGTCAATTTGCGAGCCCCTTGGCGATGCCGGTCGGTGATGGCGTGCCAGTCATCAATGTCGAGAAGACCTGCAGGGAGACAACGGAGGTGGACAAGGCCGCCAACCTTGCTCTTGCTCAGCCCTTTGAGAAATGCATGAGCGACGAGAATAGCGCGAAGGCGCAACTCGCTGCTATCTGGTCGACCTATTCCGCTCCCGTCCGTGCGCGCTGCGAGCAGGAAGCGACGCTTGACGGGCTTGGCAGCTACGTTGACCTGCTGACCTGCATGCAGATGGCCGGCCCCGGAGCCCCGACGCGCGCAACGGACATCAGGGGTGCGAGCAAGAATCGAAACAAGAACTAGGATCGACACAAGAACTGGCGTGTGCAACTGCCTGTGAAGCGGCTAGATTGCCGTGTCGCAGCGCCTCAGTACGCCGCGCCTTTCGGCTCAAGCACGAATGCCTCTGGAATGCTGGCTCACCTGCCTGCGCCTGCGCGGGTGACGACACCGGGCTGTTTAGCAACGCAAATCGGCTGCACCGGAGGTTAACCCTACCGCCAACAATCGCCCGGCTGCGTCGGCGTGTTCACCATGCCGCGCCGCATTTCGCGCTACCACTCGACCCGCGAACGTCACCGCTCGCGAATGTTTGCGAGGGCCGTGCCCATGGACGTCAATCGCCGCCACCTGATCGGAGCCTCAGCCGCCGGCGCAGCCGGCGCGCTTGCGATGTCGTCGGATGCAGCGCGCGCCGCGCAATCCGCCGGCTCGCTCGGCCGCGACGTCACGCAATACGGCGTGCGTCCGGGCAGCCCCGACGACCAGACCCGCAATCTGCAGCGCGCGATCGACGATGCCGCGCGCGCGCAGGTGCCGCTGGCGTTCCCGCCGGGCGTCTACCGCACCGGCCTGTTGCGGCTTGCGCCGGGCAGCCAGCTGATCGGCGTCCGCGGCGCCAGCCGGCTGGTGTTCAACGGCGGCGCCTCGCTGCTCGAAGGCGAAAGCGCCGGCGGCGTCGTCCTGATGGGCCTCACCTTCGACGGCGGCAACGTCCCGCTGCCGAACCGGCGCGGCCTCGTGCATTGCCTGTCCGGCCGCGACATCCGCATCACCGATTGCCAGTTCACCGGCAGCGGCGGCGCCGGCATCTGGTTCGAGCAGATGTCGGGCGACGTCAGCAACAACATCTTCACCGGCATCGCATCGACCGCACTGGTGTCGTTCGACGCGCTCGGCCTGATGGTGGCGCGCAACACCATCAAGGGCACCAGCGACAACGGTATCGAAATCCTGCGTACCGCGATCGGCGACGACGGCTCGATCGTCGCCGACAACCGCATCGAGGACATCAAGGCCGGCCCCGGCGGCTCCGGGCAGTACGGCAACGCCATCAACGCCTTCCGCGCCGGCAATGTGATCGTGCGCGGCAACCGCATCAGCAACTGCGATTTCTCGGCGGTGCGCGGCAACTCCGCCTCCAACATCCACATATCAGACAATAGCGTCAGCAATGTCCGCGAGGTCGCGCTCTATTCGGAGTTCTCGTTCGAGGCCGCAGTGATCGCCAACAACACCGTCGACGGCGCCGCGATCGGCGTGTCTGTGTGCAATTTCAACGAAGGCGGCCGCATCGCGGTGGTCCAGGGCAACATCATCCGCAATTTGCTGCCGAAGCGCCCTGTTGGCACCGACCCGAACGACGGCGCCGGTATCGGCATCTATGTCGAGGCCGACAGCGCTGTGACCGGCAATGTGATCGAGAACGCGCCGACCTTCGGCATCGTCGCCGGCTGGGGCAAGTACCTGCGCGACGTCGCGATCTCAGGCAACGTGGTGCGCAAGGCTTTCGTCGGCATCGGCGTCTCGGTGGTGCCGGGCGCAGGCTCCGCGCTGATCAACAACAACATGATCTCGGAGACCCCGGGCGGCGCGGTGGTCGGGCTCGACCACGCCCGCCCGATCACATCAGACCTGTCGGTGGGTGGCGCCCAGCAATACGCGCAGCTGACGGTCGGGGCGAACGCGGTGCGGCGCTAAAGCGCGTTGCGCAGCAGCGGATAGCGCCGCTGGATGGTGTCGAGATCGAGCACCGGCGGCGGCGCGACCGGAGGGGGCATCTCCAGCGGCGGCGCGTCGGCCACAACGGGCGGCTGCTCAAGAACCTCGGCCGCCGTTTCCAGCGCGGCCGCGACTGCGGTCATCGCAGCCTCCGCCAGTGCGGCTGCCTCCGGCCGGCGCTGCGGCGCTGGCGAGACGTAGGGCGCCGACGAAATGTAGGGCGGTGGCAGTTTCGACCTGCCGCGGCCGAGCCAGGACAGATCGATCGGCGAATTGTCGAGCGAGGCTTCGCGGGTCAGCAATTCCCGCCAGATATCGACCGCGGCCCGCGCTTCCCTGATGTTCTCGAGAAAGGACTGCTCGCTGTGATAGCGGCGCCAGCGTCCGGATTCGAACAGCTCGTTGAGATGCTCCAGCCTTTGCTCGGCGAGGTTGCACCAGCGTGCAACGATCTCCTGGCCTCTGGCCACGTCGGTCCGATGTGTCATTGAAGTTGCCCGCAGGGAAAGAAACGGACGCAGACGCAACCGAACCGAATCAACTGGACGTGACAGTGATATTCTGTGGAAAAGGTAAATAAAGTCTAACTAAATTCTTAATCGCGCGCAGGCGATGAAGGAAGTCCGCTCGACTACGGACTTTCTTGCCCGAACGCTCGTCAAGTCATCGACTTGCATGATGACGATGTGCACGACTTCCGAACGCAGCGCAGCCGGATGATCCACAGCAAACCGCCGCGGCCATCGCGCGCATCACGCCGGCGTAACGCCGGATGCGTCGGCCGCGTTTGGTCAGTCGTGCAAAGTAGCCCCAAAATGAAAGACCCGTCCGGGGGGACAACCGGACGGGTCAAAGCCATATGGGCGCTTGGGGTGGATGGGCGCTCGCGCCTGATATAGCCGGGGAGGGATAAACCGCTCCCACACACATAAGTCGTGAGAGGAAGGCGGACGTTCAAACCGCCGACGAATTTTTTAACCTTTCCGCCGCCCGGTTCCATCGCACCGTTGCGCGCGTTCGACGCCAGAAATCACTGCGCAGCACGGCGATTTGCGGCGGAATTGTCCGATGCGAGCGACGGCGCGGGTTCGTTCAACGCGCGGCTCACGGAAGTGTTATTGCCGTCCGCGGCCGTAGCGGGCTGCGACGGTTTGTCCGCGGTCACCGCGACGGGTGCAGCGGTCGCGGCCATCACCGCGGCAAGTGCGTCGGCCTCCCCTGCCCCGAACAGATCGTCACGCCCAGGTGTCCCGAGATCGCGGGCCGTGCCGGTCAGGACCTTCCGCACCTCGGCGGGCTTCAATGCCGGAGCGTGCTCAAGCACCAGCGCTGCGATCCCGCTGACGAACGCGGCCGAAAAGGAGGTGCCCGACATCAGCTGGTACTTGCCGTCCGGCACCGGCACGAGGAGATCGGCACCCGGCGCCGCCAACGCGACGTAGCTGCCGCGGTTCGAGGCCGCCATCAGCCGCTCGCCGGCATCGATGCCGCTCACCGCGATCACATCGGGATCGGCGGCCGGATACAGCGGCGGTGAGTTCGGACCGGCATTGCCGGCCGCGGCCACCAGCACGACGTCCCGTGCCGCGGCGGCGGCCACGGCGCGCGCGACAAATGCGTCCTGCGGTCCGGCAAAGCTCATGTTCACGATCTGCGCGCCGTGCGCCACCGCGTAGTCGAGGCTTTTGAGGATCACATAGGACGTGCTCTCGGCACCGCCGGCGGCCGCACCAAAGGCACGGATCGCCAGGATCCGTACTTCCGGCGCGCTACCGGTCAGCCTGACGCGCGCCGCGATCACACCGGCGACCGCGGTGCCGTGGGCATGCGGGCCATCCTTGCTGCCGAGCGCATCGAACGTATCCGCGACCGTGTTGGCGAGCTCCGGATGGGCAGCATCGACGCCGGAATCGATCACGGCAATGGTGACATTCATCCCGCGCGCCAGCCTGTGCGCCTGGGGCAGATGCAGCTGCGCCTGGGCATACTGCGCCGGATCACTGCCGCCTGCGGCCGGCTTCTGGTCCTGCAGCGCGTAACGGTAGTTCGGCTGCACGGAGCGGACGCTGCCCTCGCTTGCGAGGTCGCGGCCCACCGCGTCGGCGGAACGAGTGCCGGCCGTGCGGAACAGGCCGATCGTCGCGCCGAGCAGCAGGATATTCTGCGAGGCGATCCGGCTCAGGCCATGACGACGCGCCAGCGCGTCGATCTGGGTCTCGCTCAATGCGCCGTCGATCTCCGCCACGAGCTCGTTCGGCACGGCTCGCGTGGCCGCCACGTCCGGCGCGCGGCTGCCGCCACCGCCGGCCCTGCCCTTCCGCGCAGCGCCCTTGCCGCCACTGCTGAAGGCGACCGGCCGGCCGGAGCATTGCCGCGTGCCATCGCCGCAATCGGCAGAGAAACGGGGGGCGTCACGAGCACGGGACGGCGGCATGCTCGATCGCGGCCCGTCGTCGATCCAGGATGTCGCCGGGCCGTGGAGCGGCGCGCGGCCAGCCGGCCCACCGTTGCCATCGATCCTGCCGATACCGGGATTAACCCGCGGCCCGAGCGAGACCCGCGGGCCGCCGCCGACAGGCGATCGCATGAAATTCTGGGAGTAAGCTGAACTGGGAAAACAAACCAGCAGCAACACTGCGGCCGCGATCGCGGCTCGGTTCGTTGATCTGGTCCGGCCGTTGGGGGTCATGGTGACCTCAACTCGGCGCAGGACCGTCAGCTACCGTCTACGGCGTCTCGACCGCGAGGCTGACGATCTTCTCTTTCTGCAAGCGCGCAATCAGCGCCGCGACGCTGTCCTTGTCCATCGCGCGGAACTGCAACCGAAACATGCCGCCCTTACCGTCGATGATCGCGCCCTGGTAACTGTCGAGCAGCGACGTGATGTCGGCGATCCTGGCATCCGGCGTGAAGCGGACCAACAGCCGTGTCGGCGCCGCCGCCACGCTGGCGCCGAGGTCGCGGGTGATCGGCGCACTGGGTGCAACGGCCGGGCTCGGCGCGCTGGGGGCGCTGCGTTGTTCGGCGACATCGAGCGAGGCGGTCTGGAACGAGGCCGGCTGGGTGCGCATCAGCACCGCACCGATCACGCCGGCCTGCAACAGCACCACGACCGCGCCGAGGCTGGACGACCAGGCCAGCGTCCGCGGCGACAATTTCGAGAAGAACTCCGAGACGGAGGCCGACATGCGCGCGCCCGCCGACGGCTTGCGCTCCGGCTCGGCATCGATCGCGGCAAACAGCTTCTGCATGGCACGCGCCGACGGCGCACCGAGGCTCTCGTTGAGGCCGATGGTCTCGGCGTATTCCTCGCGGATGACGGCATATTGCCGCGCGAGATCCGGATCGGAAGCGAGTGCGTCCTCGACGCGGCGCGCGTCACGCGCGTTCAGCGTGCCGGCCGCATGCCAGGGCAGCAGCATCTCGACATCGTCAGGTTCCTGACCCTGCACTTTCTTGTTGCTCGCAGCCATCATGGCCAACCTCGCTCGACACCGGCTGCCTCCAGCAACTCGGCAAGTTTCTTGCGCGCGTAGAACAGGCGCGTCTTCACGGTGTTCTCCGGAATCCCGACGATCTGTGCGACGTCTTCCACGGATTTCTCGTGATAGTAGACAAGATCGACAATTTCCCGGTGTTCCGCCGATAGTCCCGTCAGGCACTTACGCAGCGTGTCACCCGTGTCCTTCTTCTGCACCACCGTTTCCGGATCGTCGGACGTGTCCTCGATCGCGTTCGCGGCCTCATCGTCCAGTTCGGCGTCCTTCCTTCGCCGCAGCGAGGACAACGCCTTGAACCGGGTAATCGCCAGAAGCCAGGTTGAAACGGCGGATCGTCCCTCGAACTTGCCCGCCTGACGCCACACGTCCAGAAAGACCTCGCTGATGAGATCCTCCGCCACTTGTTCGTCCCGCACGAGCCGAAGCCCGAAGCGGTACACCCTGACATGATGCCGTCCGTATAGCACCTGCATGGCGAGCCGGTCGCCTTGAGCGATCCGAGCGATCAGAACCTCGTCTGAAGCCGCCTGTGTCGCGCTCAATGGCCGTCTCGCAAAGTTGGTCTGAGGGGGGTGGTGCGTGGTTCGACGCGAGAGGCAAGATTCTTCACATTACGGCAATGTGCGCACCGCATGTGTGATCTATGACACAGTCGACGATCCCAATGAGGAAAAATCGCCGGAGACTCGATTGGCGGTATCATAATAGTGAAAACTCTCGCGAACTCGCACCTTCCGGCGCGACCATACCAAGGCTTCGCCGGCAAGCCAGCGCCCTCGCAAAGCGGGCGGCGCCGCAAGCCCCCGTCTCGATCGCTCCCGGCCCGCTTGCGTGAACGGATTCTCCTTACGAAACAAAGGGGATGACCGGATTTTACCGGGACAGATTCGGTTCCAAAAGATACCAAACCTAAAGGCTTTCCCACTTAGATTTTCGCCGGATTTCAGCAATGGCGAGACCATGGGCAGCGCTGCGTCGTCACTTCCCAGCCCGATCGCGGGCGCATCGGAAAGCGGCCGTCACAGGTTGACGCCCGAGCGCCTGGCGCGCCGGGCCAAGCAACGCCGCCAGATCCAATCGATGATTGCCGCCTGCTTCGTGCTCGATGCCGTCGTGCTGCTGATCTATGCGCATGCCGGCACCACGTCGGTCCTGGTGGCGGCGGGCTATGCCCTGACCGGCCTCTGCCTCGTTGCCGTCTATGTGCTGCTTTCGGAGCGCGGCTTCCACGAGCGCTTCCGCGACCACTATTTGGTCGCGCCGCAATCGGCCGTCAACATGGTGAACCTCTTGGTGTTCACCTACATCGCGCCGGAAGTCGGCGTGCTGTTCCTCTGCAATCTGTTCGTGGTGTTCGGCTTCGGCGCGCTGCGTACCTCGGCGCGCCAGACCGCCGTTGTCTGGACCATCATGGTGCTGGGCCTCGCAGCGCTGTTCCTCGGCACCGACAAGACGATCGGGATGCCGATCGGCACAAGGATCGACCGCCTCGCCACCATGCTGGTGTTCGCGCTGACGATCGGGCGCTGCATGTATCTCGGCATCTTCTCGAGCTCGATGCAGCAATCGCTGTATCAGAGCGGCGTGAAGCTGAAGGAGGCCTATCGCCGCATCGAGGAGCTCGCCGAGCTCGACGAGCTGACCGGCACCTCCAATCGTCGCAGCATCATGCGCACGCTCGAGGAGGAGATCGCGCGCTGCGCCCGCAACGGCAGCTCCTGCGCGGTGGCGCTGATCGACCTCGACCATTTCAAGCGCATCAACGACGTCTACGGCCATCCGATCGGCGACGAGGCGCTACGCACCTTTGCCATCGGCATGTTCGCCAATCTCCGCAGCGTCGATCGGTTCGGCCGTTACGGCGGCGAGGAATTCCTGCTGGTGCTGCCCGACCTGTCGCAGGATCAGGCGATGCGCGCGCTCGAGCGGCTGCGCGCGATCATCGCCGGTCTCGACTGGAGCGCATTCTCGCCCGGCATGCAGGTGACGATCTCCGCAGGCGTCACGACGCTCAAGCCGAACGAAAACTCCGATACGCTACTCGCCCGCGCCGATGGCGCGCTTTACGCAGCCAAGGCGAGAGGACGCAACCGCATCGCCAGCGCCTAACCCTTTCGTTTCCCTATCCGGCGCCGGAGAAGCCGTCGCCACCGCTCCAGGACAGAGTCATGAGTTCGAAGCCCGAGACCGCCCCCGAAAGTCTGCTCGACGAGTTGCAGACGACGCTTGCGCACGGCACCGTCGCGCGCCGTGTCGAGACACTGCGCCGCGTGACCGACCTCTTCATCAACGGCTCGGTCAACTATTCGGACCAGCAGATCGTGCTGTTCGACGACGTTTTCCAATGCCTGCTCGAGCACATCGAGAGCTCGGCCAAGGCGCTGCTCGCCAACCGCCTCGCCCCGATCGAGACCGCGCCGCCGCAGACTATCCGTACCCTTGCATTCGACGACCTGATCGAGGTCGCAGGCCCCGTGCTGACGCTGTCGCCGCGGCTCGACGACGACACCCTGATCGAGACCGCGCGCAGCAAGAGCCAGGCGCATCTGCTCGCGATCTCCAACCGCAAGGCGCTGAGCGGCGCCGTCACCGACGTGCTGGTGCTGCGCGGCAATGACGAGGTGATACAGAGCGCGGTCAACAATCCCGGCGCGGAATTCACCGAACGCGGCTTCACCCGCCTGGTCAGCCGCGCCGAGGGTGACGACAATCTGTCGACCTGCGTCGGACTGCGCCCGAACATCCCGCGCCATCTCTATCTCAAGCTGGTCGCCAAGGCCTCGGATGCGGTCAGGCAGCGGCTCGAGGCGGCCAATCCGCAGCAGGCCAAGGAGATACCGATCGCGGTCAAGGAAGCGACGCGACGCGCGCGCTCCGCGCCCGCCGCCGTGACGCCGGACACCACGATCGCGCATGCGCTGGTCAAGTCGCTCTACCAGGACGGCCGGCTCGACGAATTCCAGCTCGCGGCCTTCGCCGAGGCCGGCAAGTTCGACGAGACCAATGCCTCGCTTGCCGCGCTCGCCAACGTCTCGGTCAGCGTCGCCGAGAACATGATGATCGAAACCCGCGCCGAGGGCGTGATGATCCTGGCCAAGGTCTCGGGCCTGTCATGGTCGACGGTGCGATCGATCATCAATCTGCGCGACGACATCTCGGGCGGCGAGCCGACCGATTTGCAGGCCTGCAAGGACACCTATGAGCGGCTGCGGCCGTCCACCGCGCAGCAGGTGTTGCGCTTCCATCGCATGCAGCAGTCCGCGCCCGCGGCCTAATACCGTAACGCCCGCTTTCCCATCAGCGCGCCGACGCTGGCGACGATCGCGGTCGCCAACGTGTACCAGGTGGCGACGAACAGCGGCGAGTCATCGGTGCAGTGCGACGCATAGACGGTGGCCGCGAGGCCTGCGCAGAGCAGGCCCGCCACCGCGCCGGCAACCGCCGGCCGCGCCGGCGCACCCTGCCGCAAGCCGTACAGCGCGCCGACCAACAGCGGCAGGGACATCGCGGGGATCGCGGTCATGCACGCCATCGAGTTCTTGCCGATCAGGCGCGTCATCATCGGCGTACGCTGCGGCATCATCATCTCGCCGCTGATCGCGGCAACGAGGATGCCGGCGGGGATCAGCAGCCACCAGCCGAAGCCGCGCAGCGAGGCTTCCGGCCGCGACAGATGCAGGCTGACCGCGATCGCCGAGGCGGCGAGCGCCAAGGTCACCGCGAATTTCAGGTCGAAGAACGGATTATGCATCGCGGTCATCACGTCGGGCCGCACGCCGAGCTCGGCGAAGAAGATCAGCAGCGAGACCGGCGCCGCCGCCAGCAGCGCCATCATCAGCGCAAGACCGATCGGACGCGGCCGGTAGGCATTGTCGGCGGTCAGGGTTCGAATGAGTTGATCGGTGTCCATGCTCATCGGTCCCGTAATTTCGCGGTCAGGCTCGCAAGCCCACGATGCAGCGCGACCCGCACCGCGCCCTCGGTCATCGAGAACTTCGCCGCGGTATCCTTGATCGAGGCGCTATCGACCGCGATCGATTGCAGCACGTCGCGCTGCCGCGCGGGCAACGCCTGCAACTGGGCGGTGACCTCGCCGGGCGACGCCGTCGGCTCCGGCGTCTCCCCCGGCAACGTCTCGGCGAAGTCGTCGATATTGACGAAGATGCGCTTGCCGCGGCGGCGCAGGGCGTCGATCAGCTTGTTGCGCGCGATCGCGAACAGCCACGGCGCGAACGGCGCGCTCGTGTCCCAGGTCTGCCGCTTCAAATGCACCGCCAACAAGATGTCCTGCACGATATCCTCGGACTGATCGACCGGTTGTCCCGCGCGCGCCAAGCCGCGTCGCGCCGCGGCACGGAGTACCGGCGTGATGGCCTTGAGCAGGCGATGATACGCCGCGTCATCGCCTGAAATGGCCGACCGCATCAGGTCGGTCCATTCATCCTCACGTTCGCGCACGCAGGCTCCTGAATTGCAATTCGGCCGATCTTTCAGTTCGTTACGCGGCAGGCCAATGATATCACGAGTTCGTGATCGCTATCCCCAAGCAAGGCCGCGCCGAGCATCAGCCTCAAAGAATCGCTCCGGCGGGTTTCGAGACGGAAGGGCTCATAACACCGATCGGTCCGACAAGCATCGGGGCTGCCGCCGACGATGACCCGCTGGGACGAAATTGCCCAGCTTTCGCCCCCTGAAGCCCGAAGATTCCCTTTTTCTGCCCCGGTGTGGACACGCAGCGGGGTCTCTTTTCGCCTTTGGGCGGGCAAAATGGGGAGATCATCAGAATGAAGATCAAAGCCAGCGGGTGCTTGGCCTTGATGGTCGCGACAGGGCTGACAGGGTTTTTCGTGTGTCTCGCCGGACCGTTGCCGGCGCATGCGGCCGGTTCGGATCCGGCCACGGCGAAATCCGACAACGCGACGACCGACAAGTCCGCGCAGCAGAGCTCGCGGCATGGCCGGCGCCATGCGCGCCACCAGTCTTCCAGGACGGCGGACAAGTCCACCGACAAATCCGAGGGCAAGAAAGCCGCGAACGATGCCGGCAACGTGACGTCGGCGGGCATGCCCGCCACGGTCGCCAACGCCAATGCCGAGCTGACCTCCGGCGACGGCAATGCGAACACGGCGCCCGCCAGTGTCAATCCGATGATGGCCGCCTCCGACAAGCCCGGCGACGCGCAGCCCGACAGCAACGTGGTCGCATCCGATCAGCTCAACGATGTCGACCGGGCCCTGCAGCAGGAGCAGCCGGCGGAACAGCCCCAACCGGTTCAACCGCAGACCGCCCAGCAGGAGCCGCCAGTAGCGCAGCCGCCGGCTGCCGCCGCAGCGGCACCCAAGCCGGCCCCGGTGCTGGCCAGCAGCGACAGCGCGAGCCTGGACCAGACCTCGCTGATCGGGAAGATCTTCATCGGGTTCGGCGCCCTGCTCACGGTGGCGTCCGCGGCGCGCATGTTCATGGCCTAGCCGAGGCATTTGCGGCACGCGGCGCGGGATACGCCCGCACCGCGGCCCAAAGCCTCGTTTCAGCCACTTGAAGCGCATCCCGCCAGCGGGCACATTGCCCGGCAAATCAGGCACGGGGTTTGCGTCATGGCTACGTTCGAATTCATCATTGTCGAGAGCAAGGGACCGGTCGGCGTCATCACGCTGAACCGGCCCAAAATGCTGAATGCGCTGTCGTTCGGCGTGTTCGGCGAGATCGCCGCTGCAGTCGACGATCTCGAGGCCGACGACAAGATCGGCTGCATCCTGATCACCGGCAGCGAGAAGGCCTTCGCGGCCGGCGCCGACATCAAGGAGATGCAGCCGAAGGGCTTCATCGACATGTTCAACAGCGACTTCACCACGATCGGCGGCGACCGCGTCGCCAATTGCCGCAAGCCGACCATTGCGGCGGTCGCAGGCTATGCGCTCGGCGGCGGCTGCGAGCTTGCGATGATGTGCGACATCATCATCGCCGCCGACACCGCCAAGTTCGGTCAGCCGGAAATCACCCTCGGCACCATCCCGGGCATCGGCGGCACGCAGCGCCTGACCCGCGCGATCGGCAAGTCGAAGGCGATGGATCTCTGCCTCACCGGGCGGATGATGGATGCGGCGGAAGCCGAACGCTCGGGCCTCGTGTCGCGGATCGTTCCGGCCGACAAGCTGCTGGAAGAAGCGCTCGCCGCGGCCGAGAAGATCGCCTCGATGTCGCGTCCGGCCGCCGCGATGGCCAAGGAAGCCATCAACCGCGCGTTCGAGACGCCGCTCTCTGAAGGCATGAATGTCGAGCGCAACCTGTTCCACTCGACCTTCGCGCTCGAGGATCGCTCGGAGGGCATGGCGGCCTTCATCGAGAAGCGCAAGCCGGTCAACAAGAACCGTTAATCCACGCGGCTTCGTTGCAATGCCGCGGTGACGAGCGCGCGATAGGCGCGCTCGGCGACATGCGCCGGCTTGTCGAGCCCGAGCCGCGCCAGGCATTCACGATCGGCGGCGCCGGGCGGATGCCGCATCCCCTGCCAAATCAGGCCGGCGAGTTGCAGCGGCGTGCGCTGTGCCTGCTGCAGGATCTGCAGCGCCGGGATCAGCCGTTGCTCGACGTCGGTGAAGTCGCTGCCGAACGGGAATGACGGCAACAGGCCCGTCTCGCGCGCGGGCTTCAGCGCAGTGCTGATGCGCTCGGGAAAATTTTCGCGGTGAGCGGCGGGGATTTCATGGCTGCGCGGCAGCTTGCCGGCATCCTTGGCCTGCCGCATCAACTCGCCCTGGAAACCGGAATCCGACACCTGCAACATCGCGGCGATCACGTCGGCATCGGATTTCCCCCTGACGTCGGCGACGCCATATTCGGTGACGAAGATATCGCGCAGATGGCGTGGAATGGTCTCGTGGCCATACGACCAGCGGATGTTGGATTCCGTCTGCTTGCCGGATTGATGGGTGGCTTCCAGCGCCAGCACCGAGCGCGCGCCCTCGAGTGCGAACGCCTGCGCCACGAAATTGTACTGCCCGCCGACGCCGCTCACGACCTGGCCATTTTCCAGCCCATCCGAGATCGCAGCGCCGAGCAGCGTCGCCATCATCGCGTTGTTGACGAAGCGCGCATCGACGCGGGCGCGGCGCTTGCCGTGCTCATCGCCGAAGATCTCGTTGGTGAAGGACACCGGCATCATCTGGATGCGCGCCAGCTGCTCGGGCGCCATCTCGCGCAGCGCCCGGTAGAAGGATTGCGGCCCGAGGAAGAATGCGCCGTGCAGCATCACGCCATCAACGTCGCGCTTGAGGATGCCGGCATCGATCAGCCCGAGGAACGCCTCGAACAGCATCTCGCTGACACCATAGAGGCCCGTCTCGAACGGCCCGGTCTCGGCCGCCGCGAGCTGTGCGGTACCGGGCGCGAGGCGCTGCATGATGCCGTGGAATTGGGCGTTGTCGCGGTGACGCACCACGAGTCCCTGCGCCAGCGCATCGCCGACCTGCCCGATCCCGATCTGCAGCGTGCCGCCGTCGCGGACCAGACCCGCGGCGTGCAATCCGATCGCATATTTGGTGTCGCTGATCGGCTCCGACGGTGGCGCGAACAGCGGGAAATCGGTGTCGGGACTGTCGAGCACCGCGGCGAATTCGTCCGCCGGCAAATCGCCGGGCCCAGGCATGAACGGCAGCTCGGAATTGACCTGGCCGATCAGCTTGAAAGACGCCCGCCCCTGCGCGCGGGCGCGCAGCACGTCGAGCGTCGTGTCGGTGTTGCAACTCAGGCTGTAGCGCGGCACGCCGTCGACGACGCGCTTGGCGACGAGCTGGGGAACGACATTCAGTCCGCGCGACAGCAGATACGACGCCGCGTGGGTGTAATTTGCGGAGATGTAGTGCTGCTGGGCGAACGGTTGATGCAGCCATTGCCCTGCGAGGAAGAAGAACTCGATCACCTTGATGTTCGGCGGAAGCGCGCCGCGATGCAGCGCATCGGCATAGGCGAGATCCGGATAGCCACCGAACAGGCGATCGATCACTGGACCGATGAAGCGCTGTTCGAGCAGGCTCTTCGGTTTCGGCTTTTCCAGCGTCAGCGCCGAGAACAGCGTCAGACTGATGGAGCGGTCGGCGATCGCCCGCGCGTACAGCGCGTTGACGATGTGGTTGGCCTTGCCGAGGCCGAGCGGCAGCCCGACCACCAGCTCGGTTCCGACCTCGCGAATGACGTGCTCCGCGATCGCCTCGGGGTCAGAGAAGAATATAGGCATCTGCGATGAACCCGGGCAGGCAGTGGATAACCGGCATCGCTGAATCGCGGGCCGGCGGCTCGAACTTATACTTCATATGACAGTTGCGTTCGCCTGTGACGAACCGGCAACAGACAACAACCGAAATGATGTGCAGATGTCGCGTGGCGGTTTGCCTGTGGCGGCGGCGCCCCGTAAACAGGTAGATGTGTCGGCGGCATCCGGGGGAGCGGACTGCCGGGGTTTTGGTTTGCGGGATCACATGGTTGAGCGTGCCGCTGATATTGGCGACGTGGCGAGGCGCGTGCTTTTGTCGGGCATCGGCCTTGGCGCGCTGGCATGCGCGCTGCTGACTGATACCGCGGCCCGCGCCGAGAGCCTCCCCGAAGCCCTGGTCAAGGCGTATCAGACCAATCCGCAGCTCAATGCCGAACGGGCGCGCCAGCGCGCCACCGACGAGAACGTGCCGCAGGCGCTGGCCGGTTACCGCCCCCAGGTCAGCGCCGGCCTCTCGGTCGGCCTCCAGGCGGTGCGCGACCAGCTGCCCGGCAATGTCATCCAGACCGCGACGCTCAAGCCATGGCAGATCGGGGTCACGGTGACCCAGACCCTGTTCAACGGCTTCAAGACCGCCAACAGCGTCCGCGTCGCCGAATTGCAGGTACAGTCCGGCCGCGAAGCCCTGCGCAATGTCGGCCAGGGCGTGCTGCTGGACGCCGTCACCGCTTACACCAACGTGCTGGCCAACCAGACGCTGGTCGAGGCGCAGCGCTCCAACGTCGCCTTTCTGAAGGAGACCCAGGCGATCACCCAGCGCCGCCTCAATGCCGGCGACGTCACGCCGACCGACACGGCCCAGGCCGAGGCGCGTCTCAACCGCGGCCTCGCCGATCTCAACGCCGCCGAGGTCAACCTCGCGATCAGCCAGGCCACCTATGCGCAGGTGGTCGGCAACCCGCCATCGCAATTGCGGCCGGCCGAGACCACTGACCGGCTGCTGCCCCGCAGCCGTGAGGATTCGATCGCGCTGGCGCTGCGCGAGCATCCCGCCGTGACCGCGGCCGGCTTCGACGTCGACGTCGCCTCGACCTCGATCCGCGTCGCCGAGAGCAGCCTGATGCCGAACGTCAGCGTGCAGGGCAGCGTCAGCCGCAGCCGCGACAGCGACCAGACCCTTGGCACCTTCGGGACCGACCAGGCCTCGGTGATCGGCCAGGTCACGCAGCCGATCTATGACGGCGGCACCGCGGCCTCGCAGACCCGGCAGGCCAAGGAAGTGGCGGCGCAGAGCCGCCTTGTGCTCGACCAGGTCCGCAACCAGGCCAAGACCGCCGTGGTCAGCGCCTGGGTCGCCAATGAGGGCGCCAAGATCGCGGTGTCGGCCTCCGAGTCCGAGGTGAAGGCGGCCGAGGTCGCGCTCGCCGGCGTGCAGAAGGAAGCCGCCGGCGGCCAGCGCACCACGGTCGACGTGCTGAACGCCCAGCAGGATCTGATCACGGCGCGGGCCCGTCTGATCGGCGCGCAGCGCGACCGCGTGATCGCCTCCTACACGCTGCTCAGCGCGATCGGACGCCTCGACGTCAAGACGCTCAATCTCAAGACGCCCGACTATCTGCCCGAGGTGCACTACCATCAGGTGCGCGACGCCTGGCACGGCCTGCGCACGCCGTCGGGACAATAGGCCTTGGGGAACCGTTCGCATCGCGAACCGGCCCTTTCCGCCCGCCCTCTCCGCCGATAACCTCCCGCCCCGCCGGCCATCAACGATGCCGGTGCGCGGAGTGCGCGCATAACAGCCGAGCACGCAGGGAGACGTCCAATGCTGACGCGACGCAGTATGATGCTGGCTTCCATCGCAGCGGGAGTGACCATGACCAGCAGCAACGGATTTTCCAAGGCAGCGCAACCATCGACCGCGGTGAACTTCGACGTGCCTGCCGGTGCCTGCGACTGCCATACCCACATCCATGGCGATCCCGCGAAATTCCCGTTCTTCGCCGGCCGCGTCTACACGCCGGAGCCGGCCTCTCCGGAGGAGATGAGCGCGCTGCACAAGGCGTTGCATGTCGAGCGCGTGGTGATCGTGACGCCGAGCGTCTACGGCCCCGACAATTCGTCGACCTTGTTCGGCATGACGGCGCGCGGCCCCACGGCGCGCGGCGTCGCGGTGATCGACGACAAGACCAGCGAGAGCGATCTCGACGCGATGCAGAAGGCCGGCTTCCGCGGCATCCGCCTTAACCTCGCGACCGGCGGCGTCAACGATCCCAATGTCGGCCGGCAGCGCTTCTCGGCGGCGATCGAGCGGATGAAGGCGCGCGGCTGGCATGTGCAGCTGTTCACCAGCCTCGCCATGATCTCCGCGATCAAGGACCTGGTCGCGACGGCGCCGGTGCCCGTGGTGTTCGACCATTTCGGCGGCGCCGAGGCCGCGCTCGGCACCGGCCAGCCGGGATTTTCTGACCTGCTCGCGCTGGTCAAGTCCGGCAAGGCCTACGTCAAGATTTCCGGCGCCTATCGCGCCTCGAAGCTGGCGCCCGACTATGCCGACGCCGCGCCGCTGGCCCAGGCGCTGATCGCGGCCAATGCCGAGCGCATCGTCTGGGGCACCGACTGGCCGCACCCGGATTCGGTGACGCCGGCGGGCAAGCAAGTCACCGACGTCACGCCGCTGTACCAGATCGACGACGGGCGCCTGCTCAACCAGCTTCCAGTCTGGGCGCCGGACGCCGCGGTGCGCAAGACCATCCTGGTCGACAATCCGGCACGGCTCTACGGCTTCACCTGACGTCGTCCTTCGGCCGGCGCGAGAAGTAGGAGATCAGGACCGGCAGCGTGATCAGGATCACCAGCGGCGCCACCATCATGCCGGTGACGACGACGATGGCGAGCGGCTTCTGCACCTGCGAGCCGATGCCCTCCGATATCGCCGCCGGGAGCAGGCCGACGCCCGCCACGACGCAGGTCATCAACACCGGACGGAGCTGCAATTCGCCCGTGCGGATCACCGCGCGCATCCGGTCATAGCCTTCGTCGATCAGCTGGTTGAACTGCGACAGGATGATGATGCCGTCCATCACGGCGATGCCGAACAGCGCGATGAAGCCGATCGCCGCCGACACACTGAACGGAATGCCGGAGATCAGGAGCCCGAGCACGCCGCCGAAGATCGCCATCGGGATCACGCTCATCGCGAGCATGGTGTCGACCATCGAGCCGAAATTGAGGAACAGCAGCACCGCGATCAGCACGAGGCTGATCGGCACCACGATCGACAGCCGCTTGATCGCGTCCTGCAGATTGCCGAACTCGCCCACCCATTCGATACGCGAGCCGGGCGGCAACTGGACCTGCTCGTTGACCTTCTGCTGCGCTTCCAGGATCGCACTGCCGAGGTCGCGGTCACGCACCGAGAACTTGATCGGCAGATAGCGCTCCTGCTGCTCGCGATAGATGTAGGCCGCGCCGGAGATCAGCTTGATCGAGGCAACCTCGCTCAGCGGAATCTGCGTGACCCCGCCATTCGGATTCGTTGCCCCGATCCGCAGGTTCTGGATCGCCTCCGCGCTCTTGCGATATTCCGGCGCAAGACGGACGATGATCGGGAAGTGCCGGTCGCTGCCGGGTTCATAGAGATCGCCCGCGGTGTCGCCGCCGACCGCGACCTTGATGGTGGCGTTGATGTCGCCAGGCGACAGACCGTAGCGCGCCGCCCGCGCCCGGTCGACGTCGATCTGGACGGTCGGCTGGCCGAGCGAGGTGAACACCGCGAGGTCGGTGACACCCTGCACCGTCGACAACACGGATTTGATCTTGTTGGCGGTATCGGTCAGCGCCTGCAAATCGTTGCCATAGAGCTTGATCGAGTTCTCGCCCTTCACGCCGGACACTGCTTCCGAGACGTTGTCCTGCAGGTATTGCGAGAAGTTGAATTCGACGCCGGGGAACTTGTCCTGCAACTGCGCCAGCAATTGCGCGGTGAGCACGTCCTTGTCATGCGTGCCCGGCCATTCGCCGGCCGGCTTCAGCGGCGCGAAGAATTCAGCATTGAAGAATCCGGCGGCGTCGGTGCCGTCGTCGGGACGGCCGTGCTGCGACACCACCGACACCACTTCGGGACGGCTGCTGATCAGCTTCCGCATCTCGTTGACATAGGCGTTGCCTTCCTGCAGCGAGATCGTCGGCGGCAGCGTGGCGCGGATCCACAGATTGCCCTCTTCGAGCTTGGGCAGGAATTCGAGGCCGAGGAACCGCACGAAGATGATCGTCATGACCACGAGGCCGGCCGCACCGGCCATCACGATCTTGCGGTTGCCGATCGCCCAGTTCAGCGCCGGCAGGTAGATCGCATCGAGCTTCTTGACGATCCAGGTCTCGGTCTCGTGGATATGCGCCGGCAGGATGATCGCGCTCAGCGCCGGCGTGATCGTGAACGTCGCCAGCAATCCGCCCGCCAGCGCATAGGCATAGGTTCGCGCCATCGGCCCGAAGATGTTGCCCTCGACTCCGCCGAGCGTGAACAGCGGCAGGAACGCGGCGACGATGATGGTCGCGGCGAAGAAGATCGAGCGCGACACGTCGGCCGCCGCCGACAGGATCGCATGACTCTTCATCCCCATCACCGTATCCTCGGAGATGTGCGCGCGTTCGGCTTCCGACAGTGCCGTGGTCTGCGACAGCCGGCGGAAGATCGCCTCCACCATGATCACGGTAGCATCGACGATCAGGCCGAAATCGATCGCGCCGACCGACAGCAAATTGGCCGACTCGCCGCGCAGCACCAGGATGATCACGGCGAAGAACAGCGCGAACGGGATCGTCGCGCCGACGATCAGCGCGCTGCGCAGATCACCGAGGAAGATCCACTGCAACAGCACGATCAGGAGGATGCCGACCACCATGTTGTGCAGCACGGTGTGGGTGGTGAGCTCGATCAGATCCTTGCGGTCGTAGATGCGCTCGATCTTGACGCCTGGCGGCAGGATCGAGGAATTGTTGATCTGGTTGACCAGCTGCTCGACGCGGGCAATGGTCGGCGAGCTCTGCTCGCCGCGGCGCATCAGCACGATGCCCTGCACGATGTCGTCGTCGCTGTCGATGCCGGCGATGCCGAGCCGCGGCTTCTCGCCGATCGTGACGGCGCCGACGTCCCTGACCAGCACCGGATTGCCGCCAGTCTGCGAGATCATGGTGTTGGCGAGATCGTCGATCGAGCGGATCAGACCGACGCCGCGCACCACGGCCGATTGCGAGCCGATGTTCACGGTGTTGCCACCGACATTGATGTTGGCGTTGGAGACCGCTTGCAGCACCTGCGGCAGGGTCAGGCCGTTGGCGACCAGCTTGTTGAAGTCGACCTGAATCTCGTAGGTCTTGGTCTTGCCGCCCCAGCCGGTGACGTCGATCACGCCGGGCACCGCGCGGAAGCGTCGTTGCAGCACCCAGTCCTGCAACGTCTTGAGGTCGAGCACGCTGTAGTTCGGCGGTCCCTTCAGCCGGTAGCGGAAAATCTCGCCGATCGGGCTGGTCGGGGAGATGCCGGGCTGCACGTTGCCGGGCAACGGCGCGAGCTGCGACAGGCGGTTGAGCACCTGCTGCAGCGCCTCGTCATAGGTGTAGTCGAAGGAGAACTGCAGTTTGACGTCGGAAAGGCCGTACAGCGAGATGGTACGGATGGTCTTGAGGTTCTTGATGCCGGCGACCTGGGTCTCGATCGGGATCGTGATGTAGCGCTCGATCTCCTCGGCCGAGAGGCCCGGGCTCTGCGTCACGATGTCGACCATCGGCGGGGTCGGATCGGGATAGGCCTCGATGTTGAGCTGCTTGAACGCAAGCAGGCCGCCGATGAAGACGACGACGAACATGGCCACCATCAAGTAGCGGCGATTGACGGCAAGGGCGACGAGGCGATCCATTCAGATCGGCACTTTCAACGGTGAGGATTTTTCTTGAGCATGGTCGCCGCGCAAACGCGCTCGGCGTTTGTCGCGAGGGAAAGCCGATTCCCACTTTTCCGGATCATGCTGCTAGGTACCTGACGCGGCGCGGTCGATGAAGAGGCTTCCCTTCGTCACGATCTGCTCGCCCGGCTTGAGATTGCCGGCAACCTCGACGAGGTCGCCATTGATGAGGCCGGGCTTGATCTGGCGCAGCTCGATGGTCTTGTCGTCGGCCCGCGCGACCCAGACGCGAACCTGATCGCCCTCGTAGATCAGCGCCTGCTTCGGCACGCCGACCGCGGGGTGGTCGCCCTTCGAATACAGCGTCACATTGGCGAACATCTCGGGCTTCAGCCGATTGTCGGCATTGTCGATGGTGGCGCGGACCAGCAGCCGGCGCGAGGTCGCGTCGATCGCGGCGGCGACATAGTTTACCCGGGCATTCAGCACCTTGCCCGGCAGCGCCATCACGCTGAAGCTGAGGTCCTGCCCGACCGCGACATTGTCGGCGTCGGACTCGCGGACAAAGGCGATCAGCCAGACCGTCGAGAGATCGCCGATCACATAGACCGGGTCGCTGGCGCCGGTCGAGACATACTGGCCGGGACCGGCCTTGCGCTGGACCACGGTGCCGCCGATCGGCGCATACACCGTCGTCTCCGGATTGAGGCGGCCCTTCTGCTGCAGCGTCGTGATGGCGTCGTCGCCGAAGCCGAGGATGTGCAGCTTGTTCTGCGCGGCTTCCAGCAGCGTCTGCGCCGAGCGCGCATCGTTCTGCGCCTGCACCAGCGCGGCCTGCGCAGTCTGATAATCCTTCAGCGGAATCGCCTTGCCCTCGGACAGGTCCTTGGCGCGCTTTTCCTGGATCTGGGCGAGGTCGAGCGCCGACTGGGCCTTGTTGAGGCCTGTCATCGCGGCGACATAATCGTTCTGCGCCTGCACGGTGTCGGCCGCCTCGATCACGAACAGCGGCTGCCCCTTCACCACGGCATCGCCCGGCCGCACCAAGAGGCGGGTGACCCGCCCAGTATACGGCGAATAGACCGGGGTCGAGCGGTCCTCATCGATCCCGATCTTACCCTCGGTCACCAGTTCGGAGCGGAAGGTGTGCTCGGTCACGTTCTGGAAGGTCAGGCTGGCCCACTCGGCCGGCGACGGCGCGTAGCGCGTGCCCCCCTTGCGGGACTGGCTGGAGACTTCCGACGATGCCTGCTTGTCCGGGCCGAAACGCGTGTAGCCATAGGCGCCCGCGCAGGCGACCACCAGCGCCGCCGCGGCCACGAGCAGGCGCGGGCGGCTAAAGCTCTGCATTCTCTTGGTAAACTCTTTCAGCATGCGGTCCGCTGGGTCGATCGTTGCAGCTTCCGGCGGGACAGCCCCAGCGGTGCGCTAATAGTGCCGAATTGGTGTTGCAAACAACCTAAAAATCGCACTTCGGCGGTGTGCGTCGTTAAAGTTCGGATAGCCTGAATGGTGGCTGAATGTCTCATCCGGGAAACTCCGGGGGATTGCTGCCGAGCGGCATCGCCGGGCGGGACCAATGGGCCGGGGTACGCGACAGGACGGCGGCGTGCCGGACCGAACTGAGCGTACCAAAACCGGACGAAAGCCGCTCGATGAAGGGCAGCACCGCGTCCGCTTTCAGGTCCTCGGTGGCAAGTCCCCCTTCGAGGCGGCCGAGATTCCACAGCCAGCGCCCGGTTTGCGCCAGCGACACCCGGACATGCCAGCTGCCGCCCTCGCGCGCTTGGCGGGCCTTGGCCATCATGGCGCCGAACGCCATGAAGTACCCGGTGGCGTGGTCGAGCATCTGCGCCGGCAATTCCTTCGGTCCATCGGCGCCGGCCGCCTGCCCCTCCGCATGATTGAAGCCGGTCGTGGTCTGCACCAGCGAGTCGAAGCCGCGGCGCTCCGCCCACGGTCCGACATGGCCATAGGCCGAGAGTGTCACATAGACGATCCCGGGATTGATCCGGGCCACCTCCTCCGGCGAGAAACCGAGCCGCGCGATCGCCTGCGGACGATAGCCCTGCGAAAGAATATCGGCCTGCGCCACCAGATCGCGCATCACGGCCCGCCCCTGCTCGCTGCGCAGCTCGAGAAAGCTCGTCAGCTTGCCGCGGCCAGTGTCGATGGTGAGCCAGGGAATCGCCGGCAGATCGGGACCGGAGATCAGGAGCACGTCGGCGCCATGCGCGGCGAGCGTGCGGCCGGCGACGGGACCGGCGATCACGCGCGACAGATCGAGCACGCGGACGCCGGCCAGCGGCCGCTTCCCTGCAGGCCACGGCTTCGGCGCGGCCTCGCCGATCCTCTCGATCGAGATCAGCGGCAGTTTTGCCAGTTCTTTGGCATGCGGCGTCGCCGACCACTCGTCATATGAGCGCATCAGGGCGACGACGCCACCAGCCGCATAGGCCGCGGTCTCGAATGTCTCGCCGTCCCATTGCAGCAGTGCTGACTGCACCTCGTCACGCTCGGCGTTGCAGCCCAGCACCTTGCAGACGGCGTCGCGGTGATGCGGGAAATTGGTGTGGAGGCGGACGAAGCGGTTGTCGCGGACACGGTAGACACCGGCGATCTTGTCCCAGGCCGGCGGCGGCGGCTTGTCGTCGACCCGCAGATAACGCTCGCTGCGGCATTCGACGACGGCATGGCGCATGTCGACCGCGACGCCCTGCTGCTCGCCGCTGCGGGCTCGCCAGATCTCGGCCGCCGCAAGGCCTGTCGCCGCGATCGGTGCCTGCGCTGCGGCTGCGACACGAAACGACGACGGCAATTGCGGCTCGCTGCCGGTCAGTGTGACCGCATCGAGCGCGGACGGCGCGCCGCCGGCGCCGGTCCAGACATCGGCCAGGATTTCACGGATGCCCTGCATACGCATTCCCGTTTGCGATTATTTTATGCCTGAGCATGATGACAAAAAGGCGGATGCCAGATCTCGACCGTCATACCTAGCCTGGGCATGATCCACACGGAAAAATCGCTTCACATGTTTCCGGCTCATGCCTTCTGCCCGACCCGAACAGGAGTTGCAATGGCTGCCATCGATCCCCTCACCGCCGGCGGCGTTTTTCTCGCGACCGCCGCGACCGACGCGGTCTATGTCATGTTCACCTCGGCGGTCGTCGCGCGCAAACGCGTGCCGGCGGCGACCTGGAGCAGCGTCTGGTACGTGCTCTCGTCCTATGCGGTGATCAGCTACACCGAGAACTGGCTCTATGTCGCGTTCGCAGCGGCCGGCTCCTGGGTCGGCGCCTATGCGTCGATCACCTTCCTGCACCGCCCGCCGGGCGGGCCGCCGGTGGGGGCCGCGGTGGAATAGTATGCAGCTGCGGAGAGTTCATCCGCTTGCGAATGCAGGACCGAGCTGACGGCGGCGAGTTGTAAGCTTGGTGTAAGCATTCGCCCGTAAGTCGCGGTTCAGCACTCTCGCGGCGTGATCCGCCCGAGGTTTGCTTCATTTGCCGCCCTCGCTGGAACGCTGGAACAGAGGGCGCAGGGAAAGCCGGGTGCCGATCGCACCCATGGGCCCCGAGCAATGGGTAGAAAGCTCGGGGGTTAGGACCACAGGTGTAACCGGAAACAACCCGGCTTTCCCTGCGCGATGGGTTACGGCTTACTTCGTGCTCTCCCCGGCGAGACTGGGCTTGCTTGTCACCGTCTTCACAACGCGCATCGCGCAATTGGAAAAGACACCTGCCGCTAGGGCGTCAGGACCACACGACTTCACCGTCCGCTTCATGCGCACTCGTCGATTGTGCACTCGGCGTCCACCGCATCTCGACCCACGTTCGTGACGACCGCGAAGCGTCCCTCGATCGGCTGAGACGGGCGTATTGAACATCTGAGTTGGGTGCGGCGTCAAGTCAAATTCTGAAAAGCCGAACAAAATTTCGCGAAGACTTCCGCCGGACCGAAGCCCGGCAGAAGCGTCACGTCATGCGCCCCTACTTCAGCGCGGCCTGGCCGGCGAGCGAGATCACATTGTCCTGCGAGCCCGAACCGCCGCTGACGCCGATGGCGCCGATGATCTTGCCGTCGACGATCAGGAGGTTGCCGCCGCGCGAGGCGATCACGTCGTCGAGCGTCGTGAGATAGGCGAAATAGGCTCCCTTGCCGATCAGGTTTTCGAACGTCAGCGTGGGCCGGCGATAGCGCGTCGTGGTGCGCGCCTTGTGCTGGGAAACGCCGATCGAGGCATATTGGCAGTTGTCCTGCTTCTCGAAATAGACGAGCTCGCCGGCGGGATTGACGATCGCGATGCAGAACGCATTCCAGTTTCGCTTCTGGGTCTCGGCGACCGCGGCAGCCGCAACCTTCTTGGCGGTTTCGAGGTTGATCGGCTCGCCATAGGGCGGCGGCGCGAGGGCATCGGGGACGACGTCGTTGGGATTGTCGGGATTGGAGGGCACCTGGGCAAACGCGCCGGTGGCCGTGACGAACGCGACGCAGGCCGCGCCGATGAGCGCAATGAGATAACGCATGGAGTGCTCCCGAATGGTTGTCGTTGCAGGCCCCGGATCGATCGCCCGGGCGGCGGGACGATAGCAATCGATCGATGGCGCGCAAGGCTGTAGCGACCGGTGTGCGGCGCGGTATGCGCTCGGCTGCGATGAAAATCGCGTGAGGACGGCTGGGGTTCGAGGTCGCGCAATGCCGCGATGGACGCTACAGTCCGCGCGCATCAGAAAGGACATCCGAATGGATCTGGGTTTGAAGGGACGAAACGCCATCGTGCTCGGCGGCACGCGCGGCATCGGGCGGGCCATTGCGGCGACGCTGGCGGGTGAAGGCGTCGGCGTCGCGGTCTGTGCGCGCAATGCCGAGCAGGTTGCTTCCACCGTTGCCGAGCTGAAGGCTGCCGGCGTGCGCGTCACCGGCGCGGCCGTCGACATCACCGACGCGGCGGCACTGAAATCGTGGATTGCCGGTGTCGCAACCGAACTGCGCAGCATCGACATGATGTTCTCCAATGCAGGCGCGATGGCGCAAGGCGGCGATCCGGCGTCGTGGGAGCAGAATTTCCGGCTCGACGTGCTCGGCGCGGTGAACGCGTTCGAGGCGGCGCTCCCGTTCCTCGAAGCGAGCGGCGAGACAACCGGCGACGCGGCCTTCATCATCATCTCGTCGATCTCGGCGGCGCAGGCGGATCGCGCCGGCTCCTACGGCCCGATCAAGGCGGCGCTGGTGCACATGGCGAAGGGACTGGCGCGGCAATACGCGGCGAAGAAAATCCGCGTCAACGTGGTGTCGCCGGGCACGGTGTATTTCAAGGGCGGGGTCTGGAACATGGTCGAGCAGAACACGCCGAAGATCTATCAGGACGCGCTGGCCCGCAACCCGACCGGCCGCATGGCAACGCCGCAGGAGATCGCCAATGCCGCGGTGTTTCTGGCGAGCCCAGCCTCCTCGTTCACGACAGGCTCGAACCTCGTCGTCGACGGCGCGATCTCGAACCGGGTGAATTTCTAGCGGAGTGGTAGTCGTAGGGCGGATTAGCCGAAGGCGTAATCCGCCATTCCCTCGGGGATCATTGCCGTTCGCCAAAATCTCCGCTCATCGCGATGTCCTCGCCCCAATCTTCCGGAAACAATCCAGCTCGGACGTCGCGATGAAACGAAGAGTGGCGCCAATCGCATACCCGCGCGACATGGCGGTGCTTTAACGGATTAATGTAGCAATACTCGATATGGCGCGCGTAATCAGTCTCATCGCGGATCAGATGCTCCCAGAACCGACGTTGCCAGATTCCACGTTCGTTGCGAGCGATACGAACGTCGCTGCGCTTCTCATGCCTTGGAAGTGCTTTTGCGAAGCGGCTCTTGATCAGTCGCCAACGAGTGGAGAAATCGGAATCGCCAGGCGGCAGACTCCAGATTGCATGCATGTGGTCCGGCAGAACAACGAATGCGTCGATCGCAAACGAATAGTCCCGACGTGTCACCGCAATCGCTTCGCGCAATGCTGCGATGTGATCGATGAGCAGGGTTTGCCGTCGGTCTAACAGGTTGACGGTGAAGAACCAGCAGCCACCAGGAACGAGTGCACGACGATAGCTGGGCATGAGAGTTCACTTTGCGTTGGTTGGGTTGGCGGATTACGCCTTCGGCTAATCCGCCCTACGATTCCGGTCCCTCAATGAAAATCGCGTGACGGCGGCAGGATGCGGACGTTGCGGGGGTGGCGGATTTTTTGCGGCGAGTTGTCGCCGTGATCGCGGCGGTCGTCGTTGAGCGGCTCGATCAAGGCCGGGCCCGCCGGCATCGGATGCTTGCGGCTCAAGGATTCGTTGGCGAGGCCGATCAGATCGTGGGAGCGGTCGGTCATGCGCTGCGCCACCAGATGCGTCACGCCCTCGGGGCTGCTCTGGATATAGCCCTCGACCAGGATCAGGCGCGCACCCATCACCTCCTTGCGGTACTGCTCCATCACCTTCGGCCACACCACGATGTTGGCGATGCCGGTCTCGTCCTCCAGCGTCATGAACACGACGCCCTTGGCGCTGCCCGGCCGCTGCCGCACCAGCACGACGCCGGCGCAACTGACGCGGCGGCGGTCGTTGCTGCGGTTGATGGTGTGGCAAGCGACGACGCGCTCCTTGGTGAACATCTCGCGCAGGAATTCCATCGGATGGCCCTTCAGCGAGAGGCGGATTGTCTGATAGTCGGCGACCACCTGCTCGGGACGCGGCATCTCCGGCAGCGGTTTTGCGCCCTCATCCGGCTGCTCGCGCGCGGTGGCGGCCTCGAACAGCGGCAGCGGCACATCGTCGGGCAGCCGCCGCACCGCCCACAGCGCCTCGCGGCGGTCGAGCCCGAGCGAGCGGAACGCATCGGCGTCGGCGAGCAGGATCAGCGCGCGCTTGGGCAGAGCGGTGTCGCGCGCGAAGTCTTCCAGCGAGGTGAACGGCCGACGGTTGCGCGCGGCGACGATGCGGTCGGCCCAGTCCTGCTCGACCTCCCTCACCTGCGTCGTCTTATTCACGTGAACCATTGATGCAGGCATCTGGTCCAAGGCCGCCCGGGAGGTGGTTGGGCTCTCTCCCCCCTTGCGGGGGAGAGTTGGAGAGAGGGGTAAGCCACGACCACCGCCCGTGCGGCTCACCCCTCTCCCTAACCCTCCCCCGCAAGGGGGGAGGGAACCCGCCCATTCGTGCCTCCCTGACTCATGCACGTTTACGCTTCGCGCACTACGCCGCGATTGCAGGGCCTTCAACCTCTCCTCGTCCTCATCCAGCCAGTGAAAGCCATCGATCTGGCGGAAGCCGAGCCGCACCGCGCAGTATTTTCCGTCGCGCTCCTCCAGCGTGTTCTGCGCAAAGCTGAAGGAGACATCGACCTCGCGTACGGTGACGCCGTTCTTGCGGGCGTCGCCGACGATCTGCGCCGGGGCATAGAAGCCCATCGGCTGCGAGTTGAGCAGGCCGCAGCAGAACGCATCGGGATGATGGTGCTTCAGCCATGAGGAGATGTAGACGAGCTGGGCAAAACTCGCGGCATGGCTTTCCGGGAAGCCGTAACTGCCAAAGCCCTTGATCTGGTCGAAGCAGCTGCGGGCGAAATCCGGGTCGTAGCCGCGCGCCACCATGTTGCCGACCAGCTTCTCCTCATAGCTGCCGATGGTGCCGAGGTTGCGGAAGGTCGCCATCGAGCGGCGCAGGCCGTTGGCTTCTTCCGAGGTGAAATGCGCCGCCTCGATCGCGATCCGCATCGCCTGCTCCTGAAACAGCGGCACGCCGAGGGTCTTGTGCAGCACGTTGTAGAGTTCGTTCTTGTCGCCCCGGTCGGGCGCCGGCGATGGATAGCTGACCTTTTCCTGGCCGTTCCGCCGCCTCAAATAAGGATGCACCATGTCGCCCTGGATCGGACCGGGACGGACGATCGCGACCTCGATGACGAGGTCGTAGAAGGTGCGTGGCTTGAGCCGCGGCAGCATGTTCATCTGCGCCCGGCTCTCGACCTGGAACACGCCGAGCGACTCGCCGCGGCACAGCATGTCGTAGACTTCCTTGTCGTCCTGCGGGACCGAGGCGAGCTCCCAGCGCTTGCCCTTATGGTCATCGATCAGGTCGAAACATTTGCGGATGCAGGTCAGCATGCCCAGCGCCAGCACGTCGACCTTCATCATGTGAAGCGCGTCGACGTCGTCCTTGTCCCATTCGATGAAGGTGCGGTCGTCCATCGCGGCGTTGCCGATCGGCACATAGGTGTCGAGCCGGTCCTGGGTCAGTACATAGCCGCCGACATGCTGCGAGAGATGGCGCGGAAACTCGATCAGCTCGGTGGCGAGCTCGACCGCGAGGTTGATCATTGCGTTCTTCGGGTCGAGCCCGGCCTGGCGCACCTGCATGTCGTTGAGGCCCTTGCCCCAGCTGCCCCACACGGTATCGGCGAGCGCCGCGGTGACGTCTTCCGTCAGCCCGAGCGCCTTGCCGACGTCGCGGATCGCACTGCGCGGGCGATAATGGATGATGGTGGCGATGATCGCCGCGCGGTGGCGGCCGTAGCGGCGATAGACATATTGCATCACCTCCTCGCGCCGCGAATGCTCGAAATCGACGTCGATGTCGGGCGGCTCCAGCCGCTCCTTGGAGATGAAGCGCTCGAACAGGAGATCGACCTTGGTCGGATCGACCGAGGTGACGCCGAGCACGTAGCACACCGCCGAATTCGCCGCCGAGCCGCGCCCCTGGCACAGGATGTTCTGGCTGCGCGCATAGTGCACGATGTCGTGCACGGTGAGGAAGTAGTGCGCGTATTTCAGCTCGGCGATCAGCGCGAGCTCCTTGTTCAGGGTGGCGCGAAGTTTTTCGTCGATCTCGCCGCCGAAATATTTGTCGACGCCGGCCCAGGTCAGGTCTTCCAGATGCTGCTGCGCGGTCTTGCCCGGCGGCACCGGTTCATCCGGATACTGGTATTTGAGCTGGTCGAGCGAGAAGGAGATGCGTTCCGCAAAGCGCATGGTCTCGGTGATCGCGTCCGGCAGGTCGCGGAACAGCCGGATCATTTCATGCGCCGGCTTGAGATGCCGCTCGGCATTGGCCTCGAGCCTGCGGCCGACCGCCTCGATCGTGGTCTTTTCGCGGATGCAGGTCAGCACGTCCTGCAGCGGGCGGCGCGCGGGATGGTGATAGAGCACCTCGTTGGTGGCGAGCAGCGGCACGCCGGCCTCCGTGGCGAGGCCATGCAGCCGCGCCAGACGGCGCCTGTCGTCGCCGCGATGGAGCAGGCTTGCGGCGAGCCAGACGCCGTCGGCGGCGCTCGCTTTCAGTTGCGCGAGCAGACCAAGCGCTTTCTCCGCTTCGAAACGATGCGGCAGCGCCAGCACCAAAAGCTGGCCTTCGGCGAAATCGACGAGATCGGACAGGCTAAGACGGCAGTCGCCCTTCTCGATCCGCTCGCTGCCGCCGCCGCGCTTACCGCGGGTGAGCAGCTGGCACAGCCGGCCATAGGCGGCGCGGTCGCGCGGATAGACCAGGATATCGGGCGTGCCGTCGATGAAGACGATGCGGGCGCCGATCAGAAGCTTTGGCGGATGGGCGACCTTCTCGCTGTCGAGCTCCTTCCAGGCGCGCACCACGCCGGCCAGCGTGTTGTGATCGGCAAGCCCGATCACGGGGATCTTCAGTTCGCTCGCCTGATGCACATAGGCGCGCGGATCGGAGCCGCCGCGCAGGAAGGAGAAATTGGTCGTGATGCCAATCTCGGCATAGTCGGGCATCAGATTCTCGTTTTGACGCGTTTTCTTCACGCGAACCGGCTCCCACTTCGCTCGCAAACGCTCTGCTTCATGCGAACAGCCCGTGCACATACCAGTTGGCGGGAACGGGCTTACCCTCTTCGTCGCGCAGCTCGCTCTCGTAGAGGCCGTCGCGAAAGATCCAGAAGCGCTGGCCCTCGGTGTCCTCGACGCGGAAGTAATCGCGCGTCAGCGACGCGCCGTCCTGCTTCCACCATTCCATCGCGATCCGTTCGGGGCCCTCGACCCGCGCCACCGCATGCAGGGCGCGCCGCCAGGTGAACTGGTGCGGCGGACCGTCAGGCACGCTCGCGAACGGCACCTTGATCGGCTCGGGCCGCTCGAACAGCCGCAAGGGCCGCAGCGGCGGCTCGCCGGCGACGCGCTCCGGCCAGGCAGCCGCGCCCGCCGCGGCCAGATGATGCTGCGCCGGCAGCGCGAGCGCAGCGCGCTCGGGGATGTGGCTCTCCAGCGGCAGATGCACGACGACGCGCTTTCCCCCGATGCGGGCTGCGATGCGGTCGATCAGCGCCGAGAGCTCGTCATTGTCGTGCACTGACGTGTCGAGGTCGCGCTGCTGCTGCACCACGATCTCGGTCCGCCCCGCGGCGAGGCGGATGAGATCGAAACCGAAGCCAGGATCGAGGGGATCGTTGAGCGCATCGAGCCGCTCGCGGAACAGGCGGTCGATCATCTCCGGCCGCGTCACCGGCCGCCCGGTCTCGACCATGATCGTGCGCACCGCGCCGTCGGTGCGGAAGAAGCTCGCCTCCAGCTGCCGCGCGCCCTTGCCCTGCTTGTCCATCGCCGCGACCAGCATCCTGGCGAGGCTTGAGAGCGTCAGCGCGATCACGGTGTCGGTCGCGATCGGCTCGGGGAAGCGTTTCTCGACGATGTAATCGGGCAGTGGCTTGCGCGGGCTGATCGGAGCATCGCCCCGCCCGAGCGCTTGGTTGAGCAAGGTCGTGAAGGCTGCGCCGAACCGTGCCGAGATCTCGTGCGGCGCGCGCGTGGCGACATCGCCGATGGTCTTCAGGCCGGCGCGGCGCAGGCCGGTGGTGATCGTGGCATCGGCGCCGAGCGCCGACACCGGCAGCGGGCCGACCGCCTCCGCTTCCGCGCCGCTGGCTATGATCTGCCCCGAGGCATAGCGCGTCAGCGTGCGCGCCGCGATCGAGGTGCCTGATATCGCCGCGCTGACGGCAAAGCCGCGCCGGTTCAGCGCATTGATGACGATCTGCAGCAGCGCCCGCTCGCCGCCGAACAGATGCGCGCAGCCGGTGATGTCGAGGAACAGGCCGTAAGGTGGATCGAGCGCGACCAGCGGCGTGAAGCGGTCGCACCAATCGGCGATGTCGTTCAGCGTCTTCAGATCGGCGGCGGGATCGGCGTCGTAGACCGTGAGCTCCGGGCAGATCGCCCGCGCATTGGCGAGCGGCAGCCCGATCGACAGCCCGGCCCGCACCGCCGCCTCGTCGACGGCGTGCAGCAGGATGGCGTTGTGGTCCTTTGCGACCACGACGCTGGGGAGGACGTTGCTATTCGTAAGGGACGCATGGGCAGATGGGTTCCCTCCCCCCTTGCGGGGTCCGAGGCGAGCGGAGCTCGCTCTCGAGGTTAGGGAGAGGGGTGAGCCGCATACGCCGGCGTCTGTGGTACCCCTCTCTCCAACTCTCCCCCGCAAGGGGGGAGAGAGCCCGACCAATGTGCTCGCCTCACTTGAAAGTTCATCCACCTCCCGCGCATCAGCTTGCGAGGCGATGTCCTGCGCGAGCTTGCGCTTGATGCGGTCGATGGGCAGGCGTGGCAGCCACAGGCTGAGGATACGCCGACGGTTCACTGAATTGGCACTCATCACATTTCCATTCCATGATCCATCGCCCGACCGGGCCATGACGGTTGCGCACGAGTTCGGCCTCGAAGCGCGGCGCGCCCCAGGCGCTTGCGGCATTGCCGGGCGGCGAATGCGCCGCGCGCACGATCCAGCGCGTCTCCGCAGTCGAGGGGATCGGCGTGGCCGCGATCCGCAGCACCAGCGCGGTGACGCCGGAGGCCTGTGCGGCCAGGGTCAGTTTGCGGCTGGCGACGAGATCGAGCTGGCGCACATCGCCCCAGATCTCGAGCACGACAGCGCCGAGCGCATCGCAGGCGAGCGCGTCGGCCGCAGTGCGCAGAGCGCCATCGACATCGGCGGCGCGCACCGTGACCAGGAGGCGCGGATCGAGGCCGAGCTCGGCGAGCCCGCGCATCGACAGCGCGCCGTTCTCGCGATCGGAAAAATCCTGCCGCACCCAGACCAGCGGCTTGCGCGCTGATATCCGTCCGGCGAGCCCCGCGATGAAGCCGGTCGCCGCGCCGCCTTGATGGCCGGCCGCGAACACCTCGTGCAGCGCGGCCGGCGCAAGCCCGCCGCGCAGCATCGCGTCCGCGCTCGTGTGGCCGAGCGCGATGCGGTTCGGCATCGCCGCCTCCGATGGCGCCTCGATGCGCGCGATGCTGCCGCGCAGAGACGCAAGCGTACCCGTGCGTGCGCCATTCATTGCGCCGCTCCTTCCCAATCAAAATTTGAGGCCGTCACTGACCAGAACAGAGAACCAGGGACTGGTTCAGTTGTTCATGATATGTTCTAATATAAAGCTAACAGGGCCCGCGGAGTCAATCGGATTGGTGAGCTCATCGATTCATCAGTGGAATCAATGGGATTCAGCAGCCGCCAAAGCAGACGGGCCCCGCTCTTCCGCAAGCCAGGCGCGGAAGGCCCCGGAAATGACAGCGTGACGGAAACGGAGCAATCGCATGCGTATCATCGTGCTCGACAACGACACCGATTTCGAGGGCTGGCGCAAGGCCGCGCGGCGGTTGGCGATCAATGACGTGAAGCCTGCGGAGGTCACGTGGACCGTACGCAAGGACGACGAATTGTCGCCGGCATCCTGCGTGAATGAATTGCCTGACGTGCCGCAGGCGCAGTTCAACGTCCCCGCGATCTTCGTCGAGCTCGCAAGGACCGCGATCCTGCATCGCAATGACGCGCGCTTCGCCCTGCTCTATCGCCTGCTGTGGCGGCTGCGCAGCCATCACGATCTGCTCGGCGCGACTGATGACCCCGACGTCGCCGAGGTCCACGCGATGGCGCGCGCGGTCTATGGCGACATCGACAGGATGCACGCGCAGCTTCGCTTCCGCGAGATCGGACGCGAGCGGACGGCGCATTACGTCGCCTGGTTCGAGCCCGAGCACCGCATCGTCGAGTTCGCCGCACCGTTCTTCGCCGGCCGCTTCGCCGACATGCCGTGGTCGATCCTGACCCCCGACGTTTGCGCCCATTGGGACGGGCACGCGATCTCGATCTCGCCGGGCGTCGCCAAATCCGAGGTGCCGAGCGAGGATCGGCTGGAGGAAGCCTGGCGGCGTCATGACAACGGCCTGTTCAATCCCGCGCGGCTGAAAGTGATGGAGACGCCGCAGGCCTATTGGAGGAACCTGCCCGAGGACTCGATCATTAAACCGCTGATCGAAGACGCCATGCGCATGACCAGCGGCCCCTTCATCGCACGCAAGGCGACTGAGCCGCGGAAGCCGCAGGATACGCCGATGCCCCGCAAGCGAGACAAGCAGATCCAAGACTTGCAAACCAAAGACTTGCAAGCTCACGACACGATTGCTGCCCTGCGCGAAGAAGCTGCCGGTTGCCGCGCCTGCCCGCTATGGAAGGACGCGACCCAGACCGTGTTCGGCGAAGGACCGCAAAGCGCGACGCTGATGCTGGTCGGCGAGCAGCCCGGCGACAAGGAAGATCTCGCAGGCCATCCCTTTGTCGGACCGGCCGGGCAGATGCTCGATCGCGCGCTCGAGGACGCCGGCATCGCGCGTGCCACGGTCTACATCACCAACGCGGTGAAGCACTTCAAGTTCGTGCCGCGCGGCAAGATCCGGTTGCATCAGAAGCCGAACACGCCGGAGATCCGCGCCTGTCGTCAGTGGTACGAACGCGAGTTCGCCGCCATCAAGCCGGAGCTCGTGGTGGCGCTCGGCGCAACCGCAGCACAGAGCGTGCTCGGCAAGATCACTCCGATCAACAAGAACCGCGGCCGCCTGATCGATCACGACGGAACCAAGGTGCTCGTCACCGTGCACCCCTCCTATCTGTTGCGGCTGCCCGACGAGAAAGCCAAGGCGCTGGAATATCAGCGCTTTATCGACGACCTGAAAATCGCCGCAGATCAGTTGCGCAATGCGGCCCGCGCGGCCTGAGTTTCGCCAATCCAGCGGAACCGGGAACCACACTTCAACGTGAAATTGTTTCCAAACGCTGACAAATACCTACAACCTTTAATTGATCCGTGGTACGGTGACGTGTTCCGCAGGTATCGGGCGTCATGTTCACGCCATGACGTACCTTGAGGCGGGCGCGCTGCGCGGTTTGCTAGCCCCAATCGTGCGGCGCGCCACCTCATCTCGGAGCCTCCCCTTCCTCACTCACTCCTCCCTTGCGCGCTCACGCGCGCCGTCTTTGGTTGCCAAGACTCCTGATGGCATAGATTCCCGGTGACCTGGATTGCCGGTGATCTGGCCTCGCGAGCCCGACGCCTCGCTGCCGACATCCTCACCTCTCACACGTCTCGCTCCACGAAACCCGGGTGGTGAATTCAGTCACGATCGTTATGCGACCGGCGATCGTCTGTTGCTGAAGATTGCCACGAGGCCGCGAAGGCGCGTGAGCCTTCAATGCGTTGCACAAGAATTCGGCGCGATGTCCACCGTCGCTGGCGGCCGCCTCATTTCACGGGGCGGATTTCAATTGCCTGTCATATGCATCGATCAAAATCGGAGGCATTGGGACAGGAGTTTACCATGAGCGATATGGCGTTACCCGGCTCGATCGAGCCCGCCTTGAAAAAGGGGCCGGACCTCGACAAAGGCTTCCACCCCATGACGGGGATCATTTATTTGGGCGTGGTCGCGGCCGCGCTGCTGTTCGTTGCCTACAGCATCTATGCCGACGTCGACGCCACCGGCACGCGCGTCACGTCGTTCCTGCCCTACATCATGCTGTTCGTTGCGCTGCTGATCGCGCTCGGCTTCGAATTCGTCAACGGCTTCCACGACACCGCCAACGCGGTCGCCACCGTGATCTACACCCGCTCGCTGCCGGCGCATATCGCCGTGGTCTGGTCGGGCATGTTCAACCTGTTCGGCGTGCTGCTCTCGAGCGGCGCCGTCGCGTTCGGCATCGTCTCGCTGCTTCCGGTCGAACTGATCCTGCAGGTCGGCTCCAGCGCCGGCTTTGCCATGGTGTTCGCGCTCTTGATCGCCGCCATCATCTGGAATCTCGGCACCTGGTGGCTCGGCCTGCCGGCCTCGAGCTCGCACACCCTGATCGGCTCGATCATGGGCGTCGGCATCACCAACGCGCTGCTGCGCGGCCGTGACGGCACCTCGGGCGTTGACTGGTCGCAGGCGACCAACATCGCCAAGGCGCTGCTGCTGTCGCCGCTGTTCGGCTTCGCGCTCGCCGCGGGCCTGCTCTACATCCTCAAGATCGTCCTGCAGCGCGCCACCCCGGCGCTGTTCGGCGAGCCGGTCGGCGACCAGCCGCCGCCGTGGTGGATCCGCGGCATCCTGATCCTGACCTGCACGCTGGTCAGCTTTTTCCACGGTTCGAACGACGGCCAGAAGGGCATGGGCCTGATCATGCTGATCCTGATCGGCACCGTGCCGACCGCCTATGCGCTGAACCGCGCGCTGCCGACGAGCCAGATCGAGCAGTTCGCCGCGCACTCGACCGCCGCCAGCAAGGTCATCGAAGGCAAGGCCGCCGGTTACAACGTGATCGGCAACCCGCGCCCGGCCGTGACCAACTATGTCGCGCAGCACCAGATCAACGAAGGCACCTTCCCCTCGCTCGCGGTGCTGGTGCGCGATATCGGACAGCAGGTCGCCCAGTATGGCTCGCTGGCCAAGTTCCCGGCCGACGCGGTCGGCAACACCCGTAACGACATGTACCTGGCCTCCGAGGCGATCCGCTTCCTGATGAAGGACAAGGAAGCCGAGCTGACCGCCGCCGATGTCGCCACGCTGAACCAGTACAAGGGCTCGCTCGATGCCGCGACCAAGTTCATCCCGAGCTGGGTGAAGTTCGCCGTCGCCATCGCGCTCGGCCTCGGCACCATGGTCGGCTGGAAGCGCATCGTCGTCACCGTCGGCGAGAAGATCGGCAAGACCCACCTGACCTACGCGCAGGGCGCCTGCGCCGAGATCACGGCGGCGGCGACCATTGCGGCGGCCGACGGCTACGGCCTGCCGGTCTCGACCACCCACGTGCTGTCGTCGGGCATCGCCGGCACCATGGCCGCCAACGGCTCCGGCCTGCAATGGGCGACGATCCGCAACATCGCGATGGCCTGGGTGCTGACCCTGCCGGCCGCGATGATCCTCTCGGGCATCCTGTACTACGTGTTCTACCACGTGTTCTGATGCCGGTACCTTCGGCGCGGCAACGCGCCGGACGAAGGCCCGCACCTCAGGTGCGGGCCTTTTCTTTTTGGGTATTGCCGTCATTGCTCGCAATGACCATGGCTGGAAGCGCGACAAAGGCGCTCAGGCGTGCCCCTTGTCGCAAGCTTTCGCGACCTCTGCCAGCAGCCCGCGCGCCCATTTGTGCAGGCCGGATTTGGCGGTCCGGGCGCTCCAGTACATGTCGATCGAGATCGGCACCCGGAACGGCAGCGCAGCGACATGCAGGCCGCCGCGCATCGTCCGCGCCAGATGATGCGGGATGGTCGCAACCAGCCTCGTACCGGCGACGATGCGCTCCAGGCTGTCGTGGTTCGGCAGGCTGACTGCAGGCTCGATCTCGATCTCCTTTGCCTTGAGGGCTTCGAGATAAAGCGGCTGCCATTCGCCGCTATGGGTGATGAAGACATGCTCGGCCTTGGCATAGGCCAATAGCGCGATCCGGCCGCGCGCCAGCGGATTGGCCGGGTCCATCACGCAGACATAGTGATCGGTGAGGATATGGCGCCGAAAGAAGCTTTCGCCGACGACCCCGACCGGACCGAGCACGATGTCGCACTGGTTCTGCTTGAGATGGACGTCGCCATGGCCCGCGGCGTCGAGCAGGACGAGACGGACGTGAGGCGCGCCGCCACGCAGCCGCGCGCTGAACCGCGGCATCAGGGTCTGGCGTTCGTGATAGTTGCAGGAGATCGTTACGCTGCCCTGCGCCGTCGCCGGATCGAATTCGACCGGTGAAGCAAGCCCGTCGATCTCGCCGATCATGTCCCGCGCCCAGGCGACTAGTGCCGCGCAGCGTTCGGTGGCGGTCACGCCATTGCCGTTGCGGACGAACAAGGGATCACCGAGCGCGCCGCGCAGCCGCTCGACCGCGTAGCTGATGGTGGACTGGTTGACGTCGAGGCGCTTGGCAGCCGCCGAGAACGACTGCAGATCGTAGACCAGCACGAGCGTCCGCAGGGTCCCGATGTCGATCGGATCGATCGAGGAATTGGCCGCCACGCTGCACCTCCCGCCTTGCTGGGAGGCCAGCCTACCACGAAGTCATTGAATAATTCGATAACCTATATCGACCCCATCGAATTGAGCGATTGCGGCCCCTGGCGCTAGCCTTGGCAAAAAAGCGCTCCGGGAGGACCAATGACCAGCACCGTGCCTGTCGTCACCGATATCGCGTATCAGGATCTGCTCGACGACCCCTATCCGATCTTCCGCCGCCTGCGCGAGCTGGCGCCGGCGGTGTTCGTCGAGCCCGCGAAGCTGACGCTGGTGACGCGCTTCGACGACATCACGCGGATCGAGCGCGATCCCGCGACCTACTCGGCCGACAATCCGACCTCGCTGGTCAACAAGGTGATGGGGCCGACCTTCATGCGCAAGGACGGCGCCGAGCACGCGATCGGCCGCAAGGCGATCGAGCCGTCGTTCCGCCCGGCCACGATCAAGGAGCATTGGGCACCGAAGTTCACCGCGATCGCGGCGACGCTGATCGATGACCTGTCGGCTGCCGGCGAGGCCGATCTGTTCTCCACACTCGCCGCGCCGATGGCCTCGCTCAGCCTGATGGCGATGATCGGCTTTCGCGAGATGCCGTGGCAGATCCTGGCCGAGTGGTCGCAGGCGTTGATCGACGGCGCGGGCAATTACGCCGCCGATGCCGAGATCGAGTGCAAGGCGATGCAGGCGAGCGCCGATGTCGATGCCGCGATCGATGCGATGCTCGACGATCACCGCAGCCGCCCCAATCCCTCGATCCTGTCCTCGATGGTCAACGCCGATCCGCCGATGCCGATCGAGGGCATCCGCGCCAACATCAAGGTGATCATCGGCGGTGGCCTCAACGAGCCGCGCGACGCGATCCTGACGCTGGTGCTCGGCCTGCTGGAAAACCCGGCGCAGAAGGACGGCGTGCTGGCGAAGCCCGAGCTATGGCCGGCCGCGCTCGAGGAAGCGGTGCGTTGGATCTCGCCGATCGGCATGTATCCGCGCCGCGTCACCCGCGATGTCGACCTTTCCGGCACCATGCTGCCCGAGGGCCTTCAGATCGGGCTCTGCGTCGGCGCGGCCAACCGCGACGGCAATCGCTTCGCCGAGCCCGATCGTTTTGACGTGACGCGGCCGAAGCAATCGCACCTGGCGTTCGGCGCCGGACCGCATTTCTGCGCCGGCACCTGGGTGTCGCGGCTCACCGTCGGCAAGATCGTTGTGCCGATGCTGTTCGAGCGCTTGCCCAGTTTGCGCCTCCGCGCGGAGGCGCCGCCTGTCGTCCGCGGCTGGGTATTCCGCGGCCCGGTAACGCTGCCGGTACGATGGGATGCGTGAGGATCGCAAGTCGGGTTATCGCATTACTTGCCGGCAGGAGCGGCGCGGCTGCTACCCGCAGGCGGATAGGACGCGGCGAATAGACAATCGTGCATCCACGGCTGGTCGATCGCGTCGACATCAATGTCAGGATCGTATTTCCAGAGATCGCCGGTGTAGGGCGGCGGAAGATCGTTGGATGAGGCAGGATTCGTATTCCAGCGCACATCACCCCAGATCGTGGCGTTGTCGCCGGGCTCCGGGCATCGCGCACTCGTCGTGTCAGGACCTATTGAGCAAGTCGCCACCGGGTTGGGTTCGCCGCCTTTCAGGATGCTTACAAGCCGGTATTCGGTCATGTGACCGCTCGCCCAAACCATTTCGACGCTGCAAACCCTATCGTTGTTCTGGCGATGCGCCTCGCCCCAGCAGCCGTAACTCCAGCCTCCGTAAGGCGGGGGCAGAAGAACGCAGGACGTCCTGTAACCGGCGAAGGAGCCGCCGCCGTCCTTTGCAACAATTTCACGCTGGCGCTCCATTGCGCGGATCGGCTCGGTGGTCTGCAGGCGCGTCAGGCGATCACGAGTCACCTTGAGCAACACCTCGCGATCGTCGGTCTTGTCATCTTCCGCCTGTCCATATCGGTCTGCACCTTGTGAACGCACCGCGATCCATCGTCGCTGGCTCAACACCAGCGCGTCGTGGAATTCGTGATCCGTGGTTTCTCGCAACAGCTTGAAATAGGCCGCGCTCATCGCGGCGTCGGCCTGCTTCAGCTTCGGCGTTGCGCAGATCAGCTTGTCGACCGGCAGAGAGGCCCGCGCGCAGTCCAGCGCAAGAGCTGGCGACGAACGGACGGCGACGAGAACCAAGCCCAGGATAATGCCCCGTCTCATCGTCGTCCCTTGCCGGCTTCACGCAATGACCGACAACGATCACGCCGCCAGCGCGTCTTCCACGATTTTCACGAAATAGGACGTGCCGAACACGATCGCCTCGTCGTTGAAATTGTAGGCGGGGTGATGCAGGCCGGCGCTGTCGCCATTGCCGCAGAAGATGAAGGCGCCGGGCCGCGCTTCCAGCATGTACGAAAAATCCTCGCCGCCCATCAGCGGCGGCATCGTATGTACGTTGCCGTCGCCGGCCACTTCCTTGGCGATGCGGGTCGCGAATTCGGTCTGCGAGGCGTGGTTGACGGTGACCGGATAGCCACGCTTGTAGTCGAGCTCGATCCGCGCGCCGGTCAGCTGGGCCACGCCCTTGACCACTTCGCCGATGCGCTTCTCGATCAGTTGCCGGACCTCCGGGGTCAGGGTGCGGACGGTGCCGCGCAACACCGCGGTCTGCGGAATCACGTTGCGGGCATTGCCGGCGTGGAATTCGCAGATCGAGATCACGGCGGAATCGAGCGGATCGACGCTGCGCGACACGATCGACTGCAGCGCGGTGATCAGTTGCGCGCCGACCATCACCGAATCGATGCATTTATGCGGCCGCGCGGCGTGGCCACCGAGCCCCTCGATGTTGATGTTGACCTCGTCGGTCGACGCCATGATCGGGCCGGAGCGGATCGCGAACGAGCCGATCGGAATCCCCGGACCGTTGTGCATGCCGTAAACCTGCTGGACGCCGAAGCGGTCCATCAAGCCGTCCTTGATCATGGCGGCGGCGCCGGCCCCGCCCTCCTCGGCCGGCTGGAAGATCACGACCGCATCGCCGGCGAAATTGCGCGTCTCGGCGAGATAGCGCGCCGCGCCGAGCAGCATCGCGGTGTGGCCGTCATGGCCGCAGGCGTGCATCTTGCCCGGCGTCTTCGAGGCGTAAGGCAGGTTGGTTTCCTCGTGGATCGGCAGCGCATCCATGTCGGCGCGCAGGCCGATCACCTTGACGTCGCCCTTGGCCGCGCCCTTCTTGCCCTTGATGACGCCGACCACGCCGGTCTTGCCGAGCCCGGTCACGACCTCGTCGCAGCCGAATTCCCGTAGCCGGTCCGCCACGAATGATGCAGTGCGATGCACGTCGTAGAGCAGTTCGGGGTTTTCATGGATGTTGCGGCGCCAGGCCTGGATATCGGGTTGCAGATCGGCGACGCGGTTGACGATGGGCATGAGAATTCTGGCCTCAGAGGTTGGACGTAAGTCCTCTCTAGCATGCAAGAGGCGGTCCACCCAACAGATGTGGCATGCCTCCGGCCCGGGCCCTGCATTCGCAAAACGGGACGCCTAACGTTCCGCGGACATGGGAGCCGCGTGACCTTGGCGCCGTTCGCCAATGTCTGGCCTTGCAGGACCGTATCCGACCAAAGCCTAATAGTGCCGGGGAGACCTCATGCCGATACTACTAGAGGTTTCCGCGCCGAAATCCTCCAGCCTCAAACAAGCAGGCGGCTGCATGACGCCGGATCAAGCGGTCTTGTTCTCCACCATCATCCTGCTGGTGCCGATGGGCTACTTCCTGCTGGCGGCGCCGGCGTTCCTGCTCGTGAAGCTCGACCTCCCGCCCGTCACGCGGCTGCTGCGCGGCATGTTCAATGCCTACTTCCTGGTGCTGACCGTCTCGGGCGCGATCGGGACGCTCGCCTTTGCCACGGCCGGCCGGTTCGCCGTCGCACTCGGCATTGCCCTGATCGCGGGCTTCGCGGTGCTGGCACGCCGCTGGTTCCTGCGCCGGCTCGATGCCGAGGCGGACGCGCGAGACTCTGGTGATCCGACCGCCGTGCGGCGGCTGCGCCAGCTGCATTGGGGCGGCATGCTGTGCAATGCGGTCCAGGTGTTCGCCCTGGTTGGCAGCATTCCCTACATGGCGCCGCTGCCTTGATCGGGCTTCCGATGCGGATCGTATTTCGAAAGGACGTCCTTGAGATAATCCCGGCTTTTCCATTCCGGTGCAGGCGGCTCGTATCCGGGCCGAGGAACGAACGGATTCGCCGGCACATCCGCTGACGCGCCCATCAGGTCCGGAATGTAGCGCGGGCAATTCGGAAAGATTTCGCATTTGACGCGCACGACGACCTTCGCGCCGTGATGCCGGGCAAGCGCTTCCGCATCGTCGTGGATCGTTGCCTTGCCTCGGACGCGTGCGCGAAACGTCTTGCCGTCGAGGCGCACAAACAGCAACCCGACATTCGGGTTGCGGTGAATATTGCCGAGCGTGCGGTACATGTTGTTGCCGTCATACTCGGGGTATTCAAGCGTGTCGGGCCCGGTGATCTTGACGAAGCCGGGATCGCCGCAACGCATCGAACAATCGACGTTGTCCTGATAGCTCGTCGCAATGAAAAAGAACCGCGTCTCCTCGATCAGCTTGCGCTCGTGTTCCCAGAACTCGAAGTGGAGGCGATGCTTCTCGAGGCCGTCGGCGACGCGACGACCGTCGAAACGGTCCTGCAACTCACGCATTCCGTCGTGGTAGAAAGGGGCGCGGACGGGATCTGCCACAGGACTCCTCCAGCAAGTTGAGCAATCGATCCGCGAGTTCTGGCACGGCCAGAATGCACGGCGCAACGGCCGCGAATTATCGTTACCGCGCCCGGCCGGCGGCGGCTATTGTCCCCGCGCCTGCCGGTCGAACGCGCTGAGCACGGCAAGCGTCATGGCCTCGACACCGGTCTTGATGGTCGGCTCCGGCACCGGCGCGAACAACGGCGAATGGTTGGTTGGCAATGGCGGGCCGTTGCCGGCCTGGGCCGCGGCGACGCGCTCCGGCTCATAGATGCCGATGTTGAAGAACATCGACGGCACTCCGGCGCTGACGAACTCCGAATAATCCTCGCTGGGCGTGCCGGGCGGCGACGGTGCGAACTTGTCGCCAAACGCCGCCCTCAGCACCTTTTCCGCCGTGCCGACCACGTCGGGATCGTTGATCACGGCCTTGGTCCCTTCGGTGATGTTGATCTCAGGCTCCGGCGCATTCGACATGGCGGCGACCGCCTTTGCCGTCCGCTCGATGCCTGCGAGCATCTTGGCGCGCACCTCGGGCTTGAAGGTGCGAATGGTGCCGAACAGCACCACGTCATCCGGAATGATGTTTGACGCGGTGCCGCCGTGAATTGAGCCGATGCTGACCACGCCGAATTCGGTCGGGTCCTTTTCGCGGCTGATCACGCTCTGGACATCGACGACGAAGCGCGCGGCCATCATGACGGGATCAATGGTCGCCTGCGGCACCGCGCCGTGCCCGCCGCGGCCGCGGAATTTGATGTAGAGGCCATCGGCGGCAGATGAGCCGATCCCGACGCGATAGCGCACCGTTCCATAGGCGAACGGGCCATCGTGCAAGGCGAAGCCGAAATCCGGCTTTGGAAATTTCGTGAACAGACCGTCCGCCAGCATCGCCTTGGCGCCCGACACGATCTCTTCTGCCGGCTGGGCGATGAACATCAGCGTGCCGTGCCATCGGTCTTTCAGGCCGAGCAGCGTCTTGGCCGTGCCCACCCAGCTCGCCATGTGGATGTCGTGGCCGCAGCTGTGCGCAACGAAGGTTTCCCGTCCCTGCCACGTGGTCTTGTCGTGGCTGGCATAGGGAAGTCCGGTCTTCTCCTCCATCGGCAGCGCATCGAGCTCGGTGCGCACCATGATGGTCGGGCCCGCGCCATTTCTGTAGATCGCGACCAGCCCGGTCTTGCCGACGTGCTCCGTCACCTCGAAGCCCAGCGCCCGCATCTCGGCAGCCAGCTTGGCCGCGGTCTTCTCCTCCTGAAACGCGATCTCGGGATGGGCGTGAATATCCTTGTAGAGCGCGTCGAGCTTCGGATAGTCGACCTCGACCGACTTCTCGATGGCGCCCTTCAGCGCGGCGACATCGAGCTCGGCATTGGCCCGCGGCGGCAATGACGCGCAGAGCGCAGCGGACGCAAGCAGCGTAAGAACAATCTTGTTCATGGCAATCGCTCCAGCTGAAATCCGGATCTCGTATCCCGAGCAAGCCTTGCATCGCAGGGCCACGCTCGGCTGCACGATCTAAGCAGGCAAGGCGATCAGAGACAATGACTGATCCGGAGCGTGCACGGTCCTAGCCCGAGGTGAGCATCTGGCTGCGGATCTCCTGTGCAGTGCGGCGCAGCGGCAGCAGGAATTTCTTGCGCGCGCCGGCCTCGCTGACCGTGCCGGAGATCGTGTTGACGCTGAGCGCCGCGACCACCGCGCCCGCCGGATCGCGCAACGGCACCGCGATGCCGCAGATCGCGGGATCGAGCTCACCATCGACCCAGGCATAGCCGTCACCCTCGACCCGCGCGAGCAATTCGCCGAGCCGTTCCGGATCGGTCACCGTGCGCGGCGTGACCTGCTTGAAGCCGCCGGTCGCCAGATAAGCCTCGCGGGTGCCGGGCGGCAGAGCCGCGAGCATGACGCGGCCGAGCGACACCAGATGCGCCGGGAGGCGGCTGCCGACGCCGAGATTGGCTGACAGAATCCGCCGCGCCGGCAGCCGCAGCGCATAGACGATCTCGTCCTCGTCGAGCACCGCCATCGCGCAGGACTCCCCGATCTCGTTGCGCAGATTCTCCAGCGCGCGCTGCGCATGCGCCCAGTACGGCAATGCATTGAGATAGGACAGGCCGAGCCCGAGAGCGCGCGGCCGCAAGCTGAAATAGCGTCCATCGGAGGCGCAGTATTTCAGCGCCACCAGGGTCGCGAGAATGCGGCGCGCGGTGGCGCGGTTGAGACCGGCGGTGTCGGCGGCCTCCGCCAGCGTGTGCCGCCCCGGCGGCTTGCCGAGCGCCTCGATGATCGAGAAACCACGCGCGATCGCGCGCACGAAGCCGTCGCTCTCTTTGCTCATTGCACCGTTCCGCCGCGTCCGCCGTATTTGCTCATCACGTCGCGGCCCGCATGGCTGCCTGCGCATGACGCGGCGCTGCCCGCTTGTCAGGGGCTCCCGACCGCGCTAGCGTCAATTCATACAGCGAATTAACTGTTCGCCTGGCGAACTGAATAACAGGAGGATCCTCGATGGCGCAAGCAGAAAGTTCTGCGGCCACCCCGTTCGAAACCGATTTCTGGAAGGACGCGAAGTTGCGCAAGGTGTGGGACGACATCGTCCCCGGCGAGCCGCGCAAGACACTGCCCTACACGCTGACGCAGGAAGCGATCGCGCTGTATTGCCGTGCAGTCGGCGAGACCAATCCGCTCTATCTCGACGAAGCGGCCGCGAAGGCCGGACCCTATGGCGGACTGATCGCGCCGCCTGCGATCCACATCCTCCTCATGTTCGCCTGCACGCCGGCCGACGACTGGATGCGCTCGCCCGGCACCGTCAATGCCGGTCAGTCCTGGAGCTACAACATCCCTGCCCGCCCCGGCGACACCATCACCCTGCAGGCCCGCGCGCTCGACAAGTTCATTAAGCGCGAGCGGCTGTTCGTGGTGCACGACAACGTCTTCTTCAACCAGCATGGCGACGTGATCTGCTCGGGTCGCGGCCAGACCATCCGTCCGATGTAAGGGGGATCACGATGACCTCAGCGAATTTCGACGCTCTCAAGGCCGGCGACACCATCGACGGTCCCGCCTTCGCGGTGTCGCGCGAATCGATCCGCCTGTTCTGCGATGCATCGCTCGACTACAACCCGCTGCATCTCGACGACAACTACATGAAGGGCGATTTCGGCAAGACCAATTTCGGCGGCATCATCATGCACGGCATGAACAATTTCGGCCTGATCTCGCGCATGTTGACCGACTGGGCGCTTCCCGCCGGCGCGATCCATCGCCGGCTCGAGACGCGCTGGCTGAAGCCGGTGAAGCCCGGCGACACCATCCGCCCGGCCGGCACCATCAAGGCCAAGCAGACCACCGCGAAGTCGCGCTGGGTGCTGGTCGACGTCGCCGTGCAGAACCAGCGCGGCGAGACGGTCGCGGCCGGCGAAGCGATGCTGGAGTTTCCGGGCGCGAAGGCGAGCTAGCCGCGTATTCGATCAGAGCAACTGGCTCCCACTCCGCCTCGCCCCGCGGGGAGAGGCCGGAACGCATCGCGAGATGCGTTCCGGGTGAGGGGGAGTCTCCGCGAGGACAGCTCTCATCGTCTATGCGGAGACAGCCCCTCACCCCAACCCTCTCCCCGTAAGAACGGGGCGAGGGAGCGCGCCTCCTTCGCGGCGCCAACGAACAATCACAATAATCATTCGAGGAGACTTTCCATGAAGGATGCGGCCCATTCGCGGCTCTATGGACGGATCGCCTGGCGCCTGATCCCGTTCCTGCTGGCGTGCTACACGGTGGCGATCATCGATCGCTTCAACATCGGCTTTGCCAAGCTGCAATTCCTGCACGACCTCAACATCGATGACGCGGTGTTCGGGCTTGCCGCCGGCATCTTCTCGGTCGGCTATGTCGCCCTCGAAGTGCCGAGCAATCTGCTGCTGGTCAGGATCGGGGTGCGCAAGACGCTGCTGCGGATCATGGTGCTGTGGGGCACTGTGACCGTGCTGCTCGCGCTGGTGCAGAACCAGTATCACCTCTATCTGCTGCGCTTCCTGCTCGGGGCCGCGGAAGGCGGCTTCTTCCCCGGCATCCTGTATTACCTGACGCTGTGGTTTCCGGACCGCGTGCGCGGCCGCATGACCAGCCTGTTCGTGATGGCAGTGCCGCTCGGCGGCGTGATCGCGGGACCGCTGTCGGGCCTGATCATGGATCACATGCAGGGCGTCCATGGCCTGCATGGCTGGCAGTGGCTGTTCATCCTCGAAGGCGTTCCCGCCGTGCTGCTTGGCATCGTTGCGTTCCTTCATCTCGCCGACGGGCCGCAGGCCGCGAGCTGGCTCAACGCCGACGAGCGGCGGCAGGTCGCAAGCGATCTCGCCCGCGATCGCGCCGCCGCCCCCGGCACCACGCGCAGCTTCGCGGCGGCGCTGCGCGAGCCGCGCGTCTATCTGCTGTCCTTCATCTACTTCGCGTTCTTCTGCTCGCTCAACACCATCCTGCTGTGGACGCCGACACTGCTGAAGCGCGTCGGCGTCGCGACCACGACCGAGATCGGCTGGCTGAGCGGCGCGATCTCGGTGGCGTCGGCGATCGGCATGGTCGCGATCGGCTACAGCTCCGATCGCACGCGGGAACGGCGCTGGCACGTGGTCGCTTGCGGCCTCGTCGCGGCGGCGTGCTTCATCGCCTTGCAGGCCGCGCAGGGCAGCATCCTGCTGACGGTGACGTTGCTCGCCATCGCCTCGATCGGCATCTTCGCGATCCTGTCGCTGTTCTGGACCATTCCGAACGCGATGCTGGAAGGCAGCGCCGCGGCCGGCGGTATCGCGCTGATCAGCGCGATCGGCTCGTTCGGCGGCGCGGTGTGCCCTGCCCTGATCGGCTGGATGAATGTCGCGACCGGGAGCATCTACGCACCGCTCGCCCTCGTCGGCGCGCTGCTGGCGATCGGTATGCTGACGCTGATTCTCTGTGTGCCGAGGCCCGGACCCGAGGTCACACTCGCCGAACCCAGCCGTCCCTGATCATCCAGCGCATGCCCGGCGTCGTCGGCCGGGCTTGTCTCGACCGGCTGCGTCTGGATAGAACTTGGTTCTGACTTTGTCAGGACCAAGTTCTATTTCTTCTACTGACGCGTTTTCTTCACGCGAACCGGGCTCCACTTCGCTCGAAAACGCTATAGAAGGCAATAACAAAAGACGCTTGCCGGGAACGAGGACATGCCGCGAAGGCTCGAGGGTGATTTCGACTACATTATCGTCGGCGCAGGCACGGCGGGTTGCATCATGGCCAACCGCCTGTCGGCAGATCCGAAGAAGCGCGTGCTGCTGCTGGAAGCCGGCGGCAAGGACAACTGGATCTGGTTTCACATCCCGGTCGGCTATCTCTTCGCGATCGGCAATCCGCGCTCGGACTGGATGTTCAAGACCGAGGCCGAGCCCGGCCTCAACGGCCGTGCGCTCGCATATCCGCGCGGCAAGGTGATCGGCGGCTCGTCGGCGATCAACGCCATGATCTCGATGCGCGGCCAGGCCGCCGATTACGATCACTGGCGGCAGCTAGGCCTCACCGGGTGGAGCTACAGCGACGTGCTGCCGGCATTCAAGCGGCTGGAGGATCACTTCCTCGGCGAAAGCGAGCATCACGGTGTCGGCGGCGGCTGGCGCATCGAGGCGCCGCGGCTGTCGTGGCAGATCCTCGATGCGGTCGGCGATGCCGCCGAGGAGATGGGCATCAAGCGCATCCCGGATTTCAACACCGGCGACAACGAGGGCACCAGCTACTTCCACGTCAACCAGAAGCGCGGCCGGCGCTGGTCATCGGCGCGCGGTTTCCTCAAGCCGGTGCTGAACCGCAGCAATCTCAGGCTCGAGACCGACGTGCTGGTCGACCGCCTGATCATCGAGAGCGGCCGCGCCGCCGGCGTCGAGTTCCGTCAGGGCAATGAGACTGTGGAGGCGCGCGCCAAGGGCGAGGTGATTCTGTGCGCGGGCTCGATCGGCACCACGCAGGTGCTGCATCGCTCCGGCATCGGCCCGTCGGAATGGCTGTCGCCGCTCGGCATCGACATCGTGGCCGACGTGCAGGGCATCGGCCATAATCTGCAGGACCATCTACAGCAGCGCGCGATCTACAAGGTATCGGGCGTGCGCACGCTGAACGAGACCTACTACAACCTGGTGCGCCGCGGCTTGATGGGCCTCGACTACGCGTTCCGCCGCCGCGGGCCGCTGACCATGGCGCCATCACAGCTCGGCATCTTCACGCGCTCGGATGCGACGCGCTCGCGCGCCAACATCCAGTTCCACGTGCAACCGCTGTCGCTCGACAAATTCGGCGATCCCCTGCATCGCTTCCCCGCGATCACGGTGAGCGCCTGCAACCTGCAGCCGACCTCGCGCGGCACGGTGCGTATCCGCTCGACCGCGCCCGACGACAAGCCGTCGATCGCGCCGAATTATCTCTCGACCGAGGACGACCGCCAGGTCGCGGCCGACGCGATCCGCACCACGCGCAAGTTGATGAAGCAGAAGGCACTGGAAAAATATCACCCCGAGGAATTCCTGCCCGGTCCCTCCGTCGGCGACGACGACGCCTCGCTCGCCAAGGCCGCCGGCGACATCGGCACCACGATCTTCCACCCGGTCGGCACCGCGAAGATGGGAACGGCCAACGATCCAATGGCCGTGGTCGACGAGCGTCTGCGCTTCTACGGCCTCCACGGCCTGCGCATCGCGGATGCCTCCGTGATGCCGACCATCACCTCCGGCAACACCAACACGCCGACGGCGATGATCGCCGAGAAGGCCGCGGCGATGATCCTGCAGGATGCGCGATAAACAAGCCATGACGCAGCCGCAGCGCATTCTGGTGGGCGATGCCGGCGCGCAGATCGCGCTGGCACGATGGGGCGAGCCGGCCTCCGGCAAGCCGCCGGCGCTGCTGCTGCACGGCACCGGCTTCGTCGCCGAAGTGTGGACCGAAGTCGCGGAGGCGCTGGCCGCCGACTACACCGTCTATGCGCTCGACCGCCGCGGCCACGGCCTGAGCCACAAGCCGCCGGCCGACCGCTTTCAGTTCCAGGACTTCGCCGACGATATCTGCATGGTGGTCGAGCGCCTTGATCTCCATGAGATCTACGGCATCGGTCACAGCGCCGGCGCGACCGACCTGATGCTCGCAACGAAACTGATGCCGGACCGCTTCGCACGGCTGTTCGTGACGGAGCCGACCGCGATGGATCCGCACGCGCCGCGAACCGGCGGCCTGAGCGACATCGCCCGCGGATCGGTGCAGGGCGTGCTGCGCCGCCGCGCCGAATTCGATAATGCCGACGATTTGTTCCGGCGGTTGCGCGAAGCGCCGGCGTTCGCACCGTGGACCGAGCCGTCGCTATGGGCCTATGTCCATCACGGCTTTGCGCGGCTCGACGACGGCCGCATGCGGCTGCGCTGCACGCCCGAGATCGAGTCGGCGCTGCTTGGGCCGATCTTCCAGGCCATGGAGCAGATCTACACTGGCGATAAGCGCGGCAATCCGTTCCCGTGGTTCTCCGAGATCGCCTGCCCGGTCTGCATCGCCACCGCGGAACAGTCATGGCCGATCTACAAGGAGATGGCCGACCGCGCCGCGGCCCTGATCCCGCACGCCAGCCGCTGGACGTTCGACAATGTCGGGCACTGCGTTGCGCAGGAGGCGCCGGAGCTGATGGTCGCTGCGCTCCGCACATTCGCCAGGCGCGCGGCTTAGAACGCCTGCTCATCGGCAAATAGCGCGCCGATGGCAACCGATCGTCACTTCATCGTCGATCGTCGAATTGCCTCGCCGGGTAGACCGGTGCGCGCACCGGCTGGATCGTCAGCCGATAGACGATCAGGTTGGTGCCATCGAATGCTTCAAGCAGGTAGTCGCAAACCGGACAGTGATACTCACCCTTGGCGCCAGGTTCAGACCATAGTTCCAACCGCCGGAAACCCGCACCACAGCACGCGCACGTTACATCCGCTTTCCGCACGTTCGTTCTCTCCCTGAGGCGATGCCACTGTGCATGAACTCGGCCAAAGCGATGGAGATTGGAGACAAGCCCGGCAGAATGTCACTGCGAGGCTGACGTCTCCGAACCCGTCCTCATCATCGCCGCTGCAAATCGCGGGGTTCTGTCGCTACAGAACACCTCAGAACAAGGTTGGTTCAACAATTCCGGCTGCACACGGCAGCAAGCGAAAAAACGCTGGTAAGCTCGGCAATGGATGGGGCTGTCGCCTGACTGGGAGGTGACACGACAAGTCGCGGAACCTCCCACGTCCCGCATTCTAGGCAGCGCCGCTTCGGCAGCAAAGTGCAGATTGTGCCTGAGGAGGTTTGAAAGCAGGCGTCTGTCGCACTTGCGCGAAAGCGCCCGCGGAACCCGGCATCTTGAACGCGATTGCGTTCCGTTGATCTACGTCAACCCCGCGCCCCCGGGAGCGTCGCAGTTTCACGGTTCGCAACATCGTCCGCTAGGGAGGGACACGCCATGCTTCGTTGTATCCTCGCCGCTCTGGCAACTCTGCTTCTCGTTGCTGTCTGCCTGGTTCCTGATGACGCCTATGCCCGCCGCGGAGGAGGCGGCGGCTTCCGTGGCGGCGGAGGCGGCTTTCATGGCGGTGCGATGCGTGGCGGCGGCATGCATGCCGGCGCCGGAAGGATGCATGCCGGAAGGATCCATGGCGGAGGATATCACGCTGCCGGCCGCCCGCGTCCCTCACACCCGATCGCGGGTCGTCCGGGCTATCCGGGCCGTCCGATTGCCGGGCGCCCTGGCCGCCCGGTCGCCGGCTATCCCGGTTATGGCCGAGGCTACTATCGACCCGGTTGGGGCTATGGTGCTGCGGCAGCCGGCGCCGCGGCCGCAGCCGGCGCGTATTACGGCAGCTATGGCTACTACGGCAACCAGGGCTGCCACTACAATCAATACGGTCAAATGATCTGTCCGCAACAGCAGTATCAATACTGATCCGGCTGAGCCGTCGTGGATGGATGGTCCATGCCGTCGCGCCGCTAGGTCGGCTTGCTCGGATTCGGTCGAACGTCAGCGCGGCCATCCAGAATGGGTCACGCGCTAACGGAGGCTACGATCACAATCGTGGCCCCGTTGAGTTTGCGATCCCAAAGGCTTGATCCAGATCAACGGCTCCACGCGCTGATGGTTTTCAAATCGGACTGATCGGGACCCTAGGCCTGGAGGAAAGCGATGAAGACAATTTCGAAAACAATCACGCTGGCGACGACCATCTTCGGGTGTGCCATGCTGCTATCCTTTGACCGCTCGGAACAGGGTGGCGTCTCGATTTCGGTCCAGGGAGCGCAAGCGCGCGTCGGCCGTCCTTTGACGCCCGTGAGCGTCGCGGGTGTCGCGCGTCGCCAAACACGCAGGGCGGTGTACGGAACCGCTGCCGTGGGAGCTGCGGCGGCGGCCGGCGCTTATGGCTATTATCACTATCCTTCCAACGGTCAGGGTTTCGTCTGCCAGCCCGGCACGTATTTTCGTGGCGAGGATGGCCGCCAACATCTCTGCCAGTAACCGGAAGCACTGAACGCTCTCGGCGACGAAAAAGGCGCATGAGAGCGTAGAGGCCGAGACTGCGTCTGGATTGGTCCGGACACGATCATGATCGAGCGGTTCGACGATGGTCAAACCGGAGCGTGCGATCCCGGCGGCACCATGTACAGCGTCATGGCGAAAATCGCATAGATCAGCACGAGCAAGGCGCCGATGAACCATGCCGACCGTCCGCTGTTGGTAATGAAGCAGGACGTCACGGAAGCGATCATGACCATCGTCACGGCGCCCGGCCAGAACTGCAAGTCCATCGGCTTCGGACCGATGACGTAGCTTAGAAGAACCAGCGCCGGTGCAACGAACAGGGCGATTTGCGAAGCGCTTCCGAGCGCGATGCTGACGCTCATGTCGAGCCGGTTCTTGCGCGCCGCGGAGAATGCCACCGCCATTTCCGCTGCGGCGCCGACCAGCGCGACGATGATGAAACCAACGAACGCCGGGCTCAGTCCCAGCGTCTCGCCCGCTTTCTGCACCGAACTCACGAATATTTCGCTGACCAGCGCAACCAGCACGGTGACGGCGAGAAGAGTGCCCAACGCAAGCCCGATCGGCCAGCCGGCGCCACCGGCCTCGCCATGCTCCTCGCTTGCGAACAGCTCCTTGTGTGTCTTGAGCGAGAACAGCAAGCCGAGACCGTAGGCGCAGATCAGCAGCACGGCGAGGCCCGTGCTGAGTGTCAGCGCCATGGCTTCGCCGCGTGCCGGATCAAGGTCGGCGACGGCAGAGGGGGCAAGCAGCGCAATCGTGGCCATCAGCAGCAGCGCTGCGTACATCCTCCCACCGGCCCGATTGTACTCTTGAACATGATGGCGGAGCCCGCCAAGCAGGAACGATGCGCCGAGCATGAAGAGCGAGTTGGTGACGATGGCACCGGCGATCGATGCCTTGACCAGCATGTATTCTCCCGCATGGAGCGCTGCGATCGCGATGATCAGCTCGGTCAGATTGCCCAGCGTTGCGTTGAGCAAGCCTCCGATCGCATCGCCCGTTTTCTCCGCGACGCTTTCCGTTGCGTGACTGAGAAGGGCAGCCAATGGCACGATGGCGAGGACAGCGAGCACGAACAGGACTGTGTGGGCGGACGGAGCTGCCGTCTCGACCACGAGCACGATCGGCACGAAGATCAGCATCCAAAGCAGCGGATTGTGTCGAATTTCCTTGAGCAGAAGCTGCATGGTACCGCCCGGCTGAAACGAGTTGGGCAGCAATTCTGATCACTACGGGCCGCTCGATCTTGATCTAGCTCAATCCCTCTCCACCGCCTCGCAGGCCTGCTTGCACCATGGTGGCCTGCCCGAAGTCCCGGGCTATTTTCCGAACGGTCAGAAGCGCGTCCCTATCTCCGGCTCCTCGCCGCCTTGACCTAGATCAACTCACGCCGGATCGGCCCGTGCGCTTCTTCTTGCCGCCTCGTTCAGACCACCTTCAAGTTTCGCCGTCCGTCCTGCGTCGCTCTTCGCTCGCGAATTCGTCAAACATCACGGGAGTTGAAGCATGTACCGGCATATTCTCATTCCGACGGATGGGTCGGAACTGGCGAAGCGTGGCATCGCCCAAGGAATTGCGCTCGCGAAATCCATCGGAGCCAAGGTCTCCGTGATTTTCGCCGTGGAGCCGCTTTCAGAACTGACGGGGCATTTCCGCGACACGATCGCCAACTTTGCCGAGATGCGCAAGGAGCAGGCCACGAAAGCGCTGAACGACGCGGCAAATGCAGCCAGGGAGGCCGGCATTCCCTGCGAGACGGTGCTAGCGGAGAACGGGCAACCCCATCAAGCGATTATCGCTGTAGCCGCGGACAGGGGTTGCGATCTCATCGTCATGTCGTCGCATGGACGAAGCGGACTCTCCGTGCTTCTGATCGGCAGTGTGACAAACAAGGTGCTGGCGCAGGCGAAGACCCCCGTGCTGGTTTGTCCGTGAATGATCGGACGCTTGACCAATGAGAGCGTCAGCGCAGCGCGTCCCGCCAAAAGAAAACGCCGCCCCCTTGCGGGGACGGCGGAAGCCACTCACGCAGTACTGGAACTCTTGTTAGTGTTTGCCGTGGTGCTCGGCGTGATGCCGGCTCGCTTCGGTGTGGTGATGCTGGGCGTGGCTGGCATGGCCATGGGCGCTGTGGGCGTGGTGCGCCGCCTTCTCGTGATTGCCCTCTTCGTGGTGCTTGGCCGCTTCGCGGTGATGACGCGCCGCGTGCTCGTGATGTTCGGCCGCCTTGTGATGATGCTCAACGCCTGCGTGGTCGCTCATGATGATCTCCAGGTGTGGCGAATGAAGTCCACCATTCTTATGCAGCAGCGCTGACATTATGCTGACGGCAGCAAGACAGCTTTTTTGCGGCTGTTCATCTACGTTGCGGGGCATCGCCGTGTTGCGGCGCGCATCATCGCCGCTACGCCCGCAGGTCGCCGGTCATTCCGTTAGCGGAAAGCGGTCGAAGGCCGGCAGCTGATGCGCGGTTTCCATCCAGCGCAGCCGCTCCGCGACCTGGATATGCATGGCGGCCGGCACCGCGCCGGGATCGTCATAGGTGCCGCTCTGGATGTCGATGAACCCGGGCAACATGTTGCCGTTGGTATAGAACAGCCCGGTGCCGCAGTTCGCGCAGAAGTGCCGCCGGCCATGCTCGGAGGATCGGTAGATACTGGGCTGCCCTTTGGTGACCTTCTGCGACCATCACCCAGCCGACCATCGGCGCGCCGGCGTGGCGCCGGCAATCGGTGCAGTGACACAGCGCATGGACGACCGGTTCCCCGGTTACCTCGTGGCGAATCTCGCCGCAGTGACCGCCGCCGGTAACGTCAGCCATGTTTTCCTCCGACCGATCAATGGTTTGCCCGGTCGATAGCGTTGCAGGCCCGACGCCTTCAATGGCGCATCTTGCCCTTGCGGCCACCTGTCGCGTCGCCCGCATGGCGGCCCACGTCACGGCCGGCTTTCCGGCTCTCACGAAATCGTCATTCCGGCCCTCAACCCCTCCAAAGCCGCGGGAATAAAGCCCCGGCCCCACCGATCACCTACCCGGAAACCCAATCCCTGGGCCCACGGGAGACTTGTCATGAGCGGACACGATCACAATCACCACGACGAGGAAAAAGGCGTCAGCCGACGCAAGGTGCTGGAATGCATGACCTGGGCCGGCACCGGCGTGCTCTGGACGGTTACCGGCGGCGTGCCGCATTCGCTCGGCATCGTCGGCTCGGCGGCCGCCGCCGAAGCCACCACCGGCATGACCTTCATGCAGATCAGCGACAGCCATGTCGGCTTCGACAAGCCGGCCAACCCGAACGCGATTGGCACGCTTGAAGAGGCCATCAACAAGGTCCGGGCGATGCAGGTCAAGCCGTCCTTCATGATCCACACCGGCGACATCACGCATTTGTCGAAAGCGTCTGAATTCGATGACGCCGATCGCATCATCTCGCAGGCCAAGCTCGACGTGCATTACGTACCCGGCGAGCACGATTTCATCGACGAGGAGGTCAAGCTCTACAAGGAGCGCTACGGCAAGGGCACCAAAGGACCGGGCTACTACTCCTTCGACGCCGGCGGCGTGCACTTCGTCGGCCTCGTCAACGTCGTCGACCTGAAGGGCGGCGGCCTCGGCAACCTCGGCAACGAGCAGCTCGAATGGCTCGAGAACGACCTCAAGGGCCGCTCGAAGTCGACCCCGATCGTGCTGTTTGCCCACATCCCGCTGTGGACGGTCTATCCGCAATGGGGCTGGGGCACCGAGGACGGCGCCCGCGCGCTGGAATACGTCAAGGGCTTCGGCTCGGTCACCGTGCTCAATGGCCACATCCACCAGGTGATGCAGAAGGTCGAGGGCAACGTCACCTTCCACACCGCGCGCTCGACGGCCTTCCCGCAGCCGGCGCCGGGTGCCGCCCCCTCGCCCGGCCCGATGAAGGTCGAGGATGCCAAGCTGCGCAGCATGCTCGGCGTCGCCAGCATCAACTTCAAGCAGAACAGCCAGCCGCTGGCGATCATCGACACGCCGCTGCAAGGCTAACGGACAAGGCTGAGGGAAGAGACCATGAGTTCGATCAACCGACGCGACTTCGGTATAGCCGTGGTCGCGGCCATGCTGCTGCCGGTCACGGCGGCCCGCGCCGAAGACGCCGCGGTCCACATCGACAACTTCTCGTTCGCGCCGAACCCGCTCGACGTGAAGGTCGGCACCACCGTGACCTGGACCAACCGCGACGACATCCCGCACACCGTGGTGTGTGCGGGCAAATTCCGCTCCAAGACCATGGATACCGACGGCACCTTCTCGTTCACCTTCACGGAGCCCGGCGAGTACAAGTATTTCTGCTCGCTGCATCCGCACATGACAGGCAGTATCAAGGTTGGGTAACGTGACCACCCATACGATCACAGCCATGCCTGGCCGATGGCCCTCCGCCCCCGGCCGGGCACAAGCCGTCTCTCGACATGCCGGGCAGGACACGATGGTTGTCAAAGCGTCGCAAGACGATCCCGAAAAGGCGCGGCGATTTCGCGAAGCCGCGCTGCCGTACCTTGACGACGCCTACACCCTGGCGCGCTATTTGCTGCGCGATGCCGCCGACGCCGAGGATGCGGTGCAGGAATGCTATCTGCGCGCCTACAAGCATTTCGACAGCTACCGGGGACCAGCGATGAAGCCGTGGCTGTTCGCGATCCTGCGCAATGTCTGCCGCGCCGAATATGCCCGCCGCAAGACCGCCCCCACCGCGGTCGAGGAGCTGCCCGAAGGCGGCGATCAGACCCCGATGTGGAATGAGGCGCCGGAGACCCCGGAAAAGCAACTGCTGCGCCGCTTCGATGGCGACACCGTGCGCAAGCTGGTCGCGGCACTCGCCGAGCCGTTCCGCGAGACCTTCGTGCTCAGGGAAATCCAGAATCTTCCTTACCGCGAGATCGCCGATGTCGCCGCCGTGCCTGTCGGCACCGTGATGTCCCGCCTCGCACGCGCCCGCGCCATGCTGCGATCGGCATGGCTTGCGGAACAGGAGCAAGTGAAATGAATTGCGAGGAAGCCGAAGTGCTGGTCCACGCGCTGATCGACGGCGAACTCGATGCCGGCCATGCACGCGAGGTGGAAGCCCATATCGAGGGGTGCGCGCATTGCGCTGCTCTCATGAAGGAATATCAGGAGATCCGCCAGGCGATCGCCGAGAGCGACGTGCGCTACAAGGCGCCGCTCGAGCTGCGCCGCAAGATCGAGAAGGCGTTGCCGCAACCGCAGCTGCAGGCGGCACCGAGCCGGCGCTCGGTGCTGCGCGGCTTCGCGATGGGCTCGGCCGTGTCGGCGATGGCCGCGACAGGCCTGGTTGCGATCGTGCTGCGCAACGACGACGAGCAGCGCATCGAGAACGAGGTGGTGTCGGCGCATCTGCGCTCGCTGCAGGCCGGCCACCTCATCGACGTGGTCTCGACCGATCAGCATACGGTCAAGCCCTGGTTCAACGGCAAGCTCGACGTCTCGCCGCCGGTGATCGATCTTACCGCGCAGGGCTTCACCCTGATCGGCGGCCGGCTCGACTACGTCAACGCCCGCGAGATCGGCGCTGTGGTCTACAAGCGCCGCCAGCACGTCATCAATCTGTTCGTGGCGCAGACCGCGAACACCGAGCGAAAGACCGCGAAGACCTCGATCTTGCAGGGCTTCAACATCCGGCGCTGGAGCGACCGCGGCCTGAACTACTGGGCGGTCAGCGATCTCGGCGCCGACGAGCTGACCGAGTTCGGCGACAAGTTCGAGAGCGCGATGCGCGCCAACAAGGAAGGGTGAGCAAAACAGCTAACGCTTCGTCATTGCGAGGAGCGAAGCGACGAAGCAATCCATAGCTCCACTTGCCGCGCGATGGATTGCTTCGCTTCGCTCGCAATGACGGACGAGACAGCCATGTCGCCCGGATGGAGCCAACGGGTCGCGCGAACGCGCGCCCGATGACACGCTCCGCGAAATCCGGGAACAGTCTTGCAAGGATCGAGAATCCCGGATTTCGCTTCGCTGCATCCGGGCTACGGGCTCGCGCTTACGCCGACTTGCGCACCGCGTTGTCGACCAGCGTCTTGCCGAGCGACCAGATCGCGCCGGGCACCTTGTGGCTGCCGGCGATCACGTCGTCGAACGACTTCTCGATCCAGCTGCAGTCTTCCTCGGTGATCATCAGCGGCGGCAGCAACTTGATGGTGTGCAGGCCGTGGCCGGCGACCTGGGTCAGGATCTTGTGATCCTTGAACAGCGGCACCGTGATGAGCTGGCAGAACAGGCCCTTGTTGGCGGTCTCCAGCAGATTCCACGACGCCTTGAGCCGCAACGATTTCGGCGGACCGAACTCGACGCCGATCATCAGGCCCTTGCCGCGGACTTCCTTCATCAGCTCATAGCCGGGCACCATGCGGGTCAATGCAAGGCGGAGCTCGGCGCCGCGCTTGGCGGCGTTCTCGACGAGCTTCTCGTTCTTGATGACATCGAGCGTGGCGATACCGGCGGCCATCGCCAGATCGTTCTTGGCGAAGGTCGAACCGTGCACGACCGCACGATCCATCTGGTTGAAGATCTTGTCGAAGATGTTCTTGCGCGTCAGCAGCGCGCCGATCGGCACGTGGCCGCCGGATAGCGCCTTCGCCAGCAGCACCATGTCGGGCTCGATGCCCCAGTGCTCGATCGCGAGGAACTTGCCGGTGCGGCCGATGCCGGTCTGGATCTCGTCGGCGATGAACAGCGTGCCGTATTTGCGGCACAGCGCCAGCGCACCGGGCAGGAACTCGTCGGTGGGCATGTTGACGCCCTTGCCCTGGATCGGCTCGACGATGAACGCGCCGACCTGGCGCGACGACAGCGCCTTCTCCAGCGCCTCGAGATCGTTGTAGGGGATCGGGGTGCAGCCAGGCAGCAGCGGCTCGAAGCCACTGCGGAAGTTCGTATCATCGGTCAGCGACAGCGCGCCGTAGGACAGGCCGTGGAACGAATGCCCGCAATAGACGATGCCCGGACGGCCGGTGGCGCCGCGCGCGAACTTGATCGCCGCTTCGACGGTTTCGGCGCCGGAATTGGCGAAAAACACCTTGTCCAGATATGGAACATATTCCAGAAGCCGTTCCGCGAGCACGCCGGCAAGCGTCGAGACATCGAGCTGAACCAGATTGGGCAGATCGGCGTCGAGCACACTCTTCAGCGCCTGGCGCAGGGCAGGATGATTCCGGCCAATCGCAAAAACGCCAAATCCGCTCAATAGATCAAGGTAACGAGCCCCCTGACGATCGAACAGGTACTGGCCTTGACCCTTCTGGAAGCCGACGTCATAGCCGATGGTCTTGAGGACGCGCACGAGCTGCTCGTTGAGGTGACGCGTGTGCATGGCACCGCGCTGCCCCTCGCGCTCCACAAAAATCTCGGAAACGTCTAAATTGGAACTTACCATTCGTTACATACGTCGGTTGATGGCCATCTCGTCAACTTAAAACGCTCGCTAGCGGCGTTTTGACCCCCGCTCGGATCGTCTAGTTAAGCACAGGTTTGGACCATGTTGCACTGCCCAAGAACTTTCGCGCGTACAATAGCCTTTTCAGGTTTATTTTTGGCCACCGTATTATCACCGGCACTTGCAGCGGACCCAACCGGCGACTGGAAGGTCGCAGACGGTGTCGCCACCATCCGCGTCGCCCAGTGTAATGGCAACATGTGGGGTGCGGTGTCCTGGGAAAAAACCCCCGGCGGAAAGGATAAGAACAATCCTGATCCTGCAAAACAAAGCAGGCCAACCCTCGGCATGCCGATCCTGATCGACATGAAGAAGAAGGCCGGCGCCGACGCGTGGGAAGGCCAAGTCTACAACGCGAAGGATGGCCAGCTCTACAGCTCGACCATCAAGCCGGTCGGCACCGATCAGCTCGAGATCCAGGGCTGCGTGCTCGGCTTCCTGTGCGGCGGCGAGACCTGGACCCGCGTCGGCCCGCCGATCCCGATGAGCGCCGCCGGCAATCCGCCTGCGGCGGGCAGCGCCGCAGCGAAGGGTGCCGTTCCCAAATCGGCAGCGCCGCAGAAGACCACCGGCGCCGTGGCGGCACCCGCCACCAAGCCGGGTCAGAAGCAGGCGGCGAACCCGCCGGGCGGCGCCAATGCGTCGGCAGACACCGTGGGTGATATCTGCCTGCTCCCGGACATCGCGCGACCGACGCATTGACGGAAGGCAGCAGTGAACAGGCTGGCTGCTTCGCGGCGCTGACGCCTGCCTGAATTTACGGCTTGGCGGCACCGTGCCGCCAAGCCGTATCGAACGCGGATCGCCAGCGCGTCAGGTGACGTCGTTGGCGATGTCTTCGTCCTTGAGGGCCTCGCGCGGCTTGCCCATCAGCGCCGGCTGGAACAGCAACACCGCAGCCAGCGTGGTGACGAGCGAGAGCGCAAGCAGCTTGCCCATGCTCGCGGTGCCGGGATGGCTGGATAGCCACAGACTGCCGAACGCGGTCGCCGTAGTCAGCGCGCTGAAAAAGATCGCCCGTGTCAGGCTCGACTGCAGCAGGTTTGTCCTGCCCTGCCGCCATGCCGTGACATAGTAGATCTTGAACGCGACGCCGACGCCGAGCAGTAGCGGCAGCGCGACGATGTTGGCGAAGTTGAGCGGCAGCCCGATCAGCACGCAGATCTCCAGCGTGACGATGCCGGCGACCAAGAGCGGCACCAGCGTCATCAGCACGTCGACGACGCGGCGCAGCGTCAGCCACAGCAGCAGGCTGATCGTGACCAGCGCCAGGATGCCGGCGTGGATGAACGCGTTCACGATCACATCGCCCGACTTTAGGATCGAGACCGGCCCGCCAATCGCCGTCGGCTCGGCGGCGAGCACGGCATCGGCAAAGCGGCGCAGATTGTCGTTGTCGTTCGGATCGCCCTTCGGCTCCGCCTCGACACGCATCAGGCCGTCCTTGGTCTTCCAGCTCGCGACCAGTTCCGGCGGCAGGTTCTGCAGTGTGACGGTCTGGGCCTGCAGCGTGTTGCGGAGCTGATCGAACACGATCTTCATCGGCGCGACGAAGACCTCCTGCGCCTTGTCGCGGATGGTCTGGTTCGAATCGGCGAGCTTCTGCAGGGCGTCGGCGAGCCGGCGCGCGGCAACCGCGCCCGGCCCCTTGCCGTCACCCGCCGTCCTGCGCAGGCTGTCGACCGAGCTCTTCAGCGACTCGACGTTCTCCTGATCCGACGGCGCCGGATCGACCGAGTCGGGGTTGAGCGCGGGGCCGAGCGTCTTGGCCGCCTGCGCGATCAGCTTCAGCTTGGCCGGCTGATCGTCAGGCACGAAGCTGTCGAGCGACATCACGCGCGACACTTCCGGCAGCTTCTCGAGCTTGGCCTCGATCTTCTTGGCGTCGGCTTCCGAGCGCGTCATCACGTCGATGGCATTGGCACCGGTGTTCGGGTCCTTCCTCAGGTCGAGGAAGGTCGCGATCGATTCCGCCTGCTTGTTGCGTAGATTGATCGGGTTGAAGTCGAACTTCATGTAGTGCAGCAGCGGCAGGCCAGCGACCGTGACCAGCAGCGTGCCGGCAATGATCGGGACGCGATGCTTCTCCAGGAAATGGTCGAGCGGCGCCAGGAAGGCGTAGCCGACCGGCTCCCTCTCTCCCGGAGGGTTGAGCAGGTCGAGCAGCGCCGGCAGCACCGTGATGCTGGTGATGAAGGCCACCAGCATGCCGGCGCCGGCGATCTTCCCGAGCTCGGAGATGCCCTTGTAGTCGGTCGGCAGGAAGCACAGGAAGCCGGCGGCCGTCGCCATCGCGGCGAGCGACAGCGGCACCGCCGAGCGGCGCGCGGCGTTTTCCAGCGCCAGCGTCAGATTGTCGTTCTTGAAGCGCTCGGAGCGGTAGCGAACGCTGAACTGGATGCCGAAGTCGACGCCGAGGCCGACGAACAGCACCGCGAAGGCGATCGAGAGCAGGTTCAGCGAACCGACCATCATCAGGCCGACCGCCGTGGTGATGGCAAGACCGATGAACAGGTTCACGAACACGGCGAAGATGATCTTGCCGGAATGCAGCGCCAGCCAGAGGATGATCAGCACGATCACCACGGTGCCGATGCCGTTGGTGATCGCGCCGTCCTGCACGGTGGCGTATTCCTCGTTGGCGATCGGCACCGGTCCGGTCAGGCGAACCCGCGCGTGATATTCGGTCGGGAATTTCAGATCGGCGGCCGCCTGGCGGATCGCGTCGGTTGCGGCCTTGCCCGGCTCCAGCGCCGAATAGTCGATGATCGGCTTGATCTCGATGAAGGCGCGCTTGTCCGAATCGGTCAGCGGCTTGTCGCTCGTGAGCTCACGCCAGGAGAAGGTCGCGTTACCCTTGGCAAGGACGGTCTCGACCGTCTCGGAGATCAGGTTGAAGGGCGGCGCGGCATTGTCGAGCTTGACCTGTCCGCGCTTGACGCCGGCGAGGCCGGTCTCGAGTGCACCGGTCAATCCGCGAATCGAAGGGTCGCCGGCCATGATCTCGATCAGCGGCGCGGCCGATTCGAGCTGGCCCGTGACCTTGCCGACCTCCTCGGTCGGCAGGAACAGGAGGCCGTTCTTCTCGAAGAATTCGCCCGAGCCGAGCGCGGTGATCGCCTCGAAGTTCTTCTTGTCGGCCTGCAGCTTCGCGGTCAGCGCCTTGGCGGCCGAGCTGGTCAGCTCGGGCGTCGCGGCCTCGACGACGGCCAGGATCAGCCGCTCGCGATCAAAGGCTTCCTCGAACTGGTTGTCACGCTTGCGCCAATCCAGGTCCGGCGAGATCAGCTTGTTGATGTCGGTGTTGATCGAGAAGTTGCGGGCCGTATAGAAGCCGGCGCCGATCGACAGCAGCACAGAGAAAATCACAACCGGAAGGGCAAAGCGCGTACAGGTCCTAACAACGGAGACGACAATATTTGTCAGCACTTCGTTTCTTTCTAATCTCGGGGAAGCATGGCCGAAAACGCTCGCTCTGTAGCGGAGTTCCCGGGACCGATCTAATGTTGTTTTGGTTACCCTCCTCGACGAGATGGCGAGGAGGTTCCAAACCACTGGAACGGCCACGAGTGGCCGGTATAAACCGCAGGAGTGGGCGATAAAGTGACGAACAAGTGAGGGAGACGGACGGTCGCAGGGTCCGAAATCCACACTATATTACCTATACTCCCTCGCCTCGCTGCCCGCTCGCCCACTCGAAGCGCTACCTTTTTGCCACAAATCCCTGTATTTCCATGCCCTTGAGGGCGCGGATCACGTGCAGGACCTGAGATGGTGCGGACATTGCAACTGAAGTTGCGGCGTCCGACCGGGCGGAGTGCGTTGCCGAAAAGGCCGCAGGGCATGGAATGAAGCTGGTGCAATTTGCGTAACGGACGACCTTTGGAAGTGTTTCTGGCTCAGCCGCGCGGCTTTTGCGCGGGCGTTGTGCGCGCGATCGAAATCGTCGAACGCGCGCTGCAGAAGTATGGCCCGCCGGTCTATGTTCGCCACGAGATCGTTCATAACAAATACGTGGTCGAGAGCCTGAAGAAGAAGGGCGCGATCTTCGTCGAGGACCTGTCGGAAGTGCCGGCCAAGGCGGTGACCGTTTTCAGTGCCCATGGCGTCGCCAGGAGCGTCGAGGAGGAGGCGGAGGCCCGCGACCTGCCGGTGCTCAATGCCACCTGCCCGCTCGTCACCAAGGTCCACAACCAGGGCAAACGCTATATCTCGAAGGGCCGCGCCCTGATCCTGATCGGGCATGCCGGCCATCCCGAGGTCGAGGGAACCATGGGGCAGGTTCCGGGGCCGGTCCTGCTGGTCCAGAGCGTTCAGGATGTGGCGGAATTGCGGCTGCCGACCGACACTCCGGTCGCCTATATCACCCAAACCACCCTGTCTGTGGACGACACAAAGGACATAATCGCGGCACTTCAGGCAAAATTTACAGATATTCAAGGCCCGGACATCAGGGATATCTGCTATGCGACACAGAACCGCCAATCTGCGGTAAGGGACCTGAGCAAGCTGGTGGACGTCATTTTGGTGGTGGGGGCCGCCAATAGTTCCAACTCGAACAGGCTTCGTGAGATCGGCACCGAGGTTGGTGTCGCGAGTTATCTCATTGCCGATGGGAGCGAGCTCAACCCGGATTGGCTGAAGGATGCGAAGGCCGTCGGCGTCACGGCGGGTGCATCGGCACCCGAAGTTTTGGTCGACGATGTCATCGAGGCCCTGCGGCGCATCGGACCGGTGTCGGTCTCGGTCGTTCCGGGCCGAGAAGAGAATATCGAATTCCGGCTGCCAGCCGAACTGACTGCGGGCTGATCTGAACCCACTTCCCTTTGATAAGTGCAGAAAGAAAATCGTCTAATGGCTATACCGTTCTTCAAGGAAATGCGTATCGGCGGTTATCTGATCAAGCAGAAGCTGCTTGGCCGCAAACGCTATCCGCTCGTGCTGATGCTGGAACCGTTGTTCCGTTGCAACCTCGCCTGCGTTGGCTGCGGCAAGATCGATTATCCCGATGCGATCCTCAATCGTCGCATGACCGCGCAGGAATGCTGGGACGCGGCCGATGAATGCGGCGCGCCGATGGTGGCGATCCCGGGCGGCGAGCCGCTGATCCACAAGGAGATCGGCGAGATCGTGCGCGGCCTCGTGGCGCGCAAGAAGTTCGTCTCGCTGTGCACCAATGCGCTGCTGCTGGAGAAGAAGCTCGATCTGTTCGAGCCGTCGCCCTATCTGTTCTTCTCGGTGCATCTCGATGGCCTGAAGGACCATCACGACAAGGCGGTGTCGCAGAAGGGCGTGTTCGATCGCGCCGTCTCCGCGATCAAGGCGGCCAAGGCGCGCGGCTTCACCGTCAACGTCAACGCGACGATCTTCGACGGCCATCCGGCCGAGGAAATCGCCAAGTTCCTCGACTTCACCACCGAGCTCGGCGTCGGCGTCTCAATGTCGCCGGGTTACGCCTATGAGCGTGCGCCCGACCAGGAGCACTTCCTCAACCGCACCAAGACCAAGAAGCTGTTCCGCGACGTCTTCGCGCTCGGCAAGGGCAAGAAGTGGAATTTCATGCATTCCGGCCTGTTCCTCGACTTCCTCGCCGGCAACCAGGAATACGAGTGCACGCCCTGGGGCATGCCCGCGCGCAACATCTTCGGCTGGCAGAAGCCCTGCTATCTGCTCGGTGAAGGCTACGCCAAGACCTTCAAGGAGCTGATGGACACCACCGATTGGGACACCTACGGCACCGGCAAGTACGAGAAGTGCGCCGACTGTATGGCCCATTGCGGCTACGAGCCGACCGCGGCAACCGCTGCGATCAACAATCCGCTGAAGGCGATGTGGGTCGCGCTGCGCGGCATCAAGACCACGGGTCCGATGGCACCGGAGATCGACATGTCGAAGCAGCGTCCGGCGCAGTACATCTTCGCCGAGCAGGTCGAGAAGAAGCTCTCGGAGATCCGCCGCGACGAGGCGGCTGCCGCCGCTGCCAAGCAGCAGGCGAAGGCTTCCACCGCCGCGTAATCCGCGCCGCACACCAAAGCAAAAGGCCCGATCGCGATGCGATCGGGCCTTTGTTTTTGAGCTTGGTGTTTTGAACTTCGCGCTTTGAGCCTGGTGCGGCGAGTTCCCGTCCCGGGCCCGGGAAGGTGGATCAGGCCGCCTTCGCCGTGACCAGAACGTCGTCCACCGGCATCAGCACCTCGCTGCCGAGCAGGAAGCCGCGGCAGCTGCGCAGCGAGCGCAGCGCGCGGTTGAAGTCGATACCGGTCGACACCAGCGCCCGCAGCGTCCGCGGATTGCGCGCGATGCCGCGCAGCACCTTGCGCAGGTCGATGTCGCCGTTCGGCTTCACCGCTGACTTCGCCAGCTCGGGCAGCGCCCGGTGCGCGGGATCGCTGATCACGCGCAGCGCGGCGAACGGAACGCCCGCTTTGGCGGCATAGGCCGCCGCAATGTGGCTCTCCATGTCGACGGCGGCTGCGCCCGTCATCGAGCGCAGCGCGGCCTTGCAGGCCTTCGCCGCGATCACCTGTTCGACACCGGCAAGCCCGCCGCGGACGATCCGGCGGCGCTTCAGCGCGGCACTGGCGATCATCTCTTCGTTGAGGGCGGATGCTGCCAGGAAACGCGTATCGCCGGACATCACCTCGGTCGCGACCACGACGTCGCCCGATTTCAGCGACGGGTCGAGCCCGCCGGCCACGCCGAACGAAATCACGCCGCGGAAGGTCGTCGGATCCAGCGTCGCCAGCAACTCGCGCAGCTGCTGCGGATCGCTCGAGCTGCAGATCACGATCATGCCGGGACCCGCTGCGATACGGGCCTCCTGCACCAATCCAGTCACAATCAATACCGGCCGAGGATCAATTCTACTGCCCACGGTCTCGGCGGCCCCCGCCTCAACAATCACATCCCGACCCCTACCACCCTGCTATTGGTGCTTCTCAAATTCCGATACCGCGCCAGCGCCCAGAGCGGAAAGAACTTCGAGTAGCCATGATATCGCAAGTAAAATACCCGCGGAAACCCCGTAGCGGTGTATCGCTGCTCGTCCCACAGCCCTTTTTCCGTCTGTGTTGCCTTTAGGTACTCCACCCCCCGCGCAACGGCGGGATTTTCGACCTCTCCGGCGGCCATCAATCCAAGCAAGGCCCATGCCGTTTGCGAGGAGGTCGATGGCGCAACTTCATAACCCTTGTAATCCAGCCGGTAGCTGACGGCGTCCTCGCCCCAGCCGCCGTCCTGATTCTGGACCGAGGACAGCCAATCGACCGCCTTCCGAATCATCGGGTCGTTGCGATCGACCCCTGCGACATTTAGCGCTGAGAGCACCGACCAGGTGCCGTAGACGTAGTTCAGGCCCCAGCGGCCGTACCAGGAGCCCTCGGCGAGCTGGGTGCGGCGCAGATAGGCAATACCGTCGGCCATCGCCTTGCTGCTCACCGCAGTCTCGCCGAGCTGGCCCAGCATCGAGATGCAGCGCGCCGTGACATCCTCGGTCGGCGGATCAAGCAATGCGCCGTGATCGGAGAATGGGATGTTGTTGAGGTAATATTCGAGGTTGTTGACATCGAACGCCGCCCAGCCGCCGTCGCGGCTCTGCAGCCCCTCGATCCACTCGCGGCCGCGCGCGATCGCCTCGTCATACTCCCTGGTTCCGGTGTGCCGGCGCACGCGATCCATCGCCATCACGACCACGGCGGTGTCGTCGAGATCGGGATAGTGGTCGTTGTTGTACTGGAACGCCCAGCCGCCGGGACGGACGTCCGGCGCCTTGACCGCCCAGTCGCCCTTCAGCTCCAGCACCTGGCGCGGCTTCAGCCAGTCGAGACCCTGCTTGGCCTTGGCGAGCGTATCGTCGCCGCCCGCTTCCTGCAGCGCATGACAGGTCAGCGCGGTATCCCACACCGGCGAAACGCAGGGCTGGCAATAGGCCTCGTGCTCGCCGACCACCAGCAGCTTGTCGATGCCGCGGCGGGTGATGGCGCGCGGCGGGAAATTCTCGTCCTTGCCGAGCGCGTCGTACATCATCACGATGTTGGCCATCGGCGGATAGATCGCGCCCATGCCGTCTTCGCCGTTCAGCCGCTCCTCGGTGAAGGCGAGCGCGGCGTCGATCGCGCGCTGGCGCAGGCGCTTCGGAAACATCGGCTCGATCACGCGCAGCACGGCGTCGAGCGAGCGGAACAGATAGAACCAGCTCGCGCTCTGATGCGGCGCCTTCGGCGCCATGCGCACCGATTTCGGATCCTCCAGGAACAACTCGTCGATGCCGACGCCCTTCGGATTCTTCGCACGCGGCTTCAGCGCGGCGAGCACCATCAGCGGCACCATGGTAGTGCGCGCCCAGTAGGAGATCTTGTTGATGTGGAACGGCGACCACATCGGCAGCAGCATGATCTCGATCGGCAGCACCGGCGTTGCGCGCCAGGTCACGACGCCATAGAGCGCGAGCAGGAAGCGGGTGAACACGTTGCTGCCGGAAGCCCCGCCGCGCGAACGGATCGCCTCGCGCGCCCGCACCATGTGCGGCGCGTCGACGGAATCGCCGATCATCTTCAGCGCGAAGTACGACTTCACGCTGGCGCTCATATCGAACGGGCCATCATGCACCAGCGGCCAGCCGCCATGCGCACCCTGGACGCGGCGCAGATAGTTGCCGAGCTTGGCCTCGAGCGCGGCATCGATCGGCTCGGCCAGATAGTGACGCAGCAGGATGTATTCGGCGGGAATGGTGCTGTCGGCCTCGAGCTCGAACACCCAATGCCCGTCGGACTGACGGTAGCCGAGCAGCGCTTCGGTTGCCTTGGAGATGCTCTTCTCCAGCGCGACCGGATCGACTGCGACGCCGTGATCTCTCGAAAGCATTTCGCTCGATATCCTCTTCGTTGCGGGCCGGCTGATCGAAAGCCATTCCCGCTCCAAAGCATGGTCCGATCGCATCGGATCACGCTCTTGTCCTTTTGTTTGGTCGCGTTTTCGTCACGCGAACCGGTAACCACTTCGCTCGAAAACGCTCCAGTCGGTCGAATCTAACGCCTGGCCAGAACCAGATCTGCGGCGCGATCACCCGACCGCACCGATCCCTCGATGGTTGCGGGCAACCCGGTAGCAGTCCAGTCGCCGGCAAGGAACAGGTTTTTTTGCGCCGTTCCGGGGCCCGGACGCAGGGCGTTCTGCTCCGGCGTCGCCTCAAATGTGGCGCGGCGCTCGCGCACGATCTGCCACGGCGGCAGATCGCCGGAAACGCCGGATGCCTTGCAGATATCCCGCCAGATCGCCTGCGCGAGCTCCTCGCGCGGCATGTCGACCAGGCGGTCGCCGTTGCTGATCGTCACCGACAGCCGCTGCGGGAACGCGAACAGCCATTCCACGAGGCCACCGACCACGCCGAGAATAGGCGCGGCGTCGCGCGGCGGATCGACGCGGAAATGCGCGTTCACGATGGCGCGGAACTTGGTCGGGGTTTTCAGGCCGGGCAGCAGGGAGGCCGCGGCGCGCGGCGGCACCGCGAGCACGACGGCATCGTCGGCCGCCAGCGCGATCCTGTCACCGCCGCCAAAGTCGAGCTCGGTGACGCGATCACCCGACATGCCGAGCGTACGCAATTCGTGACTGAACTGAACGCTGTGGCCTTGCTCCTCCAGCAGCTTCACGGCCGGCTCGATCAGCACCGAGCTCAGGCCGTCGCGCGCGATCAGCGGACGGCAGGCCTGCCCACCGGCGAGCAGCGTCTCGCGCACGATGGCGCCGGCAAGCCCTGCCGAGCCCTCCGGCGGATCGACGTTCAATGCGGCGAGCAACAGCGGCTGCACCAGGCGGTCATACAACGTGCCCTTGCAGGGAATGGTGTTGCCGACCAGCGCCTCGGTGCCGGCCCAGGCCAGCGGCGCCAGTGCGAGGTAATCGCGCAGGCTGGTGTCGGGGACGCGGCGCGCCTCGTCGAACACCCACAGCGGCAGGCGGGAATCGCCGAGGTCGAGCTGCCAGCGCTGGCCGGAAGCCAGATCGACGAACGGAAACTGCGCGCGCGCAGGTCCCACCAGGCCCGCCTCGGTGCCGATCGAACGCGCATAGCTCAAGGCATGGCGGTTGCCCGACAGCAGAAGGTGGTTGCCGTTGTCGATGGTGAGATTGGTGGCGGCGTCGAAATAGGAGCGACAGCGGCCGCCGGCCTGCTGTGTCGCCTCGTGGACGGCAACCTTGTAGCCGCCATTGGCGAGCCGCACGGCCGCGGAGAGGCCGGAAATGCCGGCACCGATGATGTGAACGGTCTTTTGCATCAGATGATCGCGTAACGAAGAAGAATGCCGATCTTGGCGGCCTTTGACACACGCACCGGCGCACGCGGGGCGGAGAAGCCGCGCGCGATCAGCAGATCGAGGATCGCGCGGTAGTATTTCGACATGATCCGCGGCGCGCGCACGGCGCGTCGCGAATTGCGCTTCATGATCTCGTCGGACTTCTGGAAATGCATCTTGGCGCGCTCGGCGAGCGGCGTGCACACCTTCGGCAGCGCGCGGTCGGCGGTGACGCGGGCCGGGTCGTTGTTGGTGATGCCGGCGTGCCAGAGCCATTCGCGCGGCAGATAGAGCCGGCCGAGACCGGCATCCTCGTCGATGTCGCGCAGGATGTTGGTGAGCTGCAGCGCGCGGCCGAGATGGTAGGCGAGCTGGATGCCGTCCTCCTCAGGCAGGCCGAACACGCGCACCGACAGCCGGCCGACCGCGCTCGCGACGCGATCGCAATACAGGTCGAGCGTCGCAAGATCCGGCGCGCGGATATCCTGCGGCACGTCCATCTCCATGCCGTCGACGATCGCGACGAAATCCTCGCGCTTGAGGCCAAACGCCTTCACCGACGCGACATAGTCCCTCAGCCGCTCCGGCGGATGCCCCGCATAGAGCGCGTCGATATCGTCACGCCACTGCTGTAACGCGGCCAGGCGCTCCGGCCGCGGACCATCGGAATCAGCGATGTCATCGACCTGCCGGCAGAAACTGTAGATCTGGAACATCGCCTCGCGCTGCGCGTGCGGCAGGATGCGCATCGCGGCATAGAACGAGCTGCCCGACGCGGTGCTTCCGTAATTTGCGTTGGCCGCCGCCTCAGCACTCATGCGCCTGCCGCCGTCTTGGAAACCGCACGCCGTCCGGTCGCGCGCTGCGCGGTCTCGCCGGCGACGCCGCCGAGGCTCTGCAGCAGCAGTTCAACCTTGCTCAGATGCACGCGCTCGCTGAGCGGATCGCGCACCTTCAGCATGTTGACGATCTTGTCGGCGAACGCCTGGATCACCGAGATCTCGAGCCCGAGCCGGAAATCCTTCACCTCGGCGGCGAGCGACTTGCTCTGGTCGAGCAGCGTCGCGGTGCGCAGCGCGAGCGCCTGCAGGCACTCGAGCAAAGCCGGCTGCGACTTCGCCTCGCCGAGCATCTCGACGGTCGCCCCCGCGGCGGCGAGCGCATCGCGCGGCAGATAGACACGGTTCAGGTTGCGGTAGTCCTTGCCGCAATCCTGCAGATGATTGTTGATCTGCAGGCCCGCGCAAAGCGCATCCGATGCCGCCCAGGTCGAGGTATCCTCGCCATGCACGTCGAGCATGAAGCGGCCGACGGGCATCGCCGAGTAGCGGCAATAGTCGATCACGTCATCCCAGTTTTCGTAGCGCAGCTTGGTGACGTCGAGCCGGAATGCGACCAGCACGTCGAGCGCATGCCGCGGCGGCATGCCGCGCTCGGCAAGCGCGCGGCGCAGGCTGACTGCCTCCTTCTGGCTGTCGCCATTACCGAGCAGCTCGGCCTCCATGAGGTCGAGATAGCGCAGCTTCTCCGCAGGCTGCAGCGTGGCGTGATCGGCGATATCGTCGGCGGTGCGGACGAAATTATAGAAGGCCAGGATCAGGGCACGATGCCGCGGATGAATGATCCACGACGCGACCGGAAAATTCTCGTCGCGGTGGGTCTTTCCGGATCGCAGGTCGCTCGCGGTGGTCATGGGAAATTTGGGCTACACTGGTCATGGCACGACGCAGGCGCGAACAGTCAGGCGCATGCGGGGGATTTGCGAGCCCCATATAGGGGAATACGCCACCAAAACCAATGCTATCTGTGACCGCCAGCATATGCAGCCGCGGCCGGCATGGTGCCAGCCGCGGTGTCGATAGCGGTCCCTTGAGACCTGAATTCGGTCTTATTGGCCGTGGGTCTTCAGCACCTGGTCGCAGGCGGCGCTGATCTTGCTGCGGTTCTGCTGCAGACAGGCGAGAATGGTGAAATCGCCCTGATCGATCACGGAGCGGCAGTGACGCTGCACGTCGCGCGTGCAGGCCTTCTGCTCGTCGGGTGTACCGCGCCCTTGCTGCTGGGCGAAGGCGCTGGACGAGAGCGGGATCGACAACAGGGCAAGAGCCAAGATAAATTTACGCATCGTATTCCTTCATTTCCGACAGCAGAAAATCTGTTCCCGAAAGGCGGTTCGGCATGGCCGGGACGGATTTTGGGGATTGCAGACGCCACGTAACGCGGCAACGGATTGACGACAAGCACTGCTAAATGCGGCTAAATTTGCGGCGCTGTAAACCCCCGTCTAAGCTATTGATTCACAATTACAATTTGTGCCATCACTTTGTCGCGTTCGGGTATTGCGGATCGCACTCGCGCAAAGCTACATGCCATCACGAGGCCAACGGTTTCTGATTCTGTTCGATGACAGCAGGGCTCGCGCACGCCGCTCCTGTCGTTTGAACCTAACATTCTTGGGTGACACTAAACCTTCGATGCGGCGAGACGCTTTCTTGCGAAAGAGGCGTTGATTTTGATGGGAAATTCACAATGAAACTGTTTGGTTCCAGCCTTTACGGTCAGGCTCTCAGAGCTGTGGGCGTCGGCGCCGCACTGATGCTGTCTGCCTCCGCAGTCCATGCCCAGGCCAGCGGCCCGTTTGCCGGTTTTGCCGGCTCGTGGACCGGATCGGGCACGGTGGCGTTGTCCAACGGCACGACCGAACGCATTCGTTGCAAGGCGGACTACAAGGTCGCGCCGTCGGGCATGAGCCTGAAGCAGTCCCTGCATTGCGCCAGCGACAGCTACAAATTTGACCTCTCCAGCGACGTCACCAGCCAGGGCGACCGGATCTCCGGCAACTGGAGCGAGGCGAGCCGCAACATCTTCGGCAATCTTCAGGGCACCGCCGGCGGCGGGCGGATCGATGTGTTCGTCGAGGCGTCCGGCTTTGCCGCGAACCTGAACCTGCAGACCAACGGCTCCAAGCAGGTCGTTCAGATCGACTCCAAGGGTGAGATTCGCGGCGTCTCGATCACGATGACAAAGAGCTGACGCTCCGCAGCCGATTTCGCAGGCCAACAAAAAGGCCCGTTCCGAACGCTTCGGAACCGGGCCTTTTGCTTTGGATCGATCAAGCCTTCTCGATCGGCGCCGGTTGCCCGCCCTTGCCACGGAGCTTCTGCGACAGGTTGATCAGGAACATCGAGGTCGGCCGCAGGATGAAGAGGTCCGCGACCAGGGCTGCGACCATAGAGAACGCACTGAGCCAGCCGAACAGGCGCAGCGACGGCAGGTCGGAGAACACGGTGACGACGAGGCCGCAGGCCAGCACCACCGTGGTCAGGATCAGCGCAGGGCCGACCAGGACGGTGGCACGCTCCACCGCAAGCTCCGGTGTGACACCGGGCTTGGTCTCGAGCCGCAGGCGATTGAGGAAGTGGATGGTGGCGCTGAGGCCGAGGCCGAACGACACGGTCAACGCCACGACGCTGGCGAATTGCAGCCCCTCCCCGAGCAGCCACAACACGGTGCCTGACAGGACCACCGGGAAGATGCCGGGCAGGATGCAGGAGAACAACACCACGACCGAGCGGAACGCGAGCCCGATGAAGATCGCAACCAGCAGGAATTCGATGGTGAGGCCGTGGTTGAGCTTCTCGATCATGCTGGCGCTGTTGCGCGCGGCAATCACCGACAGGCCGGTCACCGCGATCTCATAGCCGGGATGCTCGGCACGCACCTTGTCCAGCGAGTGATCGAGCTTGTTCACCACCGGAAGCAACTGGCTCGAATCCACATCCGGCACGCGGCCCGACACCACGACCGCATCCTGATTCTTGTCGATGAACCGGCGCACCAGGTGTTCAGGGATCAGGTCGACATACTCTTTCAGCGTCGCGACGTCGTTGCTGCCGGCCTTTTCGGCGAGCCAGCGCCGCAAGGTTTCCAGCGACCAGACGTTGCCGACGCCGGCGCTGTCCTCGACCATCGCATGGACGTCGGCGATCGTCTTCAGGGTCTCCGGCGAGTAGAGCGACTGGCCCTTGGGGAATTCGATCAGCACGTCGACCGGATTGGCGCCGGTCAGCTTGGCATCGAGCCGGCTCGACGCCGCCACCGCCTGCCGCTTGTCGGGCACCTGGTCGGCGAGCCGATAACGCGGTTCGAGATTGGCGTAGATGATGCCGAGGCCGCCGACGACGATCAGCGCGAGCAGACTGAACAGCCCGGGACGGCCGACCATGCGCACCGCGATCCAGTAGCAGAAATTGCGCAGCGCCTGCACACCGGCATCCGCGCTCTGGAACTTGACCGCAAAGATCTTCTCGTTACGCACGAACAGGATGCCGAACACCGGCACCAGCGAGAGCACCGCGACCAGCGCGATGATGGTCGCAGCAAGCCCGGCCTCGCCGAACTTGCGGATCAGGTCGGAATCCGAGAATTGCAGCGCGATGAAGGAAATGCCCGCCGTGCCGTGCGTCAGCACGCAGGCCGGGCCAACCACCAGTACCGCGTTCTTGAACGCCGTGAACTTGTCCTGGCCCGCAATCAGCCGGTCGCGCGCCGCGAATGTCAGCTGCATCGAGTCGGAGAAGCTGATCACCATGATGAGCGGCGTCATCACGTTGAGGAACATGTTGAGATTGAAATTGGCCCAGCCGAGGCCGCCGAGCGCGAGCAGGATCGCGATCATCGGCGGGAACGCCGCCGCCACCATGAAGGATATCTTGCGGAAGAAGATGATGGCGATGACGCAGCCGGCGAGGATGCCGAGGATGTTGTAGGTCAGGCCGTCGCGCTCGACCGCATTGCGGATCTCGAGCTGCATGACCGGAACGCCGGACAGTTGGGCATTGAGCCCGCTGCCGCCGAGATCGTCGGCCATGATCTTCCTGATGTCGCCGACCACCTTGCCGAGCTTGTTGCTGGCGACCACCTCGGGCTCGAGCGACAGCACGACCAGCGCGAGCGTGCCGTCCTCCGACAACAGCTTGCCGCGGATGATCTCGTTGGTTTTGACGGTCTCGACGAACTTGTCGTAGGCCGCGCCCTCGGGCAGCTCATTCGGGAACAGCGCCGCCGGCAGCTTGCCGGGCTCCGGCGCCTGCCGCGCGGAGAACAGCGACACCAGGCCGCGCACGCCCTCGACGAGCTGCAGATCCGTGACCATGTCACGGAGCTTGCCGAGATTGTCGCGTTCGAGCAGCGTCTTGCCTTCGACCACGACGAGGACGTCGAACTCGGTTGCCGGGAAGCGCTTGGTTACCGCCTCATATTGCTTGTAGTCCTTGGATTCGGAGCGGAACAGCTGCGACAGGGAGTCGTCGATCTTGATCCGGTGCACGCCGAACACGGCGCCGATCAACAGCAGAACGAGCACGATGCAGGACAGGATCGGCGCCCGCATCGGGATCAGCCCGAGACGCTCGATTCCGAACGCGATGCTGAGGCCTGACCGCGGCTCTTCGACTTTCTCGACGTGGACCTGACTTTCGGAGTTCTTTTCGAGCATGCCCTGTCCAGTTCTGAAAACGGCTCAATCTGTCTAGCTTGGGTCTAAAGCGCGATGAGATCGGGTTGAATCATCGCGCCTTAGCTTCTTGTTTGCGCATGATCTTTTCGGAAAACCGGTTCGCACTTTTCCGGATCATGCTTCAGAGGCGCGAATGAGGCGGGTGAGCGCGGCTGATCGGCGCTAGTCCTTGAAAACACGCGAATATTGACCGGCGCCGGTTTTACCTGTCCGCCCCTTTGCTCGCAAGCGCGAGGGTACGACCAAATGGGCGAGGAACCACTGATCCCCACCATTAAGTAGCTGATTTGTCACACCCTGGAAGCGCATTCTGGAACGATCCACCACCGCTTTCATCTTTCAACGCGACCCCGGTGATCTGGCGTGCCAGGCCTTCGCGCACAAGCCACGCGATCCTGAACGCGGCTTCCGGATAGCTCAGCCCGGCACGATGGATGTTGGAGATGCAGTTGCGGTCGGCATCGGTGAGGCCGATGCGCGGGGCGAAGGTGAGATAGGCGCCAAGGCTGTCCGGCGCGGACAGGCCAGGCCGCTCGCCGATCAGCATCACCAGCATGCGCGCGCCGACGATGGCACCGATCTCGTCACCGAGCGCGACGCGCGCGCCTGACGCGATGACCACCGCACCGGTGTCGATCCCGTCGGCCACAAGCCGCGGCAACAGGTGCCGGATCAATTCGACGGCATGGGCATTGACCGCGGTCGGCGACAGGCCGTCCCCGATCACGATCGCGCAGGCGCATGCGGTGATGCCGCTCCCTTCCAGCGACCGGCGCGACGCGGAATCCAGCATGCGCCCGAGATCGGGTCGCCGCAGATAGTCGCGCCGGGCTGGTGCCTGGCTCGATACCTCGTGCGGCGCGATGCCGAGCCCGGCAAGACCGGCTGCAATGCCGCTGACGTCGAAGGCTGCGTGAACGGCGTCACGGGCGCGGGCATGGTCGAGCGTGAACGAGAGCAGCGCATCGGTCGGCAGGCTGGCCCCGGACCGGCCTAGACCGACGCGCGCCGGCGTCAGGTCGCGCAAGTCGGGAATTGACGGGGACGATGGCGCCGGCGGTGTCGTCATGCTGTCATTCGGCGGGAACGGACGCCTCGCGCAGCCGGATCGAGTAGTTCGAAGCGTTCTGCCGGCCGCTGGAGGCTGCGCGCGCAAACGTGATCAGATGATGCGCAACCAGCGTCGCAGAGATCAGCCCCTCGATGTCGCCGCGCTTGAGCCGGCCGAGCGCGAACTTCCAGAACACGCGCCTGTAGTCGCCGAGCACGCCGACCTTCCAGAAGATGTTGCGCAGCATGATCAGGCCGCGCCGGATGTTGGCCCAGCTCTTCATCTCCGGGCTGACCGGCACCTTGATGCGGTTGGCGTAGGTGTAGTTGCATTGATGCAGATAGCGCTCGAACAGCTTCGCGGGCTCGTAGGCGATCTCCATGCATTTGCGCCAGGAGCTGACCACATCCTCATAGGGCAGCAGGAACTCGACATTGGAGTCGCGGCCGTCGTCATGGACCAGCCGCCCTGCCTTTTCGAGCCGGTCCCACAGCGGCGTCTTCGGCAGCGCCTGCAGCAGGTTGATGGTGAGCAGCGGAATCCGGGACTCCTCGACAAAGGAGATCAGCGCGTCGCCGGTCTGGGGCTTGTCGGTATCGAGCCCCATGATGATGCCGGACACGACCTCCATGCCGAACGAATTGATGGTACGCACGCCTTCCAGGATCGGAACCATCATGTTCTGATCCTTGTGCATCGCCTTGAGCGCGTCGGGATCCGGCGTCTCGATGCCGACGAAGATCGTCACGAAGAAGGCCTCGCGCATCTTCTCCAGGATCTCGGGGCGCTTGGCGATGTTGAGCGTCGCCTCGCAGGCGAGCCGCGTGACATAGCCGGTCCGCTTCTGCCACTCGATCAGATGCGGCAGCAATTCGCTCGCCGCCTTGCGGTTGCCGATGAAATTGTCATCGACGAAATAGACGGTGTCGGTTGCACCGCAGGCGCGCAGCTTGTCGAGCTCGGCGATGATCTGCTGAGGCGACTTCAGCCGCGGATTGCGGCCATAGAGCCCGGGGATGTCGCAGAACTCGCACTGATAGGGGCAGCCCGAGGAGAACTGGATGCTGCCGAGGAAGTACTTCTTGGTTTCCGCGAGCTCATAGGCCGGCAGCGGGAAATCCGTCATCGGCAGCCGGTCGATGGTCTTCAGCACCACCTGCTGGTCCGGACGGCTGGTGTCCTGCTCCAGGCGCTTGATCAGCTCATTGGTGGCATCGCCGAGCTCACCGACATGAAGGTAGTCGAATGAGGGGTAGTAGTCTGGACAGGCACTGACCGACGGGCCGCCGATCGCGACCACCAGGTCGTGGTCATGCGCACGGTGGCAGATGTCGTTCATCTGCTGGCGCTGGATGTGCATACCGCTGACGAACACCGCGTCTGCCCACTCGAAATCCTCTGCCGTCGCCGGACGCAGATTCTCGTCGACGAAACGGACCGGCCAGTTCTCGGGAAGGTATGCGGCAATCAGCAGCAAGCCTTGCGGCGGCATGAACGCCCTGACGCCGTCGGTCAAAGGATAGGAGTGCTCGAAGGTCCCAAAGGACGACGTATAGCGCGGAAAGACGCAGAGGATACGCCGTGCTGTCTTTATGCCCTCAGCTCTCATCAATCGACCCCGAAGCACCCGCAAATCTAACCATGGCGTGGAACGCTGGGCCAGAAATTCTTCAACATTGTGGCACTACTTAACGTCATAAAGACGAGATAGTTGCTCTGCAGAATTTTCGCCATCCCGTCAGGTCAAGAGCCTGGCAGCGAGGTCGGGAAGCCGCTCCGCATCGGCCACGAGGCGGAAATCCTGCCTGGCAAGGCCGACACGCGCCAGCCAGTCGTCGAATTCGGGCGCCCGCTTCAGGCCGAGCAGGTCGCGGACGTAGAGCGCATCGTGAAACGATGTCGACTGATAGTTCAGCATTACGTCATCGGCGCCCGGCACGCCCATGATGAAATTCACGCCAGCGGCCGCAAGCAGGGTCAGGAGATTGTCCATGTCGTCCTGATCGGCCTCGGCGTGGTTGGTGTAGCAGACGTCGATCCCGAGCGGCAGGCCGAGCAGCTTGCCGCAGAAATGGTCCTCGAGGCCGGCCCGTATGATTTCCTTGCCGTCATAGAGGTATTCCGGACCGATGAAGCCGACCACACTGTTGACGAGCAGCGGATCGAACGCGCGGGCTACCGCATAGGCCCGCGCCTCGCAGGTCTGCTGGTCGACCTGGTGATGGGCGTTGGCCGACAGCGCCGAGCCCTGCCCGGTCTCGAAATACATCACATTGTCGCCGACCGTGCCGCGGCGGAGCGACAGCCCGGCTTCTCGTGCCTCCCGCAGCAGCGACAGGTCGACGCCAAAACTGCGGTTGGCCGCCTCGGTGCCGGCGACCGACTGGAATACGAGGTCGACCGGCAGCCCCTGCCCGATCAGTCCGAGCGTGGTCGTGACATGGGTCAGCACGCAGCCCTGCGTCGGAATTCCGAGCCGCGTGATGACGTCGTCCAGCAGCCGCAGCAGGCTGCCGATGACGTTCGGATCGTCGCTCGCCGGATTGATGCCGATGCAGGCATCGCCGGATCCGAGCAGCAGCCCGTCGAGGATCGAGGCGGTGATGCCCTTGGCATCGTCGAATGGATGGTTCGGCTGCAGCCGCGTGCTCATTCGCCCGCGCAAGCCGATGGTGTTGCGGAACCGGGTCGTCACCTCGCATTTCTTCGCGACCAGGATCAGATCCTGGTTGCGCATCAGCTTCGACACCGCAGCCACCATCTCCGGCGTGATGCCGCGCGAGATCCTGCTGATCGCACCGCCGGTGGCGGCGTCCGACAGCAGCCAGTCGCGGAAGCCGCCGACGGTGAGCGACGACACCGGCAGGAAGCCGGCGACGTCGTGGCTGTCGAGGATCAGGCGGGTGACTTCGTCGTCCTCATAGGGGATGACCGGCTCGTCGAGGAATTGCTTGAGCGGAACGTTGGCAAGTGCGAGCCGCGCCGCGATCATCTCCGCGGCGCTGTCGGCCGCGATGCCGGCCAGGCGGTCGCCGGAGCGCGGCGGCGAGGCCTTGGCAAGCAGGATGCGCAGATCGTCGAATGCATAATTGGTGGCGTCGATGGTGTGACGATAGAGCATGGGAATTCGAGTCGAGGCTGGGGACAGCGTAGCCTAGCACCTCTTTGCGAAAGTCGTGCCATCGGCTTCGCCCTGCGCGCGCGAGACGTTGATGAGTGATGATGATCGCGGCCCGTCATTCAACACGGGCGGCAGGCCGCCGCGACCGACCGCCTCGGCGAGCTGCATAAGACGTTGGTATTATTTAGAGATTTTAACGGTTGCGGCGGCGCCGAACGCACCCGTTAAGAAATTGTCCATGAAGATTTTGCATAAGCTTTAATTGGCCGAAGGTACTCCCCGGCCTCTTGGAGTGCCCTCAATGCCGACCCCCGTCACATCTCCCATCCCCACATCCCGGCCTCCAATGGCATCCCGATTCTCGCTTGCTGCCAGGCTGTACTCGACGTTTGCGCTGATTGCGGCGCTGACCGCGGCCATCACCGTCCTGTCCGACTACAGCGCGCGGCGCAACGCCGAGCTGACCGCGGCCGTCGATCTCGCCAGCCGCGCCGCGCTCAATGTCGAGCGGGTCAACTCGCTGGTCTACGCGGTGGTGATGGAATCCCGCGGCATCTACATGTCGACCGAACCTGCGGCGGTGAAGAAATACGGCGACGGGCTGCTGGCGTTCAACGACCGCATCCTCGGCGTGGTGAGGAATTGGGAAACCCTGGTGCAGGCCGACGACGCCGCGGAGTTCGCGGTGTTCAAGAAGCGCATCGAGCAGTTCATCGAATTCCGCAAGGAGCTGGTCCGCCGCGGCATCGAAATCGGCGCCGCCGCCGGGCGCGAGTGGGGCGACAACGACGCCAACCGCGACGTGCGCACCGCACTGAACAAGGACCTCGAGGCGCTTTCCAAGGTCTACGCCGAGCGCAGCAAGAGGTTGGCGCAGCAGACCGACACCAATCGCGAGCTGGCGCTGCTGTTGACCGGGCTCGGCGCGGCAGCCCTGATCGTGGTGGTGCTCGGCGTGCTGATCATCGCCCGCTCGGTGGCGCGGCCGCTGTCGCAGATCACCACGACCATCAAGCAGGTTGCCGAGGGCGCCGACCACGTCGACGTGCCCCATGTCGGGCGCAGCGACGAGATCGGCGCACTGGCCCGCGCCATCAAGGTCTTCCAGGAGGCGATGGACCGCAATCGTACCCTGAACGCACAGGTCGTGCAGGACTCCCAGGCCCGCGATGAGCGCGGCCGGCATATCGAGCGCTTCGTCGAGACGTTCCGCGGCACCATCGGCGAGGTGCTCCGTGCGGTGCACGACAACGCTACGACGATGCGTCAAACCGCGCAGACCATCGCGACCGTCGCGGCGGACGCCAACGGCCGGGCGGTTGCGGCGGCAGGCGCGACCGAGCAGGCCTCGAGCAACGTCTCCGCGGTCGCAGGTGCGGCCGAAGAGCTCTCCGCCTCGGTCGAGGAGATCGGCCGCCAGGTCAAGCAGTCCTCCGGCGCGGTCGATCAGGCAGGTGTGCGCACCGACCGGTCGATCACCGAGATCGAGAGCCTTGCCGCCACCACGCAGCGCATCGACGGCGTGCTGAGCCTGATCCAGGCGATCGCCGAGCAGACCAATTTGCTTGCCCTCAACGCCACCATCGAAGCCGCCCGCGCCGGCGACGCCGGCCGCGGCTTCGCGGTCGTCGCGCACGAGGTCAAGGCGCTGGCCGGGCAGACCGCCAAGGCAACCGCCGAGATCAGCGAGAATGTCGGCCTGATCCAGGCTTCGACCCGCAACTCGGTGGCCGCCGTGCGCGAGATCGGCCAGGCGGTGCGCGAGATCAGCAACGTCACCGCAAATATCGCCAGCGCGATCGGCCAGCAGGACGCGGCCACGCGCGAAATCTCCGCCAATGCGCAGATGGCCGCCCAGGGCAACGAAACCCTGGTTACGAATGTCGGCTCGCTCCGCGACGACATGGACCAGACCAGCAAGGCGGCGGAATCGGTGCTCGCGGCATCGAATGATCTGACCGCAACCGCCGAGACGCTGTCGCGCGAGGTCGAGCAGTTCTTCCGCAATTTGCGCAGCGACGCCGCCGAGGACCTGCGACGGACCGGAACCTGAACGGATCAGCCGATCTGTCCGGACCCCCACGACGGGGTCCGACCCATCTGGGATGGTTAAGAGTCTGCCAACACAGGCGCGCAAATTGCCCGTGCTTGAGGTCGCCTTTCTCAATTTGATGCCCCTATAGAAAGTGGCAGAGCGCGGGGGCGCGGGGAAGCGGAAGCGAGTAATGAACGGGCTTGTGCCAAAGCCGAAGGCGGTGCCGACCAAACGGCTGCTCGCGCTCGGGATCGGTCTCGTGTTGTGCTTTTCGGCGATCAGCGCGTCCGTTCTCTGGGAAATGGCCGGCAAGGACTATCAGCACGCCAAGGAAGGCGCGACCAACCTCGTCGCCTCCATCGCCAGCGAGATCGACCGCAACATCGAGCTCTATGACCTGTCGCTGCAGGCGGTCGCCGACGGCGTCAAGCTGCCTGAGCTCGGCAAGATCAGCCCGGAGCTTCGCCAGGTCGTGCTGTTCGACCGCGCCGCCACCGCCAAGGATCTCGGCTCGATCCTCGTGCTGAACACGGCGGGAGACGTCACGCTGGATTCCCGGACGTTGACGCCGCGGACCGCAAATTTCGCCGATCGGGACTTCTTCCGGGTGCATCAGGCGCGAGCGGACAACGGGCTGTTCATCAGCCCGCCCTGGATTACCTCGGACGGCGAATATCTGATCAGCCTGAGCCGGCGCATCAGCAATGACGACGGCTCCTTTGCCGGCGTGGTCGCGGGCAGCATGCGGCTCAGCTATTTCCACAATCTGTTTCGCAAGCTGAACTTCGGCGTCGGCGACAGCATGGCGCTGTTCAACACCGATGGCGTGATGCTGATGCGGGCACCGTTCGACATCGGCAAGATCGGTCAAAGCATCAGGGACTCACAGGTTTTCAAGCAGTTCCCCGCACGGCAATCCGGCTTCTACACGACGAAATCGCTCGTCGATCATGTCAGCCGGCTCTATGTCTTTCAGGCGGTCGGACGCCATCCGCTGCTGATCGCCGAGGGCCTCGCGCTCGACGGCATCTATGCCGACTGGTGGCAACAGCTCTGGCTGATCGGAAGCGTGGTGGCGGCGCTCTGCGGCTTCTCGATCGTCCTGATGTTCTACCTGCTGGCCGCGCTCAAACGGCGGGCCGCCGCGGAAGGCCGGCTTGCGCACCTCGCGAGCACCGATGCGCTGACCGGTCTCGCCAACCGCCGCCGTCTCGACGATACGCTCGACGTCGAATGGCGGCGTGGCATGCGGGCAAAGTCGCCGGTGTCGCTGCTGATGATCGACGTCGATCATTTCAAGACCTTTAATGACACCTATGGCCATCAGGCCGGCGACGCCGTGCTCGTCACCGTGGGACAATGCATCGCAACCAGCACCAAGCGCGCAACCGACCTCGGCGCACGCTATGGAGGCGAGGAGTTCTCGGTGCTGCTGCCGGGCATCGGCAAGGCGGGCGCCTTGGAGGTTGCCGAACAGATTCGCGCCAAGCTGACCGCTGCGCGCGAATCCGAACATGGATTGCCGACCGTCAGCATCGGATTGTCCTGCCTCGTCCCTGATCACGAGCGCACGTCGCGCGATCTGCTCAAGGCCGCTGACCTTGCGCTCTATCAAGCCAAGCATGAAGGCCGCGACCGCGTCATCGTCAGCCCGATCGGGTGGGACAAATCGGGCAAGCGGCACGTCGCCTGATCGAGATCGCCGCGGCGCAGCCAAAGACGCCCTCCTCGGCTCACTCCACCGGTACCACGTCGACCGCGACGCTGAGCTTCTGCTTGCGGGCGCCGACGATGACGCCGTCGACCGGGGAGACGTCGGCGAAGTCGCGGCCGATGGCGAGGATGATGTGATCATTGGCGACCATGAGATCGTTGGTCGGATCGAACCCGACCCAGCCGAGCGCGCTGCCGCACCAGACCGACACCCAGGCGTGGGTTGCGTCGGCGCCCTGCAGCCGCGGCTGGCCCGGCGGCGGAATGGTGCGCAGATAGCCGCTGACATAGGCTGCCGGCAGGCCGAGGCCGCGCAGGCCCGCGATCATCACATGGGCAAAATCCTGGCAGACGCCGTGGCGCTTCTCGAACACGTCGCGAAGCGGCGTCGAGATCACGGTCGCCTTGGGATCATATTTGAAGTCGCCGCGGATGCGGCGCATCAGGTTGGCCGCACTGGCAAGAATGCCGCCACCCGGCGAAAAGCTCGCGGACGCGTAGGCCGTCACCGGCCGCAGCACCGGCACCAGCGCGCTGGCGAAGACGTAGCCGACCGGCGAGGCCGCATCGAGGCTCAACGCCTCGAACGCGTTGTCGCGCACGCTCTCCCAGGGCGGGCTGGCGGCGTCCCGCGCCGGCGGCTGCCGCGCCACCGAGACCCGCGAGCGGGAATCGATGCGCAGACTGCGATGCGCGGTCTCGATCAAGACGCTTTCGGTCAGCGTGCCGAAGAAGTCACGCCGCGCGGTGCGCTCCGCCGGCTTCGGGCGAATCTCGACCGAATGGGAAACCAGCTGTTGTCCGTCGCCGCTGACCGGCTCCAGCCGCAGCGAGCAGCGCGCGAAGCTGACCTGGGTCTCGTAGCTGTAGGTCGTGACGTGACGGATGTCGTAGATCACGCCAGCCCCGTGAGCTTCTCCGGCCGGCTGGCATTCGGTCCGTGCGGGAAATAGTGCAGCCCGACCGAATCGGCGAGGTTGAGCAGGTCCTGCTCCAGCGCAAACAGCGTCTTGACGTCGAGGCTCCCGGCTTCGGCCGTCGTCAGCATCGCCTCGACCGCGACCGCGAGCCGCTGCGGCCGCTCGATCAGGCCGTGTTCCTTCAGGCTCGGCAGTGCGGCGATATGCTCGTTCAGCGCCGCGACCTGGAATGCGACCGAGCGCGGATTGTAGGGATCGAGCACCGCGAGATCCCGTACCGGCGTGAGCAGCGGCTGCACCAGATAGCGCGAGCGATAGGTGATCTGGCAATCGACCAGTGTCAGAAGGACGTCGAGGTCCTCGTCACCCGCTTCGTCATAGGCGAATTGGCGGGCAAAGCGGGTGGTGTTGATGGCGCGCTCGGCGCGGCGGCCCATCTCGAGGAAGCGCCAGCCGGCGGCGCGGTTCATGTTCTCCTGCGCGAGGCCGGCGAAGCTCGCGAGCTCCTGCAAGGTCAGCTCGGCGGCGCTGACGACGCCGTCATCGTCGTGAACCTCGATCGCGAGCCGATCGGCCATCTCCGTGATGACCTGCCAGGCATCCGGCGACAGCCGCTCCCGCAGCGACGTCGCGGTGCGCTGCGCCGACCGCACCAGCGACAGCGCCGAGCCGAATTTCTCCTCGCTCTGCAACGCTTCGAGCGCGACCTTGGCGGGATTGGCGCGCGCGGTCTGCGAGGCCGCGCCCCAGGTGACCAGCATGCGCTGGATACGCTCGGCCGAATGCATCGCCGGCGTCGAGCCGGTCGCATTGGCCCGCGCCGGATCGCGCAGCGGCGTGCACAGCGCGCGGATCAGGCGGATGGTGGCCTCGGCGCGCTCGAGATAGCGGCCGAGCCAGAACAGATTGTCGGCGGCGCGGCTCGGCAGCACGCCGGCGATGCGGCGAATGCGGACGGTGTCGACCGCCGGCAGCAAGGTCGAGGTCGCGACCGCCTTGTCGGACACCACCCAGACATCGGCGGACACCGCGCCATCGCCCATCGACACCGCGCGCGCATCGGCCCGGTCGGCGATCCGGCAGAAGCCGCCCGGCAGCACGGTCCAGCCGTTCGGCGTCGCCGCGGCGAATACCCGCAGCACGAACGGACGCGGCGCGATCCGGCCGTTCTCCCACACCGGCGTGGTCGACAGCCGCACCAGCTCCTGCCCAACATAGTCGATGCCGCGATGGCTGATCGCATCCTTCAGGCGGTCGCGGTCCGCGGCCGACAGCTCGCCCGGCAGCACCGGGCCGTTGCCCGGAAAATCCGCGACGCCACGGCCATAGGCGCCCTCGATCGCGAATTCGTCGAGCCGCGACAGCACCTGCTCGCGGGCGGACTTCTGGCCGCACCACCAGGTTGCGATGTGCGGCATCATCAGGTCTTCGGAGAGCAGACGCCGGCACAGATTGGGCAGGAAGCCGAGCAGCGCCCTCGCCTCCATCACGCCCGAGCCCGGCATGTTGGCGACCACGACACCGCCCTTGCGCAGCACCTCGACGAGCCCGGGCACACCGAGATAGGACGAGGCGTCGAGCTCGAGCGGATCGAGCATATTGGAATCGACCCGGCGCAGCAGCACGTCGAGCCGCTTCAAGCCGGCAACGGTGCGGATGTGGATGCGGTCGCCGGAGACCGCGAGGTCGTCCCCCTCGACCAGGAGGAAGCCGAGATAGCGCGCCAGCGTCGCATGCTCGAAATAGGTCTCGCTGAACGCACCTGGCGTCAGCAGGCCGATCCGCGGCTCGTCGCGGTCGGCACTGGCGCGCAGTGAATCGCGGAACGCTTCGAAGAACGGCGCGACGCGCTCGACATTCATCGACTTGTAGAGATTGGAGAAGGCGCGCGACAGCACCAGGCGGTTTTCCAGCGCATAGCCCGCGCCTGACGGCGCCTGGGTGCGATCTCCGAGCACCCACCAGCGGCCGTCGGGCCCACGGCCGATGTCGGCAGCATAGAGATGCAGATAGCGGCCGCCCGGCGGCTTGATGCCGCTGACCGCGCGCAGATACTCGCTGCTGCCGGCGATGGCCGCGGCGGGAATCGCGCCCTCAGCGACGAGACGGCCGTCGCCGTAGAGATCGGCCAGCACCATTTCCAATAGCTGCGCGCGTTGCGCGACACCGGCGGCGAGCTGCCGCCAATCGGCAGCGTCGATGATCAGCGGCAGATGGCTGAGCGGCCAGATCCGGTCGGAGGTGTCGCCGGGCGCGCGGTAAGTGACGCCCGCCTCGCGCAGATGGCGGTCGGCGGAGGCGAAGCGGCGCTCGATGTCGGCCGGCGACAGCGCGGCAAAGGCATCGAAGAAGCGAGCCCAGACCGGCCGCGGCGCACCGTTCTCGGCGATATATTCGTCGGGAATTCCGGGTAGCCGGACATAGTCGCGGGTCCATTGCGCCATTCGGCGCTGGCCGGGACGGGCCCTGCTCTCCTGACTGCTGCCGCCTTGGCCACCCGATCCGGTCATTCCACTTCCCCTGCGCCCAATTACTGCAGGAGCGGCGTCCGCAAGTCGAGGGTCAAGGGAAACTCAATTGTGCGTTCCTCCGGCGGAGGCTCGATCCTGCCGGGGGTGTGGCCATGCTCCTGGAAGCGCGCCAGCCGCCGCGCCTCGGCCTCGTAGGAATTGACCGGCTTGGTCTCGTAGTTGCGGCCGCCGGGATGGGCGACATGATAGACGCAGCCGCCGAGCGAGCGGCCGTTCCAGGTATCGATCAGGTCAAAGGTCAGCGGCGCATGCACGGGAATGGTCGGATGCAGGCCGGATGCCGGCTGCCAAGCCTTGAAGCGGACGCCGGCGACCGCCTCGCCGGCGCGGCCGGTCTCGGTCATCGGCATCCGCCTGCCGTTGCAGGTGATGACGTGGCGGCCCTCGACGAATCCCGTCGCCTTCACCTGAAGCCGCTCGACCGAGGAATCGACGTAGCGCACGGTGCCGCCCGAGGTGCCCTCCTCGCCCAGCACATGCCAGGGCTCGAGCGCCTGCCGCAGCTCGAGGCCGACGCCGCCATGGTGGACGCGGCCGAAGGCGGGAAAACGAAATTCGAGCTGGGCCTGATACCATTCCGGCTCGACGTCGTAGCCGGATTGCTTGAGCTCGGCGAGCACGCCCAGAAAATCCTCCCAGAGGAAATGCGGCAGCATGAAGCGGTCATGCAGCGCGGTGCCCCAGCGCACGAACTTGCCCTGCTGCGGTTCGCGCCACAGTTTTGCGATCAGCGCGCGGATCAAGAGCTGCTGCGCCAGCGACATCCGCGGATCGGGCGGCATTTCGAGCGCGCGGAATTCGACCAGGCCGAGCCGGCCGGTCGGACCATCGGGCGAATAGAGCTTGTCGATGCAGATCTCGGCGCGATGGGTGTTGCCGGTGATGTCGACCAGGATGTGCCGGAACAGCCGATCGACCAGCCACAGCGGCGCGTCCATCCCCGGCGGCGGCACGTGCGACAGCGCGATCTCGAGCTCATAGAGCCCGTCATGCCGCGCCTCGTCGATCCGCGGCGCCTGGCTGGTCGGGCCGATGAACATGCCGGAGAACAGATAGGACAGCGACGGATGGCGCTGCCAGTACAGCACGAGGCTCTTCAAGAGATCCGGGCGGCGCAGGAACGGCGAATCCTCCGGCTTGTTGCCGCCGACCACGATGTGGTTGCCGCCGCCGGTGCCGGTGTGGCGGCCATCGATCAGAAAACGGTTGGCGCCTAACCGCGTCTTCGCGGAGTCCTCATAGAGGCCGAGGGTGATGTCGACGGCCTCGCGCCAGCTCTGTGCCGGCTGCACGTTGATCTCGATGACGCCAGGGTCCGGGGTCACCTTGATCACCTCGATGCGCGGATCGAACGGCGGCGCGTAGCCTTCGACATGGACTTGCAGCTGCAGCTCTTCGGCCGCGGCCTCGATCGCGGCGATCAGATCGAGATAGTCCTCGACCTTCTCCACCGGCGGCATGAAGGCGCACAGCACGCCGTCGCGCAGCTCGATCGACATCGCGGTACGCACCGGCAGCGGCTCCGGGATCTCCTTCAATGCTTGCCGTAGCTCGTCCGAGAGCGCATCGCGCGGCGCCATCGGATCCTGCTCGATGATGTAGGGATAGTCGTCCGGCGGGACATATTCGAGCGAGGAGATCGGAAGCCGCAAGCCCAGCGGCGAATCGCCCGGCGACAGGAACAGGTGGCTGCGCCGGATCTTCCAGTGCTCGCTGCGCCAGCGCGCAGGGATTTTGTCGGCAAGCGGCGTCCAGCGCTGGATCGGCAGCACATAGCCCTTCGGCGTAGTCAGTCCCTCGTCGAACACCCGCGCCAGCCGGGCGCGCTCTTCCGGATCGGTCAGTTTGGAGTTCGCAGGGCTGACATTGGCAGGCAGGCCAGCCTCACGCTGCAGCCAGAAGCCGGGGTCTTCATAGGCCGGCATGACATAGTCGGCGCCAAGACCAAGCCTCGCTGCGGTCGCCTCGACGAACCGTTTGGCTTCCGCGATCTCGGCCTTGCGCGGATTCTCGATGCTCGCGATCAGATCGGCATTCTTCCAGATCGGCTTGCCGTCCTTGCGCCAGTAGAGGCCGAACGCCCAGCGCGGCAGGCTCTCGCCGGGATACCATTTGCCCTGACCGTAATGCAGCAGGCCGCCCGGCGCGAACCGCGCGCGCAGCTTGCGGATCAATTCGTCGGCCAGCGCGCGCTTGGTCGGACCGACCGCGGCGACGTTCCACTCCGGCGATTCCAGATCGTCGACCGAGACGAAGGTCGGCTCGCCGCCCATGGTGAGCCGCACGTCGTCCTTCTGCAGATCGGCATCGACCTGCTCGCCGAGCCGGTCGAGCCGCGCCCAGGATTGATCGGAGAACGGCCTCGTGATCCGCGGCGCCTCGCGGATGCGCTTGACGCTCATCTCGAAGCCGAACTCGGTATTGGCGATACCGGCGGTGCCGGTCACCGGCGCGGCCGAGCGGTAGTGTGGCGTGGCGCAGACCGGGATGTGTCCCTCGCCCGTCAGCATGCCGGAAGTGACGTCGAACCCGATCCAGCCCGCGCCCGGCAGATAGACTTCGGCCCAGGCGTGCAGGTCGGTGAAATCGCTCTCGACCTCGCGCGGTCCTTCGAGCGGATCGATATCGGGCCGCAGCTGAATGAGATATCCGGAGACGAAACGGGCGGCGAGCCCGAGATGGCGCAGCGCCTGGATCAAGAGCCACGCCGAGTCGCGGCAGGAGCCGGAGCCCGCGGCCAGCGTCTCCTCCGGCGTCTGGATGCCGGCCTCCATGCGGATCACGTAGCTGATCGTCTTCTGCAACTGCGCGTTCAGCTCGACCAGGAAATTGACGGTGGAGTCCGCCTGGCGCGGAAGGTCCTTCAGGTACGCCGCGAGCAACGGCCCGGGCGCATCGGTCTCGAGATACGGCGCGAGCTCGGTCTTGAGATCGGCGGGATATTGGAACGGAAAGCTGTTGGCGTAGGGCTCGACGAAGAAGTCGAACGGATTGACCACTGTCATCTGCGCGGTGAAGTCGACCTCAACCTTGAGCTCGGTGGTCTTCTCGGGAAAGACGTAGCGCGCCAGCCAGTTGCCCTGCGGATCCTGCTGCCAGTTCACGAAGTGATTGGCGGGCGTGACCTTGAGCGAATAGCTCAGAATCGGCGTGCGGGTGTGCGGCGCCGGCCGGAGCCGAATGGTCTGGGGCCCGAGATCGATCGGCCGGTCGTATTTGTAGTGCGTGACGTGATGCAGTGCGACGAAGATCGACACGGACCGAGGACTCCAGCAGCTTTTTTGAGCAGAACACTGGTTCCGGTATGGATCAAGCATTAACAACGGGCAGCGATTGCCCACGAAATATCCGCATGGTCTCCCGACGTCGGCAATTGGCGCGGCTAGTTGCCCTCAGCCGCTAGCGGCCGATCGCGCCGGATACCTGCGACGCGAGCTGCTCGGCGAGCATGTGATAACCCTCGGGGGTCAAGTGCACACCATCAGGCTGATGTGGAAGTGCGCCTAGCATCCCGTTAGCGAGCATGATCACCTTGATGCCACGGGCGCTGAGGCGACTTTGAATATCCGCTGTCCGGTCGGGACTGCCCTTGCGGCGATCGTTGCCGCCCGGCTGTAAAATCACCGCACGGGTCCCGTTCGGGACGGCCCGGTCCAGGCGTTGCAGCATCCCTTCCGTGGTGTCGCCATTGATGCCGGCGTTCACGACGCGGACGTTCAACCCCTTCGCGCGCAAGATTGCTTCGAGCTGCGCGGGATAGGCCTGGTTGCGCGCGACGCCCTTGCCGTAGGTGTTGCTCGCGCCAAGCGCCACGATCGTTGCCGCGCCGGCCGAACCGACGCCGAGGGTCAAGGCGGCCAGGAATGCGAGACATCCAACCAATCGGCGCACGCGCATGTTTTCTCCGTCCAGTAGACGAACAGCTCACGATCAGTAGCCCGGATGCAGCGAAGCGCAATCCGGGGCGCCGCGTCAATAGAACTCGTCGTCCCTGCGAAAGCAGGGACCCATACCGCGTGATCTATCGATAAGAGGCAGTGGCAGGCACGTCGCGCTTCACCACGGCCGGTGGTTATGGGTCCCGGCTTTCGCCGGGACGACGGCGGAGTGTAAGGCTACATCGTAGCCCCAAACTACATCGTAGCGCCGAGCACCCACGGCGCGAACTCGGCGCCGCCGAAGTCAAAGCTCTCGCTCTTGGTCGGCTGGCCCGAGGCAGTCTTGAGGATCAGGTCGAAGATGCGCTGGCCGCATTCCTGCACGCTCTCCTCGCCGTCGAGGATGGTGCCGCAATTGACGTCCATGTCGTCTTCCATCCGCTTGTACATCGGCGTGTTGGTGGCGAGCTTGATCGACGGCGCGGGCTTGCAACCGAACACGCTGCCGCGGCCGGTGGTGAAGCAGACGAGGTTGGCACCGCCAGCGACCTGCCCGGTGGCGGCGACCGGGTCGTAGCCGGGCGTGTCCATGAACACGAAACCCTTCTTGGTGACGGGCTCGGCGTAGCGTAGGACGTCGACGAGATTGGTGCTGCCGGCCTTGGCCATCGCACCGAGCGACTTCTCCAGGATGGTGGTGAGGCCGCCGGCCTTGTTGCCGGGGCTCGGATTGGCGTTCATCTCGGCGCCTTCGCGCTGGGTGTATTCCTCCCACCAACGCATCAGGCCAACCAGCTTCTCGCCGACCTCGCGGCTGACGGCGCGACGGGTCAGCAGATGCTCGGCGCCGTAAGTCTCGGGTGTTTCGGACAGGATCACGGTGCCGCCGTGACGGACCAGCAGATCGCTCGCTGCGCCGAGCGCCGGATTGGCCGACACGCCGGAGTAACCATCCGAGCCGCCGCATTGCAGCGCTACCGTGAGTTCGCTTGCCGGCACTGCCTCGCGCTTGATCTTGTTGGCGTCGGCAAGCGCTTCCTTCACGAAGGCAACGCCGGCTTCCACGGTCTTGCGCGTGCCGCCGACCTCCTGGATGTCCATTGCGCGCAGGCGGCCGGCGAGCTTCTGCTCCTGCATCAGGCCGCCGATCTGGTTCACCTCGCAGCCGAGGCCGAGCACGATGACGTTGGAGAAATTGACGTGCCGCGCATAGCCGCCGAGCGTGCGGCGAAGCAGCGCCAAGGGCTCGTCCTGGGTCATGCCGCAGCCGGTCTTGTGGGTCAGCGCGACGACGCCGTCGACGTTCGGGAAATCGGCCAGCGGGTTGTCGCCGGTGAACGGGTTCTTCTTGAACATGTCGGCGACGATGCCGGCGACATGGGCGCTGCAATTCACCGAGGTGAGGATGCCGATATAGTTGCGCGTCGCGACGCGGCCGTCGGCGCGGCGGATGCCCTCGAAGGTCGCCGGCAGATCGAAGTTCGGCACCGGCTTGACGTCGACGCCATAGGCATAGTCCTTGGCGAAATCGCCCATGCCGCAGTTCTGGGTGTGCACGTGTTGGCCGGGCGCAATCGGCTGGGTCGCAAAGCCGATGATCTGGCCGTAGCGCCGGACCGGCTCGCCCTGCGCGATCGGCTTGATCGCGACCTTGTGGCCGGCCGGAATGCGATCGACCGTGGTGACGCCCTCGGTTACCTCAAGCCCCGGCGGCAGGCTCGCACGCGCGATCAGGACGCTGTCGTCGGCATGCAGGCGGATCACTTGAGCCGAGGCCATGGGAGTTCTCCTTTGGAGTTCTTCACCTCTCCCCGTCCTTTACGGGGAGAGGTCGAATTCTCGCGCAGCGAGAATTCGGGTGAGGGGCGAGGCGCAGTGCCAGTTACAACGATGGTGCTCGCCGGACAGAGGCCCCTCACCCCAGCCCTCTCCCCGCAAACTCGGGGCGAGGGAGCAGAGCGAACATCACGGACAGATTTACGCCTTGCCGCCGGACTTCTCGCGGGTCGCATTGACCTGCATCTTGGCGTAGACCTGCATCAGGCCGACCTCGTTCGACAGCGTCACGAGCTTGAAGCCCATGTTGATCGCGCGCACCGCGCCATCGGCGCCGGAGCAGTGGATGCCGGGGTTGAGGCCGCGCTTGCCGCATTCCTTGATGATCTTCTCGTAGATCTTGAGGATCTCCGGCTCGTCGCGATCGAGCTTCGGCACCAGACCATAGGAGAAGCCGAGATCGGACGGACCGATGTAGACGCCGTCGATGCCTTCGACATCGAGGATCGCTTCCATGTTCTCGACCGCGGTCCTGGTCTCCATCATCGGCAGCAGGACGATCTCGTCATTCGCAGTCTGCTGGTAGGTGCCGGCCGAGCCGTACATGCCGGCGCGGATCGGGCCGTTGGAGCGCACGCCCTTCGGCGGATATTTCGCGTAGGAAACGAGGTTCTTGGCTTCCTGCGGCGTGTTGACCATCGGGCAGATCACGCCATAGGCGCCGCCGTCGAGCACCTTGCCGATGATGCCGGGCTCATTCCAGGGCACGCGGACCATCGGCGTCACCGGATGGGCATGCATCGACTGGAAGCACTGCACCATCGACTGATAGTCCTGCACGCCATGCTGCATGTCGACGGTGACGCTGTCGAAGCCGCACTGCGCGATCACTTCGGCCGAGAACCCGGAGGGGATCGCGAGCCACGCGTTCACCACCGCCTTGCCGGATGCCCAGACCTGTTTGACCTTGTTTGCCATTGATCACGTTTCCTTTTGTGTTTCTTGAAGGTTTTCTTGAAGGTTTTCTTGGAGGGCGGACCTCAGCTGGTCGCCCGCTGGATCGAGACTTCGCTGACGCCGACTTCGCGCGCAGTATTCACTATCGCCGCCCAGGTGTCGTCAGGCAAGGGGATGCCATTTTTGGTGCGATCGGCGCGGGTCTTCCGCTCGGGATCGCCCGGAACCAGCACGGACTCCGTGCCCGCGATCGGCTTGGTGGCGCGGATGAAATCGGTGTAGCGGGTGATTTCGCCGTCGAAGAAGTTGCTGGTGTCGATCACCTTGGGATCGATGTAGAACGCCATCATGCCGTTGGCGAAACGGCGATCCGACGACGTCGCGCCGGTGCCGGTCAGCGCGCCGCCGAGCAGCTCGCAGATGAAGGCGAGGCCCGAACCCTTGTGATCGCCGAAGGCGCGGATCGCGCCGGTTCCCTTGGTGTGGTCGCGCGGCCCGTCGGGCGTGTACGGGCCGTACAGCACATGCGGATCCTCGCTCAGCGTGCCGTCGGCATCAACCAGCGCTCCGTGCGGCAGCTTCTTGCCGCCTCGGCTTGCCACCAGGCACTTGCCCTCGGCAACGACGGAGGTCGCGAAATCGAGCACGATCGGATCCTGGCCCTGGCGCGGAATGCCGACGCAATACGGCGCCGTCGACAGCCGCTTCTCGACGCCGCCGTAAGGCGCCACCAGGAGCGAGCCCGCCGCGGTCACGAAATGAATGGAAACGAGGCCTTCGGCAGCAGCCATTTCGGCCCAGTCGCCGACGCGGCCGAGATGGCCGGAGTTGCGCAGTGCGACCGCGGCGAGCCCCGCCTTCTTGCACTTCTCGATGCCGAGCTTCACCGCGACCGGCGTGACGGTCTGGCCATAGCCGAACTTGCCGTCGACCACCGCGAGCGACGGCGTGTCGACAACGACCTCGGGGGTCTGGTTCGGCACGATCGAGCCCATCTTCTTCCACCTGACATAGACCGGCACGCGGATCACGCCGTGGCTGTCATGCCCGGTGAGGTTTGCGGTCGTCAAATAGGTCGCGATGCGCTTCGCCTCGTCCGGAGAGGACTCCGAATGCGAAAACACCTCGGACACGAAGTTGATGAGGTTATCGACCTTGATGGTGACCATGAAAAACTAGCTCGCTCGATAAGGCACGGAACGTTGTCAGGCGTGGGTTTTGGCGTGGCCGCCGAGATAGGCCGCGGCGATGGCTTCATTGCCCCACAATTCGTCGGGCTTGCCGCCAAGCACGATCCGCCCGGTTTCGAGAACAAAACCGTGATCGGCGACCGAGAGTCCCATGCGCGCATTTTGCTCGACGAGTAAGACAGTGGTGTCCTTCCTGATCTGCGAAATGATGCGGAACACCGCCTGCACGATCACAGGCGCGAGCCCAAGCGACGGCTCGTCGAGCAGCAACAGCCGCGGCTTGGCCATCAGCCCACGCGCCACCGCGACCATCTGCAACTGGCCGCCCGACAGCGTCCAGCCGAGCGCATTGGAGAACGCGCGGATATCCGGGAACAGGTCGAACATCGCGTCGGCCTCGCGCGAGATCTGCGACGCTCCGACCTTCCGGTTCGACGCGCCGAGCATGATGTTCTCTTTCACGGTGAGGCCCGGAAACACGCGGCGGCCTTCCGGCACATGCGAGATGCCGAGCCGCACGATCGCTTCCGGCCCGAGGCCCGCGATCGAATGACCATCGAACAGGATGTCGCCGGAGGCGGGCTTGGCGAGGCCACTGATCGCACGCAGCGTGGTCGACTTACCGGCGCCGTTGGCGCCGAGCAACGTGACCACCTGGCCCTGCTCCACGGCGATGGTGATGCCGCGCAGCGCCTCGATCTCGCCGTAACGGACCACGAGATTGCGGATTTCGAGCAGCGGCATCATTCGCTCCCGAGATAGGCGGAGACGACGTCGGGATGACGCAGCACCGCCATCGACTCGCCGTCCGCGATGCGGCGTCCGAAGTTCAGCACGGTGATGTGCTGGGCGGCTTCCGAGACCAGCGTCATGTCATGATCGATGATCAGGATCGTAAGTCCTTGCGCTGCGATGCGCTTCAGCAGCTCATGCAGCTCGAGCTTCTCGGTCGAGTTGAGACCGGCGGCCGGCTCGTCGAGCAGCAGTAGCGTCGGGTTCGACGCCAGCGCCCGCGCGATCTCGATCAGGCGCTGATGGCCGTAGGAAAAGCTCGAGATCAGCTCGTTGGCGCGGTTGCCGAGGCCGACAAAGGTCAACGCCTCCATCGCCCGCTCGGTCAGCGCGTCGTCGCCCTTCCCGATCATGGTGTTGCCGGGGCGCTCCGCGCCGATCTCTACATTCTCCAGCGCCGTCATCGACCGGAACAGGCGGATGTTCTGGAAAGTGCGCCCGAGCCCCGCCGCCGTGCGCTGATGCGGCGCCATGCTGGTGATGTCGGTGCCGTCGAGCACGATCTTGCCCGCGGTCGCCTTGTAAAGACCGGACAGCACGTTCAGCGTCGTGGTCTTGCCGGAGCCGTTCGGTCCGATCAACGCATGCACGCTGCCTCGCTTCACCGCGATGTCCACGCCGTCGACCGCCTTCAGGCCGCCGAAATGCTTCGAGAGCCCGGTCACCTCAAGCACGATGTCGCCACCTGCGGTCGCGGGCTTGAGCTGGAGCGCTCCGGCAACCGGCGGCGCCTTGGTGTGCGCGCGCCAGCGCGTGAAGGCATCGGACACGAAGCCCCAGATGCCATCAGGCATGAAGCGGATGATCAGGATCACCGACAGGCCGTAGATCGCAAGGTAGAGCCCCGGTACGCTCTTCAGGAAGCGCAGCCATTCCGGGATCAGGATCAAGAGCCCGGTGCCGATCGCCGAGCCGATCGGCGAGGCTACGCCGCCGAGCAGCGACATGGTCAGGAACTGAATGGATTCCGCAAACGAGAACTGGTCCGGACTGACATAGGCGAAGCCGCCGGCGAACAAGCCGCCCGCAAGGCCGCCGAGCACGGCGCACACCGCAAAGGCGTAGACCTTGGTGCGGAACACGTCGATGCCGTTGACGCCGGCCGCAAGCTCGTTGTCGCGCACGGCACGCATCGCCCGGCCAAGCTTGGTGTCAGGCAGATGCCAGACCAGATAGCCGACGATCGCGAGCATCGCCACGCAGAAGGCGAGATAGCTTTGCGAGGACTGGAACAGCTCGGGCCGGCGAATGTTGGCGACGCCGTCGGGTCCGTGGGTCACGCCGATGGCATTGATCATCACCAGCGTCACGATCTGCTGGAACGAGATCGTCACCATGGCAAGGTAGTGCCCGCCGAGCCGCAGCGTCGACATGCCCAAAAACGCGCCGGCGACCAGCGTGATCGCGCAGCCGCCAACCAGGCAGAGCCAGAAGTTCAAATGCAGGTCCGCGGTCCCGAGGCCGACGGCGTAGGCGCCGAAGCCGAAGAACGCGGCTTGCGCCAGGTTGATCTGGCCGCACAGGCCGAGCACGACCGACAAGCCGAACACCGCGATCGAGAAGGTCGTGGCCTGCAACAGGATGTTGAGGATGTAACCGTCGAACTGCATGCTGGCGGCGAGCGCCACCAGCGCCGCGGCGCCGAGGAAATACGGCAGATGCCGGACGATCAGCGGCTTCGAGCGCACGGCCGGCGCCGGGATCATGTTGTCGCTGGCGCTCATGCTTTCTCCGCGACACGTTCGCCGAAGATGCCCTGCGGCCGGAACACCAGGAAAGCGATCAGCACCAGGAAGGCAAAGCCGTCCTTGTAGGGCACCGAGATGTAGGCGGCTCCGAACGTCTCGATGACGCCGAGCGCCAGGCCACCGACGATGGCGCCGGCGACGTCGCCGAAGCCGCCGATGATGGTCGCGGCAAACGCCTTCAACGCAATCGTCGAGCCCATCTGGATCGAGACGAACAGCACCGGCGCCACCAGGATGCCGGCGAGTCCGCCGAGCACGGCCGAATAGATGAAGGTGATCATGATCATGGTGGAGACAGAAATGCCGAGCAGCGAGGCCATCTCCTTGTCCTGCGAGGTCGCCTGCAGCTTCTTGCCGAGCAGCGTCTTCTCGAAGAACCAGAAATTGAACAGCACCAAGAGGATCGTGACGCCGATGATCAACAGATACTGGCTGTCGAGATAGACCGGGCCGAGCTGGATGCCGGGCGTATCGAACCAGCCCTGGAGCACCTGCGGCTGCGGACCGTAGATCGCGAGCACCGAGTTCGACAGCAGGATCGAGGCGCCGATGGTGGCGATGATGACAGGCAGATAGGTGCGGTGGCGCAGCGGATAGTAGACGCCGAGATTGAAGATGACGCCGAACAGCGCCATGCCGGCGAGCGCGATCAGGAACGACAGCCAGTACGGCCAGCCGAGATCGACCGAGAACACCACCATCAGATAGGCGGCGACCATCGAGAATTCGCCCTGCGCGAAATTCACCACGTTGGTGGCGCGGAAGATCAGCACGAAACCGAGCGCGACCAGCGCGTAGACCGCGCCGATGCCGATTCCCGTGAACAGCAGTTGAAGAACCAGATCCATGACAGCGCTCGATCAGAACAGTGTACGCAGAAGATCGGCCTCGCCGCGTTCGGCGGCGAGGCCGATCCGCGATCAATCGTTGAAGTCGATGTGCTTGTCGTAGACGATCTTGCCCTTGTCGTTCTTCACGACATTGTAGCCGTGCAGGCCGTCGCCGTTCTTGTCGAAATTGTATTCGCCTTCGGCGCCGGCGAATTTCTGCGTCGCCAGGATGGCGTCGCGGATCTTGTTCGGATCGGTCGAGCCGGCCTTGTTGATCGCCGCCGACAGGATGGTGATCGCGTCATAGGGCCAGGCACTCTGGTTGTCGGGCGCGGTCTTGTAGGCATCGCGATAGGCCTTGCCGAACGTCTTCGCGGCATCGCTCGAGTCCTCGGCGAAGTCGGCGACCCCGTAAGTGCCGAACAGCGCGGGACCGGCGAGCTTGGTCGAGGACACCGCCACCACCGAGGGCGAGCCGACCCACGGGATATTGACGCCGAGCTGGCGCAGCTGCCTGGCGAAGATGCCGAGGTCGTTCTCGAAGGTGAAGTAGGTACCGAGCACGTCGGCGCCGGACTGCTTCACGGCGAGCACGACCGGGGTGAAGTCCTGGCTCTGGTTGGCGTAACCCTGGTCGAGCACCGGCGGCGCACCGAGCTTGGTCAGCGCCTCGGTGAGCGCCTTGCCGCCCGCGGTGCCGAAGGCGTCGGTGGAATGGACGATCGCCCATTTCTTCTTGCCGAGCGTGTTGACGCCGAAATCGGCGATCACGCGGCCGGAATAATTGTCGTTGGGGCGGAAGCGGAACAGCCAGGGATTGCCGGAATGGGTGAGGTCGGGGTTGGTGCCGCCGATCATCACAGGCTTGCCGACCTTGATCACGTCGGGCGCCATCGCCTGCACCTGGGTCGAACGGATAGAGCCGAGGAAGGCGACGATGTCGGATTGTGCGGCGAGCTTGGAGAACGCCAGCACGATGCCCGGATTGGTGGTCTGGTCGTCCTCGATCACGAGCTCGACCTGCTTGCCGAGCACGCCGCCGGCCTTGTTGACCGCAGCCAGCGCCAGCTTGGCGCCGTTCTGGGCCCACAGGCCCTGCTCCGCTGCGGGTCCGGTCACCGGCACGCACATGCCGATCTTGATGGTTGCCCCTTGCGCCCAGGCGCTGCGCATCAGCGCAGGAGCAGCGAGACCTGCCGCCAAGCCGGCGGAAAACTCACGCCTCGTCAGTTTCATTCCATCCTCCCTTTGGTGCGCCGAACTTGCATGTCGGCTGCGTTGAGACGAGCTGACGCGTCGATCTGTTGACCTATCAGCGACCATCGAACGGCGCGACGAACAAACGTGAGCGCCGCTGCAACGCACAAGACGCGCGACGGCGGCCATCGATCTGGCGTTCGACTTAGCTAAACATGATTGCACATTGCACGCAATAGTCAAAAGTTCGCTGGCAACGGTGTGTAAATGCCTGCTACCAGCGACCATGACGGGATCACGTGATAATGTGACCGGCGGGCAGTCATCGATGTCGATTCCAAGAGCGAAATCGCAGACCAGACGGAAACAGCCGGCCTACGCGCTGATCAAGAGCGCGTTGGCGAGGCACATTCGGGCCGGCAACGTGCCGCCCGGCACGGTTCTCTCCGAATCGGCGGTCGCGACCTTGTTCGGCTCCAGCCGCTCGCCGGTACGGCAGGCCTTCGAACAGCTCGAGCACATCGGCCTAGTGCGCCGGTTCGACGGGCGCGGCGTCATCGCCGGCAAGCGCAAGGTCGAACCGCGGCGCGTCCCGATCACGCCGGAGATGTTCGGGCTGACCGACGGCCCGGTCGAGGCCGTGCGCAGCGACGCCTGGGATGCGCTCTATTACAAGCTCGAACGCGAGATCATTTACCGGTCGCTGTTCGGACGCTTCCGCGTCAGCGAGCTCGCATTGGCGCGGCACTTCCGGGTCGGGCGCACGGTTGCGCGCAATTTGCTGCTACGGGCGCAGGCGATCGGAATCCTTGAGAAAGGCGCCAAGGCGCACTGGTATGTCGTGCCACTCGACGAGGATCGGGTCCGCGACATCTTCGAGGTGCGGGCAACCCTCGAGCCACTGCTGTTGAAATCGGCCACCGCAAGGATTCCGGCGGCGCTGCTCGACCGCATGGCGGAGCGGCTGCGCGAGGGAATTGAGTACCGCGAGCGCGTCGGTGTCGGCGAGCTCGACGAGATCGAGGGCGATCTTCATATCCGCTGCCTGGGTTACGGCATCAATCGCGAGATGATCGAAGCCCTCAAGCGCACCCACTGCGCATTTGTGATCGGCAAGCACATCCAGGTGGCACTGACCGCGCCGCAGATCGATTCCTTCATGGACGAGCATCTGGTGATCATCGAGGCATTGCGCGCCCGCGACGGCGATGCGGCCGCCGCGACCTTGCGCCGCCATATCGAATGGTCTCACTCCAAGGTCGCCGGCTGGATCGCCGAATTCCGCGCCATCAACGTGATCTCGCGCGTGCCCTACATGGCCTGAGCGGGATCGCCGTACGACGCCCCGGCTACTCGTCAGCCTCGACCGCGGCATCATCGGCCGAGTTCATTCCGGCGAGACTGGCTTCCAGCATACCCAGCATTTCGTGAAGCTCCACAAGCTTGCGCGCGCCATATCGCCGCGTGATCTCGGCGTAGATCGCTTCCGACGTCGGTGCCACCGCCTCGATCAGCTTCAACCCCTTGGCCGAGATCGAAACCACTGCACGCCGCCCGTCGTTCTCCGCCGCCTTGCGCTCGATTAACGCGCGGGCCTCGAGATCGCGCAGGATACGCGAGAGGCTCGGGCCGAGCAGAAACGCCACGCGGGCGAGCTCGGTGACCTCGATCTCGTCGACTGCAGTGAGCGCGCGCAGGATCCGCCACTGCTGCTCGGTCAGGCCGTGATTGCGCAGCGACGGCCGGAATTGCCGCATCACCGCCTCGCGCGCACGGAGCAGCGACATCGGCAGCGAGCGCGAAAATTCGCGCATCGGGGTGCGTCGCGCCGACGCATCGTCGCCTTCCCCGGATCGCATCTCGTCCAATTTCTTGCGCGCCATGACCTAATCCACCGCCGCAAACTTTTGCACCGCAGCATGCCCTGATTCAGTTTGCGGGAATTCACTTAACATGTTAATCATCTCCCGACATCCACTTTTGTGTAGCACGCATGGCCCTCTCCAAGGACGATATCCGCGCTGCCGCCGAACGGCTCGACGGTGCGGAAAAGACCCGCAAGCAAATCCGCCAGCTCTCGCTGGAATACCCCCGTATTACCCTCGAAGACGCGTACGCGATTCAGAAGGCCTGGGTCGAGATGAAGGTGGCGCAGGGGCGCGTCGTCAAGGGACACAAGATCGGCCTGACCTCGAAGGCAATGCAGAGCGCGCTCAATATCGACGAGCCAGACTCGGGCATCCTGCTCGACGACATGTTCTTTGCCGATGGCGGCCTGGTGCCGACCGACCGCTTCATCGCAACCCGCGTCGAGGCCGAGCTAGCCTTCGTGATGAAGCATCGCCTCACGGGGCCGAACTGCACGCTGTTCGACGTGCTCAACGCCACCGACTTCGTGGTGCCGGCGCTGGAGATCCTGGATACGCGGGTCGAGCGGGTCGATCCCGAGACCAAGGCGACGCGCAAGATCTTCGACACCATCGCCGACAACGCCGCCAATGCCGGCATCGTGCTCGGCGGCCGGCCGATCCGCCCGCTGGAAGCCGATCTGCGCTGGATCGGCGCGCTGTGCTTCCGCAACGGCCAGCTCGAGGAAACCGGTTTGGCCGCCGGCGTGTTGAATCATCCGGCGACCGCGGTCGCGTGGCTCGCCAACAAGATCGCCCCGAACGGGCTGGCGCTGGAGGCCGGACAAATCGTGCTGGCAGGCTCCTTCATCCGTCCGATCGAGACCCGCAAGGGCGACACCATCCAGGCCGACTACGGACCCTACGGTTCCGTGAGCTGCTACTTCGCCTGACGCACTTAGCAGGAGCGCTGCATGCCGCATTTCACGATTGAATACTCCGCCAATCTCGACGATCTCGTCGACATGGGCGCGACCGTCGAGCTGGTCCGCAAGGCTGCGGTCGAGACCGGCATCTTCCCGCTCGGCGGCATCCGGGTCCGCGCCATCAGATGCGAGCACTACGCGATCGCCGACGGCCGCAGGAATTACGGCTTCCTCGACATGGTGCTCCGCCTCGGCGAAGGCCGTGACCTCGCCACCCGCAAGAAGGCCGGCGAGCACGTCTTCAAGTTGCTGTCGGCCCATCTCGATCCGGTATTCTCCAAAGCCAAGTTCGCGCTGTCGTTCGACATGCAGATCAACGACAAGGAGACTAGCTGGAAACGCAACAACATCCACGACGCACTGAAGGTGGAGACGGTCAATGGATAAAGCCACCCCGAAATCCACAGCCGACGTATTCCAGGCCAACCGCGATCGCGCCGGTCCTTTGCTGACAAAATTGAAAGCCGAAGGCATCGGCCATGTGATCGACGGCAAGGTCGTGCCGGCGGCTTCCGGCCAGACCTTTGAGACGAAGTCGCCTGTTGACGGCACGGTGCTGGCGACTGTCGCGCGCGGCAACGCCGAGGATATCGACCGTGCCGCGACCGCTGCGTCCAAGGCCTTCAAGGCCTGGCGCGACATGCCGGCGGCGCAGCGGCGCAAGCTGCTGCATCGCGTGGCCGACGCGATCGAGGAGCGCGCCGACGACATCGCCGTGCTCGAATGCATCGACACCGGCCAGGCGCACCGCTTCATGGCCAAGGCCGCGATCCGCGCCGCGGAGAATTTCCGCTTCTTCGCCGACAAATGCGGCGAGGCCCGCGACGGCCTCAACACGCCCTCGGACGAGCACTGGAACATCTCGACCCGCGTGCCGATCGGCCCGGTCGGCGTGATCACGCCGTGGAACACGCCGTTCATGCTCTCGACCTGGAAGATCGCCCCGGCGCTCGCGGCCGGTTGCACAGTGGTGCACAAGCCGGCGGAATGGTCGCCGGTAACCGCCGATCTGCTGGTCAAACTCGCAAAACAGGCCGGCATCCCCGACGGGGTCTTCAATACCGTGCACGGCTTCGGCGAGGACGCCGGTAAGGCGCTGACCGAGCACCCCGCGATCAAGGCGATCGGCTTCGTCGGCGAGAGCTCGACGGGCTCCGCGATCATGGCGCAGGGCGCGCCGACCCTGAAGCGGGTGCATTTCGAGCTCGGCGGCAAGAACCCGGTGATCGTGTTCGACGACGCCGACCTCGACCGCGCGCTCGACGCCGTCGTGTTCATGATCTACTCGCTCAACGGCGAGCGCTGCACGTCGTCAAGCCGCTTGCTGGTTCAACAAGGTATCGCCGACAAATTCATCGAGAAGCTGACCGCTCGGGTGAAGGCGCTCAAGGTCGGTCACCCCCTCGATCCCGCAACCGAGATCGGGCCGCTGATCCACGAGCGGCACCTGGCCAAGGTCTGCAGCTATTTCGAGGTCGCACAGAAGGACGGCGCGACGATCGCGGTCGGTGGCAAGCCGCATGACGGCCCCGGCGGCGGACATTATGTGCAGCCAACGCTGGTGACCGGCGCCAACGCGACCATGCGCGTCGCACAGGAAGAGGTGTTCGGCCCGTTCCTGACCGTGATCCCGTTCAAGGACGAGCAAGAGGCGATCGAGATCGCCAATGGCGTGCAATACGGCCTGACCGGCTATGTCTGGACCGGCGAGATGGGCCGCGCGCTCCGCGTCGCCGATGCACTGGAAGCCGGCATGATCTGGCTCAACTCGGAAAACGTCCGCCATCTGCCGACCCCGTTCGGCGGCATGAAAGCCTCCGGCATCGGCCGCGACGGCGGCGACTACTCGTTCGACTTCTACATGGAAACCAAGCATGTCTCGCTCGCGCGCGGGACGCACAAGATTCAGAAACTGGGAATTTGATTGCACGTCGTTCCGGGGCGGCGCGTAGCGGCGAACCCGGAACCTCGAGATTCCGGGCTCTCGCTTCGCGAGCCCCGGAATGACGAACAAAATTGAGGGGAAACACCGATGCCCGTTCCGACACACGTCTTCGATCCGCCGTTCAACATCATCCGCTGCAGCCATGCCGTGCTCGACGTCACGGACCTGGAGAAGAGCGCCGCCTTCTACGAAAAGACCGTCGGCCTCCACATCGAGGACCGCGACGACAAGTCGGTCTATCTGCGGGCCAGCGAGGAGCACCAGCATCACTCGGTGGTGCTGCGCAAGGCCGCGAAGGCCGCCTGCAACCGGCTCGGCTTCAAGGTCGGCAATGACGGCGACCTCGACAAGGCAGCCGCCTTCTGCTCCGAGAACGGCATCGCCTACGCTTTCGTCGACCAGCCGTTCCAGGGCCGCACGCTGCAGTTCACCGATCCGTTCGGCTTCCAGATCGAGCTCTACGCCACGATGGAGAAGCGCCCGCATCTGTTGCGGCGCTACGATCTCTACAAGGGCTGCCATCCGCAGCGGCTCGACCATTTTAATGTGTTCGCCGCCGAGGTGCAGGACACCGTCGACTTCTACGCCCGGCTCGGTTTCCGCCTCACCGAATATGCCGAGGAGGACGGCGACCAGGGGCGCATCGCCGCCGCCTGGATGCATCGCAAGGGCAATGTCCACGACTTCGCCATCACCAACGGCCGTGGCCCGCGCCTGCACCACATCGCCTATTGGGTGCCGACCGCGATGAACATCGTGCATCTCTGCGACGTGATGGCCTCTTCCGGTTTCCTCAAGAATATCGAGCGCGGCCCGGGCCGACACGGCATCTCCAACGCCTTCTTCCTCTACATCCGCGATCCCGACGGCCACCGCATCGAGCTCTACACCAGCGACTATTTCACCGGCGATCACGACCACGAGCCGCTGCGCTGGTCGCTGCGCGATCCGCGCCGCCAGACGCTGTGGGGGGCGCCGGCGCCGCGCTCCTGGTTCGAGGAAGGCTCGACCTTCGCCGGCCAGGCGGTGCGCGAGCCGCGCTTCGTCGCCGACGTGCTGGTCGCGGATTAGTGCACGCCTCCATCCACTCGTCGTCCCTGCGAAAGCAGGGACCCATCACCACAGAACCCCGTTGCTGCCAAGATCGTCGCTCCGCGTGCCATAATGTGAGGCCTGTGGTTATGGGTCCCGGCTCGCGCTTCGCTTGGCCGGGACGACATCAAGAATTGGATCGCTAATGTCAGCCCCTCGCCTCGCCACCTATTCCATCAACGGCGCGACCGGCTACGGCGCCGTCACCGACACCGGCATCGTCGACCTCTCCTCGCGCTTCGCCAAGGACTATCCGACATTGCGCGAGGCGATCGCCGCTGGCGCGCTGACGAGGCTCGTGGAGGATGCGGCCACACGCGCGCCCGACCACGCGCTCGACGCGGTCACCTGGCAGCCGCCTATCCCGGCGCCGGACAAGATCATCTGCATCGGCGTCAACTATCCAGACCGCAATGCCGAGTACAAGGACGGCTCGGATGCGCCGAAATATCCCAGCATGTTCCTGCGGGTGCCGCGCTCCTTCGTCGGCCACGAGACGCCGGTGGTGCGGCCGCGCATCTCGCCGCAGCTCGACTATGAGGGCGAGCTGGTGCTGGTGATCGGCAAGGCCGGCCGGCACATCGCCGAAAGCGCCGCGCTCGATCACATCGCCGCGATCACGCTCTGCAACGAGGGCACCATCCGCGACTGGGTGCGCCACGCCAAGTTCAACGTCACCCAGGGCAAGAACTTCGATTCCACCGGCAGTCTAGGCCCGTGGATCGTGCCCTACACCAGCGAAGCGCAGATCGCCGACATCCGACTGACCACGCGGGTCAACGGCGAAGTCAGGCAGGACGACCGCACCTCACGCTTGATCTTCGGCTTCCGCTACCTCATCAACTACATCTCGACCTTCACGACGCTGGTTCCCGGCGATATCATCGTCACGGGCACTCCGACCGGCGCAGGTGCGCGGTTCGATCCGCCGCGCTATCTGAAGCCCGGCGATGTCGTCGAGGTCGAGGCCGAAGGCGTCGGCATCCTGCGCAACGGCGTCGTCGACGAAGCCAGCTAACCCCGCAAGCAAAGTGGACAGTGCCATGACCTCAACATCCGGCGGCGAAGCGATCGTCAACGGCCTCGTCGCACACGGCGTCGACACCGTATTCGGCCTGCCTGGGGCGCAGATCTATGGCCTGTTCGATGCGCTCCACCAGGCGCAGCTCAAGGTGATTGGCGCCCGGCATGAACAGGCCTGCGGTTACATGGCGTTCGGCTATGCCCGCTCCTCGGGCAAGCCTGGCGTGTTCAGCGTGGTACCCGGCCCCGGCGTGCTCAACGCCTCAGCGGCGCTGCTGACCGCATTCGGCTGCAACGAGCCGGTGCTGTGCCTGACCGGCCAGGTGCCGACGCAATTCCTCGGCAAGGGCCGCGGCCATCTGCACGAGATGCCGGACCAGCTCGCGACCTTGCGCACCTTCGTGAAATGGGCCGACCGGGTCGAATATCCCGACAACGCCCCCGCGATGGTGTCGCGCGCATTCCAGGAGATGCTGTCCGGCAGGCGCGGCCCCGCCTCGCTGGAGATGCCGTGGGACGTCTTTACCCAGCGCACCCAGGTTACCCCCGTCAAGCCGTTCGATCCGTTGCCGGCGCCGCAGCCCGATCCTGATCGCATCAAGGCTGCCGCCGAGCTGATCGCCGGCAGCAAGGCGCCGATGATCTTCGTCGGCAGCGGCGCCATCGAGGCCCGCGAGGAGATCCTCGAGCTGGCCGAGATGATCGACGCGCCTGTCGTCGCCTTCCGCAGCGGCCGCGGCATCGTCTCCAACGCGCATGAGCTCGGGCTCACGATGGCCGCGGCCTACAAGCTGTGGCCGAAAACAGATTTGATGATCGGCATTGGCACCCGCATGGAGCTGCCGACGATGTCGCGCTGGCCCTACCAGCCTGCCGGCCTGAAATGCGTACGGATCGACATCGATCCGGTCGAGCTGCGCCGCTGGCCCGCCGACGCCGGCGTGATCGCGGACGCCAAGGCCGGCACCGCCGATCTCGTCGCCGCGGTCCGCAAGGCCGGATATAGCAAGACCTCGGGCCGCCGCGCCGCGATCCGCGAGGCAACGGCCGCGACCGAGCAGGAGATCCAGCGTATCCAGCCGCAGATGGCCTATCTGAAGATCCTGCGCGAGGTGCTGCCGGCCAACGCCATCGTCACTGACGAGCTGTCGCAGGTGGGCTTCGCCTCCTGGTACGGCTTTCCGATCTACGAGCCGCGCACTTTCGTCACCTCGGGCTATCAGGGCACGCTCGGCTCGGGCTTCCCGACCGCGCTCGGCGCCAAGGTCGCCAATCCGAACAAGCCGGTGGTTGCGATCACCGGCGACGGCGGCTTCATGTTCGGCGTCCAGGAGCTCGCCACTGCCGTGCAGTTCAAGATCGGCGTGGTGACGCTGGTGTTCAACAACAACGCCTATGGCAATGTCCGCCGCGACCAGCGCGAGCGATTTGACGGCCGCGTCGTCGCCTCGGACCTCGTCAACCCTGATTTCGTGAAGCTCGCGGAGTCCTTCGGCGCAGGCGCCGCGCGCATCACCTCACCCGATCACTTCCGTCCCGTGCTGGAGAAGGCGCTGGCCGACGGCGGGCCTTACGTGATCTCGGTGGAAGTGCCGACGGATTCGGAAGTCTCGCCCTGGGCATTCATCCATCCGGCGAGGAACAACTAGGCGCTTTTCACGCTGCGTTGCAGCCGCGACGCGGCGATCACCAGCAGTCCGGCGCCGGCGACCGACCAGCAGGCGACCGGCGCCCAGTGCACCAGCGGCGCATAGTCCGGCAGCTTCTGCAGGCCGCCGGCCACCGCTGCCATCCGCGCGAAGGTCGCGAGCGCCAGCGCCGAGAACACGAGCCCCGTGACCTTGCCCTCCGCGCCGGTCTCCCCGATCGCAAGCGCCGCGGATACCGCGCTCATCAACATGCAGCCCCAGGCCGCCCCCGCCATGAACTGCGCCACGATCAAGACGTTGAGGCTGCCCGCAATCTCCGCGGCGATGATGGCGAAGGCACCGAGCAATCCCGCCGCGCCCATCACGATCAGGCCGCCGCGATGCTTGACGACGATGCTCGCCGGAAACATCGCAATGTTGAAGCCGATCCAGAACACCGGCATCAGCCATTGCAGCTCATTTGATTTGGCAAAGCGCAAGTAGAACGGGGCGCTGTTGATGTTGAAATGCAGCTGATAGCCGAGCGAGAGCAGCACCATCGATCCGATCAGGAACATCGGCACCGCGCCGAGACGTTTGGCCGGTGGCGCGAGCCGCTCCGGCTGCACCTCGTCGGCGACCCGGCGCTCGATCCCTGAGAACGCCAGCGCGGTCAGCAGCAGCACTGCGCCGGACAGCACGAACGGCAGCCGCGCATCATGGTCGCGCAGCACGACGGCGAGATAGGGCGAGACCGCGCCCGCGATGCCGTAGCCCAGCATCGCCAGCGCCGCGAGGAACGGGACAGACGGTTGCGCGCGATACTTGCCGAGCAATGTCAGCGGCGGCGCGCGCAACGCCGACGATGTCACGGCCCAGATCACGATCAGCACGATCAGCCAGACCTTTGCGCCCGGCCCGTTGCCGGCGACGTAAGGCAGCGCGACGAAGGCGACGCAGGAGATCGCGGCGAGGATACCGACAAACACGCCGAGGCGGCCGACCAGGATCGAGACCCTGTCGGCCGCCATGCCCATCGCGGTGTCTGACATCGTGAAGATGGCCTGATCCATCATCAGGATCAGGATGACCGTCGATGGCGCGATGCCGACATCGGCGCACAACTTCGGCAGGTAGATCAGGTAGGTGGTCCAGCCCAACGTAAACACGAGCTGCAGCACGGCGAGATAGACGCCGGTGCGGTTGACGGCGCGGTCGGCCCTGATGGTCATCCGCCAAGTCTAGACCACCCGGCGCTTCAGCGCACCTTGCGGAAGGTCAAATTGATGCGCTGGCGGCCGAGCACGCTATGCTCACCCTCAGCGAGCGGTGCGACGCCGTGATAAAATAACCGTGACGGCCCGCCCCACACCGCAACATCGCGATGCTCGAGCCGGTAACGGCGCGGCGTATCGCTGCGCTTGAGACCGCCGAACAGGAAGACCGCCGGCAGCCCGAGCGAGATCGAGACGATCGGTGCGCCGTAATCGAGCTCATCCTTGTCCTGATGCAGCGACAGTTTTGCGCCGGGCACATAGCGGTTGATCAGACAGGCCTGCGGCGCGAAGCCGTTGAAGCCGGCAGCGGCCGCGGCGTCGGCGGCGAGCCTGCGCAACACCTCCGGCATTTCAGGCCAAGGCTCTCCCGAGTCTGGATCGATCGGATCATAGCGATAGCCGCTGGGATCGGAGACCCAGCCGACGCTGCCGCAATTGGTCATCGCGACCGACATGCGATGTCCGCCCGGCGTGATCAGATGCCGGAACGGCGCCTGCTTGACGATGATGCGCAATGCCGGGATCAGTTCGGCCTCGAACGGCCGGACGAAGCCGCGCAACAGCACCGCGCCGTCAGCGATCGGCTCGCGCGGCGGCCTTGCATCGCCAATGGTCTCGAACAGATCAGCGGCCACGCCTCTCTCGCGCTCACTTTGCGTCGTGGAAGATCACGCCAACGGTGTGGCGATGGCCGGATCTGATCCGGCTAACGCCGTGGCGCAGATTGACACGGTACGATCCGCGTGTCCCCTGCACCGGACGGTGATGCACGGCAAAGGCCACTGCATCGCCCTTCGTGAGCGGCACCACCTCGGGGCGCGACTGCATCCGCGGCCGCTGCTCGGTCAGCACGAACTCGCCGCCGGTGAAATCGCGCCCCGGCTGCGACAGCAGAATCGCGACCTGGATCGGGAACACGTGCTCGCCATAGAGGTCCTGGTGCAGACAATTGAAGTCGCCCTCGCCATATTTCAGCAGCAGCGGGGTCGGCCGGGTCTGCCCGGCATCATGGCAGCGCTTCAGGAATGCCGCGTGCGACGGCGGATAGCTGATCTCGATCCCCATCGTCTGGTTCCAGCGATTGGCGGTCGCGATCAGCCGCGCATACAGCGCCGGCCGCAGCTCCGCGATCAGGTCCGGCAGCGGATAGGAGAAATACTTGTACTCGCCGCGGCCGAAGCCATGGCGGCCCATCACGACCTTGCTGCGGAACCGGCTGTCGTCGGGGTAAAACGCGGCGATGGCATCGCATTCCTCAGGCGTCAATAAGCCGTTGAGGACGGCGCATCCCTGCCAGTCGAGGTCGGTCGTGATGTGATCCCAGTCGAGCGCATCGACGCGGGCCGGGATGCCGGTGGCCGGGCGGGTGATGGTTTTGGCTGTTGCTGTCATGGGGCGGAATCTGGCCCATGATCGCGGTTGGCGCCACCCGATTTCCGATCCAGATTTGCCGGGAACGCCACCCCAATTCCGCTGTCGTCCCTGCGAAAGCAGGGACGACGAGCGGCGAGCAATCAGCCCCTGACCGGCATCGTCACCACATCGTAGCCGTGGTCGATCTTCCGTTTCAGCACCGGATCTTCCAGCTCGAACTCGAACCGGCTGGCCGGGCGGATGCCGCCCTTGGCCGCGAAGGTGCCGCCGAACATCGCGCAGCCGTCCGGCAGTTCGCCCTTGTCGAAGCCGCGCGCGATCAGGTCCTTCACCGGCAGCATGTGATCGAGCGTGCCCTCCTGGTAGAGTACGCGCTGGCCACCGATTGTGGCCCAGGAGCGCAGGATGAGCTGGTCCCAGTGATCGATGACGTCCTCCAGCTCCCAGAGCTCGGATGCCATCGGCTTGTCGCACATCTGCTTCGACACCGTGACGCTGTAGCCCTCGACCTTACGGTCGGTATGGTCGGAGCCGCAGCCGACGAAGGTGCGGCCCTGCCAGCCGATCAGCACGAACTCGACCTCGCCGCTCGAATCCTCGCCGCAGACTTCGATGGCGTCGGCAAAGGTGAGCCGGCGCGCCGAGCAGCGGTAATAGATCGGCGTGGTCGCGGGCCGCGCGATGCCGAGCGCTTCGAGCTCGGCGATGTGCTTGTCGCGGGCAACCGGATCGCGGCCGGTCCAGCCGGCGATCACGGCCTGTTTGATTTCCAGCGTGAGCGGCGTCGCGACGCCCTTGTCATCGACATTGAAGGTGAGATCAAACACGGATGACGGTCTCCATTCCGGCCGCAAGCTCGAAGATGCGGCGATCCGAACCGCCCGCGGCGGCGAGCATCAGGCCGACCGGCGCCTCACCCTCGCGATGCGCGGGCAGCGAAATGGCGCAGCCGTCGAGCACGTTGATCAGCGAGGGATTGCGCAGCGCGCGCAAATTCTCCGTGGCGAACGCCTTGTCATCGGCGAGGCTGGCGATGCTCGGCGGCAGGTTCGCGGTGGTCGGCAGCACCAGCGCGTCGTAGGGCGCGATCCGCGCCTCGGTCCGGGCGATGAACGACCGTCGCGCATTGATGAGGTCGATATAGTCGGCGGCCAGGAAGCCTTCGCCACGCTGGATCCGTACCGCAACGCGGGGATCGTAGATGTCGCCCTTGCTCGCCAGCAGGAAGCGGTGCCAGGCGTAGCTCTCGGCCGCTGAGAACCCGCCCTTGGCGTTCATCACGCCGACATCGAGCAGCTCCGGCACCTCGATCCGCTCGATCAGCGCGCCGGCGCGCGACAGCGAAGCCAGCGCGCGCTCAAAGGTCTTTGCGACCGCGTCGTCGAGGTCGTCGAGCACGACGGTGGTCGGCACCGCGAGCCGCATGCCCTTGACCGGACGCGGTGCGAGCGGCGTCACCGGCTCGTCGGCCAGCACCGCATCGAGCACGGCGCAGCAGGCCACCGAATTCGCCAGCGGGCCGTAGCTGTCCAGGGTGAACGACAGCGGCACGCCGCCGTCGAGCGGAATCCGGCGCTGCGTCGGCTTGTAGCCGACGATGCCGTTGAAGGCGGCCGGAATCCGGCAGGAGCCTCCGGTGTCGGTGCCGAGCGCGCCGAATGCCATGCCGTCGGCGATCGAGACCGCCGCGCCCGAGGACGAACCGCCGGGCACATGGCCGACGCTGCGGTTCCAGGCGCTCTTCGGCGTGCCGTAATGCGGATTGATGCCGATGCCGGAATAGGCGAATTCGGTCATGTTGGTGCGGCCGATCACGACGAAGCCGGCGCGCTTGAGCCGGGCCACGGCCGGCGCATCGGCATCCGCCGGCGCGGAATCCTCCAGCGCGCGGGAGCCGGCGCGGGTCACCTGCCCCTTGATGTCGAACAGATCCTTGATCGAGACCGGAATGCCGGCAAAGGGCGACGGTGCCGCGTTGGCCCTGCGCAGGTGGTCCATGGCGTCGGCGGCTTCCAGCGCAGCGTCGCGGTCGACGCGGGTGAAGGTGCGCTGGCCCTCGCCCGCCGGATCGGCGATTTTGGCGATGCATTGCTCGACGAGCTTGCGGGCGGAGGTCGCGCCGCTGGCGAGATCGGCGGCAAGGGAGGCGAGTGTCGGATTTTTCGGCATGGCTCTCACTTCAAGGCTTTGCACTTCACGGCTTGCCGGCTGGCAATTCAAACGGTCTTGCAGCTGATTGTCGCGCGAACCGGCGCCGATTTCCAGATCGGCGCGCGGCATCATTTCAGCCCGAAATAGGCCCGGTGCAGCTCCTCATTGCCGCTCATCTCGGCAACCGTGCCGGAGAAGCGGATCCGCCCGCCTTCCAGCACGAACACGCGGGTGGCAATCTCGAGGAAACCGATGTTCTGCTCGGCGATCAGGAGCGCCAGTCCGCGGCCCTGCAGGCTCGACAGGGCGCGGAGCACCTCCTTGACGAACAGCGGCGACAGCCCGGCTGAGGGCTCGTCCATCACAAGCAGCTTCGGCTCGGCCGACAGCGCCTTGGCGATGCCGAGCATCTTGCGCTGGCCGCCGGACAGGCTGGAGGCCGGGTCGCGGCGCTTGTCGCGCAGCACAGGGAACAGGCCGTACAGCTCGTCGACCCGCGCGCCCGGATTGGCATGGCCCAGCGCCTGCGCGCCGACGCGGATGTTCTCCTCGATCGACAGATCGGGAAACACCGCGAGCTCCGACATGTAGGTCATGCCGCGCTTCATGCGATCCGAGGATCGCATTTTCGTGATGTCCTCGCCACCGAGCTTGATGTGGCCGCTGCGTGCTTCGATCAGGCCGACCAGCGATTTCAGGAAGGTGGTCTTGCCCGCGCCATTGGCGCCGAGCAACAGCACGGTCTCGCCGGGGCGGACGTCGAGATCGACGCCCCACAATACCTGCATGGTGCCGTAGCCGGCGTCGACGCCCTTGGCGTCCAGAAGCGATGCTGCATCAGTGGGCATGCTCGCCTCCCAAAAACACCTCGATCACCTGCGGCTCGCGCACCGCGGTCGCGAGCGTCCCCTCGAAGATCTCCTTGCCCGCATTGAGCACGATGACGCGGTCGGTGATCTGCTCGATGAAGCCCATCAGATGCTCGACCACGATGATCGCCATGCCGGTCGCGGCCAGCGCCTTGATGCGGCCGGCGATCCAGTCGAGTTCGGCCGGGTTGAGGCCGGCGGCGAGCTCGTCGAGTAGCAGCAGCCGCGGCCGCGTCGCGAGCGCGCGGGTCAGATCGAGCATCTTCTGCTGCGCGCTGTTGAGATCGGCGGCGGGGCGGTCGGCGACCTCCTTCAGCCGGTATTCCTCAAGCAGCTCGGCGATCGACGGCGGCGTGCCGGTCGCGCCGCCATAGGCCAGCGCCACCTGGATGTTCTCGCGCACCGTGAGCGACAGGAACGGCTTCGGCACCTGGAAGGTGCGGTTGATGCCGCGATGAACGAGCTTGTGCGAGGCGACGCCGCCCGAGGACGCGCCGTCGAACACCACCTCGCCGCCATCGGGCGCATAGAGCCCGGAGATCACGTTGATCGCCGTGGTCTTGCCGGAGCCGTTGGGGCCGACGAGGCCGAGGATCTCGCCCGGCACGACGTGAAAGCTCAGGCCGTCGAGCGCGTGGAAGCCACCGAAGCGCTTGACCAGCTTCGAGACCTTGAGGATGGAGTTTTGCTCAGGGGACATGCCACCCCCTGCGCGTTGCCAGCGATACCAGCCCTGCGGGCAGGAACAGCACCAGACCCATGATCAACAGGCCATAGATCAGCTGGAAATATTGCGGCGTGGTGAAGCCGATCAGATTGTAGATGCCGTAGAGAATGAGCACGCCGACGATCGGTCCGGTGATGGTGGCGACGCCACCGAACAGGGCGAACACGATCGCGAAGATCGAGAACTCGCCGGAGAACACGTTGTCGGGATAGAACACCGAGACGTACCAGGCATAGATGCCGCCGGCGAGGCCGGCGACCAGGGCCGAGGCGAGCCATGCGATCACCCGCATCTTGATGATGTTGACGCCGGCCATCGAGGCCGACACCGCATCCTCGCGCACGGCCTGCAGCGCAAGGCCGAACGGCGAGTTCTTGAGATAGACCACCGCACCGACCGTCAGCGCCATCACGACCACAGCGGCATAATAGGCGTGGGTCGGGTTGAACGTGCCGGTCAGCGACACGCCATACGGCCCCTTGGTGATGCCCTCCAGCGCCGGGTTGGCGACGAAGTGCAGCACCGCGAGCGAGGCCGCGAGATTGGCGATCGCGAAATACGCGCCCGACAGCCGCAGCAGCGGCGTCAGCAACAGGCCGAGCGCCACCGCGACGGCGCCGCCGACCAGCACCGCCAGCGGCGCCGGCGTCTGCAGATGCATCACCATGATGGCGAAGCCATAGGCTCCGGCCCCGAAGAAGCCGACATAGCCGAACGGCAGATAGCCGGTGAAACCATAGATGATGTTCACGCCCTGCGCGAGGATCAGGAAGATCACGAAGTTGAACAGCAGCAGATGATTTTGATAGACGCCGGGCAGCAGTGCGAACACGACCACCAGCGGCGCCAGGATGAACAGCAGGTGCTTCGAGGCATTATGCAACGCGCACCCGCCTTCCGAGCAGACCGCTCGGGCGCAACAACAGGATCACGATCAACAACACGTAGGGCAGCAAATCGGCCCAGGAACTGAGATAGGTCTGCACCAGCATATAGCAGAGACCGTAGACGACGCCGCCGAGCGCGGTGCCGAGCGGATTGCCGAGCGAACCGAGCACCACGATCGCAAACGACGTCACCGTGGCATCGGCGCCGAACGCCGGCGTCACTGAGCCGAACATGAACGGCGCGAACACGCCGGCGACCGCCGCGATGCCGAGACCGATGCCGAACGCCGCCGCCGAGACGCGATCGACATCGATGCCGGTCGCCAAGGCCTCGTCGCGGCGCGACATCACCGCGCGGGTTAAGGTGCCGAGCCTTGTGTGGTAGAGATAGAGATAGACAAACCCAATCGCGATCAGGCTGGTGATCGCCGCGATCACCCAAGGCGCGGGAAAGCCCTGGCCGAAGATCTGGATCGGCCCTGCCCCGCCGGCCTTGCCGCCGAACCATTTGACCTTGATGGTCGTGAACACGGTGCCGAGCAGCCGGCTCTGGATCGAGCGCTCGCTGGTGCCGGCGAAGATCGTGGTGACGGCTTCGATCACCTGCGACAGGCCGAAGAACAGGATGATCGACAGCATTTCCGGGTTGGCCGAGCCTTGCAGCCGCGGCACCAGCACCCAGTAGAGCAGCGCGCCCGCGAGGACGAACACCACGAAGGCGAGCGGCACCGCGAACAGCGGGTCGATGCCGGCGATACCGACCACGCCGAGCGCGATGAAGGCGCCGAGCATCAGGATGTCGCCATGCGCAAGGTTGACGATGCGCATGACGCCGAACACGAGATTGAGACCGATGCCGACCAGGCTGAAATACAGCCCGAACAGCACGCCGGCAACGAGCGCATAGGTCATGCTATCGCCCGCCGCCGATGGTTACGCCCAGAGCTATTTCCGTTCCGATGGAATCGGAACGGAGCTCTAGGCTTTTGTTCTGACGCGTTTTCTTCACGCGAACCGGTATCCACTTCGCTCGAAAACGCTCTTGCCGCACTCACCTGCATCACGGCGCCGGATAGATCGGCTTGCCGGTGGCGGTCTCGTGCGGATAGATCGAGACGAACTTGATGTGATCGTGCTCGTCGACCGTGAGCTGGCCGAGCGGTGTCAATTCGCCGATCTGGCCGCCGGTCTCATCCAGCGCGAAGGTGCCGTCCAGCGTCTTGAGCTGGCCGCTGAGCGAGAACACCGCGCGGCGCAGCTCCATCTGGTCGAGGCTGGTCGCAACCGACAGCGTCTTCTCGATCACCAGCGCCGTGGTGTAGCCGGCCACCGCGTTGAAGCCGAACTCCATCTTGCCGTCGTTGTACTTCTTCAGCCAGGCGGCGCGGAAATCCTTCATGTTCATCCCGAAATTGACGGGATAATCCAGCTCGGACGGCGGCACGTAGGTCCAGATGTGCTCCAGCCCCTTGGCGCCGACGTTCTTCTCCAGCAGCTCGGTCTCGAGGCCGGCGTAGATCGCGAACAGCATCTTGAACTTGGTGCCGACGTCCTGGACGTTGCGCAGGAAGGCGATGTCGTTCGGCGCGTAGCCGAAATGGATCACCGCGTCGGGATTGGCGTTGCTGATGTTGTTGATGATGACGTTGTAGTTGGTGGTCTCGGTCGGGACGCCCTGGTCGTAGACGATCTCGATCGGCGCGCCGGACTCCTTGACGAACTTGCGGAACGCGTTGGCCTGGGTACCGGTGAACTCGTTGGTTGCGTAGAGGATGGCAATCTTCTTGATACCGAGGCCAGGGCCGTCATGGCTGATGAAGTCGGCCACCGGCTTCGGCCAGACCGTCGACACCGGATCGGCCATCAGCGCGATGTAGGGATTGTCCTTGGAGAAGAAGCTCGCGCCGGTACCGGTCTGGTCGAACAGGAACATCTTGTGGTCGCGCGCGATCGCAACCGCAGGCGCGGTCAGCACCGATCCGGAATCGGCGACCAGGAGATCGACCTTATCCTGGGTGACCAACTGATTATAAAGAGTCGAGGCGGTCGCGGTGTTGCTCTGGTCGTCATAGGACACGAGCTTGATCGGGATCTTCTTGTCGAACGCCTTCACGAACACGCCACCCTCGGCGTTCTTCTGCTCCACCCACAATTTGAGCGAGCTGTAGACCGGCATCGAGATCGAGGCATAGCGCCCCGAGGACGCGTACAGCGTACCGATCTTGATCTCCGACGGTACGTCGGCGGCCATTGCCTGCGTGGCAAATGCGAGGCTGGCAGCGAGTGCCGCGCCGATGATCCTCAGCATGATATTATTCCTCCCGGGTATCTTGGACGTCTCGTGGACCTGCCCTCGACGTATCTTGGACGTGTCTTGGTCGTGGCTTGGACCGCGGCCCTTCTACGCGCCGGACCGGAGCGACACAAGCATCGCGGCCTTAGCAATTGTGCGAGGGGCGGAATATGCGGCATGCGCGGGACACAGGCCGCTGCGCAGGGCGCGGATGGACCGTTGACGGCCGTTGGTCCAATGGCGCATCAAGACCGTAACGATTTCGGGAGGAGACATCAGACATGGCCGAGCCCGCGCGCGCGAAACCAAAGCCGACACCTGAGACCCAGCATTTCTGGGACGGCACCAAGGCCGGCGAGCTGCGCCTGCAGCGCTGCGACGCCTGCGCCAATGTTTACTTTCCGCCGCGGCCGTTCTGCCCCTCCTGCGCTTCGCGCAAGGTCTCCGTCTTCAAGGCCAGCGGCAAGGGCAAGCTCTACAGCTACGTCATCAACCATCGTCCCGCGGCGCCCGGCTTCACGCCGCCTTATGCGATCGCCATCGTGGAGCTCGACGAAGGTCCGCGCATGATGAGCAACATCATCGATTGTCCGCAGACGCCGGAAGCGCTTGAGCTCGACATGCCGCTCGAGGTCGCCTTCGAGGCGCTCGACGACAAGATCACCCTTCCTTTGTTCCGCCCGGCAAAGGGGTGATGTGATGCGCAGGAATCAGGTTGCCGTCGTCGGTGCGGCCGAAACCACCGAACTCGGGGTCATCCCCAACATGTCGCAGATCCAGCTGCACGCGGACGCGGCGCTGAACGCGATCGCGGACGCCGGCCTGAAGCTGTCCGACATCGACGGCTTCGCCACCGCGGTCGAGACCCCGCAGCAGATGGCGCACTATCTCGGCATCACACCAACCTGGGTCGACGGCACCTCGGTCGGCGGCTGCTCCTTCATGCTGCATGTCCGCCACGCCGCGGCGGCGATCGAGGCTGGCCTGTGCAAGACCGTGCTGATCACTCATGCCGAGAGCGGCAAGTCGATGATCGGCAAGCAGCCGCGTTTCACCGCACCCGACAGCCTGAACGGCCAGTTCGAATCGCCGTTCGGCGTCTACGGGCCGCCGAGCATGTTCCCGATTCCGGTACTGCGCTTCATGAAGACGCACGGCATCACCCATGAGCAGCTGGCGATGGTCGCGGTGGTGCAGCGCGAATGGGCGGCAAAGAACCCGCGCGCCACCATGAAGGACCCGATCACGGTCGCCGACGTCCTGAACTCGCGGATGATCGCCTATCCGTTCCGCCTGCTGCAATGCTGCCTCGTCACCGACGGCGGCGGGGCGCTGATCCTGACCTCGGCCGACCGCGCCAGGGACTTCCCGCAAAAGCCGGTCTACATATTAGGCACCGGCGAGAGCGTCGAAACACCGATGATCAGCCAGATGAAGACGTTCGACTCGTCGCGCGCCTTCAAGGTGGCGGGCCCGCTGGCCTTCAAGGAGGCCGGCATCACCCACAAGGATGTCGATCATCTGATGATCTACGATGCCTTCGCGCATCTGCCGCTGTACGGCCTCGGCGACCTCGGCTTCATGCCCCATGAGGAAACCGGCAAGTTCATCGCCGACGGCAACACCCGTCCCGGCGGCAAGCTGCCGCTCAACACCAATGGCGGCGGGCTGAGCTACATGCACTCCGGCATGTACGGCATGTACGCGCTGCAGGAGAGCGTGCGGCAGATGCGCGGCATCGCGCCGGCGCAGGTGCCGAACGCGAAGATATCGGTCTGCCACGGCGTCGGCGGCATGTTCGCCGCGAGTGGCACGATCATCTTTACGAACGAGAAATGAGCGAGTTGCTCGCCTCCCCTCTCCCCGCTCTTACGGGGAGAGGGTTGGGGTGAGGGGCTGCTTCCACACACTCGGACTCGCGGAGAGTCCCCCTCACCCGGATTGCTTTGCAATCCGACCTCTCCTCGCAAGCGGGGGCGAGGTAAGCAAGACACCAGGAGAACCCACATGGCAAAATCACTGCAGGATAAAGTCATTATCGTCACCGGCGCGGGCCGCGGCATCGGCCGCGAGATCGCGCTGCTCTGCGCGGCGGAAGGCGCCAAGGTCGTGGTCAACGATCCCGGCGGCGCGGCCGACGGTGGCGGCTCGAGCGCGGCGCCCGCCGAGGAAGTGGTCGAGGAGATCAAGAAGCGCGGCGGAACGGCAGTTGCCAATTTCGAGTCGGTAGCGGAAGCGATCCCGGCCAGCAAGATCGTGAAGACCGCGACCGATCACTTCGGCCGGCTCGACGGCGTCGTCAACAATGCTGGCATCCTGCGCGACATGATCTTCCACAAGATGAGCGTGGAAGCCTTCGAGGCCGTCATCAAGGTGCACCTGATGGGCTCGTTCTATGTCAGCCACGCCGCGGCGCGCATCTACCGCGAGCAGGAGTCGGGCTCGTTCGTGCACTTCACCTCGACCTCCGGCCTGATCGGCAATTACGGTCAGGCCAACTACGCCGCCGCCAAGCTCGGCATCGTCGGCCTGTCGAAGTCGATCGCGCTCGACATGGGCCGCTTCAACGTGCGCTCGAACTGCGTGTCGCCGTTCGCCTGGACCCGCATGATCGGCACCATCCCGACCGAGACCGACGCCGAGAAGGCGCGTGTCGAGAAGATCAAGCAGATGGGCCCGGAGAAGATCGCGCCGGTCTGCGCCTATCTGCTCTCCGACGCCGCCAAGGACGTCACCGGGCAGATCTTCGGCGTGCGCATGAACGAGATCTTCCTGTTCGGCCAGCATCGCCCGGTGCGCTCGGTGCATCGCGGCGAAGGCTGGACGCCCGAGACCATTGCGGAACACGGCATGCCGGCGCTGAAGGGATCGTTCGCCAAGCTCGACCGCTCGGCCGACGTCTTCACGTGGGATCCGATCTGAGCCGATCCGATCTGACAGTTTTATGAAAAGTCGCCCCCGCGCGCACCGGCGGGGGCGGCACACTCTTTGGTTGTTTCTTCATAGCGCGCCCGCATTGTGCCCGAATTGCGGGTGCATGATCGTCCTCCCCATAACAAAAAAGCCTGGGAGGACTTTCGTGACAAATCCAAACAAAACCGAACAACACGAGAGCGACGGCGTGAAGGCGTTCGACCGTCGAACCATCTTGCGCGGCGCAACCGCGCTTGCTGCAACTGCGATGGCTGCATCCGATGCGGCAGCGCGCGACTTCGGCCGCAACGCGGAGCCGCAGCGTTATCCCGATCCTGACATCGTCGTGATCGACGACAAGCGCTTCAAGGCCAAGGTCGGCAACACCGCGATCAAGCGGCTGTACACCGGCTGTCTGTGGGCTGAAGGCCCGGCCTGGAACGCGCAGGGCCAGTATCTGGTGTGGAGCGATATCCCGGCCAACCGGCAGCTGCGCTACCTCGACGATGACGGCCACATCTCCGAGCAGTTCCACAAGCCGTCGAACGAGGCCAACGGCTCGACCTTCGATTTCGAGGGCCGCCAGATCACCGCCGAGCGGACGCGGCTGGTGCGCTATGAGCACGACGGAACCGTCACGTCATTGGCGGAGCAGGCCAATGGCAAGCAGCTCAACGGGCCTAACGACATGGTCGTGCATCCCAACGACAAGTCGATCTGGTTCACCGATCCCGGCTATGGCGCGATCTCGATCTATGAGGGCCAACTGGCCAACACGGGATCGAAGCAGCCCTACCAGAAGGAGGCCGTCTATCGCATCGATGCTGCGACCGGTCAGATCACCAAGGTTGCCGACGAGCCGTTCAAGCCGAACGGCATCGCCTTCAGCCACGACTACAAGAAGGTCTATGTCTGCGACACCGGCATCACGCACTATCCGAACGCGAAGAACATCGTCTGGCAGTACGACCTCAACGGCGACAAGCTCTCCAACCCGCGCACGCTGATCGACATGACGCTGGACGGCAAGTCGGGCTTTCCGGACGGCATGCGCGTCGACATCGACGGCAACATCTGGGTCGGCGCCGGCTGGGTCGGACCGGGTTATGACGGCGTGCAGGTGTTCGCGCCGGACGGCGCGCGCATCGGCCAGATCCTGCTGCCGGAGACCTGCGCCAACCTCACCTTCGGCGGCAAGAAGCGCAACCGCCTGTTCATGACCGCGAGCCAATCGTTGTATGCGGTCTATGTCGAGACCAAGGGCGCGCATAACTGCTAGTACTCGTCGTCCCGGCGTAGGCCGGGACCCATAACCACCGCCGGCAATTGTTGAAAGAAGCTGGAGCTCCAGCATACCAAAAAACAACTGGTCGTGGTTATGGGTCCCGGCTTTCGCCGGGACGACAATCAGCCGCTATTCCGCAAGCCCGCCGAGATCCCGTTGATCGTGATCTGAATCCCGCGCAGCACCTGCTCGTCCGGGTTCTGTGCGCGATGCTCCTTGAGCAGTTCGACCTGCACGTGGTTGAGCGGATCCATATAAGGGAAGCGGTTGCGGATGCCGCGCTCCAGCAGCGGGTTGCCTTGCAGCAGCCGGTCGTGGCCCATGATATCGAGCAGCGTCTCGATCGAAAGATGCCACTCGCGGCGGATCTGGCCAAAGATCTTCTCGCGCAGCGCGACATCGGGCACGAGCTCCGCATAGCGCGAGGCGATCGCGATCGAGCTCTTCGCCAGCACCATGTCCATGTTGGAGAGCAGCGTGCGGAAGAACGGCCATTCCCTGTAGAGCTCCTGCAGGAACGGCATACCCTGCTCCGGGTGCTCCGCGATCCAGGTCTCGACCGCAGCGCCAAAACCATACCAGCCCGGCAGCATCAGCCGGCATTGCGCCCAGGAAAACACCCATGGAATCGCGCGCAGGTCCTCGATCTCACGGGTCTTCTTGCGTGAGGCCGGACGGCTGCCGATGTTCAACGTCGCGATCTCGTTGATCACGGTCGAGCCCCAGAAATAGTCGGCGAAGCCTTCGGTCTCATAGACGAGACCGCGATAGGCCTTGAACGCGAGCGCGGAAATCTCCTCCATCGCCTTCAGATATTCGGGGCGTGGCGCGCTCTGCCGCGGCTGCAACAGGCTGGTTTCCAAGGTCGCGGCGGCAAGGATTTCGAGGTTGCTGCGGCCGACCTCGGCATTGGAATATTTCGAGGAGATGATCTCGCCCTGCTCGGTGATGCGGATCTGGCCGTTCACCGCGCCGCCGGGCTGCGCGATGATCGCGTCATAGCTCGGGCCGCCGCCGCGGCCGACCGAGCCGCCGCGGCCGTGGAACAGGCGCAGCCGCACGCCGTGGCGCTCGAACACCTCGACGAGACCGATCTCGGCCTTGTAGAGCTCCCAGCCCGAGGTGACGAAGCCGCCATCCTTGTTGCTGTCGGAATAGCCGAGCATCACCTCCTGCACGCTGCCGAGGCTGTCGACCAGCTTGCGATAGTCGTGCAGCACCAGCATGCGATCCATGATGCCGCTCGAGGCCTGCAGGTCCTCGATGGTCTCGAACAGCGGCACGATGTTGATGGCGCTGCGGCCGGACGGATTGATCAACCCGACCTCCTTCAGCAGCACCGCGACCTCGAGCATGTCCGACATGCCCTTGCACATCGAGATGATGCATTGAGGGATCACCTCGTGGCCGAACCTGGCGTGCGCCTCGGCCGCGGCGCGGAACACGGCGAGCTCGCTCTGGGTCTCCTCGGAATATTTTACGAACGGCGAGGCCAGCGGCCGGGCGCTGCGCAATTCACCGAGCAGCAGGCTGACGCGCGCATCCTCGCCGAGTGCGAGATAGGACATGCCGGGATTGGCGGTGTCGAGCAGCTCGGCGATGGTGCGCTCATGCACCGCCGAGTTCTGGCGGATGTCGAGCCGCGCTAGATGGAAGCCGAAGCAATCGACCGCCCGGCGCAACTGCCGCAGCCGGCCGCGCCCGATCACACCGGAATTGTTCGCGATCAGCGAGCGATTGAGCACGTCGAGATCGGCCTGGAATTCCACAACGCTCGCATAGGGCTCCGCCTTGCCGACCGGCGGCCGCGTGGTCTCGACCTCGAGCCGCATCGCGGTGGCCGCGAGCCGTGCATAGATGCCCGACACCGCCAGACGATACGGCTCGCCGCTCCGATGCGGCGAGGTGTCCGGCGAACGCTCGGCAAGGATGCGCAATTCGTCCGAGACATCGGCGAGATGTGCCGCAAGCGACAGCTCGGCGCCGAGCGCGTGCAGCTCCTCGAGATAGAAGCTGAGCACCCGGCTCGATTGCAGCCGCAGCGTGCCGCGCATCACCTCGGCCGTGACGAACGGATTGCCGTCGCGGTCGCCGCCGATCCAGCTTCCCATCCGCAGGAACGAGGCGAGTTCGCCCGCCTCGCCGCCCTCCTTGTTCAGGCGGTCCTCCAGCGCGCAATGCAGCCGCGGCACCTCCCGCAGGAAGGTGTAATCGTAGAACGACAGGCCGTTGGCGACCTCGTCGAGCACGGTGAGCTTGGTCCGGCGCAGCAAATTGGTCTGCCACAGCGTCACGACCGCGCGGCGCAGCTGCTCGTCGCTGGCCTCGTTCTCCTCCGGCGTCATCTGCAGCCGCTCGCGGCGGTCGAGCAGCTCCGCGATTTCCATCTCGCGGTCCATCGTGCTCTTGCGGCGGACCTCGGTCGGATGCGCAGTCAGTACCGGGCTGACCAGCGCACTCTTGAAGAAGCTGCGCAAATCGGCCGGACTGATGCCGGCCTGCCGGGCGTGCACCAGCGTCTGCTCCAGCGTGCTCGGCCGCGGCGCCCCGCTCGGGCCGCGGCTGCGCATCTGGCGGATGTTGTTCTGGTCCTCGGCAATGTTGGCGAGGTGAGAGAAATAGCTGAAGGCGCGGACGATCCGCAGCGTCTCGGCGATCGACATGCCGTCGAGGATGCCTTCCAGCTCCCGCCGCGCCAGCTTGTCCTCGTCGCGGTGGAACCGGACCGAGGTCTGGCGGATGCGCTCGACCAGATCGAACGCGTCGGCCCCCTCCTGGTCGCGCACCGTATCGCCCAGCACGCGCCCGAGGAGCCGGATGTCGTTCCGGAGCCGTGCATCCTCCTCCTGCGCCTGGACCTCCGCGGCGCGCCTGGCTTGGACGTCGGCCTCGGAAGGCATGGTCTGGGGAGGCACGATCTGGGGTGACATGGCGGGGCTACTCCAGAGGCTGCCTGGTTCCTCCGGAGTGTGCGCTTTTTTTGCCGCAGCGCAAGATGAACTTGGAAGCGGTGCACCACACCCCAAGGTCGTCCCGGCGAAGGCCGGGACGACCTTGGGGCCCGCTAAATCCTCCGCCCCGCCCGCTCCCAATACGGATCACGCAGCCGGCGCTTGAAGATCTTCCCGGAATCCTCGCGCGGCAGGTTGGTCTGGATCTCGATGTGCTTGGGCACCTTGTAGTCGGCCAGCGCCGTCTTCAGCTGGGCGCGGACGGAGGCGATGTCGAGCGTGATGCCGGGCTGCGGCTCGACCACCGCCATCAGCGCCTCGCCGAACTCGGCGTCGGGAATGCCGAACACCGCGCAATCATGCACGCCGGGCACCGCGTGCAGCACCGCCTCGATCTCGGCCGGATAGATGTTGACGCCGCCCGAGATCACCATGTCACGCTTGCGGTCGCAGATGAAGACGTAGCCGTCCGCGTCGATATAGCCGACGTCGCCCGAGGTGATGAATCCCTGGCGGTCGATCTCGGCACGCTTCTCCGACTTGTTGTGATAGGTGAAATCGGGATTGCCCGCGATCCGCGAATAGATCTCGCCGATCTGGCCCTGCGCCACCTCCTTGCCGTCGTCGCCGATGAAGCGAAGCTCGGCGCCGGGCGAGATCTTGCCGACCGTGCCGGGCTTCTTCAGCGCGTCCTCGGAATTTGCGAACGTCACCGCGCCCGACTCGGTCGAGCCGTAGAACTCATAGATCACCGGCCCCCACCATTCGATCATGGCGCGCTTGACGTCGGGCGGACAGGGCGCCGCGGCATGGATGACGTGGCGCAGCGACGACATGTCGTACTTCCGGCGCACCTCCTCAGGCAGCTTCATCAGGCGGATGAACATCGTCGGCACCATGAAGATGATGTCGATCTTCTCGCGCTCGATCAGCTGCAGAAACTCCTCGGCGTCGAAGCGCGGCATCAGCACCAGCACGCCGCCGAGCTTGCCCGAGCGCAGCCCGAAGGAATTCGGTGCCGAATGATACAGCGGCCCCGGCAAGATCGCGCGTGCTCCGGGCCGGAGGCCATAGATCATCTGGCGCATCGCTTCCGCATTGGCGGTCTGTTCGGGCGTCGGCGCGAAACGGCGCACGCCCTTGGGATGGCCTGTGGTGCCCGAGGTGTAGATCATGTTCTGCGGCTGCGGCACCACCGGGCCGTCATAGCGCGGAAACTGCGCCAGCCAGGATTCGAAATCGATCGCGAAGTCGGGTGTCGCGATATAATCGGGATTGATCTTGTAATTGGCGAGGATTTCCGGCGGCGTTGGGACACTGAGCACGGTGACATCGGGCGGAATCGCGCCGCGCAGCGGATGCAGCATATCGGCATGGCCGATCAGGACGCGCGTGGCGGAATCCGTCAGCACGTAATTGATCTCCTCCGGCTTGAAATGCCAGTTGATCGGCACGCCATAGGCGCCGAGCCGCATCGCGGCATAGGCCGCCTCGATGAAGGCGATGTCGTTGCGCATCAGCATGCAGACGCTGTCGCCCGGCTTGACGCCGAGCTTGTTCAGGCCGCTGGCGATGCGGTCGGCACGCTCGGCGACCGCTGCATGATCGCGCCGGCGGCCGCCGCTGACGATGCCGAGGAAGGGTTGGGACGTTTCCATTGTCGTTGTCCGATCTTTCGTCGGGTTGGAAGTTAGGTCGTCGTTCCGGGGCGACGCGTAGCATCGAACCCGGAACCTCGAGATTCCGGGTCTGGTCCTTCGGACCATCCCGGAATGACAGCGAGCTCACACATCCGCAAACTTCGGTGCCCGCTTCTCCAGATTGGCGCGCACGGATTCGGTCTGGTTCGGACTGCCGAGCAGCTTCTGCTGCTCGACGGATTCCGCGAGCAGCGCAGCGGCCGGATCGACGGACAGATTGTTCAGCATCCGCTTGGCGGCACGGATCGCATCCGGGCTCTTGCCGGCGATCTCGCGGGCAACTTCGAGCGCCGCGGCGCGCGGGTCGTCACAGACGCGGGTGGCAAGGCCGTAAGCCTGGGCCTCCTGCGCCGAGAAGATCCGGCCGGTATAGGTGAGCTCGCGCAGGATATCGTCGCGCACCAGGCTTGCGAGGATCGGCGTGCCCGCCATGTCGGGGACGAGGCCCCACTTGATCTCCATGATCGACATCCGCGCGTCCGGCGAGAGGAAGCGCATGTCTGCACCGAGCGCGAGCTGGAAGCCGCCGCCGAACGCGACGCCGTGGACCGCGGCGATCACGGGCACCGGAAGCTGGCGCCAGCCCCAGACTGCCTGCTGCGGGGCATTGGCCTTGCCATGGGTCCGGATCGTGAGATCGCGGCTCGCGCCGCCCGGCACTCCGTTACCGCCGTCCTTCATGGCGGCGAAGCGCCCCATGTCGAGGCCGGCGCAGAAGGCGCGGCCCTCGCCGGACAGCACCACCACCCGGACGCCTTTTTCCTTGGAAAGCCGGTCGGTTGCGGCCACCAATGCCTCGAACATCGCGGCATCGAGCGCGTTCATCTTGTCCGCCCGCACCAGGCGGACATCGGCGATACCGTCCGAAATCGATATCGAAACGCGATCTTCCATTGAAATCTCCTCCGCTTTTCCTCGTTGGCGCTTTACACAAAGGCCGTTGTCCGCTTTTAGTCAATCGACCAATTAACTGACAACCCCCGTGGAGGAAACGATGTTCAGCAATCAGCTTCTCACCGGGCGGCGCATCCTGGTCACGGGCGGCGGTACCGGCCTCGGCAAGTCGATGGCCGCGCGGTTCCTGCAGCTCGGGGCCGAAGTGCACATCTGCGGCCGCCGCAAGAGCGTTTGCGACGAAACCGCCACCGAGCTGATGGCCGAGCATGGCGGGCGCGTGGTCAGCCACGGCGTCGACATCCGCAACGCCATGGCGGTCGACGAGATGATCGAGGCGATCTGGACCACCAGCGGTCCCCTCACCGATCTCATCAACAACGCCGCCGGCAATTTCATCTCGCGCTCGGAAGAACTGTCGCCGCGCGGCTTCGACGCGGTCGCCAACATCGTGATGCACGGCACCTTCTATGTGACGCATGCGGTGGGCCGGCGCTGGATCGCCGGCGGCCATCGCGGCAACGTGGTGTCGATCACCGTGACCTGGGTGCGCAACGGCTCGCCCTATGTGGTGCCGTCGGCGATGAGCAAATCGGCGATCCATGCCATGACGATGTCGCTCGCGATCGAATGGGGCCGCCACGGCATCCGCCTCAACACCATCGCGCCCGGCGAGATCCCGACCGAGGGCATGAGCAAGCGCATCAAGCCCGGCGACGAGGCCGGCGCGCGCACCAAGGCTGTCAACCCGATGGGCCGCGTCGGCACCATGGAGGAGCTGCAGAACCTCGCGGTGTTCCTGATCTCCGGCGGCTGCGACTGGATCAACGGCGAGACCATCGCCATGGACGGTGCGCAGGCGCTGGCGATGGGCGGCAATTTCTACCAGCTCCGCGACTGGAGCGACGACGACTGGACCAAGGCGCGCGAGTCGATCAAGGCGCAGAACGAGAAGGATCGCGCGGCGCGGGGCTGAAGCCCGCGCTTGCGCCTCAACCACCACTGTCGTCCCGGCGAAGGCCGGGACCCATAACCACCGCAGCGCATCGTTGAGCTCGCTGCGGCCCCAGCGTCGCGCCACATTGACATTCGTGGCTATGGGTCCCGGCCTTCGCCGGGACGACGATGTTGAAACGTCGCGGCCACTTCCTCCGTATTGTTTTTCCCGCGCGATGCCGCCACACTCCGCGCAAACAAAAACCATCACGGGGGAAACATGTCCGACGCGCCGAAACTGAGCAACCTTGCCGACATGGTGCGCGACCGCGCCAACAGTCGCGGCGATGCGCTGGCCTATGAGTTCGAGGGCCGGCAAACCTCGTTTGCCGAATTCGACGTCAAGACCAACCGCGTCGCCAACGCGCTGCTCGCGATGGGCGTGAAGAAGGGCGAGCGCATCGCCTATCTCGGCAAGAACAGCGACTTCTATTTCGAGCTGTTGATGGGCGCGATAAAGGCCGGTGTCGTCATGGCGCCGGTGAACTGGCGCCTCGCAGGCCCCGAGGTCGCCTTCATCGTCGACGACTGCAAGGCGCCCGTCCTGTTCGTCGGCCCCGAATTCATCACGCAGGCGCGCAACATCCGGGACAAGCTGCCGAATGTGCGCACCGTGATCACGACCGAGGGCGGCGCGCCGGAATGGCCCGACTATCTCGCCTGGCGCGACGCGCAGAGCGGCGATGATCCGCGTGTGCCGATCGAGCCGAAGGATATCGCGATCCAGCTCTATACCTCGGGCACAACAGGCAAGCCGAAGGGCGCGATGCTGTCGCACGCCAACTTCCTCAATCTGGTGCAGAGCGGCAACGAGGCCGAGAAGCCGGAATGGAACCGCTGGACCACCGACGACGTCTCGCTGGTCGCGATGCCGATCTTCCACATCGGCGGCTCCGGTTGGGGCGTGATGGGGCTCTATCACGGCGCCCGCGGCGTGATCGCGCGCGAGTTCGATCCGACCAAGGTGCTCGATTTCTTCGAGCAGTCCGGCATCACAAAACTGTTCATGGTGCCGGCGGCGATGCAGTTCGTGGTGCGGCAGCCGCGCGCGCGGCAGGTCGACTTCTCGCGCCTGAAATACATGCTGTATGGCGCCTCCCCGATCCCGGCGGCGCTGCTGAAGGAGTGCATCGAGGTCTTCAAATGCGGTTTCGTGCAGATGTACGGCATGACCGAGACCACCGGCACCATCGTCGCGCTGCCGCCGGAGGATCACATCGAGGGGCTCGACCGCATGCGCTCCGCCGGCAAGGCACTGCCCGGCGTCGAGCTTGCGATCCTCGACGGCGACGGCAAGCCGCTGCCGCCGGGTGAAGTCGGCGAGATCGCGACCCGCTCCGGCTCCAACATGGCCGGCTACTGGAATCTGCCCGAAGCCACCGCGCACACCATCAATAGCGACGGTTGGCTGCGCACCGGCGATGCCGGCTACATGGACAGTGACGGCTACCTATACATCCACGACCGCATCAAGGACATGATCATCTCTGGCGGCGAGAACATCTATCCGGCCGAGGTCGAGAGCGCGCTGTGCGACCACCCGGACGTGGCGGAAGCCGCCGTGATCGGCATCCCCGACGACAAATGGGGCGAGGCGGTGAAGGCCGTGGTGGTGATGAAGCCGGGCAAGAGCGCGACCGCGACCGACATCATCAACTTCACCCGCGAGCGGATCGCCGGCTACAAGACGCCGAAATCGGTCGACTTCATCCCGGCGCTGCCGCGCAACCCGTCGGGCAAGATCCTGCGGCGCAGTCTGCGTGAGCCGTATTGGGCGGGCAAGGACCGGCAGGTGAATTAGCCCTCCGTCGTCCCGGCTAAGGCCGGCAACTGTTATGTTGGTTTGGTCTGCAGGTACGGCTTTCGGTCTCGCATCATGGCATTGAGGACCGTTAGCAGCTTCCTGGCGACGGCGATGAGGGCGAGTTTGGCTGGTTTTCCGGCCTGTCGCAGTCGTGCATAGAAGGCCTTGAACAGATCAGCTCTGCGAACTGCGTTGAGGGCCGCCATATAGAGGGCGTCACGAACGCGCTTTCGGCCGCCCGCAATCTTGCGCTTGCCGCGGAAGGCGCCGCTGTCGACGTTGAAGGGAGCCAGGCCAGCGAGCGCTGCGAGTTGTTTCGGCCCGACCCGCCCGAGTTCCGGCATCTGCGCGATCAGCTGCATGCAGGCTACCGGACCCACGCCGGGCAGCGAACGCATTAACTTGGCATCGTCCGCGATCTCCGCTTCGGCTTTAATCAATGCACTGATGTCCGCCTCGATCTCGGCGATCTCGCTGTCGAGGACCTCGATGAGGCGGCCAATGCGTTCGGCCATGGCGCGATCGTCGGCCTCGCTGCGCCGGTTCTTCTCCTGGGCGCGCATGAGGACCAGCTGATCCCGCCGTTTTGCAAGCCTCGCCAAAGTGTTGCGTGCAGGATCGGCGACCTGCTCGGGGGCAGGCTGCATGGCCCGCGCAAAGGCCGCCAGCATCCGCGCATCGATCGGATCGGTCTTGGCGAGTAGGCCGCTAGCCCGTGCAAAGTCGCGGGCACGAGCCGGGTTGATCCGTGCGAACTGGATCCCGGCCTGACGCAGCGCCTCGCGAAGCGCGAGGTCATAGATACCCGTCGCCTCGAAGACGACCAGCGCAGCGCATTGCCAACGCGCCACCTGCTGTGTGATGGCCTGTGGCGCGTTGGCAATGCGCCTCGGCACGCCGTCAGCCTCATCAAAGATATCGAGGTGTTTCTTGGAGATGTCGATTCCGACGTAACGAAGAGCTATGATCACGGTGCCTGTCCCTGTGATGCGAGGTCTGTTGGCGCAGCCTCGTGCAACTGTTCAGGTTTGTAGATGGAACGGGCGGGAGACCGAGCCGGCTCACGGCGTCAAGCGCCAAGGACCCAACGGCTTCCCGCCCACCCTCATCATGACAGACTTCCAAGACACAGGGACCCATAGCCACCGTTGTTCATTGTCTGGCGACGCTGGGGCCACATCTCGTTCAACCAATAGCCGAGTGTGGTTATGGGTCCCTGCTTTCGCAGGGACGACGGTGGAGGGAGTGTCGCGCTTCACTTCTTCCCCGTCCTCTCCCGCAAGACGCGCCAGCGCTCCTGCGCCTCTTGCGGCCAGACTTGTCTCCGATCGTAATACTCGGCGAACACCTTCGCGCCCGGCGGGAACGTCACCCAGGGCTGCTTGGAGGAGGTGAAGATGTGGACATCAGGCGGGCATTGGCCTGGATCGTCCAACGTGCCGACGCGGACGAAGCGCACCGCCGGTCCCGCGCCTGGATAATTGCTCCAGACAGCGACCTTGCATCGTGGGCAACGCGCGATCTGCTGCCCCTTGCAGCTCGCCGACGGCGTGTCGACGATCTCCGGCTCGGCCGCGATGTGCACGACCCGCTCGGCCTCGTACATCGCATTGAGCGCATGCACGGTGCCGGTCTCGCGCTGGCACCAGGTGCAGTGGCAGGCGTGCACGATCAACGGCCTGCCGGTGAGGCGGTAGCGGACGTTTCTGCAGGTGCATCCACCTTCCATGTCGTACCGCCTCCTGACGCCTCAATGCTTACCCGCCCCCATGTAGCCGAACAGGAAGCCTGCCACCTTGCGCTTCTGGATTTCCTCGCTGCCCTCGGTGATGCGATAGCGGCGGTGATGGCGGTAGATGTGCTCGAACGGCTTGTGCCGCGAATAGCCCATGCCGCCATGCACCTGCATGGCGCGGTCGGCGGCCTCGCAGCACAGCCGGTTTGCCCAGAAGTTGCACATCGAGACCCGGTCCGACAGCGTGTGCTCGACCTGCGCCTGGGTCAGCTGATCCATCTCCCAGGCGGTCTTGCGGATCAACAGCCGCAGCATCTCGGCCTGGGTCGCAAGCTCGACCAGCGGCCACTGGATCGCCTGGTTCTCGGCCAGCGCCTTGCCGAACGGCTTGCGCTCGCGCGCATACTTCACGCTCTCATTGATGCAGTAAACCGCGGCGCCGAGCGAGCTTGCCGCCTGACGGATGCGGTTCTCGTGGACGAAGCACTGCGCCAGCGATAGCCCGCGGCCGACCTCGCCGAACTGCGCATCCTCGGGCACGAACACGTCGGTGAAGCTGACGCGCGGATGATCGGTAGGCATGTTGAAGGTCCACATATACTCCTCGACCTTCACGCCCGGCGATTTCGCAGGCACCAGGAAGCAGCTGATGCCGCGGGCGTCGCCGTCATTGCCGGAGGTGCGGGCAAACAGCGCGCAGTGCGTGGCGACATGCATGCCTGTCGTCCACATCTTCTCGCCGTTGATGATCCAGCCCTTGACGTTGTCGCGCGTGGCCTGCACCGCCCTGGTTTCCATATGCGTAGCGTCGGAGCCGTGCTCGGGTTCGGTCAGGCCAAATGTGATGCGGTACTTGCCGGTGATCGAACCGTCGATCATCGCCCTCTGCTCGTCGGTGCCGTAGCGGTCGAGCATGGTGACGATGGGCAGATTGCCGACGATCGAATGCTCGTTCTGCAGATCATTGTGCAGGCCGAGACCCTTCGAGGCAAAGTGCTCGCGGATGACGGCCATCCAGAGATTGGAGCCGTCCTTGCCGCCATAGCGCTTCGGGATCGCGAAGCGCAGATGGCCGGCGGCGTCGGCCAGGTTCTTGACCTTGCGCAGCAGCAATTCCCATTCATGGCGCGGCAGGCCGCCTTTGTCGAAATCGGTGCGCGCCCATTCACGGCGATGATCGAAGAAGCGGATGTTGTCGTCAGCCTCTTCCAGCGGCTTGATCTCGCGTTCGATGAAGCGGTCAAGCTCGGCGAGATAGGCGGTCAGGTCAGCCGGCAGATTGAAATCCAAGGCGGTCTCTCCCGAAGATATTGTTGTTTCTGGTTTTGCGTTTAGACGCTATCGCAGAAGCGCATTCGAACCGATTAAGGTGAGAAGCGCGCGGCCAAGTCAAGCAGGCCAGTGAGGCTTGCGCGCGCGGTCGCGTTGCGTAATTGGATGGCACGGAACGAGGTGCAGGCGCTAGGATATCAACCATATTCTTCGCCGCAGAAAATCCACGGGAGCAAACATGGATCTGAAATTCTCCAAGGTGACGCGCAAGGGTCCCATCACCATCGTGACGCTGTCGCGCCCCGAGGTTTACAACGCGCTGCACATCGACGCGCATTTCGAGCTCAACAAGGTGTTCGACGACTTCTCCGCCGATCCCGAGCAGTGGGTCGCGATCGTCACCGGCGCCGGCGACAAGGCGTTCTGCGCCGGCAACGACCTGAAATGGCAGGCGGCGGGCGGCAAGCGCGGCTGGGACAAGGGCGGCTTCGCCGGCCTGACCACCCGCTTCGACTGCGACAAGCCGATCATCGCCGCGGTCAACGGCGTCGCGATGGGCGGCGGCTTCGAGGTCGCGCTGGCCTGCGACCTGATCATAGCGTCGGAGAATGCGACCTTCGCCCTACCCGAGCCGCGCGTCGGCCTCGCCGCGCTCGCCGGCGGCCTGCAACGGCTGCCGCGCCAGATCGGGCTGAAGCGCGCCATGGGCATGATCCTGACCGCGCGCCATGTCAGCGCCAAGGAAGGCCTCGAGCTCGGCTTCGTCAACGAGGTGGTGCCGCAGGGCGAGGCGCTGGCGGCCGCCGAGCGCTGGGCCGAGACCATCGCCAAGAACTCGCCGATGTCGATCCGCGCCTCGAAGCAGGCAATCCAGAAGGGCCTCGAGGTCTCGCTCGAGCAGGCGCTGGCCGAGCAGCGCGATTATCCCGCGGTGAAGGCGATGGCCGCCTCGCAGGATTACATCGAGGGGCCGAAGGCGTTTTCGGAGAAGCGCCCGCCGAAATGGCTGGGGCGGTAACCGCTCCATCCACTCGTCATTCCGGGATGCGCCGAAGGCGCAGGCCCGGAATGACGCAGGTTGTCCTGCCGTGCGCTACCCTTGCTTATTTCCCAACTCCCTCTTGTACGACGCGTAGTTCGGCTGATCGACGGCGAGCTTGTCCATCGTGGTCTGCCAGAGATGCTCCGATAGGCCCGGCGTTTTCAGATCGACCTCGCCGCCTGCGATCTTCTCCGATAGCGCGCGGTTGAGCTCCATCAGTGACCCATCGGCGCCGAGCAGCGCCTTCAGCCGCGCCGCCTCGGTCGCATCGCCGGCCTCGGCGAGCGCGAGCTGCCGCGTCACCAGATCGAGCGCGTTGATGCCTACGCGCAGCTTGAAGCCGTTGTGCCCCTTGATGGCTGGCGCGACCTCGTTGCGGAGGAAATCGGCGACGGCCTTGATCAGCTCGGTAGGTGTTGGTTCGTCCTGCATCTTACTTGCCTCGCGGCGCTAACAATCTGAGCAGATCGATCTCGGTCTCCGACGCGCGCCGCCCGATCATCGCGCGCTCCATCGAGTGATCGGGGCCGGAGCGGAAGCGCTGCATCATGCCGCAGCACATCACGCCCCAACGCAGCGTGCCCATCACTTCCCAAAACATCACGCGGTCGGGGTCGGCCTTGCGACCGGCTTCCGCATAGCCCGCGAACAGATCCTCGCGTGTGCCAAAGCCGCCGACCGGCTTGTCGATCTCGCCGAAGCGCCAGGAGTTGACACAGATCCAGCCGAGATCCTCCATGGGATCGCCGAAATGCGCGAGCTCCCAGTCGAGCACCGCGCGCACCCCGTCAGGGCCGATGATCAGATTGCCATGGCGGAAATCGCCATGCACCAGCGTCACCTCCGATGACGGACCGGGATCGTGATCGCGAAGCCAGCGCAGCGCCAGCTCGAACACCGGCCGCGGCCAGTTGAAGCTGTGATATTCGCGGGCGAGATCCTCGATCTCCTTGGTCGCCGTCAGGCTGCGCAGCTTGGGTAATTTCGCCTGCGGCAGGCCGTGAATGCCGGCGATGACGTGGCCGAGCTGGCGGGCCAGGATCGGCCGCGCCTTGGCATATTCCTCGTCGCGCAAAATTTTCCGCGCGATGGTCTCGCCCTCGACCCGCGCCATGATGAAGCCGCGGCCAAGGCCGTCTTCCGGCCTCAAGACGTGCATCACCTTCGGCGACGGCAGGCCCGCGTCATGCGCGAGCTGCATCAGCACAGCTTCCGCATCGAGGCCGGCGGCGCGGCCAGGCGCGGCACCGTAGCCCGGCGGCGCGCGGCGCAGGATCGCACCGACATTGCCGTTCGGGTGCACGATGTCGAACGTCCAGGTCTCCTGGCTGGCGCCGCCGGAGAGCTTTGCCGCGCCGGTGACGCCGGTCGCACCTGGATGAAACGCGGCGACGCAGCGGGTGAGTTCGGTCTCGATCATTTGCCCTTGAACTTCGCCGGCCGCTTCTCGAGGAATGCGGTGACACCTTCCTTGAAATCCTCGGCACGGCCCGCGATCCGCTGCGACTCGAATTCCAGATTGAGCTGATCCTCCAGGGTGTTTTCCGGGCTGTCCCAATAAAGCTTGCGGATCAGCGACAGTGCCACCGTCGGGCCGTTGGCCAGATCGTGCGCGAGCTTCATGGTTTCTTCCATCAGTGCGGCATCGTCATAGACGCGGTTGACGAGGCCCCATTCCAGCGCCTTCTCGGCCGGCAACCGCTCGCCCAGCAGCGACAGCTCGACCGAGCGCGCCTTGCCGATCAGCCGTGGCAGCAGCCAGGTCGAGCCGCAATCCGGCACCAGGCCGATGCGGCGGAACGCCTGCAGGAAATAGGACGAGCGCGCGCACAGGATGAGGTCACCCATCAGTGCGAAGCTCATGCCGGCGCCGGCGGCCGGACCGTTCACCGCGGTCACGATCGGACAGTGCAGCTTACGCAATCGGCGCAGGAACGGGTGGAACGCGGTCTCCAGCGCCGCGCCGGCATTGCTCTTGCCGGGCTTCTGCTGCTGGTTACGGCCCTGCAGGTTGGCGCCGGTGCAGAAGGCGCGGCCCGCGCCCGTGATCACCAGGCAGCGCACCTCGTCGCGCTTGTCGTCGATCGCATCGAGCGCCTCTGCAAGGCCGCCCAGCATGTCGATCGAGACCGCGTTCATGACTTCCTGATGGTCGAGTTTGAGAATCGCGACCGATCCGTCGAAGTCGAGCGTGACGTGCTTGAACTGCATGGTTTCCTCTTTACGTTGCTTCGGCGGCGGGTACCGCGGTAGGTCGATGGGTCGACCTATATTTGGACCCATATTTGATTTTTGTGCCGGGCTTGTCCATGGTCGACGGCAAGCCCATCCGTGAACGCGTGATTAGCGCGCACCAAACCAAATGGAAACCCCAATGAGTGGCATCTTCGATCTCACCGGCCGCGTCGCTGTCATCACCGGCGGCAATGGCGGCATCGGCCTCGGCATCGCGCAGGCGCTCAACGCCGCCGGCTGCAACGTCGCGATCTGGGGCCGCAACGCGGAAAAAAATGCCAACGCCGCCGCCTCGATGAAGGCCGGACCCGGCAAGGTCGCAACCCAATTCTGCGATGTCAGCGATCCCGGCTCGGTCAAGACCGCGATGAAGGCGACGCTCGACACCTTCGGCCGCGTCGACGGCTGCTTCGCCAATGCCGGCATCGGCGGCGGCGGACGCCGCTCCTTCATCGACCGCACCGAGGAGGAATGGCGCAAGATGTTCGCGACTAATCTCGACGGCGTGTTTCACGTATTCCAGGCTGCGGCACGCCACATGACCGAGCGCGCCGAAGCCGGCGACAAGTTCGGACGGCTGGTCGCGACCTCGAGCCTCGCCTCGCTGTTCGGCACCGCGCGCAACGAGCACTATGCCGGCACCAAGGCCGCGCTGAACGCGCTGTGCCGCGCGCTCGGCGTCGAGCTCGCCCGCCATGGCGTCACCGCGAACGCGATCCTGCCCGGCTGGATCAAGAGCGACATGACCGCCGGCATCATGGCCAACGACAAGTTCGTCGCCAACGTGATGCCGCGCATCCCCCTGCGCCGCTTCGGCGAGCCCAGCGATTTCGGCGGCATCGCCGTCTACATCATGAGCAAGGCGTCGTCCTATCATACGGCGGATTGCTTTGTGATCGATGGTGGGTATACGGCATTCTAGCCAGGCTCTTGCGGCAACACCGGTGTCGTCCCTGCGAAAGCAAGGACCCATAACCACAGGACGCGGTTGTCGTAGCAGGCTGGGGCCATAGCGTCGTCACGCAATGAGCAACGGTGGTCATGGGTCCCGGCCTGCGCCGGGACGACGATGAGGATGGCTCTCGATTCAAGTTGCCACACCACGCGGTGTCATCACCCGCGCATGCGGGTGATCCAGTATTCCAGAGACGTCTGTGCTTAAGCCGAGAGGCCGCGGCCTACTGGATCGCCCGGTCGAGCCGGGCGATGACAGATGTGGGTGGGACGCAGTTTCCGGGACTCTCGCTTCGCTAGCCCCACAATGACGAGAGTGGATCGCTCGATACCACGCGACGCTGCGTCGCTTTCGTCGCGACAAAACTGCTGCTAGCGTTCGCGCCGCGAGGGGCGCACAAGGCGGCTTTCAACAAGCAGGGAGGTTATTTCAGATGTTTTCACACGTGATGGTTGGCACCAACGATCTGGACAAGGCCAAGGCGTTCTATGATGCGCTGCTTGGCACGCTCGATGTCCGGCCGGCCCGGGTCGACGGTCACCGTATCATGTACCTGACCAAGGCGGGCATTTTCATGGTTTCCAAGCCGATCAACGGCGAGCCGGCGACGCACGCCAATGGCGGCACGATCGGCTTTGCCTGCTCTTCGCCGGAGCAGGTCCACGCCTGGCACGCGGCCGGCATCGCCAATGGCGGCAAGACCTGCGAGGACCCGCCGGGTGTGCGCGAGGGCAACGGCATCAAGCTGTACCTCGCCTATCTGCGCGACCTCGACGGCAACAAGATCTGCGCGATGCACCGGATGACATAACCGTCCGCCGGAATCGTTCACGCTGTAAGCGACGGCGTTCAAACAACGTTTGAAACGCCGTCGCCAAATTCCGCGTTGCGGTAGAGGTGACCAGAAAATCCGTGCTCGCGCTTCGCGCCGCACGCGTCTATTGTCCGCCGCGAAACGCGCCTTCGCGAAGGAGAAAAGACAATGAAACATGCCTATGTGCCGCGCACCACGAACTACACGCTCAATCCGGGCGACGAGCTCAACGACCTTCGGATGTCGGACAAGGTCCGCCCGCTCTACGACCATGTGAAGCAGTTTATCCGCGACACCGTCGATCCGATGTCGGTCGAATTCTATCGCGCCGGCGAGAAGAAGACCAACCGCTGGAGCTTCACCGACGAGCAGCTCGCGATCCTGCAGAAGGCCAAGGACAAGGCCAAGGAAGTCGGCCTCTGGAACTTCTTCCTGCCCGATGCCGAGACCGGCGACGGCCTCAACAACCTCGACTACGCCTACATCGCCGCCGAACTCGGCAAGAGCCCGCTGGCCTCCGAGACCATGAACTGCTCGGCGCCCGACACCGGCAACATGGAAGTGCTGGAGCGGGTCGGCACCAAGGCGCAGAAGGAGAAGTGGCTGAAGCCGCTGCTCAACGGCGAGATCCGCTCGGCCTATGCGATGACCGAGCCGAACGTCGCCTCCTCCGACGCCAAGAACATCTCGACCACCGCCAAGCTGGTCGGCGACGAGTGGGTCATCAACGGCGAGAAGTATTACATCTCCGGCGCCGGCGATCCGCGCTGCAAGATCATGATCGTGATGGTGAAGACCAATCCGGACGCTGCGCCGAGCAAGCAGCAGTCGCAGATCCTGGTGCCGATCGACACCCCCGGCGTCGAGATCCTCGGCCCGATGCACGTGTTCGGCCATGACCATGCGCCGCGCGGCCACATGCATCTGCGCTTCAACAATTGCAAGGTGCCGAAGGAGAACATGCTGCTCGGCGAAGGCCGCGGCTTCGAGATCTCCCAGGTTCGCCTCGGCCCCGGCCGCATCCACCACTGCATGCGCACCATCGGCAAGGCCGAGAAGGCGCTCGACATGATGGTGCAGCGCGGCCTGACCCGCGAAGCGTTCGGCAAGAAGATCGCCCATCTCGGCGGCAACATGCAGATCATCGCCCAGGCGCGTTGCGAAATCGAAGCGATGCGGCTGATGGTGTTGAAGGCGGCCAAGGCGATGGACGTGCTCGGCAACAAGGAAGCCCGCGTCTGGGTCTCGATGGTCAAGGCCATGGTCCCCGAGCGCGCCTGCAAGGTGATCGATCAGGCGATCCAGATGCACGGCGCCACCGGCATTTCGCAATGGTCCCCGCTTGGCGAAATGTACCAGGACGTCCGCCATCTGCGCTTCGCCGACGGCCCGGACGAGGTGCACTGGATGGTCGTCGGCCGCCACGAGCTGAGCATGCCGTAGTTGCTACTCCTCCCTCTCCCCGCTCTTCGCGGCGAGAGGTAAGCAAGCAAGTCTGCAAGGCGGGTTCACGCGAGTGTAACCCGCCTTTTGCTTTCCGAACCGTCGGCGGCAGGTTACGCTTCGCGCACCCGCCCACCGAAATTCCGGACAACCGCATGGAATACGCCGCAAGCGACCTCACCCAGCGCGAACGCTACAAGGTGCTGACCTCCTTCGTGTTGCCGCGGCCGATCGCCTGGGTGACAAGCCTTGGGCCGGACGGCGTGGTCAATGCGGCGCCGTTCTCGTTCTTCAACGTGTTCTGCGAGGACCCGCCGCTCTGCATGTTCGCGGTCAACCGACGGCCCGACGGCCGCGAGAAGGATACGATGGTCAACATCCAGCGCCTCGGCGAATTCGTGGTCAACCTGACCGACGAGCCGCTGGCGCGCGCGATGCACGAGAGCTCGGGTGATTTTCCGCCCGAGATCGGCGAACCCGATCATCTCGGTCTCAAGCTCGCGCCATCCAGCAAGATCGCGGTGCCCCGGCTTGCCGACGCGCCGTTCGCGATGGAGTGCAGGACCTGGAAGCTGATCGACGTCAACGGCGACCGCCAGCTGATCATGGGCGAAGGCATCCATTTCCACATCCGCAACGAATTGTGGGATCACAATGCGATGCGCGTCCACATGGAGCGCTACCACCCGATCGGCCGCATGTTCGCCGATCGCTACTGCCGCACCGACGACCGCGTGGTATTTCCTGCGGCCGAGGGTGTGAAGAACAGGTAACGAGGACGACAGAATGAGTGAAGCATTTCGCGACAACGCGACGCAGAGCCGGTTCGAACTTGACGTCGATGGCACCATCGCCTTCGTGGTCTACCGCAAGACGCCGGATACGATCACGCTGGTGCACACCGTGGTGCCGCCGGAGCTCGGCGGCCGCGGCATCGGCTCCAAGCTCGCCCGTGCGACGCTCGACGCGGTCCGTGCGCAGGGCATCAAGCTCGTCGTGAAGTGCGAGTTCATCCAGGGCTTCATGAAGAAGAATCCGGAGTATGACGATTTGTTGAGCTAGATCCGCAGGGCGGGTTAGCCGAAAGACGTAACCCGCCCTCGCAGCTACGACGCCGCTTGCTCGACCTTGTCCTGCGTCTTCATCTCGAAATCGCTGGCATCATGGCGCTCGTGGAGCTGGCTCGAGGGGTCACCCCAGGTGCGGTTGACCATGCGGCCGCGCTTCACCGCGGGCCGGGCGGCGATCGCGTCGGTCCAGCGCTGCACGTTCTTGTAGTCCTGCACCGAGAGGAATTCGCCGCCGCCATAGAGCAGTCCCTTGGCCAGACTGCCGTACCATGGCCACACTGCCATGTCGGCGATGGTGTAGACATCGCCGGCGAGATATTCGTTGTCGGCGAGCCGGCGGTCGAGCACGTCGAGCTGGCGCTTCACTTCCATCGCAAAGCGATCGATCGCGTATTCGATCTTGGTCGGCGCATAGGCATAGAAATGCCCGAAGCCGCCACCGAGATACGGCGCGGCGCCCATCTGCCAGAACAGCCAGGAGAAGGTTTCGGCGCGGGTCTTGACGTCGGTCGGCAGGAACGCGCCGAACTTTTCCGCGAGGTAGACCAGGATCGAGCCCGACTCGAACACCCTGATCGGCTCAGGCCCGCTGCGATCCATTAGCGCCGGGATCTTGGAATTCGGATTGACCGCAACGAAGCCGCTGCCGAACTGGTTGCCGTCGATCTTGATCAGCCAGGCGTCGTACTCCGCACCCTTGTGGCCGGCCGCCAGCAGCTCTTCCAGCATCACGGTGACCTTGACGCCGTTCGGCGTCGCCAGCGAGTAGAGTTGCAGCGGATGGCGGCCGACCGGCAGCTCCTTGTCATGGGTGGGACCCGCGATCGGCCGGTTGATGCTGGCGAAGCGCCCGCCGCTCTCCTTGTTCCAGGTCCAGACTTTCGGCGGCTCGTAGGCTGAGGTGTCAGTCACGTCGTTGGCTCCCGGTTTACGTTTCCAAGGTGGCGCGGCGGCCGCCGGGCCCATCCCATGTCCGCACTAGATGGTGCGCACGCTGCGCTTTGCCCACCCCGCCCGATCGCATTTTCTATCCAGCGGAATGCGCTGCGAGCGATGCAGCCAAGCAGCGCCTGCACGCAAGATCGCCGCAGCCGAAACCCGCTTGGCTTCGCCGACCGTGATGCGCTAGCGTCGCAGGGGCTGATGCCAACAAGCACAAGAAGCAGCCGCCGGGAGAAAACCAGTCCATGAAATCACCGATATGCGACATGCTGGGAATCGAATTCCCCCTGCTCGCCTTCAGTCATTGCCGCGACGTGGTGGCCGCCGTCAGCCGCGCCGGCGGCTTCGGCGTGTTCGGCGCGACCCGGTATCTGCCGGAGACGCTGGAGCAGGAATTGAAATGGATCGACGATCACGTCGACGGCAAGCCCTACGGCATCGACGTGCTGATTCCGGAGAACATCTCGACCGCGGGTGAGAAGAACGTCACCTGGAAGAGCCTCGAGAAGCGCGTCTCGCAGGACCATCGCGATTTCACCCGCGATCTGCTGAAGAAATACAACATCGAGCTCACGCCGCAGAGCGTCGCCGACAACCAGCCGCAGCCGTTCGATGCCGAGACCGCGCTGCAATTGCTCGAGGTCTCGTTCCGCCATCCGATCCGGCTGATCGCCAATGCGCTCGGCGTGCCGCCGAAGGCGATGATCGAGATGGGCCGCAAGCACGGCGTGCCGGTGGCGGCGCTGGTCGGCTCCAAGGAGCACGCGCTTCGCCAGGTCGCGGCCGGCGTCGACATCCTGGTTGCGCAAGGCACCGAAGCCGGCGGCCATTGCGGCGAAGTCTCGACCATGGTGCTGGTGCCCGAGGTGATCAAGGCGGTCAAAAAGATCCGCGACGTGCCGGTGCTCGCCGCCGGCGGCATCATGACCGGCAGCCAGATGGCCGCCTGCATGGCGATGGGTGCGGCCGGCGCCTGGACCGGCTCGGTGTGGCTTGCGACCGTCGAGTCGGAGACCTCGGAGATCTTCCGCGAGAAGATGATCGCGGCCTCCTCGCGCGACGCCATCCGCTCCAAGGGCCGCACCGGCAAGCCGGCGCGGCAGCTTCGCTCGGTGTGGACCGATGCCTGGGACCGCTCGCCGGACAGCCCCGGCGCGCTGCCGATGCCGCTGCAAAGCATCATCAGCCGCGATGCCTTCAACGCGATCGACCGCGCCGCTGAAGCCGGCAACGAGAAGGCGCGCGATCTCGTCAGCTACTTCGTCGGCCAGGGCGTCGGCCTGGTCGACAGCGTCAAGTCGGCGGGTGCCGTGGTGCAGGAATTCAAGGAAGATTTCGTCGAGGCCGTCGAGCACATGAACGCGCTGGTGGCGGAGTAGAATACGTGGTCCGTCCTTCGAGGCTCGCCCAGCGGCGCTGACGCGCCGCAGAGCTCGCACCTCAGGATGACGGTGTGCCTGTAGCCGTCACCCTGAGGTGCGAGCGCAGCGAGCCTCGAAGGGCGGCGGCGTACTAAAGAAAGCAAAGCAAGAAGAAATGACCACATCTCATATCCCCGAAGACCGCATTCCCGTCATCGTCGGCGTCGGCGAGATCGTCGATCGTCCCAAGGACATCGCCGCCGGCCTCGAGCCACTCACTCTGCTGGAAGAGGCGCTGAAGCGCGCCGAGGCGGACAGCGGCGCAAAACTGCTCGCCGACGTGCAGTCGCTCGACGTCGTCAACTTCCTGAGCTGGCGCTACCGCGATCCCGAGAAGCAGCTGGCGCAGCGGCTCGGCATCACGCCCGCGCATCTTTATTACGGCCCGGTCGGCGGCGAGAGCCCGATCCGCTATCTGCATGAGGCCGCGCAGCGCATCGCGCGCGGCGAATGCAGCGTCGCCGCGGTGTGCGGCGCCGAGGCGCAGTCGACCGCGACCAAGGCGCAGCGCGCCGGCGTCGAGTTGCCGTGGACACCGTTCGCGCATGACGTGGAGGAGCCGAAGCGCGGCGCCGCGTTCCAGAAGCCGATGGCGGTTGCGCTCGGCGTGTTCCGGCCGATCACGGTCTACCCGCTCTATGAGTCCGCAACCTCGGCGCATTGGGGCCAAACGCCGCGCGAGGCGCTGAAGGAGTCGGGCGATCTATGGTCGACCTATGCGCGGATCGCGGCCGACAACCCGAACTCGTGGCTGAAGAAGCGCTTCAGCGGCGACGAGATCACGACGGCAACGCCCGACAACCGGATGATCGCCTGGCCGTATACGAAGCTGATGGTGGCGAACCCGACGGTCAACATGGGCGGTGCGCTGATCCTGACCAGCCTTGCCAAAGCGCGTGCAGCCGGTGTCCCCGCGGACAAGCTGATCTATCCGCTCGGCGGCGCCTCGGCCGAAGAGCCGCGCGACTATCTGATCCGCGACCAGTTCGTCGAGAGCCACGCGCAGACCGCGGTGCTCAAGGCGGTGATGGACCTCGCCGGTGGCGATGGCAGGAAGTTCGATGCCATCGAGCTCTATAGCTGTTTCCCCTGCGTCCCGAAGATGGCGCGCCGCACGCTCGGCCTGGGCAGCGACGTGCAGCCGACCGTCACCGGCGGCCTCACCTTCTTCGGCGCGCCGCTCAACACCTACATGACGCATTCAGCCTGCGCGATGGTGCGCAGGCTGCGCAGCGGCGGCACGCTCGGCCTGCTCTACGGCCAGGGCGGCTTCGTCACCAAGCATCACGGCCTCGTGCTGTCGCGCGCGGCACCGAAGGCCGCGCTCAAGCAGGACACGAGCGTGCAGGCGGAGGCCGACCGCAACAGGCGCAACGTGCCCGACTTCACCGCCGAGGCAACAGGAAAAGGCAAGGTCGAGGCCTTCACCGTGATCTATCGCGCCAACGGCGAGGTCGAGCATGGCGTCACCATGCTGCGCACCGAAGACGGCCGCCGCACGCTCGGCCGCATCCCGGCAAGCGACACGGCCACGCTGGCATATCTGCAGAACCTCGACCGCACACCGGTCGGTACCACCGGCAACATCGTGACCGCCGGTGATGGCATGCTGGAATGGCGGGTGGGATAGCAGTTCCTACCCGCAACCTCCGCGGCTATATCCGTCATCCCCGCGCAAAGGCTTCGCCTTTGTCGCTGGAGGTGCGAGCGGAGCGAGCCTCGAAGGATGCACGGCCCCGCTGGTGGCCGTCGACCCTTCGAGACGGCCGCAGTGCGGCCTCCTCAGGGTGACGGTGATGGGTTCTCTCGCATTCAGTGCGTAGCCCGGATGGAGCGTCGCGCAATTCGGGCTACGAAAGACTTACCCCTTCACGTCCTGCTTTTCCGACGCCGTCGTCGGCTTGCCCTTGGGGCCGGCGCCGGTGACGCGGACATGATCGCCGTCGGCGAGTCCGTCCGGCGGGGCGGTGATGATGCGGTCGTCGGGGGCGAGGCCCGAGGCGATCTCGAGCTCCTTGCCGAGGTCGCGGCCGATCTTCACGGTCTTGAACAGCACCTTGTCATCGGGGCTGACGGTTGCGACCCGCAGGCCGTTGCTGTTGAAGATCAGCGCGCTGGCGGGAATGCTGAGCGGCGCGGACTCGCGCTGCAAGTTCAGCTTCACGCTGGCATAGCTGCCCGGCATCAGCTCGCCGGAGGAATTGTCGAGCCCGAGCTGCATCCGCGTGGTGCCGGAGGCGACATCGACGGCCTGTGAGGAGGCTTCCACCGTCGCCTGGAAGCTGCGGTTCGGGTAATCCGGCAACGCCAGCGTGGCCTTGGCGCCGATCTTGATCGCCGGAACATAGTTCTGCGGCACGTTGACGTAGACGCGCAGCTTGGTGATGTCGGAGATCGTGAACATCGCGGGGCCCGAGCCGCCGCCGGCGTTGATCAGCGCGCCGACGTCGGTGTCGCGCGAGGTCACCACGCCGTCGAACGGCGCCGTGATCTTCTTGTAACCGGCGAGCGCTTCCAGCCGCTCGACATTGGCCTGGCCGGCCTTGACCGCACCGTTCTTGTTGGAGAGGTCGGCGGTGCGCTCGTCGATCTCCTGGGCGGAGACGAAGTTCGAGGCCACCAGCGTCTTGCGCCGGTTCAGCGTGGCCTCGGACAGCTTGGCCGAGGCCTGGGCGCTGGCGAGATCGGCGCGCGCCTGCAGCAATTGCTGATCGAGGTCAGGCGCCTCGATCTCGGCGATCACCTGGCCAGCCTTGACGCGGGCGCCGATGTCGGCGTCCCAGTTCTTCAGATAGCCGGACACCCGGGCATAGATCGGCGCGCGGGAATAAGCCTCGAGCCGGCCCGGCAGGTCGATCGTGGGGCTCAGCGCCTTGGCGTTGGGCAGCGCCACCGCGACGGTCGGAACGGCCTGGTCGTCGGTCCATTCCTTCAAACGGTTGTCCTGCTCCTCACGGGCGCGGATGCCGGTGCCTACGATCAGCCCGGCGCCGACCAGTGCAACCACGCCGAATATGCCCAATCTCCGGCGGGACACCGGTGGGCGCTGTTCAGTGGGCTGCATGCGGAATCTCCGATGAGGCGGCGGCTTTGGCGCCTTGCTTCTTGTGTACCATACTGAATACCACGGGAACAAACATCAGCGTCGCGAAGGTTGCAAAGATCAGGCCGCCGATCACGGCGCGGCCCAGCGGCGCGTTCTGCTCGCCGCCCTCGCCCAGTCCCAGCGCCATCGGCGCCATGCCGATGATCATGGCGAGCGCGGTCATCAGCACCGGACGGAACCGGACGAATCCGGCCTCCAGCGCCGCCGCGACGGGATCGCCGAGCTCCTCATAGCGTTCGCGCGCGAAGCTGATCACCAGCACGCTGTTGGCGGTCGCAACGCCCATGCACATGATGGCGCCGGTGAGCGCCGGAACCGACAGCGTGGTCTGGGTGGTGAACAGCATCCAGACGATGCCGGCCAGCGCGGCGGGCAGCGCCGTGATGATCACGAACGGATCCGACCAGGACTGGAAGTTCACGACGATCAGGAAGTAGATCAGGACGACCGCGCCGAGCAGGCCGAGCAACAGGCCGGTGAAGGCCGAGTTCATGGTCTGCACCTGGCCGAGCAGCACCACGGACGAGCCCTTCGGCACCTCCTTGGCGGTATCCGCGATCAGCTGGCGCACGTCGGTTGCGACGCCGCCGAGATCGCGGCCCTGCGTCGTGGCGTAGATCTGCACCAGCGACTGGATGTCGTATTGCGACACCACCGCGCTCGAGGTCACGCGCTTGATGTCGGCGATACCGCCGAGGATCGGCGCCTGGGTGTTGCCGGTCGCGGTGATCGGCAGCGTCTGCAGCGCGCTCAGCGAGTCGATCTGGTATTGCGGCGTCTGCATCACGATCGAATAGGACACGCCGTTATCAGGGTTGAGATAGTAGGTCGGCGCGACCTGCGAGGAGCCGGCGAGGTTGACGACCAGCGAGTTGGTGACGTCGCGCTCGGTCAGGCCGACATATTGCGCGCGGGTGCGGTCGACGTCGATGTTGAAGGTCGGATTGTTCGGCGACTGCTGGATCCGCGCGTCGGCGATGCCGGGGATGCGCTTGATCTTGGCCAGCAGCTTGTTGGCGTAGGCGAAGTTGGCGTCGAGGTTGGCGCCGCGGATCTGCAAATCGATCGGCGCCGGCGCGCCGAAGTTCAGGATCTGGCTGACGATGTCGGCCGGCAGGAACGCGAAGCTGGTGCCCGGGAACAGCCGGGGCAGTTGCTCACGCAGCGTGCGGACATGCTGCTCGGTCGGCTTGTGGCCTTCCTTCAGGCGGATCTGGATATCGCCGTCCTGCGGACCGATCACGCCGGTGTTGTTATAGGTCATGTTGATGCCGGAGATCGGCATGCCGATGTTGTCGGTCATGGTCTCGATCTCGCCGGGGACCAGCTTGCGGATCGCCTTCTGGATATCGGCGAGCTGGTTGGCGGTCTCCTCGACGCGGGTGCCGACCTGGGTGCGGACATGCATCAGGATGTTGCCGGCATCGACCGACGGGAAGAAGTTGCGCCCCAGAAACGGCACCAAGAGGAACGACGCGGCAACGACCGCGAGAAAGCCGCCGACGAACACCTTGCGGTGACCGAGCGCCATCGCGAGCAGGCCATGATAGCCGCTGCGGACACGCTCGAACCGCGCCTCGAAGCCACGCTGGAACCAGACCAGGGGATTGCGCGATTTCGGCGGCCCGCCCTCGTGATGGACATGCGCCTGCAGCAGATAGTTCGCCATCGTCGGCACCAGACTGCGCGACAGGATGAACGACCAGATCATCGCGAACATCACCGCTTCGGCCATCGGCACGAACAGGAAGCGCGCCACGCCGGTCAGGAAGAACATCGGCACGAACACGATGCAGATACAGAGCAGCGAGACGAAGGCCGGCGTCACGATCTGATTGGCGCCATCGAGGATCGACTGCTCGACCGGCTTGCCCTGCTCGAGGTGGTAGTTGATGTTCTCGATCGTCACCGTGGCGTCGTCGACGAGGATGCCGACCGCGAGCGCAAGGCCGCCGAGCGTCATGATGTTCAGCGTCTCGCCGATCAGGGACAGCATGATGATGGCGCCGAGCACCGACAGCGGGATCGACACCGCGATGATGACGGTCGAGCGCCAGCTGCCGAGGAACAACAGGATCATCACGCTGGTCAGCAGCGCGGCGATCACGCCCTCGAAGGCGACGCCGGTGATCGCGCCACGGACGAACACCGACTGGTCGCCGATGAAGCCGATCTTCAGCGCGTCCGGCATCTGGTCCTTGACCTCGATCACCTTCTGCTTGATGCCGGAGATGATATCGAGCGTCGAGGTGGCGCCCGCCTTCAGCACCATCATCAAGACCGAGCGGTTGCCGTCGACATGGACGATGTTGGTCTGCGGCGGGTTGCCATCGCGAACGGTGGCGACGTCACGGACATAGACCATCGCGCCGTTGACCTGCTTGATCGGCAGGTCGCCGAGCTCTTCGAGCCGCAGCGGCGAGTTGTTGAGGTTGATGGTGTATTCGAAGTTGCCGATCTTCTGGGTGCCGACCGGCGTGATCAGGTTCTGCGCGGCGAGCGCGTTGGCGACGTCCTGGCCCGCCAGGCCGCGCGCCTGCAGCGCGGTCGAATTGAGATCGATCTGGACCTGGCGCTGCTTGCCGCCGAACGGATACGGGATCGCAGCACCGGGCACCGTGACCAGCGGCGTGCGCAGCTGGTTGATGCCGATATCGGCGAGGTTCTGCTCGGTCAGGCCTTCGCCCGACAATGCGACCTGGATGATCGGAACCGTCGAGGCGCTGTAGTTCAGGATCAGCGGCGGCGTCGCGCCCGGCGGCATCTGCTTGAGCAGTGTCTGCGAGATCGCGGTGACCTGGGCGTTGGCGGTGCGGATGTCGACGTTGGGCTGGAAGAAGATCTTGATGATGCCGACGCCGTTATAGGAATTGGCGACGATGTGCTCGATGTCGTTGACCGTCGTGGTCAGTGCGCGCTGGAACGGCGAAGTGATGCGGCCGGCCATCTGGTCGGGCGGCAGGCCGGTGTACTGCCAGACCACGCCGATCACGGGGATGCGGATGTCGGGAAAGATGTCGGTCGGCGTGCGCAGCGCCGCCAGCGGTCCGATGATCAAGAGCAGGATCGCGAGCACGACGAAAGTATACGGCCGGCTCAGTGCGATACGGACCAGTGCGATCATAAAAGCAGCATTCCCGAAATGAAGCCCGCCCGGGCAGAGGAATCGACATTGCAAAAGCCGTTCCGCAGCGGCCGATTTACCCGATGACGGGCAAAACGCCAACCTGTGGAGCCGCAGCGGCCTTCACTTCCTTGGCATAGTACGTGAAGCCGCGCACGCCGATCGGGTGCTCCGGGCGCAGCGCGGTCGATCGCGCGTGGATCATCGTCAAAAAAGAGACGGCTCTGCTGCGAATGTGCGCCTGCCGAGCACGCCGTTGCGGCCGTCAGAAGGCTAACGCATCGCTGCTCTGCGAAAATGCGGAGCGTGGCAAGCCGGCCGGCTCGCCGCGCCGGGATCGGTTGCCCCGACAACGATGTCCTGTATGACCCAACCGGCGGCGCCGGATCAGGCGGCGCGGACGCGTTGAGGAACTTGCCGACCTCGAGCTTGAGGCGGTTGCTGTCGCCCGACAACGTCTGTGCCGCCGACAACACCTGGGTCGAGGCCGACCCGGTTTCGGTAGCGCCGTGCTGCACGTCGGTGATGTTGGCCGAGACCTGCTGGGTGCCGTGCGCCGCCTGCTGCACGTTTCGAGATATTTCCTGGGTCGCCGCGCCGGCCGCGCATGGAGCTACGGTTCGTTGGTCACGCCTTCACGTGGAACGTCCGAGCGCCGCATCCGCGCAAAGAAAAATGCCCGGCCTGTCGGCCGGGCATCGTTCGAAGGTCAGAGGTTCGGCCGGCGTCAGGCCGCGCGGACGGCGTCGAGGAACTTGCCGACCTCGAGTTTGAGGCGATTGCTGTCACCCGAGAGCGACTGCGCCGCCGACAGCACCTGGGTCGAAGCCGAGCCGGTTTCGTTGGCGCCATGCTGGACGTCGGTGATGTTGGCCGAGACCTGCTGGGTGCCCTGCGCGGCCTGCTGCACGTTGCGCGAAATCTCCTGCGTCGCCGCGCCCTGCTCCTCGACCGCGGCTGCGATGGTGGAGGAGATCTCCGACAGCCGCTCGATGGTCGACGAGATTTCCTTGATGGCGCCGACCGACTCCTGGGTCGCGGTCTGGATGCCGGCGATCTGCTGGCCGATCTCGCCGGTCGCCTTTGCAGTCTGCTCCGCCAGTGCCTTCACCTCGGACGCCACGACCGCGAAGCCGCGGCCGGCCTCGCCGGCGCGCGCCGCCTCGATGGTGGCGTTCAGCGCCAAGAGATTGGTCTGGCCGGCAATCGTGTTGATCAGCTCGACGACGTCGCCGATCCGCGCAGCGGCCTTCGACAATTCGCTGACGCGATCGTTGGTGGTGCGCGCCTGGCCGACGGCATCGCCGGCCATCCGCGCCGACTCCTGCACCTGGCGGCTGATCTCGGTCACCGACGACGACAGCTCTTCGGTCGCCGACGCCACCGACTGCACGTTGGTCGAGGCCTCCTCGGAAGCAGCGGCAACCGACGTGGTCAGTTCCTGCGAACGCCGGGCGGTCGACGACAGCGTAGAGGCCGAGGCCTCGAGCTGGGTCGAGGCCGACGACACGGTCTGCACGATCTCGCCGATCATCTGTTCGAAATTGCGGGTGATGGTGTCGACCCGGCGGCCGCGCTCGATCTTGGCCTCGGCGTCGGCGGCGGCGGCTTCATCGGCCGCCTTCTTGGCGACCAGGGCTTCCTTGAAAACCTGCAGCGTATCGGCCATCGCGCCGATCTCGGTCTTCTCGCCCTGGTGCGGGACGTTTGCGGTGAGGTCGCCGCGACCCAGCGCCTGCATCGGGCTCACGATCGAGGCGATGCCGGCCGAAATGTCGCGAACCGTGTAGAAGCTGACGCCGACACTGATCAGGATCGCAAGGCCGAGGATCGCCGCCACCATCATCAGCGCCGAGCTGTAGTTGCTGGCAGAATCCTGCGCGGCTTTGTCCGCACCGGTGTTGTTGAGCTCGATGTCCTTGTTCAGGATCTCATCCGCTTCGAGACCGATCTTGTTCACGACCTTGGTGTTGAGCTCGTGCGCCTCATGCGGAAGCTTGCCAGCCTCCTTGCGCGACAGGCTCATCACCTCTTCGGTGCCCTTTTTGTACTTGTCCCAGGTGTCGGACCACTGCCGGTAGAGCGCACGCTCCTCCGGGGTAGTGATCATCGGCTCGTACCTGGCGCGGGCCTTTGTGTTCATCTCGACGACGCTGGTGAGCGTCTTCTCGGCGGCCAGCTTGTCTTCGAGCGTTTCGGAGAGCATGTGTTCGCGGATCACGTTGCGGTAGGTGATGACCCCGGCGCGCAGCTCGCCGAGCACGCGCACGCTCGGCAACCAATTGGTCGAGATGTCGACTGTGCTGGCGTTGATCGCCCGCATATTCCAGACTGCAAGCAGGCCCATGCCCGTCAGCGCGACAAGCAGGAACGCAACCGCGGCAATGATCTTGGCGCGGATCGAGAATTTGGCGAACATCGTGGGGTCTCTTGATATCGGGCTCGCGAAGCCCGATCGAATGGCTGGGGGCGCGGCGGGACGCCGCAGATATCAAAGCCAGCCCCCCTCCTTAAGTAGGGTTAATTTGGTTCCCCGTTGAACTACGGAGATATCAAACGTCACCCCGGCATGATGCGCGCCAGACGCATCAAGGCATCAAAGCCAGCGCATCCGAGAAGAACTCCGGCCCGCCGAAATTGCCTGATTTGAGGGCAAGCACCATCTGGCCGCTTCTGGCGCCGACCGCGCGCAGAACCGGCACGCCCGCAGCGATTTCTGCACCGACCAGGAATCCCGGAATCCCCAGGCGATCGACCACGGCGCCTGACGTTTCACCACCGGCGACCACCAGCCTGTGCACACCCGACTGCACCAGTCCCTCCGCGATGTCGGCCAGTGCCTGCTCGATCGCATGTCCGGCTGCATCACGGCCATGACGGGATTGCAGGGCAGTCACCTCCTCCGGAGTCGAGCTGCTGGCGATCAGGATCGGCCCCGCCCCGAGCCGCTCCTTGGCCCAGGCGAGCGCCCGCTGCGTCTCGTCCTTGCCGGCGATCACCCGCTCGGAGTCGAGGTGCAGGACCGGCATCACCTTCTCGGCGCTGGCGATCTGCCGCAAGGTCGCTTGCGAGCAACTGCCGGCGAGGCAGGCGGCCGGCCCGCCGACCGCGGCCTTGGAGGTTGCACTTTCGGCCGACGATTTGGCTTTGCCCGCGGCCACCAGCGCCCGCGCCAATCCAAGCCCGATGCCGGAGGCGCCGACCGACAGACGCTGATCCAGCGCGACCTGCCCGATGGTCTCGAGGTCGCGGTCGAACACCGCATCGACGATCGCAGCACCCAGGCCCGCGCCCGCGAGCTCGGCGAGCTTCGCCCGAACGGCGTCGGTGCCTCGGGCGAGCGTCGCGAGATCGACCAGGCCGACCTTGGTCTTGCTCTGGCGCGCCAGCACGCGGACCAGATTGGAATCATGCATCGGGTTGAGCGGATGGTCCTTCAGCGGGCTCTCGTTCAGCGGCACCGAGCCGACGAACAGATTGCCCTGATAGACGGTGCGGCCGGTCTCCGGGAACGCCGGCGTCACCAGCACGATGCTGTCCCCGGAATCGGCGCGCAATGCGTCCATCACCGGGCCGATATTGCCGGCGTCGGTGGAATCGAAGGTCGAGCAGATCTTGAACAGGACATGCGCGGCGCCCCGGCCGCGCAGCCAGGCCTCCGCCGCACGCGAACGCGTCACGGCAAGGCCGGCCTCGATCGAGCGGCTCTTCAGCGACACCACGACGGCGTCGACCTCGGGCAGTGCGAGATCGTCGGCGGGCACGCCGATGGTCTGCACCGTGCGCAGGCCGGCGCGGGTCAGCGTGTTGGCGAGGTCGGAGGCGCCGGTGTAGTCGTCGGCGATGCAACCGAGTGCGAGTGTCACGGCTTCACTCCGGCATAGGGCTTGAACCAGGCGAGACCATCGGTGGTCTTGCCGCGCGGATTATATTCGCAGCCGGCGAAGCCGTTATAACCGAGCCGGTCCAGCTCGCCGAACAGGAACGGATAGTTCAGCTCCTCGCCGTCGGGCTCGTTGCGCGAGGGGATCGAGGCGATCTGGATGTGGCCGATGATCGGCATCATCTCGCGCAGCCGCATCGTGACGTCGCCATGAATGATCTGGCAGTGGTAGATGTCGAATTGCAGCTTGAGGTTCGGGATCTTGAGCTCGTTGATCAGGTCGCGCGCGAAGAGGAAATCGTTGAGGAAGTAGCCGGGCACGTTGCGCGGATTGATCGGCTCGATCACGACGTCGAGGCCGTGCGGCGCGAAGAACTCGGCGGCATGCGCGACCGACTTGCGAAATGCGGCGACGGCCCTGGCATCGCTACGGTCGGCTATCCCGGCCATCAGATGCACGCGCTCGACGCCGGTCGCCTGCGCATAAGGCAATGCGGTCCTCAGGCTCGCTTGCAAATCGGCGAAGCGATCCGGCAGCGCGGCAAATCCCTTCTCGCCGGCGTTCCAGTCGCCCGGCGGCAGGTTGAACAGCGCCTGCGTCAGCCCCGCGCCCTTCAGCCGCTTGCCGACCTCCTCGGCCGGATGGTCGTACGGAAACAGGAACTCGACCGCGGTGAAGCCCGCTTTCGCCGCGGCGTCGAAGCGGTCGAGGAACGGGACCTCGTTGAACATCATGGTGAGATTGGCGGCAAAGCGGGGCATTGCGGAATCCTCTTATTTCGCGCCGGGAAGCTTGGTACCGGTGACCTGCGCGTACATCCGCGCCACCGACGCATCGTCGTCACGGCCCATGCCGGCGGCCGACGTCATCAGGAACATCTGCAGCGCCGCGGCCGAGACCGGCACCGGGAAGCGCGCATTGCGCGCCATGTCCTGGATGATGCCGAGGTCCTTGACGAAAATCTCCACCGCGCTGCGCGGCGCATAGTCGCCGTCGAGCACATGCGGCATGCGGTTCTCGAACATCCACGAATTGCCGGCCGACGCCGTGATCACCTCATAGACCTTGCGGATATCGAGGCCCTGCTTGGCGGCAAAGGCGATCGCCTCGGAGGCGGCTGCAATATGAACGCCGGCCAGCAATTGGTTGATCATCTTGAACGCGGCGCCCTGCCCGGCCGCGTCGCCGAGCTCGTAGAGCTTCGCCGCCATCGCATCCAGTGCCGGCCGCGCCTTCGCGAACGCCGCCGCACTGCCGGACGCCAGAATGGTCAGCTCGCCCTGCGCCGCGCGCTGCGCGCCGCCGGAGATCGGTGCATCGAGATAATGCCGGCCGGTCGCCTCCAGCTGCTTGGCCAGCCGGCGGGCGATATCGGGATCCATGGTCGCCGAGGAAATGAAGACCGCGTCCTTGGCAAGGGTCTCGGTGGCGCCGTCCTTGCCGAACAGGATGGCCTCGGTTTGCGCCGCATTGACGACGACGCTGACGACGATATCGGCCTCCCTGGCCGCTTCAGCCGGCGTTTTCGCGCCCTTGCCGCCGTCAGCCACGAAGCGCGCGACGGCGTCGGCCGAGACGTCGCAGCCGGTCACGACAAGACCGGCGCGCTTGAGCGAGGTCGCCATGCCGTATCCCATCGACCCCAGCCCGATGACGGCGACGTGCGGTGTTGCGGAACTGGACATGCGGCGATCCTCAAAGTTTTACTTGATTGCGCACGGAACGGTTTCCCAACTTCCGGATCATGCGCGTTTGCTGCTTGCCTATCACGGCTTGGCCGCGCTGCCAAAGCATGAGACAAAGCGGAAAACGGATAGCGCCAAAGAAGACGCCGAGAGCGAAACCGGATGAGCGAAACAAAGCTTCGTGAGGATATCTGCCGGTTCGGCCGCTCGCTGTTCGAGCGCGGGCTGACGCCGGGCTCCTCCGGCAATATCAGCGTCCGGCTCGACGACGGCGGCTGGCTGGTGACGCCGACCAACGCCTCGCTCGGTTTCCTCGATCCGGCGAAAATGTCGCGGCTCGACGGCAACGGCCGGCTGGTCTCCGGCGATGCCCCGACCAAGGAAGTGCCGCTGCACACCGCCCTCTACCAGACGCGCACCAGCGCCGGCGCGGTGGTCCATCTGCACTCGACCCATTCGGTCGCGCTTTCGATGCTGCCCGAGATCGACCCGCGCGCCGCGTTGCCGGCGATGACGGCCTATTATGTCATGAAGTGCGGCCAGACCGCGCTGGTGCCCTACTATCGTCCCGGCGACCCCGCCGTTGCCGACGCGATCAGGGGGCTGGCCGGGAAATATTCATCGGTGCTGCTCGCCAATCACGGTCCCGTCGTCTCCGGCGACACGCTGGAAGCCGCGGTGTTCGCGACCGAGGAGCTCGAGGAAACCGCAAAGCTCTATCTGCTGCTGCGCGGGCTGAACCCGCGCTATCTCTCGCCCGACCAGGTGGCGGATTTGACCAGGACGTTCGGGCTCGTGCTGCCGGATCACTCTCATTAGATCAAGCAAAGGTGAGACATGCGGAGAACGGTCATGATGAGGTTCACGGGATTGGCATTCACTGGACTGCTGGTCGGCGGCCTGGCAGGATCGACGGCACAGGCCGAGCAGACTCTGCAGGACCTGCTGGCGGTGCAGCTGCGCGCGCAAGGCTATGCCTGCGACAAGCCGCTCAAGGCCGAACGCGACGACAAGCTCTCCAAGCCCGACAACGAGGCCTGGACCTTGACCTGCAGCAACGCGACCTACCGCGTCAGCCGCGTGCCGGATCTTGCCGCCAAGGTCGAGAAGGTCGAAGAGGGCAAGGACAAGTAGGATCGGGTTACGCGCCGAACAGCGCGCTCCACATACACTGGCGTCATCCTGAGGTGCGAGCGGAGCGAGCCTCGAAGGATGGGCCACATACTCGCCCGCTGCCATCCTTCGAGGCGCGCCAAAGGGGCGCGCACCTCAGGATGACGTTTGCGTACGTGGAGGCGTCGCAAAAACTACAGCCCCAGATACGCCTTGCGCACGTCCGGATTGCCGCTGATCTCGGCGGCGGTGCCTTGCATCAGCACGCGGCCGGTCTGCAGGATGTAGGCGCGGTCGGCAATCTCCAGGCACTCGGCCATGCGCTGCTCGACGATCAGCACCGTCATGCCGGCGTCGCGGATGCGCTTCACGGCCTGGAAAATCTCGTCGACCAGCTTCGGCATGATGCCCTGCGACGGCTCGTCGAGCATTAGAAGCCGTGGCCGCGTCATCAGCGCACGGCCGATCGCGAGCATCTGCTGCTCGCCGCCGGACAAGGTCTCGGCGCGCTGCTCGAGCCGCTCGCCGAGCCGCGGGAACAGCTGGAACACCAGGTCGAGCGGCGCATCGCGGTCGGATTGGCTGCGATAGAGGTAGCTGCCGAGCCGCAGATTGTCGCGCACCGACAGCCGCGGAAACAGCCGGCGGTTCTCCGGCACGAAGGCGATGCCGCCCGCGGTGATGACGTGCTGCGGCTGGCCATCGATGCGCTTGCCGTCGAAGGTGACGGTGCCCGCGCGCGGACGCTCGGCGCCGGCGATCGATTTCAAAAGCGTCGATTTGCCCGCGCCGTTGGCGCCGGCGACGCAGACGATCTCGCCCTTGGTGACGTCGAGCGACACCGAGGAGATCGCAACCAGGCCCTGATAGGCGGTGGTGACTTCACGCACCGACAGCATGACGATCCCCGAGATAGGCAGAAATGACCTCTGGATTGCGGACGACGTCCGCGGGCTCGCCCTCGACCAGCACCTTGCCGAGATTGAGCACGATGGCGCGATCGACCAGCGGCATCACGATTTCCATCACATGCTCGACCATCAGCACGGTGACGCCGGTGGCGCGCACCTTGCGCACCAGCTCGACACCGGTCTGCGCCTCGACCGGCGTCAGGCCGGTGAGGACTTCGTCGAGCAAGAGGAGCTTCGGCTCGGTGGCGAGCGCGCGGGCGACTTCGAGCCGGCGCTTCTCCGACGGGACGAGGTCGGCGGCGAGCTTTTCGGCGCGCGCCGCAAGGCCGCAGAACTCCAGCACCTCATAGGCCTTCTGCCGCGCGATACGCATCTTGGTGTTGCGGATCAGCGCGCCGACGATGACGTTGTCGATCACGGTCATGGTCTCGAAGCTCTTGACCACCTGGAAGGTGCGCCCGACGCCGCGCTGGCAGCGTTCCGCCGCCGGCAGCCGGGTGACGTCCTCGCCGTCGAAGATGATCGAGCCCTGGGTCGGCGGCAGCACGCCCGCGATCAGATTGAACAGCGTCGACTTGCCGGCGCCGTTCGGCCCGATCAGGCCGACGATCTCGCCGCGCCCGACCGAGATCGAGACATCGCTGTTGGCGACGAGGCCGCCGAAGCGCTGCCAGACGCCGCGTGTTTCCAGGAGTGCCGTCATCGTGTGGCCTCCTTGCGCCCGGAGAGCATGCCGAACACGCTGACGAGCCCCTTCGGCAGCGCCAGCGAGATCGCGACGATCAGCGCGCCATAGACGATCAAATCGACCCCGCGGCCGGAGCCGCCGACGAAGGAGCGCGTCAGCTCGGTGAGCGGGATCAGGATCACGGCGCCGAGCACCGGTCCCCACAGCGTGCCGATACCCCCGAGCACCGCGGGCAGCGCCATCAGCAGCGAGAACTGGAAGCCCATCACGCTCTCGGGATCAATGTAGGAGACGAACTGGGCGTAGAAGCTGCCGCCGACGGCGACCAGGAAGGCGGAGACCGCCGCCGCGCCCATCTTGGAATTGAACACGACGACGCCGAGGCTTTCGGCAGCATCGGGATTGTCCTTCACCGCGCGCCACCAATAACCCCATTTGGAATCTTCCAGCCACCAGGTGACGAGCCAGGCAACGCAGGCCAGCGCCAGCGCGAAATAGAAGTACGGCAGCTTCGAGCGGGTGAACTGGAATTTCAGCCAGCTGTCGCCGCGCACCGGGATGTCGATGCCCAGCGCCGCGCCCGCCCAATCCCAGTTCTGGATCAGGAGCAGCGCGATCTCGGCGATCACGATGGTCGCGATCACGAAATAGTGCCCGCGCAGGCGGAAGCAGGGATAGCCGAGCGCCATCGCGATCACGGCCGAGATCGCACCGCCCGCCAGCATGCCGAACCACGGCAGCACGCCGAACTTGGTGAACAAGAGCGCGGTGGTATAGGCCCCTAACCCAAAATACAGCGCATGGCCGAGCGAGATCTGCCCGCAATAGCCGGACAGGATGTTCCAGCTCTGCGACAGCGCCGCATACATCAGGGTCAAGACCATGATGTTCTGGACGTAGACGTCCTTGACGAACAGCGGCACCAGCGCTGCGACCACCGCAAGGCAGGCCGCCACGATCAGGTCACGCCTGCGGCGTTGGGCGAAGTGGGTGTCCATCACATCGATCCGAACAGGCCACGCGGGCGGATGAAGACGACCAGGAGATACACTGCATAGATGCCGACCGATTTCAGCGACGGCGGCAGGATCAGCGCGGTGGTCGCTTCCACCAGGCCGACGATGATGCCGCCGGCAAAGGCGCCGAACACGCTGCCGAAGCCGCCGAGCGCCACGGTGACGTAGGCGATCAGCGCGAACGACGCACCGACGTCGGGATAGATATAGAAGAAGATCGCCATGATGGCGCCGGCAAGGCCGACCAGCGCCGCACCGAGGCCCCAGCCGAGCGCGAACACCCGGTTCTTGTCGATGCCGACGAGGGCCACCGCGCCGGCGTCCTCGCGTGTCGCCTCCAGCGCGCGGCCGAAATCGGTGCGATTGATGAAGAAGTAGAGCGCGACGAAGGCCGCGATCGACAGCATCGCGCCGATCAGCTGCGGCTCCGGCAGATAGATGCCGGCGATCGACACCGTCTTGCCGCCGACCCAGGAGTTGGTGACGCTGCGGTAGTCGGGCGTGAAGAAGAACTGGGCAAGGCCGCGCATCACGATCGCAAGGCCGAAGGTCGAGAAGATCTGCACCATGCCGGCATTGGCCTTGGCGCGCATCGCGAAGCGGACCACCAACAGGTAGACCACCGCGCCGAACACGAACAATGCCGCGGCGACCAGCGGCGCCGCGAGCAAGGGATCGATCGCGAAGAACGCGAACAGGAAGAAGGTCACGTACATCGCGATCATCAGGAACTCGCCATGCGCGAAGTTCACGACGTCCATCAATCCGAAGATCAATGCGAGGCCGGCGGCGATCAGTCCGTAGAGCAGCCCCATCAACAGGCCGCTCGCCAAACTCTGGATGATGGTTTCGGCTGTCACCGCTGTGCCCCGGTCAATGTATGGCCCCGGCGTCGTCCTGGCGAAGGCCAGGACCCATAACCACAACTGCATCGGGAGGAGAGATAACAACCAATCATCGCAAAACGCCTGTCTGAGTTACGCGACGAGTGCAAGCACTCGCGCGGGAGTCCCGGGTCGCGCTTCGCTTGCCCGGGACGACGGTGAGAAAGCGTCCAGCCGATCAGCTGTTCATCGGCCAGATCGCCTCGGAGACGGCGGCCTGTTCCGGGAAGATCGTCACGAAGTTCTTCGCGGTATATTGCAGCAGCACCGGATCGGCGAAATTGTTCTGGCCCATCTCGTCGAACTTGACGCGCCGCCACGGCATGATGGTCACGTCGCCCGGCATGTCGGTGGCGACCAGCGCTTCGCGGATCTTCTCGCCGTCGGTCGACTTGGCGCGGTTGATGGCGTCGGCCATCACGATCAGGCCCATGAACTGGCGCGAGGTATAGTCGTTGAAGTCCTTGCCGGACTTGGCGCGGTACATCTCGTTGATGAGGCCGACCATCGGCCGCTTCTGCGCCAGGTCGAGCGAGAAGCTGCCGCGCGAGATCACGCCTTCGAGCTTGTCGCCGACGGCGTCATAGGTCGCCTTCTCCGAGAAGCCGGCATCCTGCGCCATGATGTTCTTCGGCTTGTAGCCGAGCTCGGCCATGGTCTTGACCAGGAGGATCGAGTCGGTGGTGTAGCTCGACGGCATCAGCACGTCGGCATTCGCGGCCTTGAGCTGCTGCACCTCGGCGGTCAGCGACGGCGAGTTGGCGCGGTACTTGATGTCGGCCACGATCTTATAGCCGCGCTCGGCGGCGAGCTTGGTCTGCGCGTTCGCCGAATCGGTGCCGAAGATGGTGTCCTCGTGGAACAGCGCCAGCGTCTCGATCTTCTGGCCCTTCTTCTTCATCGCATCGAAGAAGTCGAACATCGCGGCCGAGAACATCTCGTCATGCGGCGAGGCGCGGAAATAGTATTTCAGGCCGCGGCGATGCAGGCTCGGCGAGGAGTTGTCAGCCGAGATGAACGGCACGCCGTAGCGCTCGCAGGTCTGGCTGACGGTGACGGCAACCGCGCTCTGATAGGTGCCGACGACGGCGCAGACCTTTTCCTGGGTGATCAGCCGCTCGGTCTCGGCACGGCCCTTCTGCGGATCGGCCTGGTGGTCGGCGAACACGAGGCGGACCTTGGCGCCGCCGAGGCCGGACAGGCCTTCGCCCTTGGCGAGGGGCAGCACGAAATCGTAATTCTTGTTGATGATGTCGGCCGCGGTGTTGAAGGCGTGCTGCGCATCGACGCCGATCGCGGCGCTGGAGCCGGACAGCGGATAGATCACACCGATTGCCACTTCGCTTGTCTGCGCGCGCGCGGCCATCGGACCGAGCGCAGCGGCGGCAGTGGCACCCAGCAACACGTTACGGCGAGAGATCGTCATCGCAATTCCCCTTGGTCAGCTTGTTATTATCGATGTGACGCTTGTAGCGCGCAGTAAAGCCTCAATGAATTGCACGAATTGCCTATTCAGAGCACAGCGAGCTGCTTGTTCCTGAGATCGGTCACCAGCATCAGGCCCGGCGAATGCGTGATCGCAAACGGCAGCTTTGCACTTGCGATCACCGATTGCGGCGTGACGCCACAGGCCCAGAACACCGGAATCTCGTCATCGGCAACCGGCACCGCATCGCCATAGTCGGGCTTGGCGATATCCTCGATGCCGATCGCATGCGGGTGGCCGAGATGCACCGGCGCGCCGTGCACCGACGGGAAGCGCGAGGTGATCTGCACCGCGCGGATCGCATCCGCCGGCTTGAACGGGCGCATCGACACCACCATGGGTCCCGCGAACGGCCCCGACGGCTGGCAGGCGATGTTGGTCCGGTACATTGGCACACGCAGGTTGCGTTCGATGTGTCGGATCGGCAGCCCGTCCTCCAGCAGCGCCTCCTCGAACGAATAGGAGCAGCCGAGCACGAAGGTGACGAGATCGTCGCGCCAGTACTTGGTAATGTCGGTCGGCTCGTCCGCCACCTCGCCGTCGCGCCAGACCCGGTAGCGCGGCACGTCGGTGCGGATGTCGAGATCGAGGCCGAGCGCGGGGATCCGGGGATCGCCGACGTCCGACATGCCGATGATCGGGCACGGCTTCGGATTGAGCTGGCAGAAACGGTGGAAGGCGCCGGCGAGCTTTTCCGGCAGTATCGCGAGATTGCCCTGGACGAAACCGTTGGCGAGACCGGCGGTGGTGGCCGAGGCCACGCCGTCACGGCATGCGCGCCGCGCTTCGACGCTCGCCAGCATTGGCTCCCCCTGAGATCGCTGCACTGCCGCAAAAACAGTCATGGGATTCTCCTGCCCATAATCTCGACAAGGACAAACCAACACCAAGCGTGATATAATGTCTAATCGTCCTTTCTAATCAAAATCGATAAAGAAGATTTATCGATCGGGAACATGCTTCCAATGACGGACTTCCGCTCGATCGAAACCTTCCTCTGGGTCGTTAAGCTCGGCAGCTTCCGCGGCGCCGCCCAGCGGCTCAACACCACCCAGCCGGCGATTTCCCAGCGCATCGCCCAGCTGGAGCGCGAGATGGGCGTCAAGCTGCTCAACCGGGATCACCGGGTGGCCTCGCCGACCCCGAGCGGACGGCTGATGATGATCTATGCCGAGAAGCTGATCGGCCTGCGCTCGGAGATGATGGCGGAGGTCGGCGACCGCTCGGCGATGCGCGGCGCGCTGCGGCTCGGTGTCGCGGAGACCATCGTGCACACCTGGCTGCCGCGGCTGGTCAAGAGCGTCAACGAGATCTACCCGAACCTGTCGCTGGAGATCGAGGTCGACATCACGCCGAACCTGACCCCACGCCTGCTGGCTCAGGAGATCGAACTCGCCTTCGTGCTCGGTCCGGTCTCGGCGTCCGGCGCGCACAGTCATGTGCTGTGCGATTACCCGATCGGCTTCCTGGCGAGCCCGTCGCTCGGCCTCGGCTCCGGCCCGGTGGCGCGGCGCGATCTGGCGCGGTTTCCGATCATCACCTTTCCGCGCAAGACCCAGCCCTATGAGACCGTGCGCGCGCTGTTCAACGCCCCCGATCTGCCGCCGATCCGGCTGCACGCCTCGACCTCGCTCGCGACCGTGATCCACATGGCCAATGAAGGGCTTGGCATTGCGGTGATTCCGTCGGCGATCGTCGAGAACGAGCTCGCCGACGGCCGTTTGCAACTGCTCGATACCGACCTCAAGCTGCCGCCACTCACGTTTACCGCGAACTGGCTCGCCTCCCCCGATGCGGTCGCCATCGAGCGTGTCGCCAATCTCGCCAGGCAGATCGCACAAGCGAGCGTAGCGGTTGACGACGCGAGAGCGGCGCGTCATGAGAAAACGATCGCGTAAAGGGAAGAGCCGCAATGAGCCGAGCCGCCACCAACCTGCAGATCGATTCCGCCCGCCTCTGGGGCAGCATCCACGAAACCGCGCAGTTCGGCGCAACGCCAAAGGGCGGCGTGCGGCGTCTGACCCTGAGCGCCGAGGACAAGCAGGTGCGCGACTGGTTCCGCAAGGCCTGCGAGAACGCCGGCCTCGAAGTACAGGTCGACGCGCTCGGCTCGATGTTCGGCTTGAGGAAGGGACGGGACATGTCGAAGCCGCCGATCGGCGTCGGCTCGCATCTCGACACCCAGCCGACCGGCGGCAAATATGACGGCATCCTCGGCACGCTGGCCGCGCTCGAGATGGTGCGCACGCTGAACGATGCTGGCATCGAGACCGAGCTGCCGATCTGCATCTGCAACTGGACCAACGAAGAAGGCTCGCGCTTCGCGCCGGCGATGATGGCGTCGGCTGCCTATGTCGGCGATTTCACCACCGACGACATTCTATCGCGCAAGGATGCCGAGGGCGTTACGGTCGCGCAGGCGCTGGACTCGATTGGCTATCGCGGCGACGCCCCGGTCGGCCGCCAGAAGTTCACGAGCTTCGTCGAACTGCATATCGAGCAGGGCCCGATCCTGGAGGCCGAGGGCAAGACCATCGGCGTGGTCGATTCCGGCCAGGGCGTGCTGTGGTACGACGGCAAGATCACAGGCTTCGAGAGCCATGCCGGCTCGACCCCGATGCCGCTGCGCCGCGATGCGCTCGCGACACTGTCGGAGATCGTGCTGGCGATGGAGAGCATCGCCAGGAAACATGGCCCGAAAGCGGTCGGCACCATCGGCGAGGCGGTGATCGCAGCGCCCTCGCGCAACGTCATCCCCGGCGAGATTGCCTTCACGGTGGATTGCCGCAGCGCCGATGCCACGATCATGGATGCGCTGGACCGCGACCTCCGCGCCGCGGTCGTCGAGATCGCCGCAAAGCGCAAGGTCGAAGTCCAGCTCGATCTGGTCTGGCGCAAGGCGCCGACGCATTTCGATCCCAAACTCGTCGACGCGGTCGAGAACGCCGCCAAGCAGCTCGGCTATTCGCATCGCCGCATCACCTCCGGCGCCGGCCATGACGCCTGCAACCTCAACACGGTGATGCCGGCGGCGATGGTGTTCGTGCCCTGCAAGGACGGCATCAGCCACAACGAGCTGGAAGATGCGACGCAGACCGATTGCGCCGCCGGCGCCAACGTCCTCATGCATGCGGTGCTGGCGCTCGCAGGCGTCGCGTCCTGATCATCACTTCTTCCCTGGATGGAGGCTTTCGTGCGCGCAGTGTTTGTCGACGCCAATGAATCGCTCGCTGTCATCACCGAGCGATTGGAGAGGTCAGGCGATCCCAAGATGCGGATCAACCGCAACCCGGACATCAAGCCGGAGGACTATCCGGCGGTGCTCGACGGCGCCGAGATCGCGGTGGTCGATCACACCGCACTGCCGACCGAAATCGCAAAGAAATGCGCCGGCCTGAAGCACGTCGTGTTCCTCGGCACCGGTGCGCGCAGCTACATGAACCCGGAAGAGCTCGCCGAGCTCGGCATCTCCGTGCACCTGATCAAGGGCTATGGCGACACCGCGGTCGCGGAATCCGCGATCGCGCTGATGTGGTCGTCGGCGCGGGTGATCGCGCAGATGGATCGCGAGATGCGCGCCGGCAACTGGCTGCGCGAAGACGGCATGCAGCTCACTGGCAAGACGCTCGGCCTGGTCGGCTTCGGCGGCATCGCCGCCGAGGTCGCCCGCATCGCGCTCGGCAGCGGCATGAAGGTGATCGCCTGGAACCGGTCGCCCAAGAGCCATCCCGGCGTCGAATTCACCGAGCTCGACACCGTGCTGGCGAACAGCGACGTGGTCTCGCTCCACCTGCTCTTGAACGACGACACCCGCGGCCTGATCACGCGCGAGAAGATCGCCAAGATGAAGAAGGGCGTGGTGCTGATCAACACCGCCCGCGGCGCCATCGTCGACGAGCAGGCGATGATCGATGCGCTCAACTCCGGCCACATCCGCCACGCCGGCCTCGACGTCTACAATATCGAGCCGCTGCCGAAGGACCATCCGCTGACGAATATCCCGAACGTGACGCTGTCGGCGCACTCCGCTTTCCGCACACCCGAAGCGAGCGAGAACCTGATCCACGCGGCGTGGGAGCACTGCCGACGGATCGTGAAGGGGTAATCCCGTCATTGCGAGCGAAGCGAAGCAATCCACCGCGCCGCAAGCTGAGGCATGGATTGCTTCGTCGCTTCGCTCCTCGCAATGACGGGTGGTCGCGCCTCGCGCTCCGCTTCCCTTCTCCCCTTGTGGGAGAAGGTGGCGCGGACGCAGTCCGCGACGGATGAGGGGTTTGTATCCGGGGAAAGATACCCCTCACCCACTTCGCTGCGCAAAGCGACCCTCTCCCACAAGGGGAGAGGGTGAGAACAATTAATCCACCATCTCCGCCACCGCCTTGCCGCACGCCGTGGTGTCGGCGTTGCCGCCGAGGTCGCGGGTGCGCAGCGTGCGTTCGCCGAGCGTGCGCTCGATCGCGCCGACGATGGCGCTGGCTGCCTGCTTCTCGCCGAGATGCTCCAGCATCATCGCGCCCGACCAGATCATGCCGATCGGGTTGGCGATGCCCTGCCCCGCAATGTCGGGCGCCGAGCCGTGCACCGGCTCGAACACCGAGGGGAAATTGCCTTCCGGATTGATGTTGCCCGACGGCGCGATGCCGATCGTGCCGGTGCAGGCCGGGCCGAGGTCGGACAGGATATCTCCGAACAGATTGGAGCCGACCACGACGTCGAACCAGTCCGGATGCAGCACGAAGTTCGCGGTGAGGATGTCGATGTGGTACTTGTCCCACTTCACGCCGGGATACTTCTTGGCCATCGCCTCCACGCGCTCGTCCCAATACGGCATGGTGATGGAGATGCCGTTCGACTTGGTCGCCGAGGTCAGATGCTTCTTCGGCCGCGACTGCGCGAGATCGAACGCGAATTTCAGGATGCGGTCTACACCAATGCGGGTCATCACGGTCTGCTGGGTGACGAATTCGCGGTCGGTGTCCGGGAACATGCGGCCGCCGACGGAGGAGTATTCGCCCTCGGTGTTCTCGCGCACCACCCAGAAATCGATATCGCCGGGCTTGCGGTTCGCCAGCGGCGACGGCACGCCGGGCATCAGCCGCACCGGGCGCAAATTGACGTACTGGTCGAATTCGCGGCGGAACTTGATGAGCGAACCCCACAAGGAGACATGGTCAGGGATTTTCGCCGGCCAGCCGACCGCGCCAAAGTAGATCGCGTCATGCTTGCCGATCTGGTCCTTCCAGTCGGCCGGCATCATCTCGCCGTGCTTCTCGTAATAGTCGTAGGAGGCGAAGTCGAAATGATCGAACTTCACGTCGACGCCGTGCTTCTTCGCCGCCGCCTCGATGACGCGCAGGCCCTCCGGCATGACTTCCTTGCCGATGCCGTCGCCGGGAATGACCGCAATCCGATACTGCTTTTTGCTGCTCATCGAGAACACCCTTGTGATTTGCCCGGTCGGCAATGCCGCCTATCCTGATGGCCCTGCAATGGACCAAACTTCGCGTGAGCGCAACGCTGCAGTGCAGTGTTGACCGCGGCGCGACCCTGCCCCACCAATTTCGCCGACATTCGTTCCTCATACCAAAGCGAGACATCCCATGGATCTGCATCTGCGCGGCAAGCGTGTCCTGATCACCGGCGCCTCCAAGGGCATTGGCGCGGCCGCCGCCGAAGCCTTTGCCGAGGAAGGCGCCAATCTGCTGCTCGCCGCCCGCAACGGCGAGCAGTTGAAGGCGCTGGCCGACCGCCTCCGTTCGGCGCACCAGATCGACGCCGCGATCAGCGTCGTCGACCTGCGCAAATCCGAGGATCTCGCGCGATTGGCGAAAGAGGCCGCCGACATCGACATCCTCGTCAACAATGCCGGCGACATCCCGGGCGGCTCGATCGACAAGATCGACGAGGCCACCTGGCGGCATGCCTGGGAGCTCAAGGTGTTCGGCTATGTCAATCTGACGCGCGCGGTCTATGCCCAGATGAAGGCGCACGGCGGCGGCGTGATCGTCAACGACATCGGCGCGGCCGGCGAGAAGTTCGACGCCAACTACATCTGCGGCAGCGCCGGCAATGCGGCGCTGATGTCGTTCACCCGCGCGCTCGGCGGCAAGAGCCTCGCCGACAACATCCGCGTCGTCGGCATCAACCCCGGCCCGGTCGGTACCGACCGTCACGTCACGCTGCTCAAGACCCGCGCCAAGAACCAGTTCGGCGACGAGAACCGCTACAAGGAATTCCAGAAAGGCCTGCCGCTCGGCCGTCCCGCGCATGCGCGCGAGATCGGCGACCTGATGGCCTTCCTGGCCTCCGACCGCGCGGGCTACACGTCCGGCGTGATCTACACGGTGGATGGCGGACTGACGTCGGGATGGGGGTAGCCGTTTCGAGAATGCCACTTGCTCAACGTCATCCTGAGGCGCGAGCGGAGCGAGCCTCGAAGGATGGGCCACGGGCTCCGTCATCCTTCGAGGCTCGCCGAAGAGGCTCGCACCTCAGGATGACGTACCAGCCGTCCGCTCGAACAACTGCCGGATCAGTGTCGTGACGCGCCCCTGCGGCGCGAGCATCTGGTTCATGATGGAGAAATGATCGGCCCCGCCGATCTCCTCATAGGTCACCGGCAAGCCGTAGCGGGCGCGGTGGCCGGCGAAATCGGCGGTCTGCTTGCGCAGCAGCGGCAGTTCGGCGCTGCCGACGACCAGTGACAGCGGTTTCGCGGTGCCGCCTTGCTGCATCATCGGCGAATTGCGCCGTGAGGCAGCTTCGTCGAGCCTCAGCTTCTCGTTGAGGTAGGAATGCCTGATCGGCTCGAGGTCATAGATGCCCGAGATCGCCATGCCGGCCCGGACATGGGCGTTCGCCAGCGCCATCGACGTCAGATGGCCGCCGGCCGACCAGCCCGACACGACGATGCTTTCGGCCGCGGCTCCGAGCGCGGGCAACTGCGCGGCCAGAAAATCGATACCTGTGTGAATCTCGGCGACGATATCGTCGAGCGTCGCATCCGGCGCCAGCGTGTAGCCGATCAGGGCGACATTGATGCCGTGCGCCATCGGTCCCTCGGCGAAGATCGTGAACACCTCCTTGGCGCGGGTCTGCCAATAACCGCCGTGGATGAACAACAGCGTCGGCGCGCCGTCGCGCACCTTCAGGAAATCGATCCGGTTGCGCTCACGCGGGCCATATCTGAGGTCGAGATACTGCGGGTGCTTCTGCCGCAGCGCCGCGGAGCGCAGCTCCCAGCCGGCGGCGATCTCGGCGCTGCCCTTGACGGCAACGCCATTGTTCAAGCCGAGGTCCCGCTCCTGCTGGCTCATCGCGCGCCAGTCCAGCGCGGAAAACAACGCTGCCATCCCTGCCTCTTCGGTTCTCGTCGCATTGCCACGACGGCAGGAAATGTTCTACAGCACAGAGAAAGAGAAGGAATAGGAGCAACGGCGCATGGCTGATCAGGGCTTGGTGAAGGAAACGGCGTGTGCCGTCGTCGAGAAACTGAAAGCCGGCGACGTCACGCCGCTCGATCTGCTCGACGTGCTGGAGACGCGCATCGCCGAGGTCGACGGCAAGGTCAATGCGCTGCCGACGCTCTGCTTCGACCGCGCCCGCAGCCATGCCAAGGCCCTGATGCAGAAGCCGGCCAGCGAGCGCGGCCTGCTCGCGGGTCTTCCCGTTCCGATCAAGGACCTCACGGCCGTCTCCGGCGTGCTGACCACGCTGGGCTCGCCGATCTTCAAGGACAACGTTCCCGCCAAGTCGGACATCCTGGTCGAGCGCCTCGAGCAGAACGGCGGCGTGATCTACGCCAAGTCGAACACGCCGGAATTCGGCGCCGGCGCCAACACCTTCAACGAGGTGTTCGGCCCGACCCGCAATCCCTGGGATACGTCGCGCTCGGCGGCCGGCTCGTCCGGCGGCGCCGCGGCGGCACTGGCCAGCGGCACCGCGTGGCTCGCCCACGGCTCCGACATGGGCGGCAGCTTGCGCAACCCCGCGAGCTTCTGCGGCATCGTCGGCCTGCGGCCGTCGATCGGCCGCGTCGCGCAGACGCCGAAATTCGGCGTCGACCGCACGCTCGGCCAGCAGGGACCGATGGCACGCAACGTCGAGGACCTCGCGCTGCTGCTGGACGCGATGAGTGGCGAGCATGCCGCCGATCCGCTGTCACTGCCGGTGCTGCCGACATCGTTCCTTGCGGCGGCGCGCTCGAACCAGAAGCCGAAGCGCATCGCCTATTCGCCCGATCTCGGCATCACGCCTGTTGATCCCGAGGTCAAGGCCGTGACCCGCAAGGCCGCGGAGCGTTTCGCGGAAGCCGGCGCGATCGTCGAGGAGGCGCATCCCGACTTCAGCGAGGCCCATGAATGCTTCCACGTGCTGCGCGCATTCGATTTCGCGATCACCAAGGCCGAATTGCTGCGCACCAAGCGCGACCTGCTCAAGCCCGAAGTGATCTGGAACATCGAGGAAGGGCTGAAGCTCACCGTCGAGAAGCTCGAGCGCGCCGAGGCACAGCGCGTCGCGATCACCGCGCGGGCGCTCGGGTTCTTCGACAAGTACGACCTGCTGCTGGCACCCGCGACCATCGTGCCGCCATTCCCGGTCGAGAACCGCTATGTCGCCGAATGCGGCGGCAAGAAGTTCGACAATTACGTCGAATGGCTCGGCATCGTCTATGCGATCACGCTGGCCTGCTGCCCGGCGCTGTCGCTGCCCTGCGGCTTCACCGCGTCGGGCCTGCCGGTCGGCCTGCAGATGATCGCCAAGCCGCGCGCCGAGGCGCAGCTGCTGGCCGGCGCGAAAGTGCTTGAGGATATTCTGGGCGTGCGCGGCACCACCCCGATCGATCCGCGGCCGCCGAGGTAAGGCGTCCTATGCCTGGTCGTCCGTCGCCTTGAGCGCGACTGACAGCGCGAGCTTGGTCTGCTCGACGATCTCGTCCATCAGCTCCTCGCGGCTGATCTGGGCAACCTCGCCGGTCAGCAGGCCCTGCTCGGCGAGCATCACGATGCCGTGCAGCCCGGCCCAGATCTTCAGCGCCTGCCGCTCGCGCAACAGCCCGACGGCCGGCGCCTCGAACGACTCGATCAGCAGCGCCAGCGTTTCCATCGCCGCAACGTGCAGCTCGCTGCCGACAGGCGCGCAGGCCATGGTTCTGGATGCGAACATCAGCCGGTAGATGCCGTGGCGCTCGAGCCCGAAGGCCAGCGCAGCCTGGGCAAAGCGCGACAGTTTCGAGCCCTTGCCGGGCTGCTCGATCGCCTCGCGCATGATCACGTTGAACTGCCGGAATGCTTCCGCGGTCACCGCCTCCAGCAACGCCTCACGGTCCGCGAAATGCCGGTACGGCGCCGGCTGCGAGACGCCGAGCTGCTTGGCCAACGCCTTGATGCTGATCGCTTCGGGACCACCGAGTTCGACCTCACGTAAGGCGGCCTGAATCAGGGCTTCGCGGAGGTCGCCGTGGTGGTAGGTCTTGAACGGCTTACGAACGATTTGTCCCATCGAGATGCTGATCACCGGTCGGTCGGGCTAGAGCGGAGAACGCCACAATAGCGACATCGGCCGCTTCGGTCACTTTCGCGAACACGACATCCGGAGGCTATTAACCGCGAAACCGGCAAGCGCGTCTATTGGAAAGTCGGTCAAACCAGTCGTGGATTCTGATTTGCTTAACGGGTTCCCGGCCTCCGTCCGGCCTGGCCCAAGGCAGGATTGCCGCCGCTCAGGGGACAGCGCCAACGCAACGAGCGCGCGCCAGCGCGCTCGTTGCGGGCAACGTCGTCAAGCGTTGGCACCGCCGTCGACGGTCAGACCGGCGCCATTGATCGAGCCGGCTTCGGGACCGGCAACAAACGCGACCAGGGCAGCGACGTCGTCGGCGTTGCCGTAGCGCTTGATGGCCATGCGCGCGCGTTGCGCCTCGGCCTGCTCGCCATCGGCCGGGTTCATGTCGGTGTTGGTCGAACCGGGATGGACGATATTGACCGTGATGCCGCGGCCGCCGAGGTCACGCGCCAGGCCCTGGGTCCAGGCAATCAACGCCGACTTGCTCATCGAATAGAGGCTCATGCCGGCATCCGGCACCCGGCTGGCGAGGTTGCTGCCGATGTTGATGATGCGGCCGCCCTCGCCCATATGGGCGACCGCGGCCTGCGATGCGACCACCACCGCCCGCACGTTCACGGCCAGCGTGGCGTCGATATCCTCCAGCGTGATGGCGTCGATCGGACCGCCGCCGCGGAAGATGCCGGCATTGTTGACGAGGATGTCGAGACCGCCGAACGCCTTGGCGGCGGCGTTCACCGCGCCGCGCACGGCGCCGGCGTCGGCGCTGTCCGCCTGCAGGGCCAGCGCACGGCGGCCCTGCTTCCTGATCTCCGCTCCGACCGCTTCGGCGCGATCGGCCGAGCGTTCATAGGTGATGGCAACCTCGGCGCCTTCGGCGGCAAGACGCCTGGCGATGGCTGCGCCGATGCCGCGGCTGCCGCCGGTGACGAGGGCGCGTTTTCCTTGCAGGGACTGGGTCATGTTCGGCTCATTCGTTTGAGGGGCGATATTTCTGTAACGATCGACACAGAATTAGGGAGCTTGCGCCGGCGCGTCAAGTGAATTATTTAATGATCGACACAGAAATGGATGAAGCGATGGCTGAGCGTGGCCGCCCCCGGAACTTCGACAAGGACGCCGTCCTGGCGCGGGCGATGGAGGTGTTCTGGCTGAAGGGCTATGAGGGCGCCTCGATGGCCGACCTTACCTCGGCGATGGGGATCGCCTCGCCCAGCCTGTACGCCGCCTTCGGCGGCAAGGAGGACCTGTTCCGCAAGGCGCTCGACTATTACGTGGCGAGCGAAGGTGGACTGATCTGGGGTGCCGTGGCCGAAACGCACACCGCCTACCAGGCGGTGGAAACCCTCCTGATGCAGACCGCGCGCGTCTTCACCCGCCGCTCACACCCGCCCGGCTGCCTGGTGGTCTTGTCGGCGCTGCATCCGAACGAGCATTCGGAGACCGTGCGGCGCGAACTCGTGCAGCGGCGCGCGCAAGCGGTGACGGAGCTGCGCGAACTGTTGCGCCAGGGCGTCGAGCGCGGCGAGATTTCACCCGCGGCCGACCTCGACGCGATCGCCAAATATTACATCACGGTGCAGCAGGGCATGTCGATTCAGGCGCGCGACGGCGCCACCCGGAAGCAGCTCGAGCAGATCGCAACCGCCGCCCTCGCCGCCTGGGGCCCGCTCACCGCGCCAACGCCAGCCGCGCATTAGCGGACCGGCGCGCCCAGGGCGTCGGCCAGCATGTCGCGCTGCTATAGCTTGACACCCCGCTAGTACCCCCGAACTTTCGCTTGACGCGCACCCCGGACGATAATGTAATAGCATATAACTTGGTGGGCCGGGTATTCGGCCGACCGCCCAAGCAAGCTAGAACTTGCGTCACATAAATTGAGGAACCCGGCGCGCCCGCCCGTGCGCCAGAGCCGAGGGAGTGCTTGCATGTCCAAGCTCAGAATCCGCGTCGACCAGGACAAATGCCAGGGTCACGCCCGCTGCAAATCACTCGCTCCCGAACTGTTCGAGCTCGACGAATACGGCAACGCCCATGAAGTCGGCGACGGGACGGTTCCGGCCGGGCTCGAGGACAAGGCCTGGCTCGCGCAGACCAACTGCCCGGAAATCGCGATCGAAGTCACCGAGGAATAGCGGCCAGCGGGATCGCCGCGCGGCGTCCCGTTGCACCGACCAGCGTATTGATCGAACGAGAAGGAAACGAGCTGATGTCCGATTCCCCGTCCGCAAGCTATCTGCCCGAACATCCCCCGGTCAGCGACTGGGTCCATGATTTCGACCACACCGATCCGGTCTGGACCGACGATCCGTTCCCGATCTGGGAGGCGCTGCGCGCGGCCTCGCCGGTGGTGCATACCGAGCGCTTCCTCGGCTGCTACATGCCGACCACCTATCAGGCGGTGAAGGAGATCGCCTACGACACCGAGCATTTCTCCTCGCGCCGCGTCATCGTGCGCGACGTCCGCCCCGAGATCACGGCTCGCGCGCCGCCGATCACCTCCGATCCGCCGGAGCACAAGCCTGCCAAGCAGGTGCTGCTGCCGCCTTTCACGCCGGACGCGATGAAGCGGCTGGAGCCGCGGGTGCGCGCGATCTGCAACGAGCTGATCGACGAATTCATCGCCGATGGCCATTGCGACGCCGCGGCGCGCTACACCAAGCACATCCCGGTGCGCGCCATCGCGCATATGCTGGGAATTCCCGAAAAGGACGGCGACGTCTTCATCAAATGGATCCACCAGATCCTCGAGCTCGGCATCAAGGACGAGAACGAGATGATGAGCGGCGTGCGCGAGATGACCGGCTACTTCACGGCCCATCTCGAGCAGCGCAAGCTTGAGCCGGGCGACGACCTGATCTCGCAGCTGCTGCGGGCCAAGGGCCCGGGCGGCCAGCCGCTGACCGACGAGCACGTGCTCGGCTCGCTGCGGCTGCTCCTGATCGCCGGCATCGACACCACCTGGAGCGCGCTCGGCTCCTCGCTCTGGCACCTCGCCAAGACGCCCGCCGACCGCGAACGGCTGGTTGCGGAGCCGGCGCTGATCCCGACCGCGATCGAGGAATTCCTGCGCGCCTATTCGCCGGTGACGATGGCCCGCGAGGTGATGAAGGAGACCACGATCTCCGGCTGCCCGGTCAAGGCCGGCAACATGGTGCTGCTGTCCTTCCCCGCGGCCAACCGCGATCCCGCCATGTTCCCCGATGCGGACAAGGTAGTGATCGACCGCAAGGAGAACCGCCACGCCGCCTTCGGCCTCGGCATCCACCGCTGCGTCGGTTCCAATCTGGCGCGGATGGAGATGCAGGTCGCGATCGAGGAATGGCTGAAGCGGATTCCGGATTTCCGGCTCGACCCGGCCGGCAAGGTGACCTGGTCGGAAGGCACGGTACGCGGCCCGCGTCAACTGCCCGTCCTGTTCGGCAAGAACGCCTAAGGAACAGGACGGCAGTTACATCGCACCACGCAAATGAGATAGGTTGCCCCGGAATCGCGCCAGAGAATCCGGGGAGGCCTGCCAATGTCCGAACAAACCGCTCAATCCGCGAGCGATCATCTCGACATCCATGACGTCGAGCGGCGGGTGAAGGCGATCTTCATCGGCTCGGTCGGCAATCTCGTCGAGTGGTACGATTTCTACGCCTACACCGCGTTTGCGCTGTATTTCGCGCCGGCGTTCTTCCCGCACAGCGATCCGGTGGTGCAGCAGCTCAATGCCGCCGTGCTGTTCGCCGCGACTTTCCTGATGCGCCCGCTCGGCGGCTGGCTGTTCGGCTTCATCGCCGACCGCTACGGCCGGCGGCTGTCGCTGACGCTCTCGGTGGTCTGCATGTGCTTCGGCTCGCTGATCATCGCGGTGACGCCGACCTATGCCACCATCGGCTTTGCGGCCCCGGCGATCCTGGCGCTCGCCCGCGTCATCGAGGGCCTCAGCCTCGGCGGCGAATACGGCGCAAGCGCCACCTATCTCAGCGAAGTCGCCGATCCCAAGCACCGCGGCTTCTATTCCAGCTTCCAGTACGTCACCCTGATCGGCGGCCAGCTGACCGCGATCATCGTGCTGCTACTGCTGCAGAAGGTGTTCCTGACCCCGGACGAGCTGAAGGCCTGGGGCTGGCGGATTCCGTTCGTGATCGGCGCCTTGCTTGCGATCTTCGCTGCAGTGATGCGGCGTAGCCTGCACGAGACCGAGGCGTTCGAGGAAGCCAAGAAGGTCTCCAAGCCGACCGGCTCGATCGTCGGCCTGCTGAACTATCCGCGCGAATTGCTGCTGGTGGTCGGCCTCACCGCCGGCGGCACCGCGGCGTTCTATACCTTCACCACCTACATGCAGACCTTCGTGAAGCTGTCGGTCGGCCTCACCGAAGACCAGACCACCTTCGTGATCTTCGGCTCGCTGATCTTCGCGACCTTCCTGCAGCCGATCTATGGCGGGCTCTCCGACAAGATCGGCCGCAAGCCGCTCTTGATCTTCTTCGGCGTCGCCGGCACGTTGGCGACGATCCCGATCCTGACCGCGCTGAAGGAGACCAAGTCGCCCTTCATCGCCTTCCTGCTGATCTGCGGCGCCTGGATCTTCGTCGCCGGCTACACCTCGATCAACGCGATCGTGAAGGCCGAGCTGTTCCCGACCAACGTCCGCGCGCTCGGCGTCGGCCTGCCCTACGCCATCACGGTGTCGATCTTCGGCGGCACCGCGCCTGCGGTCGCGCTCTATTTCAAGAGCATCGGGCATGAGGACTGGTTCTACTACTATCTCAGCGGCATGATCTTCCTGTCGCTCCTGATCTACTCGACCATGCGCGACACCAAGCACGACTCCGCGATGCATCGCCACGAATGATGGCGCAACGCCGATGACCGACGACCGGGAACCGTCCGAGAGCAAGCTGACGCGCAGCAAGCAGCGCTGGGCGCGCGAGGGCAAATTCCTCACTGGCAGGATCACCCGGCCGGAGGAGCAGCGCCTGCCGCCGGGCCAGCATCTGACCGCGGATTGGCCGGTGCTCGATCTCGGGCTGCTGCCGAACGTCACGCGGGAGCGCTGGCGGCTCGACGTCTACGGCGCGGTGGAGCAGACGATCTACTGGGACTGGCCGCAATTCGTGGCCCAGCCGCAGACCCAATTCGTCTCCGACATCCACTGCGTCACCACCTGGTCGCGCTACGACAATCAGTGGGAGGGGCTTGCGACGCGCGACCTGCTCGCCGCCTGCCGGCCGCGCGAGGACGCGCGGTTCGTCGCGCTGCATTCGTATGACGGCTATACGACGAACCTCGCGCTCGAGGATTTCGCCGGCGAGGACGCGCTGCTCGCCCATAGCTGGTCGGGCCAGCCGCTGGAGCAGGAGCACGGCGGTCCGGTACGGCTGGTGGTGCCGCATCTGTATTTCTGGAAGAGCGCCAAATGGCTGCAGCGCATCGAATTCCTGACCGAAGATGCGCCGGGCTTCTGGGAGGTCCGCGGCTATCACAATCGCGGTGATCCCTGGGCCGAACAGCGCTATTCTGGCGACTGACAACCACCAACGATGATGGAGCCTGCCCGTGCCGCACGAACGCTTTCAATTCACCGGTGTCGGCGGCCATCAGCTTGCCGCCGCGCTTGATACGCCGGACGGCCCGATCAAGGCCTATGCCCTGTTCGCGCACTGCTTCACCTGCGGCAAGGACGTGCTGGCGGCCAAGCGCATTGCGGTCGCACTGGCGGCGAAGGGGATCGCCACGCTGCGCTTCGACTTCACCGGCCTTGGCTCCAGCGAGGGCGAGTTCGCTAATTCGACCTTCACCTCGAACGTCGCCGATCTCGTCCGCGCCGCCGACCATTTGCGCGAGACCCGCAAGGCGCCCGCGATCCTGATCGGCCACAGCCTCGGCGGCGCCGCGATCCTCGCGGCAGCCGGCCAGATCCCCGAAGCGAAGGCGGTCGCCACCATCGCCGCGCCGTCCGATCCTGTTCATGTCACGCACTTCTTCAAGGACCGGATCGAGGATATCCGCGCGCAAGGTGAAGGCGAAGTCTCGCTCGCCGGGCGCCCGTTCCGCATCAAGCGCGAATTCCTCGACGACGTCGCCGAGCAGAATTTGATGGCGCAGGTCAAGCAGCTGCACAAGGCGCTGCTGGTCATGCATTCGCCGACCGACGACACCGTCGGCATCGACAACGCGACCAACATCTTCATCGCGGCCAAGCATCCGAAGAGCTTCGTCTCGCTTGCCGGCGCGGATCATCTCCTGAGCGGCAAGCAGGATGCCGCCTATGTCGCCGACGTGATCGGCGCCTGGGCCGAGCGCTACGTCGATCTCGCGCCGCAGCCGGTGGCCGACACCGGCAGCGCGCCGCGCAACGTCGTGGTGCAGGAGACCCGCAACGGCAAGTTCCAGCAGATCGTCACCACCGGTCCGCACCGGTTGATCGCCGACGAACCGGTCGCCGTCGGCGGTCAGGACACCGGTCCCGGGCCGTACGATTTCCTGCTCACCGGGCTCGGTGCCTGCACCTCGATGACGATGCGGATGTATGCCGACCGCAAGTCGCTGCCGGTCGATCGCATCACCGTGACGCTCCAGCACAACAAGATCTATGCCAAGGATTGCGAGGAGTGCGAGACGCGCGAGGGCATGCTCGACCAGATCGACCGCGTCATCAGGATCGAGGGCGACCTCGACGTCGATCAACGCAAGCGGCTGATGGAAATCGCCGACAAGTGCCCGGTGCACAAGACGCTGACATCCGAGGTGCGGATCGTCACCAAGGCGGCAGAGTAAGCCTGCGACGCGGCCCGTTGCAGGGGCGCGCCCAAAAATATCGAAAACAACCCCATGCAAAGTAGCCGGCCATCCGGGCGTTCGACAAGGTGACTTGACACGTCGGCCAACACAGGGATATCTTTCTATTATTCCGAAATCATGTGAGCGCCGCTCTACCCGCGCGCCGCACGCTTCCCCGTCAGGCAATTCGCCATGATCCGGACCGCGGCGCCGATCTCGTTCTCGCGCCAGGCGGCGAAGCCGAGCAGCAGGCCGTGGTCGTGCGGCCGCTCCAGCGCGAGGCTCGACAACGCGCGCAGCTCGACGCCGGCGGCAACCACCCGCGTCACGGCGCTCTGGTCCGCGGCGCCATCCTTGAACCGCGCGATCAACTGCATCCCGCCCGGCGGGACTTCGGCCACAAGCACCTGATCGAGCTGCCGCGCCAGCGCGGCCGCGAGGTGGTCCCGGCGCGCGCGATAGATGCGCCGCATCCGCCGGACATGCGCCAGGAAATGCCCGTCGGCCATGAAGCCGGCCAGCGCCTCCTGGACATGCACGGAGGCGATCAGCCCGAGATGGCGCTGTGCGATCTCCATCGTCTGCGCCAGCTGTGGCGGCACCACCAGATAGCCGATGCGGATATCGGCGGTCATCGCCTTGGCGAAGGTGCCGAGATAGAGCACGCGTCCCTCGCGATCGAGCCCCTGCAAGGCCGGCATCGGGCGGCTGTCATAGTGAAACTCGCCGTCGTAATCGTCCTCGACGATCCAGGTCTTGCCGGGCTCGGCCGCCGCCAGCAGCTCGGTGCGGCGCGCCACCGGCATCACCCGCCCGGTCGGGTGCTGATGCGACGGCGTCGTGAAGATCAGCTTCGGCGCGCGCGTCGCGCGCGTCCGCATCATGCCCCATTGATCGAGCCTGAGCCCGACGACGGCGGCGCCGGCCGCGCGAAACGCCGCCGCGGCGCCGGGATAGCCGGGGTCCTCGGTCCACACCGCATCGCCGGCCACGATGGTGGTCGCGGCGATCAGCGTCAGCGCCGCCTGCGCGGTCGGCAGGATCAGGATCTGATCGGCCTCGGCGCGCACGCCGCGGCTGACTTCGAGATAGTCGCGCAAGGCCTCGCGCAGACCGGGCCGGTTGATCACGGTCTGGTCGTTGAAGCGGCGGCGCAGCGCGCTACGGCGCAGGCAGCGCGCCCAGATCTCGTGCGGAAACTCGCGCGCATCAGCAAGCCCGGGACGCAGCGGCCGGAAGTCGGCCTGGTAGGACAACGGCCAATCCGTTTCGGAGAGCTGCAAGGCCCAGGGCGATAGCAGAGGCTTGCGGGCGGCATCGCGCCGTGGCGCGGGCACAGGCTTGGCGAAGCGCGCCTCGATATCGTCCGTGACTACCGGCCGTCGCCGCGCGGCAACGCGCAGATACCCCTCGGCTGCCAGTTGCTCGTAGGCATGCGTGACCGTGTTGCGCGACACGTCGAGCTCGGCCGCGAGCGTGCGGCTCGACGGCAGCACGGCCCCGCTCCGGATCCGGCCGCCCGCCATCAGCCCACGCAGCTGCCCCGTCAGCTGCGCGGTCAGCCCGACATCGTCGGCACGCTTCAACGCGAGCAATTCGGCAAGGATCAATCTGGCTCCTCGTATCTGTCAAATCTGGCTCTTTCGAGAGAGCCAGCGTGATCCTATTCAGAAGCGATATCGCCTGCAAGGATGCCGCCCGTGAGCCCATCGCTATCCCCTGCCAAAGCCGCCGCCCTGTTCATCGTCGTCGTGCTGGCCTGGGGCATCAACTGGTCGGTGACGAAATCACTGGTCGAGGCAGTGCCGCCACTGTGGACCGCATCGATCCGCAGCTGGGTCGCCCTGGTCGCCCTCTTGGTGATCCTGCGCGCCAGCGGCAATCTGATCATTCCACGGATCGCCGACGTCCCCGTCGTGCTCAGCGTCGCGCTGTTGCACATGACGTTCTTCTCGACATTGGTCGCCGCCGGCCTGCGCTACCTGCCGGCGAGCAAGGGTGTCGTGCTCGGCTACACCACGCCGCTCTGGGTCGCGCTGGCAGCGGGCGCCGCACGAACCGAACGGCTCGGCGCGCTCAAGCTCGTCGGGGTCGCGTTGGGGCTTGCCGGCCTCTGCGTGATCCTCAACCCGGCATCGCTGGACTGGAGCAATCTGCATGTCATCGCCGGCGCCGGCATGATCATCATCGCCGCGATCTGCTGGGCCGCGAACATCATCTACATCCGCTCGCACCGCTGGATCGCGACGCCGCTGCAGCTCTTGCTCTGGCAGGTGCTGGTCGCGACGGTGGTGCTGACCATGACGGCGCTGGTCACCGAGGGCGTGCCCACGGTGACATGGTCGCCGCACCTCGTGCTGCTGTTTCTCTATTCCGGCTTCATCGGAACGGCGCTGGCCTATTGGGCGATGTCCATGGTCAACAAGAGCCTGCCGGCGCTAACGACCTCGCTCGGCACGACAGCGACGCCGATCGTCGGCATCGTGACCGCAGCATTGCTGCTCGGCGAGCCGATCGATCTATCGCTCGCGATCGCCGCGGCGCTGATCGTCGGCGGCATCGCACTGAGCTCGCTCGCGGATGTGCCGGCGCGGGCGTAATGAGAGCCTGTACTCATAGATTTGTCACGTCCGCTTCGGTCTCGGAAGTTGACGTCAAACCGACATGGCTGCATGTCGGCCTTGGGCCAGAAGGAGACCAAGCGCGCCACACTCAATGTGAAATGTCAGGCGCCTCAAAGGACGTTTGGTCGCAGCACTTCAACTAACGCGAGTATGCTTTCTTTAACCACCGACGCTCATGATTTTTATATGGATAAACTCGCTGTTCTCGCTTTCCTTTGGGCGATAGCATTTGCAATGCTCTTTCTACCAGCCCGAAAGGTCGGCACGTGGATTGCCCGGCCTCGGGACGGTTTGGCTGGCACCGCCTTAAGCATCTTGCTTTGCTTTGTGCTTGCATGGGGCGTTGTCCTTTTTGGGAGGCTGGCACTGGTACTTGTTGGCCACCATGTTTTTCCTCCCATCAATCCTGACTTCTTCGGCCTGTACTACGTTGCCGTCCTCCTGTTCGTACCAGCCTTCGCCGCGCTCATCACAGGGTCGCTACACGCAAGGCTGCTAGCGGAAGGACGAACCATAGTTTCCCTTTTGCCTGCTAAGGCCAGGGAACTCCTAGCGCACCTCCTCTTGCTGGTGATCAGCGTAACGTTCCTTACCATCGGTGGCTGGTCATTGCTGAAGTGGTATGAGACAGGGCAAATCGCCACTCGCTACCGCGATGTAACGCATGCTGCTGAACCCTACCTTTTTGGGTTTGCGTTTTTCAGGTCCAGTTTGATGGTCGTGCTAGGGCTTTGTGGGTTCTGGGGGTTCTTCGTTCTGCGCTGCTACATTCGCCCGCGTCTGCACCGGCAACGTCGCGAAAATGGCGACGAGCGCTAAACCGATACTCCAGTTCATGTCAGCTTCGGGGCACAATGCCTGCTCCGCTGCTTCGGGCCACTAGCAGAAGTCATCGTCTCAGATCGGGTAGCGCCATTTCAGGGCGCGCCGCACGAAGAAGGCCGCGACAAGCACAACGGCCCACGCGACGAGATACGCGATGAGAGCCCAACGATGGTGAGGCAGATATGCTGGACCGAACAAGAGCACGAGGATTGCAACGAGAATTGCAATCCATGCACGGGACAGCGGAGAGCGGTATAGCCCCGTCGGCTTAAGTTCCAGCGATCGTTCGTGGCTGCGCTTGGCACGAAGGAGGAAGTACAACAATGGGCCGATAAAGAGTAGAAGTGCGAGCCAATTCATGCAGCTAGATTAGCACATAGACACTAAGCATTTCTGATTGGGGCATGAAAAATTAGACACGATCGACCCGACATCCGCTCCGGGTCACAAGCCACCCACCGCGCCCTAACCCGGCCACTTCCGCTCCGCACAAATAGGCTGACGTGCTGATGGACGGCTGGACCTTCAGCTAAGGGCCAGAAGGCGACATCGCTATGCTTGAAGGATGACTGCGGTCTTCACCGCGTGACGTAAAGCAGTACAAAAAAGCCCGCTATCAAAATTAGGTCGATGCTGTACAGCATTTTGTCAACGACAGCATAGGTCTTTGGGAAGCGTCGCCTGGCAGCTTGTCCAATGCAAAACGCCGTCACAGCGAGACCAACGAAAATGCATGAGCCGGTCAGGAGCGTCCATGAGTACACACCCTAGGGCCGATCGACATTCATTGCATCCAGATCATTGCGGCTGCGAGATGGATGAAGCCAGTAAAGTTGCCAGATCGCCTGTCATAACGGGTTGCCAAGCGTCGGAAGTGTTTGAGCTGGCAAAAGCAGCGCTCGATGCGGTTGCGCTGTTTGTAGGCGTCGGCGTCGTGCGGAATGATGATCCTGCGGGTGCGGTTTGACGGGATCACCGCCGTTGCGCCGATTTCCGCGATGATCGCACGCAAGGCGTTGCTGTCATAGGCCTTGTCGGCGAGCACGGCATCGCCGCTCTGGCCGTGGAGCAGTGCGGGCGCCTGGGTGATGTCATTAACTTGCCCAGCCGTGACGATGAAGCGGAGCGGACGGCCGAGCGCATCAGCCAGCATGTGGATCTTGGTGGTCAGTCCGCCTCGGGAACGCCCCAGCGCCTGATCTTTGGCCCCCCTTTTCCGCTCGTCGCCTGCTGGTGGGCGCGAACGATGGTGCTGTCGATCATCAGATACTGGTTGTCGCGATCGGCGGTCAGAGCAGCGAACACGCGCTCCCAGACGCCGGCATGGCACCAGCGGCTGAAGCGCTGATGCACCGTTTTCCACTTGCCGTACCGTTCCGGCAGGTCGCTCCAGTGTGCGCCCGATCGCAAGACCCACAAACATCCGTTGACGAACAGTCGATTGTCCGCAGCCGTCCGTCCCGGGTCGCCAGCTTTCCCCGGCAGCAGTGGCGCAACCCTCGCCCATTGCGCCTCCGTCAGCTCATATCGTTTCGCCGCCACCATCTGCTCCGTGTCTCGAATCACGGAACTCTATGAATCAGCGATCAAACCGCTTGGGAATCCTGAATGTCGATCGGTCCTAGGCCGCTGCGAGCGGCCCGACCCGCAGCGCGCCGCGCAAGCCGGTCGGCGAGCCGATCGATCTATCGCTCGCGATCGCCGCGGCGCTGATCGTCGGCGGGATCGCACTGAGCTCGCTCGCGGACGCGCCCTCGCGGGCCTAGTCCTAGCGTGTCGCCACAGAGCAAAATATGCGGCTACTTCTCGAACCAGTATTCGAACTCGGTCCGGTTCTGGTTGAACGCCTTGTAGTCGGCAACCGTTTCAGCCCGCACGACGCCGCGAATGCCGCGGAATTTACCGGTACCGCCCGTGATATCCAACTCCGTGAGGTTTTTCAGGCGCTCGCTACTTGGCAGCTTGTGGTTAAGGAAGAATCCGCGTGCAAAAATCTTGTCGCCGTTCTCCATCCTATATTCGACATAGCTGCGGCCGAGCCCATTGAAGTCGGTCAGATCGCTGGTGCCACGGATAACGGCCTCCTTGAGGACGACGTTCTCAATTGTCTGGTCTTTGCCGCCGTAGCTGCGCACCAACTCGAACAGCCGCAGCTTGTGCTCAGGCACGTCGCCTACTTCGAGGATGTGCTGCTGGGTGTACTTGTTGCCGCTCGCTGGTGCTTCGAACGCAACGATATGCTTCTCCTGCGCAAGTGCGACCGTCGAAGCGAGAAGCGCGCCACATAGCGCCGCAGGCGTGATGCATTGCACGGTAATCCCCCTGCGAGGTCAGGAACCTTATTCACCCTAGTGAGACCGCAGAGACAATGCAAGAAGACCAGCCGGCCCCGCCGAAGAGACAAGCCCGCTCCTGACCCATCGCGGCATACTGCGCTGCCGCAACGCGTTTGCGCGGAGATCATGCTCAAACAAGAACTTCAAGCCGTCGCGAGCGGCCTGACCCGCAGCGCGCCGCGCAGACCGGCGCCGGTGCCGAGCATGATGCCGGCGATCGCGATGAAGGACGACAGCGACAGCGTCGACAGTCCGGTCAGCCCCTGCCCGACCGAGCAGCCGAACGCCATCACGCCGCCCGCGCCCATCAGCGCGGCGCCGCTTGCCGAGCGCAGCATGTGCTGCGGCGAGCGGTAGCCTTCGAGCTGGAAGCGCCCGGTGGCGAGCGCCGTGACCAGGCTGCCGGCGAACACGCCGAACACGGTGGCGATGCCGAAATTGAGCGTCGAGCCGGTCGACAGCATCACATATTGCAGCGCGTCGGCGATCGGCGCGATGAAGGTGAGCGACGTCACCGGCACCGGATTGAAATCATCGGCGCCGAGATAACCGGTCGCGTACCAGCCGCCAGCCACCAGCAGGCCGACGATCAAGCCGGCCGCGATCTGGCCCGGCGACTTGCGGAATGGGGCATGGGCAAAGGCGAAGATGATCAGGACGGCCGCGAGCACCGAGGCCGCCAACATCCGCGCCGGCACCGCGCCGAGGCCGGCGCCCGCCAGCAGCGCCGGCACCGAGTTGGCTGACACCGTGGCCTGCGACGCCTGCACCATCGCGATCCGCAGCGGCGCGATCAGGCCCTTCAGCGTCATCTCGGCAAAGATGCCGAGCACGATCACGACCACGAAGGAGCGCAGGTTGCCGCGCCCGAGCAGCACCAGCGCCCGCGAGCCGCAGCCGTTCGACAGCACCATGCCGTAGCCGAACAGGAGCCCGCCGAGGAACATCACCGGCGCCGAGAACGACGGTTGCAGATAGATCGACTTGCCGAGATCGACGAGGCCCGCCGCCGCCAGCAGCTGCGAGGCCGCGATCGCAACCCCCATCGCCAGCGCGTAGGTGCGCGCCAGCCGGCCGTCGCCGTCCGCCCACCAGCCGCGCAGGCCGCTCATCATGCAGAAGCCGCTGACGAGACCGACCGAGCCATAGATCAGGCCGATGATCAGGGCAGCGAGGATGACGATCGTTGCGGGGTCCATAACAATCCTTCAATTGCCTAAGTCATTGCGAGCGAAACAATCCATACTATCACACGGGAGAGAATGGATTGCTTCGTCGTTTCACTCCTCGCAATGACGGTGGATTACGGTCGCAATATCACGCGGTCGCGCGACGAGCCTGCCACGGCAACAAACGCCGCCTTGGCCTGTTCCAGCGGATAGATCGCGCTCGGCTTGATCGGAAACGGCTTCAGATGCCCGCCGGCAAAACCCGGCGCGAGCTCGCGCAGCACCTCGCCGGTGGCAACCGACGACAGCGCAAGCGTGTCGATGCCGACATAGGTGTGCTGGCCGCGATAGAATTCGAGGATGTTGAACTGCACGATGCGGTCGACCGCGGCGATCAGTATCTGCCGGCCGCGCAGCGCCAGCGACTTGTGTGCGGCCTGGAAATAGGGATCGCCGACCGTGTTGTAGACGATGTCGGCGCCCTTGCCGCCAGTCAGCTCGCGCACCCGCGCGGCGACGTCGGTTGTGGAGGCGTCGATCACCTCGACCGGCGAATTGCTGTGACCCTCATAGGGCTCGCTTTTACGCACCACGCCGATCACGCGTGCGCCGTGCCAGCTTGCAATCTGCACCGCGGCCTGGCCGACCTTGCCGTTGACGCCCATGACAAGCACGGTCTCACCCGCCTTCGGCAGACCGGCGCGGCGCAGGCCTTCCATCGCGGTGACGAAGGGCACGCCGATCCCGGCAGCTTCGTCCCAGGAGATGCCGGCGGGTTTTTCCACCACCGCATCTTGCTCGACCACCAGGTGCGTGGCGTGGGTGCCGTCGCGGCGGATGCCGAGATCACCGGACGAGCCGAACACCTCGCGCCCGATCATGCCTGACGGACCGTCGATCACGACACCGGCGTAGTCGCGCCCCGAGGTCCGCGGGAATACGGCATAGGGCATCAGCCCGGTGGCGGCCTTGACGTCGGACGGATTGACCGCGGCGGCCTTCACCTCGATCAGGACGTCGTTGTCGCCGCACGACAGTGCATGGGTCTCCACAACAGGCGCGACCGCCGCCGTGTTCTCCGCCTTCGTCAGCAGGCGAACGCAACGGGCATCGACAGGATGACGATTTGCTGGCGGGGCCGGCGGCATGAGCAGTCCAGTCTTGGTCGTGAAGCGCGCTCCGCAAGGCGCGCATCGTGGCGGCCAAACGGCTCACGCCATGACTAATCGACTGACCGATCAATTCAAGGGGCTTGTTACTCAGAGCTTCGGCGGCGGGGCCGTGCCGAGGATCGCTTCGATCGACAGGCCGAGGCCGAGCAGCCTGGCATCGCTGCCGACCGGACCGTCGAGCTCGAGCCCGACCGGCAGGCCGTCTGGCGTCATGCCGGCATACAGCGACAGCCCGGGCAGGCCCGCATTGCTGCCGGGATCGGTGTTGCGGATCATGGTGCCGAAGGTCGGCACCGGCTCGCCGCCATTGACCGACATCTCGCCGGACCCGGTCTTCTCGTCGATCACGAGTGCAGGCGCGATCGTGGTCGGAAACAGGATGGCATCCAGCCTGTTGCCGGCGATATACGCGGCATAGATCGCCTGCAGCGCCGGCCGCTGCACCTTGATCGCATCGTCATAGGCCGGCCCAAAGGCATCCGCCGTGATGGCACCGAATGCGCCGACCACGTCGGGACTGGCGACGGCGGCCGCGATGTCGGACAGCGTAATCCCCTCGATCCCGGAAGCGGCGAGCCAGGCCGGGATATCGGCGATCGGTTCATGCAGCGCGACCACGAACGACACCTTGCCATTCTGCTCGAACACATCGGGCATATCGACATCGACCAGCACCGCGCCGGCCGCCGTGAGCCTGGCGCAGGCCGCGCGGGCGACGGCCTCGACAGCGCGATCGAGGCCGCTCCAGAAACAGGCGGGAATGCCGAGGCGCACGCCGTGCAGCGGAATGGCTGCGGCCGGCGTCGTGCCCGTGATCACCGCATCGAGCAACGCGACGTCGGCAACCGTACGTCCCATCGGGCCGACGGTGTCGCGGGTATGGCTGATCGGAACCACCTGGTTGTCGTCGTGGTAGCGCCGCTCGGCGCCGCCATTGCCGACCGAAGGCCTGAGGCCAACGGTCCCAGTCAGCGCCGCGGGCACGCGGGTCGAGCCACCGGTGTCCGAGCCGAGGCCACAGGTCGCGATCCGCGCGGCGATCGCCGCCGACGTTCCGCCGGACGATCCGCCCGGAATCCGAGTCACGTCGTATGGATTTCTAACCGGGCCCGCGAACGGAGCGAGATTGGTGCTGGTGATGCCGAAGGCGAGCTCGTGCAGATTGGTCTTGCCGATGACCACGGCCCCCGCGTCGAGCAGCTTTTGCAGCGACGGCGCATTGCGCGCAGGCCGTGCGTATTGCAGCGCCGGCGTGCCGCCCGATGTCGGCAAGTCCGACGTGTTGATGTTGTCCTTGACGACGATAGGGAGCCCGGCCAGCGCGCCGGTCCGCTTTCCGGCATCGACCTCGCGCGCCGCGGCGAGCGCGCCGTCGCGGTTCAGCACGATGAAGGCGTTGAGGTGCTTGAGCCGCTCCGCGCGATCGAGCGCGGCCTCGACGACGCTGACCGCCGTTACCTTCCGCTCGCGGATATCGGCCACGATCTCCGCAGCGGTTGCTTCGTTGGTGTCGGCCATGGAAACCCCGCGCCCTCCCGCATTGCTGGCGAAAGGCTATTCTTTCGGCCGCTTGTCGTAAACACGTTTCGCCTTGCCGAGCGAACGCTCCAGTGTCTCGGGCGCGACGACGCGGACGCGGGTGGAGATGCCGATCGTGTTCTTGATGAAGGCGGAGACCTTCTCGGCGTGCGCGACGAGCCCTGCACCGTCCCAGCTCTCGGGCCGGGCTTCGGCGAGCACCGTCATCTCGTCCATGCGGCCCTCGCGGGTGAGTTCTATAACAAAGTGACCGCCGCACCAGTCGGTCGCCAGCAGCGCTTCCTCGATCTGGGTCGGGAACACGTTGACGCCGCGCAGGATGATCATGTCGTCGGAGCGGCCGGTCACCTTCTCCATCCGCCGCATGCCGGGCCGCGCCGTGCCGGGCAACAGCCGCGTCAGGTCACGGGTGCGGTAGCGGATGATCGGGAACGCTTCCTTGGTCAGCGAGGTGAACACCAGTTCGCCCTTCTCGCCGTCGGGCAGCACCTTGCCGGTCAGGGGATCGATCACCTCGGGATAGAAGTGATCCTCCCAGATGTGCAGGCCGTCCTTGGTCTCCACGCATTCCTGCGCGACGCCGGGGCCGATCACCTCCGAGAGGCCGTAGATGTCGGTCGCGTCCATGTCGAAGGCCTGCTCGATCTCGACGCGCATCGCATTGGTCCAGGGCTCGGCGCCGAAGATGCCGAATTTCAGCGACGATTTGCGCGGGTCGAGGCCCTGCCGCTTGAACTCGTCGAGGATCGCGAGCATGTAGCTCGGCGTCACCGTGATGATATCGGGCCTGAAGTCGTTGATGATCTGCACCTGCCGCTCGGTCATGCCGCCGGAGATCGGCACCACGGTGCAGCCGAGCCGCTCGGCGCCGTAATGCGCGCCGAGGCCGCCGGTGAACAGGCCATAGCCATAGGCATTGTGCATCAGCATGCCGGTGCGGCCGCCGGCGGCGCGGATCGAGCGCGCCATCACGTCCGCCCACGTGTCAATATCGGCCCTGGTGTAGCCGACGACGATCGGCTTGCCGGTCGTGCCCGAGGAGGCGTGGACCCGCACCAGCTGTTCGCGCGGCACCGCGAACATGTTGAAGGGATAGTTGTCGCGCAGATCGGTCTTCACCGTGAAGGGAAATTTTCCGAGGTCGGGAAGCTGCTTGAAGTCTGTGGGGTGCACGCCCGCCGCGTCAAAACTCTTCTTGTAATGCGCGACATTGTCGTAGGCATGCTTGAGCGACCAGGCCAGCCGCTTGGTCTGCAACGCCATGATCTCGTCGCGCGAGGCGCGTTCAGCCGCATCGAGCTCGGCGTGATAACCGCTGTCCCCAACCCTGAGCTTTGCCGTTGCCATCGACGTTTCCCCTGAAGCCTTATGCCTTGATGTCTGAATCCGGCAGCCATGTGCCGGCTATCACCCGCGAATGTCCGCGGAATTCGGCAATCACGCTGTCGCCGGCGGTGACGCGCACGTCGTAGATTCCCGAGCGGCCACTGCGCGAGATCTCGCGCGCGGTCGCCACCAGGCGATCGCCGAGCTTGCCGGGCCGGATGAAGGTGACATTGCCCTGCGCCGCCACCGCGCGATCGTTATGGCTGTTGCAGGCAAAGGCGAACGCGGAATCCGCGAGCGTGAAGATGTAACCGCCATGGCAGATACGCTGGCCGTTGACCATGTGCGGCTGCACCGTCATCGCCATCACCGCCTGCCCCGGCTTGATCTCGACGAGCTCCATGCCGAGGCCCTTGCTGGCGTCGTCTTCCTTCCACATCGCATCCGCACAGGCGCGGGCGATATCCTCGGGCGATAGCGTGGCCTTCACGTTCACATCGAACTCCCTGTGCGCGGGCCCATCTGCTGCGGGCCTCTCGGTGTCAAATCTTCAGTGCAGTGCCTGCGACGTCAACACTACTTCCGTCATTCCGGGATGGTCCGAAGGACCAGACCCGGAATCTCGAGATTCCGGGTTCGATGCTGCGCATCGCCCCGGAATGACGATCAAAAGTCACACGTGGTCGTAATCGACCACGACCTTTTCCGAGCACGGCTTGGCCTGGCAGGTGAGGATGAACCCCGCCTTCAGCTCCCACGGCTCCAGCGAATAATTCAGATCCATCGGCGCCTCGCCTTCGACCAGCTTGGCGCGGCAGGTCGAGCACATGCCGCCCTTGCAGGCGAACGGCAGGTCCATGCCGGCGCGCAGCGCGGCGTCGAGGATCGACTCGCCGTCGGCCACCGGGACCTCGCGGCGCTTGCCGTCGATGATCAGTCCGGCGATCGCCTTCGGCGGCGCGCCGGCGGGAACGACGACCTTCGCCCGCGGCTTGCCGCCGAATTCCGACACGAAGCGTTCGACATGGATGCGCTCGTCGGCGATGCCGATCTCGCGGCAGGTCGCCTCGATGGTCTCGCTCATCGCCGCCGGGCCGCAGACGAAGACGTGATCGACCGTTTCGGCCGGCACCAGCGAGCGCAGCAGCACACGTACTTTCTCGCCGTCGAGCCGGCCGTGCAGGATCGGAATGTCCTGCTCCTCGCCGGAGATGACATGGAACACCGACAGCCGCTGCATGAAGCGGTCCTTCAGCTCCTCCAGCGCCTCGCGGAACATGACGCCTTCGGTCGAACGGTTGCCGTAGAACAGGAAGAAGCGGCTGTCCGGCTCGCGCGCCAGCACGCCCTTGATGATGGAGAGGATCGGCGTGATGCCGCTGCCGGCGGCGAAACCGGCATAGGTCCGCGCCTCGCCGGGCGCGTGCGCGACGCCGAAGCGGCCGGTCGGCGTCATCACGTCGAGCTCGTCGCCAGCCTTCAATTCGTCGGCGGCCCAATTCGAGAACGCGCCGCCGTCGACCTTCTTCACCGCGATGCGCAGCTCGCCGTCGTCGGGGCCGGAGCAGATCGAATAAGAGCGGCGAACCTCCTCGCCGTCCATCGTGGTGCGCAGCGTCAGATACTGGCCGGGCGTGAAGCGGTAGTCGCCTTGCAGATCGTCGGGGATCGCAAAGGTCATCGAGATCGCGTCCGACGCCTCGCGGCGCAGATCGCTGACGGACAGACGGTGGAAGCGTGGTGTCGACATGGTCAATGACACTTGAAGTAATCGAAGGGTTCACGGCAGCTCTTGCAACGCCACAGCGCCTTGCAGGAGGTCGAGCCGAATTCGGACAGCAGCTCGGTATCGCCAGAGCCGCATTGCGGGCACGCGACCTGTTGCTCGCCGAACAGCGCGCGGCGCGAGGAGCCCGGCAGCGGCGGCGCGATGCCGTATTCCCTGAGCTTGCGGCGGCCGTCCTCGCTCATCCAGTCGGTGGTCCAGGCCGGCGACAGCACGGTGCGGACCTTCGGCCGGTGAATGCCCTCGCGCTCCAGCGCAAGCTCGATCTCGAGCGCGATCATGTTCATGGCGGGACAGCCGGAATAGGTCGGCGTGATCGCGACCTCGACATGGCCATCGTGGACCGCGACATCGCGCAACACGCCGAGATCGGCGATGGTCAGCACCGGGATTTCGGGATCGACCACCTGCGCGGCCGCGTGCCAGGCGCGCCGGCGCAGATCGGCATCGCTGAGCGCAACCGTCACCATGTTGCCCCCGGAAAGGTCCGCTGCATCGACTGCAACTCGCTGAGGAGATGGCCGAGATGCTCGCTGTGGCTGCCGCTGCGGCCGCCCTGCTGCATCCAGTCGCCCGCTGGCAGCGACAGCGTCGCCTCGTTGACGATGCCGGTGACCGTCTTCAGCCAGCGCGGCTTGAGCGTGGCAGGATCGATCGCGATGCCGGCGTCGATCAGGCCGCGCTCGCCGTCGTCGACCGCGAACATCTCGCCGGTATAGGCCCAGAGATCGTCGATCGCATTCTGCGCGCGGCGATGGCTCTCCGCGGTGCCGTCGCCGAGACGGACGATCCATTCCGACGAATGCCTGACATGATAGGCGCTCTCCTTCTCCGACTTCGCCGCGATCGCGGCAAGCGTCGGGTCGGAGGAGGACATCATCGCGCGCCAGTAGAGATCGGCGAACGCGGCGTAGAAGAACTGCCGCACCATGGTGCGGGCAAAGTCGCCGTTCGGCTGCTCGACCAGCAGCAGATTGCGATACTGCCGGACGTCGCGCAGATAAGCGAACTTGTCCTCGTCATTGCCGCGGCCCTCGACCTTGGCCGCATAGGTGTAGAGCTCGCGGGCCTGGCCAAGCAGGTCGAGACCCATATTGGCGAGCGCCATGTCCTCTTCCATCGCCGGCGCATGGCCGCACCATTCGGACAGCCGATGGCCGAGGATCAGCGCATCGTCGGCGCGGCGCAGCGCGTAGAGCACCAGCGGCGTTTCGGAGACTTCGATATTGGCGGTAGCCATCTAATCAACTCGCTGTTGGGCCGTCATTGCGAGGAGCGAAGCGACGAAGCAATCCATGCTTGCTTCTTGCCTTGCGGTCCGATGGATTGCTTCGCTTCGCTCGCAATGACGCGACGAATGCGATGTCACATATGCCCGACTTCGTCGGGGACGTCGTAGAAGGTCGGATGGCGATAGATCTTGGACTCCGCCGGCTCGAACATCATGCCCTTCTCGGACGGATCGGACGCGGTGATCGCGCTCGACGGCACCACCCAGATCGACAGCCCCTCGCCGCGGCGGGTGTAGATGTCGCGCGCGGCCTGCAGGGCGAGCGTCGAGTCGGCCGCGTGCAGCGAGCCGACATGCTTGTGGGCAAGGCCGTTGCGGCTGCGGATGAAGACTTCCCAGAGCGGGGTGTTCGGCGTGGCCATCTTGAGCGCTCCCTTATTCGGCGGCTTGCGCGAGCTGGCGGCTCTTGCGCTTCTCGGCATAGGCCATCGCGGCCTCGCGCACCCAGGCGCCCTCGTCATGCGCCTTGCGGCGGGCGGCGAGACGATCGCGGTTGCACGGGCCGTTGCCGGCCAGCACCTGCTTGAACTCGTCCCAGTCGATCGGGCTGTGCACCCAATTGCCGTTCTCGTTCTGCTTCATGCCGGGATCGGGAATCGTCAGCCCAAGGAATTCGGCCTGCGGCACGGTGGCATCGATGAATTTCTGGCGCAGCTCGTCATTGGAGAAGCGCTTGATCTTCCACTTGGTCGAGGTGTCGCTGTGCTGGCTGACCTGGTCCGGCGGGCCGAACATCATCAGCACCGGCCACCACCAGCGATCGAGCGCGTTCTGCGCCATCGCCTTCTGCTCCGCGGTGCCGCGGCACAGCGTCACCATGATCTCGAAACCCTGGCGCTGGTGGAACGACTCTTCCTTGCAGACGCGGATCATCGCGCGCGCATAGGGGCCGTAGGAGCAGCGGCACAGCGGGATCTGATTCATGATCGCGGCGCCGTCGACCAGCCAGCCGATGGTGCCGATATCGGCCCAGGTCAGGGTCGGGTAATTGAAGATCGAGGAGTATTTCGCCTTGCCCGAGAGCATCGCGTCGACCAGCTCCTCGCGCGAGGTGCCGAGCGTCTCGGCCGCGGCATAGAGATAGAGTCCGTGGCCGCATTCGTCCTGCACCTTGGCGAGCAGCGCGGCCTTGCGGCGTAGCGATGGCGCGCGGGTGATCCAGTTGCCTTCGGGCAGCATGCCGACGATCTCGGAATGGGCGTGCTGGGAAATCTGCCGGGTCAGCGTCTTGCGATAGGCGGCAGGCATCCAGTCGTTCGGCTCGATGCGCTCGTCGGCATCGATGCGGGCCTGGAACTGGCTGGCACGGGCAACATCCTCGACGCCGCGATCGTCGCCATCGGATGAGTTGAGCGCCTGCGTATACATGGCCGACCTCCCAGTGTGTTGTTAGGCAGGAATATATAACACAAATATCAAAATGCAAGACGTTTTTGTAATATATTCAGGCGTCCTCGAAACGGCGCGCCACCGCCCCATTGGGCTTCGGCAGCGGCCCGTCCTCGTTGGTTGCATTGTCGTCAAGCCATTGTTCCGACAGCGGAAGCAGCCCGCGATAGATCTCGCCGCAGAGCTTGCGCGCCGCCCTGCCCGGCCAATCCTTCGGCAGCAGCTGATACGGCAGCAGCGGATCGCGCAGCACGACCCGGCGGTAGTGATGGATCAACAGGATGCGCGCGGTGAAGGCGTCGGCGTCGCTCAGCGTCGCGCCCCTGACGATCCAGCCGTGCAGCGGCTCGAACGTTTTCATGAATTTCAGATAGGCGTCCGCAGTGCGATCGAGCGGCCAGCTCTCGCTGAGCAGCCGGCGTCCGCTGTCGTCTTCCGCAGAGACTTCGAGACGGATCGCGCGCGACGCCTCGCCCGGGATCGGCACGCCTGACGGCGCGACCCACACGCCGGGCAGCGGGCTGCCGAAGCCGGCATTCTTCAGCGCCTCGCGTGCGACGTCGCGATCCTCGGCATTGCCGATCAGCAGCAGCTCGAAGCGCCCGGTCCAGTCCGATGGCGGCGGATCGTAGATGTGGCGCGTCGCGGTGTCGAAGGTCTGCCGGCCCTTGGCGTTCAAGCGATAAAAGCTGTTGCGGCCGAGCTTGCTGCGCTCGAGCCAGCCGTCGGCGGCGAGCCGCGACATCGCGGTGCGCACCACGTTGCCGTCGATGTCGAGCGACTTGAAGAATTCCAGCAGCGTGCCGAGCCACACCGCGCCGCCGCGCGGCACGATGGCATCGCCGAACACGGTGATGACGATCGACCCCGTGCGCGACGGCTCGCGCTTCAGCTGATCGACGATGCGGGCAAGCGGCTGTGGCATGCCTCAACGCATAGCGCGTTTTGTCGATTCAAAGAAATGCCGACGCGCGGGAGGCGTTACCGCCCCCTCGCCCCGCTCTTGCGGGGTCGAGACGAGCGAAGCTCGCTCTTAGAGGGTTGGGGTGAGGGGCCGCTTCCGCAAATGCGGTGACAGACGATACGTGGAGAGTCCCCCTCACCCGGATTGCTTCGCAATCCAACCTCTCCCCGCAAGCGGGGCGAGGTGAAGAGAGACCTTCGCAAGACCTAGCGATTCGGATTCGGATAGACCAAGCTGCGCCAGCCGCTGCGATCGAACGGCGCCCACTCGCCGTCCTTCTGCGCGAGGCGATCGGCCACCGCGTAGACGACGGCCGGGTGATGGCCCATGCCGCAATGGCTGCTCTCGACCTCGATGCTGTCGGTCATCGACGAATTCTGCTCGCGGCAGCCCTGCCAGGCGCAGACGCCGTCGGTGCGGCTGAAGATCGCGGTGGTCGGTACCGGCGGCGCACTGGCGAGCGAGCCGCCGAAACGCGAATCCTCTTCGTCGGCGCGGCGCCCGCTGGCCATCTCGTAGACGCGCCAGGCGTTGGTCGACTTCGGACCCGCGGCAAACGGGCTGCCGAGGGTGATCACCTGGCGCACGCGATCCGGCATCATCTTGGCGAGCTGGCGCGCATAGAGGCCGCCCAGGCTCCAGCCGACCAGCGAGACCCTGCGGCCGCTGGTCTCATTCATCTCCTGCAGCAGATCGACCATGCCGTCCTGCACGCCGGAACGAAGCCCGAGGTTGCGGCCCTGGCGCCAGCCGCTGACGGCGTAGCCCTTGCTCTTGAGGAAGTCCCGCAGCGGACGCGTGGACATGTCGGAGGCGATCAATCCGGGCAGCACCAGCACCGGATGCCCGTCGCCGCGCGGCGCAAGGCTCAGCAGCGGCAATGCGCCAAGAAAGGCACCGAGCTCGTGAATGGCGCGGCCTTCCAGGAACATCAGCGTCCTGGACGGCGGGCGTAGCGTCTGCGCAGCAACGGACATTTCAACTCCTCTTCGGACGGCCCCTGACGTCTCGGCGGCCGGCAATGGAATCAACGAGAATGGGTCAATGGAGTTGACGCAAACCCGGCGGAATCGTTCCGCAACGCAACAATCTGTCTTGAAAAGCTAGGGAACCGGACACTTTGGTGCAAGCGGTCCAGGTCACACTTGCCACAACTAATGTGGCGCCCGTGCCCAATCGGTCACAGCAGCCGCAGCACGTATTCCAGCGTGTAGAGCGCCAGGCCGGCAAGCCCGCCGATCAGCGAGCCGTTGAAGCGGATGTATTGCAGGTCCTTGCCGACATTGACCTCGATCAGCGAAATCAGTTGCTCCATGTCCCAGCTCTTCATCTGATCGGCGATGAAGCTCGAGACGCCGCTCTTCTGCTCGGCGACGACCGTGCGCAGGATCGCGACCAGGCCCTGGTTGATTTCGGCGCGCAGCTCGGCGTCGCCGTCGAGCGCATCGCCGGCCTCGACGAACATCCGCGCCAGCTGATGCTGCAGCACCTGCGACTCGCCGGAGGCGCTGCGTTCGATGAAATCCTTGACGTTGGCCCAGATCGTGCGCCCGAGATTGGCGAGCTCCGGCCGCGCCATCAGATCGCGCTTGAGGCCATCGATCCGATCGGCGAACGCCTTGTCGCTGCCGAGCCGGTCGACGAACGACAGCAGCATCTGGTCGAACTCGCCGCGGAACGGATGCTGCGGATCGTTGCGCACCTCCTCGAAGAATTTCGTGGCCGAAGCGATGATCCGGTTCACCACGAACTTGTCGGCACGATAGAGTTTTAGGAGGGTCGGCATCTCCGCGCGAACCTTGTCGCGGATGACAGCCATCGTCTCCTTCTGCGTCAGCGTCTGGTGCAGCACGCGCAGGATGTCGTCGAGCAGGCCACCATGCTTGCCCTCCTGCACGAAGCCGCGCAGCGCGCCGGCGGCAAGCGGCGCGAGATCGATCGAGAGCATCTGGGTCGAGATGCGGCGGCTGATGAACTGCATCAGGCCGGAGCTCTCGGTCGCCGCGAACGCTTCGGGCAGCATCCGCAGCACGAAGCGGGCAAGATCCTCCGAACGTTTGCGGTCGCGCAGCCAGTCGGCGATGAAGCTGCCGAAATCGATCTCGCGCAGCTTGGCCTCGACCGGCCCGGATTCCAGGAAATTGTTCTCGATGAATTCGCCGAGCTTCTCGGCAATGCGCCCCTGATTGCTCTGGATGATCGCCGTGTGCGGGATCGGCAGCCCGAGCGGCCGCTTGAACAGGGCGACGACGGCATACCAGTCGGCGAGCCCGCCGATGGTCGCGGCCTCGGCGAATGCCGCAATGAAGCCGAACACGGGATGCACCGGCAGCAGCGCCTTCGATGCGACGAAGATGACGAGGGTTGCCGCCAGCACGCCGGTCGCCAGCCATTTCACGCGCCGCAGCTCGGCGGCGCGTTCGGCATCGACGGGCGTTGAGATGAGGGCGGCGGGAAGGGTCATGGGGTTTCGAATGTACGCTAGTCTACCTGGACGGCACACACACCGGCGTCATCCTGAGGTGCGCGCACTTTGCGCGCCTCGAAGGATGGCCACAAGCACCGTCGCTCGCGGCCATCCTTCGAGGCTCGCTCCGCTCGCACCTCCAGCGACAACGGCAAGCCGTTGCGCGGGGATGACGTCCGAGAGGGCAAAAAAGAAGGCCCGCGAAATGGCGGGCCTTCGAAAAGGGCAGTTGGTCAGTGCAAGCGCGATCAGGCGGTCTTGCCGTAGACCTTGGCGAAGTTGTCCTGCGCAGTCTTCGCACCGTCGCTGACGAGCTTGCCGAGATACTCTGACGTGGCCTTCGCCCGCGAGACGAACAGTTCGCCACGCGCACGGACCAGGTCCGACTGGATCTGGGCGGCTTCGCTCAGCGACTTGGCGGACGCGAGCTTGTCGATGCCGGCGAAGAACGCCTCGGCGTCCTGGTAGATCGCCTGCTGGATGTTGCGGCTGATCTTGGCGGCCTCGGTCACCGAACCGGCAACGGCGGTCTCGATCACGTTGGTCACCTTCTCGGAGCCGGCATACGCGTCGGCGGCACGGGTCTTGGCGGCCTCGGCCTGCTTCTTCACGAATTCACGGGCGGCTTCCGGAACTTCCAGGTTCTGGAGCTTGGTGAACGCCTCGGTGACGGGCGCGAAGGCTTCCTTGACGCTGTTCAGCACGGAATTGGTTTCGGTGGTCATTGGGGTCTCTCCATCCTCAGGTTTGAGCTATGGGCTCACCCCGTCCGGATTGGCCCGGGGCAACGGTGTTATGACACACCCCATGGTGCGTCGCAACATCGATGTTGCAGCGCGATATCACGAACCCGTGAACAACCTGAATAATCGGCAGATCGCCTGCGAAACCGGCAGACGACGGTATTTAACCACCGCCAACCGCGCCAGGCACCCCATATGCCTCCATCTGTGCCCGAACTTGAGCCACGTTGTGTCCGAGCACGACGATGTCGTGGGTCTTGCCCTCGACGTCGCGGACATGGTCGCGCAGCAGGGCCTCCGCCTTGAAGCCGAGGCTTTCGAACAGCGCGATCGCCGCCCGCTGGTCGACGGTCATCTGCACCGAGAACTTCTCCAGCCCGGCGCCGAGCGCGATGGCGAAGGTCTCCTGCGACAGCGCCCGGCCGACGCCCTGGCCGCGCACGTCGAGCGACACCACCATCCGGATCTCGCCGACATGCGGCGACCAGGAGTGCGGATCGCGCACCAGGGTGCCGCAGCCCACCACCTGGCCGTCCCTGATCGCGAGCAGGCTCGTGATGTCGCCGCGCTCGATCTCGTTGATCCAGGCCGACAGCACCTTCGGCTGGCTGATGTTGCGCGGCAGGAACAAGAGATCATGCGTCGGCAGCTTCTGCGCGAAGGCCAGCACCGCCGCCTCGTCGGCCCGCTTCATCAGCCGGAACTCGATGTCGCCGGCCTCAGTCTTGACGTGGCGCGGATAGGAACGTTGTTCAGTCATGTCGATCTCTCTCAAGTCGACCCCTGTTAGGTCGATCTCTTGCCCAACCAGGAGTCCAGTTTCGGCCACAGCCGCTTGATTGCATTGGCGCCGGCGACCAGCGAGACGTGACCGCCTTTCAGCATCACCTCCTCCTTGTCCTCGGAGCCGATCTTGGTGATGAGGTGCTTTGCCGCATCATATGGCACGATGTGGTCGTGCTCGGCGACGGCATGCAGGATCGGCACCTTGATGTCGGCAAGCTTCGCCTCGCGGCCGCCGACCGTCATGGTGTCGTTGTAGAGCTTGTTGTCCCACATCAGGTCCTTGGTGATGGCGCGGAAATACTCGCCCGCGAGCGGCAGCGTGTCGGTCGCCCAGCGGTCGAACATCCGGTACGACTTCACGAACTCGTCGTTCCAGATGTTGTCCCAGAGCTGGATCTGGCCGACGACGCGTGCGGCCGGCCGCAGCATGTCGAACGACTGCAGGATCAGCTCCGGCGGCATGTTGCCGGTGCTGTCGATCAGGCGGTCGACGTCGAAGTAGCGGCGGTCGGCGAAATTCGAGAACAGCTTCATCTCGCGGAAATCGATCGGCGTCGTGAAGCAGATCAAGTTCTTCATCGGCCCGTCGTTGAAGATCGAGCCATAGAGCAGCGACAGCACGCCGCCGAAGCAATAGCCGATCACCGAGACGTCCTTTTCGCCGGAATCCTGCTGCACCCGGCGGACCGACTCCGGAATGAAGTCGAGGACGTAGTCCTCCATGCGCAGCGATTTCTCCTCGGGCTTCGGCGCGGTCCAGTCCAGCATGTAGACGTCGAAGCCGCGCTTGAGCAGGAATTCGATGAAGCTCTGCCCCGGCACCAGGTCGAGGATGTAGCCGCGATTGGTGGTCGCCATCACGATCAGCACCGGTACGCGATAGACTTCGTCGGTCAGCGGCCGGTAATGATAGAGGTTCATGGTGCCGCGCGAGTACAGCACGTCCTTCGGCGTCGAGCCGAGCTCGGGGCCGGAGCTCGAGAAGTACTCGACGCCCTTGATGCTGCGCTGGATCGCGCGCTGCACCTCGGACTGGACCCGCTCGGAGATCGAGGCGAAATCAAACCCGGTGGGAGCATTCATTTGCCGTCTCCCTCCGATGGCGGGCGCCTGGTGCGCGGCGGCCGCGGCATTGCGCCGTGGCCGTCGTCCGGCGCCAGCGAATTGTGGTGCACCTGCTGCAACAGCGTCTTGATCTCGTTGAGCTGGTTCTCCATCGACTGCAGCCGCTCGGCCATGCCGACGAGCTGGGCGCGGCTCGGCAGGTTCATCGCCAGAAGATATTTCTCCATCAGCTCGCCGAGCTGCTTCTGCGCGCCGGCCGCGACGCCGCCGGCCTGGTTCATCACCTTCGAGAATTCAGGCGAGCTCATCAGCTGGTTGCCGAAGGAGTTGAACCCCTTCTCCATCTCGCCAATCATCGTCTGCCAGATCACGGCAGGGTCGTTGCCCTTGTCGGCCATGTGGCCCTCCTCCACTCCAATCTCGAGCGCTTGCCGCGCTTCCACTTGTTTGTGCCATACGACACTGTTGCAATTGATCGGTCAACTGCGCGGCGCGCGGAGCGACGTCGAAGCTCTTCTGCGCTGCGTCAATCCATGGCAGCATGCAGCTTCCTGACCGCGAATCCAGGAGAGGACGCCCGTGACCACGCTCGCCCATCAGTTGCCGCAACTAACCCGCGCCAACGGCATCGACATCTGCTACGAGATATTTGGCGATGCGAATGCGGAACCGCTGCTTCTGATCATGGGCCTCGGCGCCCAGATGATCCATTGGGACGACGAATTCTGTCGCCGGCTTGCCGCGCGCGGCTTTCGCGTGATCCGGTTCGACAACAGGGATATCGGCAAGTCTTCCCGCATGAGCGGCGGCAAGCGGCTGACCGCGCTCGAGCTGCTCAAGTTGCGCTTCCTGAAGATACCGGTCGCTGCGCCCTACCGGCTGGCCGACATGGCGCGCGACACGATCGGATTGATGGATGCGCTGGGCATCCGCAAAGCGCATCTGGTCGGCGCCTCGATGGGCGGCATGATCGCGCAGGAGGTTGCGATCACCTTTCCCGAGCGCGTGCTCTCGCTGACCTCGATCATGTCGACCACCGGCAATCCGAAGATACCGGGTCCGACCCGCGAGGCCACCGCGGTGCTGATGGCGCCGCCGCCGAAGAGCAAGGAGGAATACTTCACGCGGTTCGGCCAGACCTGGAAGGTGCTGCGCAACGGCTCATTCCCAGAAGATGAGGCGCTCGATCCCGAGCGCGCGCGGCGCACCTTTGAACGCGGCCTCAATCCGGAGGGCGTCGGTCGCCAGCTCCGCGCCATCCTCGCTTCGGGCAGCCGCAAGGAGCGCCTGCGCAGCGTCAAGGCGCCGACACTGGTGATCCACGGCACCGTCGATCCGCTGGTGCATCCCGAAGGCGGCAAGGACACCGCGGCCTCGATCCCCGGCGCAAAGCTTCTGATGGTCGAGGGCATGGGCCACGCGCTGCCGATCCCGATGTGGCCGCAGATCATCGACGCGATCGACAAGCACGCGCATGGGGCCGCGGTGAAGGCGGCGTGAGGCCAATCGGAACGGAGCCCTAGTATCTCCCGGTAACCATGTGAGCCGGGAGTGCGTTCTTCCGGCGCCCGCGCGGAGGATGTAGACAGCGCGATGCATCGCGCAGGTCGCGCACCATCAGCCTCGGGAGTCGCCAGATGAAGACCCTTCTCCGGCCGCGGACAGCCGGCGCCGTCGCCGCTCTCCTCCTCGCGCTCGCATCTTCGTCCGCGATGGCCGCCACCGGCGAAGCGCAGCAGGAAGCCAACCGCAAGGCGGTGCTGGCGTTCTACGAGAAGGGCTTGAACCAGAAGGACGCCGACGCCGCGCTCGCCTATGTCGGCAACCGCTATGTGCAGCACAATCCCGGCGCGGCCGACGGCCCCGAAGGCTTCCGCAAGTTCATCGGCTTCCTGCGCGAGAAGTTTCCGAACTCGCACAGCGAGATCAAGCGCTCGTTCGTCGACGGCGACTACGTGATCCTGCACGTCCACGCGGTGCGCGAGCCCGGCACCCGCGGCAACGCGATCGTCGACATCTTCAAGCTCGAGGACGGCAAGATCGTCGAGCATTGGGACGTGGTGCAGCCGGTTCCGGAGAATCCCGCCAACAACAACACGATGTTCTGAGGCTCCAAGACAAAAGTCCGACATCACTTTGACGAAATCCAAAGACGACGCGTCGCCGTCAATCCCGTCATCCTGAGGAGCGCGAAGCGCGTCTCGAAGGATCGACGGCCCGGCTGGTGGCCGTCGACCCTTCGAGACGCCGCTTCGCGGCTCCTCAGGGTGACGGTGTAAGGGCGTGGGATCACGCAGCCGGAGCTACTGGCTGCGGCCGAGCCAGCGCTGGGTCGGAAACAGCTGCACCTGCCAGCGCCGCGCCGCCGCGCCCCACACGCCCCTCGGCATGAACAGCATGATCAGGATGGCGAGCGCGCCGAGCACGACCAGATACAGGCTGCCATACTGGGCGAGATACGTGACGAGCCCCCACAGCAGCAGCACCCCGACCATCGGGCCTTCGATGGTGCGCACACCACCGATCACGACGATGAAGATCACGTAGGCGGTCCAGTCGGTGACGCTGAAGGCCGCGTCAGGCGAGATGCGCGCCTTCTGCAGATAGACCACCGCGCCGACCATGCCGGTGGCGAAGGCGACCGCGATCCACAGCACATGGCGGATCCGCGCGGTGCGCACGCCGACGCTGCGCGCCGCCGCGGCGTTGTCGCGGCTGGCCGCCAGCGCGAGGCCATGGCGCGAGCGGATGAAGGCGTAGATGCCGAGCGTGACCAGCACGGCGAGCAGCAGCGCCAGCCAGTAGACCAGCACGTCGCGCGCCGCCGCCGGACGCAGGCCGAGCAGGCCCTGCACCGCCTTCAGCCCGACCATCTGCGACAGTTCGCTGGGCGAGATCGACATCCCGGTGCCGCCGCCGAGCGACTTGAACTGGGCGCAGATCAGCCGCAGCGCTTCCGCGGCAACCCAGCTGCCGATCGCGAAATAAGGGCCTTCCAGGCGGAACAGCAGCGGCCCGAGTACGGCCGCGACCAGCGCCGCGAACAGCCCGGCCAGCGGGATCGCCGCAACGGGATCGAGCCCCGCCATCACGATGCCCGCGAACAGCGCATAGGCACCGAGCCCGACGAAAGCTTGCTGCCCGACCGACACCAGCCCGCCCCAGCCGGCCAGCACGTTCCAGAGCTGCGCCAGCGTCAGCATGGTGAAAACGGAGATCAGATCCTGGATCAAATTGCGCGATGCGATCGCCGGCAGCGCGGCCAGCACCACGACCAGCGCGATGCCGGCCACCGCCGCAACGCGCGACAGGCGCGTGCCGACCCGAACTTGCCACACCGGCACTTCCACCGCGCACTCCTCTCGGCTTGCCGGGATGCGGATGCTTTCGACGCTCATGTCCGCCTCGCCGGGAAAAGGCCGCGCGGCCGCACCATCAGCACGGCCAGGAAGGTGAGATGGCCGGCCAGGATCTGCCACTCCGGATTGATTCGCCCGCCGATCGCCTGCGCAAGTCCGAGCACGATGCCGCCCGCCAGCGTTCCCCACAGGCTGCCGAGGCCGCCGATGATCACGGCCTCGAACGCATAGAGCAGCCGCGCCGGGCCGATCGACGGATCGAAGCTGGCGCGGATGCCGAACACGATAGCGGCGATCACCGACACCGCGAGCGAGAGCCCGACCGCGATGGCATAGACATTGCGCTCATTGACGCCCATCAACTGCGCGATCGCGGGATTGTCGGCGGTGGCACGGAAGGCGCGGCCGAGCGAGGTGCGGTAGAAGATCAGCTGAAGCAGCGCGACCGCGGCGATCGCCGTCACCAACGCCATCAGCGGCGCAAGGCCAACGCTCAGGCCCGGGGCCAGCGTCACCGACGAGGATTCGAAGGCGCCCGCCTGCAGCCGGCGGCTATCCGCGCCGTAACCGAGCAGCAGCCCGTTCTGGATCACGATCGAAAGGCCGAAGGTGACGAGCAGCGGCGGCAGGATGTCGTCGCCGAGCACCCGCTCCAGCACCAGTCTTTGCAGCACGAAGCCGAGCACGAACATCGTCACGACGACGAGGAGAGATGCGGCCGCAAGCGGCAGGCCGAGCGCGGTGGTGGCGCTGAGCACCAGATAGGCCGCCAGCAGGATCAGATCGCCATGCGCGAGATTAACGAGGCGCATGATGCCGAAGATCAGCGACAGGCCAAGCGCGAACAGCGCATAGACGCCGCCGAGCAGCACGCCCTCGATGATGGTGTCGAATCCGCTCATGGCGCCCTCATGCTCCGAAATAGGCCGCGCGGATCGTGTCCTGATCCACGTCCTTGGGCCGTCCGCTCAAGGTCACCCGTCCCTCCTGCAGGCAATAGAAGCGATCGGCGGCGCGCAGCGCGCGGGCGATGTCCTGCTCGACCAGCACCACCGCGGTGCCGCCGGCGCGGATCTGCGGCAGCATGCGGTAGATGTCCTCCACCACGATCGGCGCGAGGCCGAGGCTGATCTCGTCGCACAGCAAAACCTGTGGGTTGGACATCAGCGCGCGGCCGATCGCGACCATCTGCTGCTGGCCGCCGGACAGCGCCGTGACGGCGCCGCGCCGCCGCTCTTTCAACACCGGGAACATCCGGTAGACTGTGGCGAGATCCCACGGCGTCGTGCGTTCGCCGCCATAGGCGCCGATCAGGAGGTTCTCCTCGACGCTGAGCGAGGGAAACAGCTGGCGGCCCTCGGGGACCAGTGCAAGCCCGAGCCGCACGATGCTGGCGGCGGACGCATCCCCGATCGCCCGCCCGCCGAGGCGGATGGCGTCGGGGCGGTTCTTCACGAGCCCGGCGAGCGATTTCAGCATGGTCGACTTGCCGGCGCCATTGGCGCCGATCACCGCGACCGCCTCGCCCTCCGCCAATTCGAAATCGATGCCGAACAGCGCCTGGAAGTCGCCGTAGAACGCATCGAGCGCGGAGACATTGAGCAGCGCGGTCATGCCGGCACTCCCATGTAGATGGTCTCGACCTCGCGCGAGCGCATCACCTCTGAGGGCACGCCCTGCGCGACCACCTTGCCGAAGTTCAGCACCACCAGCCGCTGCACCACCGCGAGCAGCGCGTGCACGACATGCTCGATCCAGATGATGCCGACACCTTCGGCATGGATGGTTCTGATCGTCTCGACCAGTTCGTGGCATTCGGCATCGGTGAGGCCGCCTGCGATCTCGTCGAGCAGCAGCGTGCGCGGCCTGGTGGCAAGCGCCCGCGCCAGCTCGAGCCGCTTGCGATCGAGCAGCGGCAGGCTGCCGGCGAGCCGGTTGGCCTTGGCTTCGAGGCCGGTCAGATCAAGCATGCGGCCACAATGCTGGACCGCATCCGCCTCCGAGAGGGCGCCGCCGAACAGGGCCGCGACCGCAAGGTTCTCGAACACCGAGAGGTGGTCGAACGGCTGCGGGATCTGGAATGAACGCCCGATGCCGGCACGGCAGCGCGCCTCGGGCGACAGAGCCGTGATGTCGACGCCATCAAGCACGACGCGGCCGGCATCCGGCCGCAGCAGCCCGGTGATCAGGTTGAACAGCGTCGACTTGCCGGCGCCATTCGGGCCGATCACGCCGAGCGCTTCGCCGGAGGACAGCTTCAGGTCGATCGCGTCGGCAACGACGATGGCGCCGAACTTTTTCGAGATGGCATGGAGTTCGAGCATGGTCGTCCACTGTATGGTTTTGGCGGAGGGGAGATGCGGGGCAATGCCACGCATCTCCGGGTGTCGATAAGCGCCGACTAGCTCAGCGCCTGCATGTCGCCGCCGAGCGGGATCTGCGGCGCCAGTCTGTTGTCCGTGATCACCATGTCGTATCTGTCGCCGTTGAGCCGCCATTGGCCACCGACCAGCGGCGTCTTGGCGATGTTCTTCGCGGCGAATGGCGGCACCGCGCTGGAGCCGAATGCGACCTGGCCCACGATGGTGTCGAGCTTGGTGGCACCGATCGCCTTCGCCAGCGCCGCGCCGTCGGTCGGGTCGTTCGAGCGCTTGATGGCGTCGATCGCGACCTCGAACAGCGAATGCACGAAGCCGATCGGCTGGGTCCATTGCTTGCCGGAGGCCTGCTCATATCCCTTGGCGAGATCGGCGGCGCTGACGCCGCTGAGGCTCGATTTGTAGGGATGCGTCGGCGTCCACCACACCTCGGTGGAGATGTTGTTGCCGCCCTTGCCGAGCGCCTGTACCGACGCCGGGAACAGCAACGCCTTGGCGACCGACACGACCTTCGGCTTCAGCCCCTTCTGCCGCGCCTGATTCCAGAACGTGGTGAAGTCGGGCGGGATGATCACGCCGGTGACGATCTCGGCATCGGCGCCACGGAACGCGGCGATCTGCGAGCTGAAATCGTCGGTGAGATTCTGGAAGCGGCCGGGATCGGTGAGCTTGAAACCGTGCTTGGCCATCACAGGCGGGAAGCCGATCGTGGTGTCGCCCCAGGCGTTGCCGTCGGCATCGTTCGGAAACAGCGCGCCGACCGATTTGTTGGTCGCGACCTGGCTCCACATGCTGGTGAAGACGCCGATCACGTCCTCGAGGCCCCAGAAGTAATGGAAGGTGTAGTCGAACGGCTTCCAGCTCTTGGGATCGCCGGGATTGGCCTGCCGGCCGATGAAATTGGTCTGCCACGGTGCCACGGAGGAGATGCACGGCACCTGCTCGAGCTCGCACTGCGTCGCCACCGGATTATTGGTCTCGGGCGTGGCGCCGACCACGATCAGGCTGACATTATCGCGGGTGATCAGCTCCTTGGCGACCTCGGCGGCGCGGTTCGGGTTCGACTGGCTGTCCTTGGTCACCACCTCGACCGGATAGGTCTGCGATCCGACCTTGACGCCGTCCTTGATGAACTTTCGGAATTCGCCGAGCACGAAATCATCGGCTTCGGCAAAGGCCGCGAGCGGGCCACTCTTGGGCGAGACATAACCGATCTTGATCGGCTTGTTGGCGGCGCGCACGGCCGGCGCGAACAATGTCGTCGTGCCTGCTGCGGCGAAGCCGCCGGCGATACCTTGCAGCACGCGGCGACGATCGAAAGACATGACGTTCGAATGGTCCTTGGTCATTTTCCCCTCCCTTGAGGCAAGCCGGTTTTCAGGCCGGCTGCCGTTCATTCCCGTCTGAAAAATCTCCGGCGCCGCGCCGCGTCACGCGGCGGCGACGGACTTCGTCTGTGCCTTCGCGCTGCGGCCGAGGATCTGACCGAACACATCGAGCAGCACGTCGGTGGCGTCAGCTGCCGCCTCCCTGGCGCGCCAGGCGACGTACATGTCGGGACGCACCAGCACGCAGCCGTCCTCGTCCACCTCGCTCTGGCGATACCAGTCGGCATAGATGTCGAGCGCGTCGCAGCCTTGCGGGCCGATCGTCACGACGTCGACCGGCAGGCCGTAGGTCTTCTCGACCGCAGTGGCCGCCGTCTTCCAGCCGTCGCCGCCGATCCCGGTGAGCAGCGTGAAGCGGCCCTTGCCGGTGAGATCGAGCGTCGATTTGCGCTGGCCCTGATGCTCGACCCAGACATGCGGCAGATGCGCGCCGGGCCAGGTGGTGGCCTGATAGTAGAGCTCGTGATCCCTGGTGAACGCCGGCATCGGCGTGCCGTCGGAGACCACGGCGGTCGATCCGTAGCGCTGGTTCATCTCGACGCCGTGGCAGTTGAACTCGTAGCTCTTGTTGGCGATGGCCTCATAGAGCTTCTTGCGGCGCGCCTTGCCTTCGGCGGTCGGCGCCTTGCGCGCGGCGATCGCCTTGCGCGCTTCCGCAGGATCGGTCGAGGCGACAAGGCCCACCGCCTCGAAGATCGGCGGAAAGTCGCCGATGCTCTTGTTGGCGCGGGTCACGATCTGCTTGCCGACCGGCTGACGCTCGGCGGAATAGGTTTCCAGCAGCGACGGCGCCGCGTGGCCCTCGAGCACCAGCTTCAGCTTCCAGCACAGATTGAAGGAATCCTGGATCGAGGTGTTGGAGCCGAGGCCGTTGGTCGGCGGATGGCGGTGCACGGCGTCGCCGACGCAGAACACGCGGCCGGACGAATAGTGGCCGGCATACATCTCGTTCACGGTCCAGGTCGACGTCGAGCGCACCTTGACCTCGAGCGTCTCGTCACCGACGAGATTGCGCACGATCGAGATCGCCTCGTCGTTGCTGAGCTTCCGCTCGCCCTGCTCGATGTCATAGCCCCAGATGATCAGCCATTCGTTCCACGGCCGCACCATGCGGATCAGGCCGGCGCCGATCCCGCCGATCTCGGCACCGGGCTGCAGCACCCAGTAAAGCACGCTCGGCCGGTGCGCGACGTACTTGCTCAAGTCAGCCTGCACGATGATGTTCATGCTGCCGGCGCGGCCCATCTGGCCCTCCATCGGCAGCCCGATCACTTCGGCGACCCGGCTGCGGCCGCCGTCGGCGCCGATCAGATATTTGGCGCGGATCTGGTAGGTCTCGCCGGACAGGCGATCCTTCACCGTCGCGGTGACGCCGTCGGCATCCTGCACCAGGTCGACGAACTCGGTGTTGAAACACAGCGAGGTGCCGCGCTGGCCGGCGGCCTCGATCAGGATCGGCTCGAGGAAATTCTGCGGCAGGTCGCAGATGCGTGCGGGACTGGCGAGATCGTAATCCGCCTTGCGCGAGGGATGATTGCCCCAGGAATACAGCCGGCCGAACTCCTCGCCGGCGAGGCTCTCGCAGAACACGTTGTTGGCCATCAAATGCTGCGGCACGGCCTGCGCGACGGCCTTCTCCTCGAGGCCGAGATCGCGCAGCACCTCCATCGCGCGCTGGTTGGTGATGTGGGCGCGCGGCGTGTCGGCCAGCCAGCCATATTTGGTCACCAGGATGTGCTTGACACCGTACATGCCGAGCAGCGCCGCCGCCGTCGCGCCGGCCGGGCCGCTGCCGACGACTAGGACGTCGGTCTCAACAGGTTTGCTGGTCATGGTCGTCTCCTCCGTCGTCTTGTTGGTTGCGATCGTCATTCCGCGGCCATCATCGGCTGCGGCACCAGGCCTGCGCCCGGCTTCATCTGGAAGTCGTAGGTCATCAGGTGCCATTGGCCGGAGACCGGCTCGCCGTTCGGCAGCTTCGGCTCGCGCTTCGGCTCGACGCGCGCGATCAGCTCGTCCTTGACGCCGAACACCACGTCGCTGCGCAGATATTCGTCGCCATCGAGGAAGACGTGGGTGATCAGCGGCTCGTAGCCCTCGGCCTTGACCAGGAAGTGCACATGCGCGGGCCGCATCGGATGACGTTTCGTCGCGGTGATGAGATCGCCGACCGGGCCATCGATCGGGATCGGATAGCTGCACGGCAGGATGGTGCGGAAGGAGAAGCGGCCGTCGGCATCGGTAACGAAGCGTGCGCGCAGCGATGGACCGTGCGCCGCATAGTCCGCCTTCTGCGAATCGTAGAAGCCGTCGTCATCGGCGTGCCAGACATCGATCTCGGCACCGGCGAGCGGCTTGCCAGCGAGGTCAGTGACGCGGCTCTGCACGAACATCACTTCGCCGTCGATGCCTTCGGAAATGCTGGCGCCGTGCGGCGTGACGCGGTGCTCACCGACATAGAACGGGCCGAGCACCGTGGTCTCGGTGGCGCCCTCGCGCTCGCGGTGATTGACTGCGTCGACCAGCATCGAGACGCCGAGCACGTCGGACAGCAGGATGAACTCCTGGCGCAGCGGCGTGCAGGTCTGGCCGGTGCGGGTCAGGAATTCGATCGCCTGATTCCATTCCTCGAAGGTGAGCTCAGTGCGGCGCACCAGATCGTGCAGCGATTTCACCGTCTCCTCGATGAGGAATTTGAGCCGCTGGTTCGGCGTATTGGCGAAGCTACTGATCACCTCGTCGGTGAGGTCATGCTCGTTGAAATTGGCCATCGTGTCGTCCTTTGATTTGGAGATGTCAGTGCTGCACGGGCGCATCGCCGCGCCAGGCTGCCGCGATGAGTTGATCGATCGGGGCGCGTTCGACCGGTCTTGGATTGGCATAGGGGTTGCGCACCGCCATCTCGGCGGCGCGGGCGATGCCGTCCTCGGGCATGCCGATGTCGGAGAGCGCGCGCGGCAGTGCGAGCTGCCGGGCGAGATCAAACAGGCCCTGCGGAGCATTGGCGCTGTGCAGCGCGCGTGCGACGCGAGCCATCGCCTCCGGCGCCGCCGCGGCGTTGTAGGCGGCGGCATGCGGCAGCACGATCGCATGGGTTTCGGCGTGCGGCAGGTCGAACATGCCGCCCAGCACGTGGCAGAGCTTGTGGTGCAGCGACATGCCGACCGCGCCGAGGCAGACGCCGCACAGCCAGGCGCCATAGAGCGCATCCCGCCGCGCCCCGATATCGGCCGGCGCCGTCATGATGCGCGGCAGCGCGCGGGCTAGCGCGGCGATGCCCTCCTCCGCCATCAGCGAGGTCAGCGGATTGGCCTCGGGCGCATAAAGCGCCTCGACGGCATGGGCGATTGCGTTCAGGCCACTGGCGGCGGAGATGTGCGGCGGCAGGCTGACGGTGAGATCGACGTCGTAAATGACGGTATCAGGCACCAGATCCTGGGAATGCTGCGTGGTCTTGATGCCGTTCGAGGTTTCGCCAAGGATCGGCGTCATCTCCGAGCCGGCATACGTGGTCGGGACAGCGATATGCGGCAGCCCGGTGCGCAGCGACAGCGCCTTGCCGAGCCCGACCGTCGAGCCGCCGCCGATCGCGACCAGCCCGTCGATGTCGCGGGACTCGACGATGCGAAGCGCCTCGTTGGTGACCTCGACCGGCGTATGCATGCGTGCGCCGGCAAACAGCCCCGCGAGCCTGTCGCCGAGGCCTGCGCCGAGCGTTCGCCCGAGATCCTGCTGCTCAGGGGTGGTAAGCACCAGCGCCCGCTTGATGCCAAGGCGCTCGCTCTCCTCGCCGAGCCGCGCCGAGGTGCCGGTGCCGAACACCACGCGATATTGCTGTGAGCAGTAGGAAAAGGTGCCCTGGCCGGCACTACCGGCCGCCGCAACTGGCGCGGTCGATGCACCTGCGGCGGGCATTGCGACGCTCATCGCATTTCTCCCAGCCGGCGAACCGGCAAGTTTCGCTTTGTTGGGAGAAAGCTAGCGGCAGGCGGCGCTCGCGGGCCTGCACGAAACCGGACAGAATTTGCACAAAACCGGAAAAATCGTCAGGCGAGATACGGCGAAGCAGCCCCCTCGCCCGTCCCGGATCGCGGTGCGCTAATGGCTGCGCCGGTATCGCCCCGGCGTCACGCCGGTGAAGCGGCGGAACATGCGGGTGAAATGCTCCTGATGGGAGAAACCGCAGGCGAGCGCAATGTCCGCCAAGCTCTGCGTCTCGTCGGCGAGTAGCGCCCTGGCGCGCTCGATGCGCAGGTTGAGCACGTATTGATAGGGCGAGATGCCGCTGGTCGCCTTGAACAGGCGCACGAAATATTCGGTGCTGCGGCCGCACAGCTCGGCCAGCTGGTCGAGCCGGATATCGGTATCGAGGTTGGCGTCGACGAACTCGCGGATCCGCGCCATCTGCCTGACGCTGAGCAGGTTCGGATGCTTGCCCGCCTCCACGCTCGGCTTGTGGAAATTGATCGCGACGAAGCGATTGGCGATCGCCTGCGCGATCGGATCGACGAACAACGACGAGGCCGGCAGCCCGCCGGTGATGGTATCGCCGATCGCCGCGGCGAGATGCTCCAGCACGGCATCCTGATCGCCGAGCATCGGTGCCAGGCCGCCGATCAGGTTCGCCGCCCCGTCGCGGCCCGCGAACAGGTCTGAGCGCAGATAGATATGGGTGGATTCCAGTGCCTCGCGCAGCACCACGTTGCAGGCGTGCCCCGCCGGCAGGAAGAACACGCCACCGCGCGGGATCTGCCGGGCAACCGACTTGCCGTCCATCACGTAGGTGATGTCGACCGGGCCGCCCCGGTGCAGCACCATCAGATTGTCCGACAGTGCGTGGAAGTGCCCGTCGAACGGCCGCTCGCGCTGGACCGAGGCAAACGCCGACGACCAGCCGAGCCCCTCGCTCGAGCCACGGAATTCGGCCTGGAAGCGGTCCAGGATCCCGTGCGTCTCCTGCACCCCAAAATTCGACGTCGCCTGCATCCGACAGACCAAGGGCTCGAGGCTCAAGTGCCGTCGAGTGAAACCCAACGGCCCTCGATTTTCAATACATCGAACCGCAGGAGCCCCGGTAGCCTTGCTGCGCCGCAATAGCGCCGCCTTCTATTCCTTGGTCGCGATCCAGATCACGTGACGGACGCCGCGGCCTCGGCCGGTGGCGCGGACGGCGATTTCATTGACGGCGAACCCGGCCCGCGACAGCGATTTTGGGAACTTGGCATTCGGACCGGACGACCAGACGGCAAGCACGCCGCCATGTCGCAATGCGCTGTGCGCGAGCTTGAGCCCGGAGGCGTCATACAACCCGTCATTGGCTTTGCGGGTCAGACCTTCGGGGCCGTTATCGACGTCGAGGAGGATGGCATCGAACGCGAGCGGATTGCGCGCGATCACCTCGGCGACATCCACCTCCTGGATGCTGACGCGCGGATCGTTCAGGCTGTCGCCGAAGATCTCGGCCATCGGGCCTCTCGCCCAGGCGACGACTGCCGGCACCAGCTCAGCCACCGTGATTTTCGCCTCGCCTCCAAGCACGGCGAGCGCGGCCCGCAACGTGAAGCCCATGCCGAGGCCGCCGATCAGGAAATGCGGCCGAGCGACCTTCTCGATCTTCTTCGCCGCGAGCGTCGCCAGCGCTTCTTCCGAGCCCGACAGGCGGCTGTTCATCAGCTCGTTGGTGCCGAGCATGATCGAGAATTCGCGGCCACGCCGCATCAGACGCAACTCGCCTTCGGTGCCGGGTATGCGCGCGGTATCGATCTTTTCCCAGGGAATCATGCGGCGGCTTGTAGCATGGGCGTCCGGGTGGGCGAAGCTAGCGCCCAGAGCATGCGAAATAGTGACTCACGAATGGCGCAACAAACTCAGTGTCGTCCCGGCGAAAGCAGGGACCCATAACCCCCGAAAGTGATCGTTGCGCACCGCTGGGGCCACGGCTTGCTTCAACAACTCAACCCGGTGGTTATGGGTCCCTGTGTCTTGGAAGTCTGTCATGATGAGGGTGGGCGGGAAGCCGTTGGGTCCTTGGCGCTTGACGCCGTGAGCCGGCTCGGTTTCCCGCCCGTTCCATCTACAAACCTGAACAGTTGCACGAGGCTGCGCCAACAGACCTCGCATCACAGGGACAGGCACCGTGATCATAGCTCTTCGTTACGTCGGAATCGACATCTCCAAGAAACACCTCGATATCTTTGATGAGGCTGACGGCGTGCCGAGGCGCATTGCCAACGCGCCACAGGCCATCACACAGCAGGTGGCGCGTTGGCAATGCGCTGCGCTGGTCGTCTTCGAGGCGACGGGTATCTATGACCTCGCGCTTCGCGAGGCGCTGCGTCAGGCCGGGATCCAGTTCGCACGGATCAACCCGGCTCGTGCCCGCGACTTTGCACGGGCTAGCGGCCTACTCGCCAAGACCGATCCGATCGATGCGCGGATGCTGGCGGCCTTTGCGCGGGCCATGCAGCCTGCCCCCGAGCAGGTCGCCGATCCTGCACGCAACACTTTGGCGAGGCTTGCAAAACGGCGGGATCAGCTGGTCCTCATGCGCGCCCAGGAGAAGAACCGGCGCAGCGAGGCCGACGATCGCGCCATGGCCGAACGCATTGGCCGCCTCATCGAGGTCCTCGACAGCGAGATCGCCGAGATCGAGGCGGACATCAGTGCATTGATTAAAGCCGAAGCGGAGATCGCGGACGATGCCAAGTTAATGCGTTCGCTGCCCGGCGTGGGTCCGGTAGCCTGCATGCAGCTGATCGCGCAGATGCCGGAACTCGGGCGGGTCGGGCCGAAACAACTCGCAGCGCTCGCTGGCCTGGCTCCCTTCAACGTCGACAGCGGCGCCTTCCGCGGCAAGCGCAAGATTGCGGGCGGCCGAAAGCGCGTTCGTGACGCCCTCTATATGGCGGCCCTCAACGCAGTTCGCAGAGCTGATCCGTTCAAGGCCTTCTATGCACGACTGCGACAGGCCGGAAAACCAGCCAAACTCGCCCTCATCGCCGTCGCCAGGAAGCTGCTAACGGTCCTCAATGCCATGATGCGAGACCGAAAGCCGTACCTGCAGACCAAACCAACATAACAGTTGCCGGCTTTCGCCGGGACGACGATGGGGATGCATCACGGTCATCCCAGGCCGCAAGCCTACCCGCCGGCCCAGACGTCAAGCACGTAGCGGTTCCGCGTGCCCATCTCCTCGATCCAGCGCGCGGCAGCATCAGTGTCGACACCGGTGCGCTCGCGATAGATCGACATCAACGTCGCCTTGACGTCCGGCTCCATCTTGCCGCCGTCGCCGCAGACATAGACGATCGCGCCCTTCTGGATCAGCTCCCAGACCCGATCCTTCTGCGCGGCAACGAGATGCTGCACATAGGTCTTCGGGCCATCGGCGCGCGAGAAGGCGGTGAAGAGCTCACCGACGCCGTCGGCCGCGAACGCCTTCAATTCGTCCGCGTAGATAAAGTCCTGTTCCGGATGGCGGCAGCCGAAGAACAGCATCGCGGGCCCCAGCGTCGCGCCCTGCGCCTTGCGCGCGGCGCGCTCCTGCAGGAAGCCGCGGAACGGTGCGAGCCCGGTGCCCGGCCCGATCATGATGATCGGCACGGCATTGTCGTCGGGCAGGCGGAAGCCGGCCTTGGTCTCCTTGATCGTGGCGTGGACGGTGTCGCCGGCGCGGCGGCGCGCCAGATAGTTCGAGCAGACGCCCTTGTAGATGCCGCGGCCCGAGCTCGCGGGCGCTTCGACCACGCCGACGGTGACGCTGCAGCGCTGTGCTTCGCCCGCCGGTGACGACGAGATCGAGTAATAGCGCGGCGCCAGCAGCGACAGCATTTCGAGGTAGAGATGAAACGGCAGCTCGCAGGCCGGATATTCCTCGAGCAGATCGAACACCGATTTGCGCCTGGCCAGCACCTCGGTGCGGTAGCGCCCGGCCGAGGCCTCATCGTCGCCGACATAGGCCATCAGCTTCGGCTTGGTCACCGGGCAGCGGGTGTGCTCGGCCATGATCTGGATCTGCTTGCGGGTCGCGACCTGCTGCAGCTCGACGAACTCGGTGAGCAGCCGCCCGACCGACACCGCGTTGCCGACCGGCAGCTGTGCGCGGCGGCCTTCCGAGACTTGCAGGCGGATCTGGTCGGCAGGCAGGAAGCCGAACCGGCGCGCAACGGAATCGACCAGGGTCGGATCGTTGCGCGGCACCACGCTGAGATGATCGCCGACGCGATATTTCAGACTGGCCGGCAGCTCGACCTCGATGTGCCGGGTCGAGCGCTCCGACGGATGGGCGCCGTCCTTGGTTTGCAGCTCGTTGTTGGCGAGCACCTTCATCGGCACCGCGCCGCCCTGCGTCACGATGGTGTTGACCGCGCCCTGCGCCACGGGCTCGATCGCATAAAGCGGCTCGTCCTCGGCGGTGCGGGTGAAGTTCCAGTCGATGCCGAATTCCTTGGTCGCGACCTTCGCCGCCTCCGGGAACCATTTCTGGAACTGGCCGTCGAGATCGCTGCGGGCATCGCCCTCGCCGCGCGGATAGACGGCGCGCGCGCCGTGTTTGGTCAGCTGTTCGTCGATGAACCGCGGTACCGACTGATAGGTCGCGGCCCAATCGCTGTTGCCGCAGCCGAACACCGCATAGCGCACCTTGGCGAAGGCGTCCTTCGGCAGGTCGTTCTCTAGCCATTTGACGAATTGCGTCGCATTGTCGGGCGCAGCGCCGTTATAGGAGGCGCAGATGATCAGGACGCCGCCCTCTTCCGGCAGCTTGCCGACATAGTCGTCCAGCGGTCCGAGCCGCGTGGCGAAGCCGTTGATCTCGGAGAGATCGGCCATGCGGGTTGCCAGCTCCTCGGCCGAGCCGAGGTTGGAGCCGTAAAGCACCAGCATCGGCGTGTTATGGCCGGGGCGCGTGGTCGGCGCGCGCGGTGCCTTCGGCGCGGCCGCAACCGCGCCCGTGCTGCCGGCGAACGCGCCGCGATCCTTGTCGTCGCGCGGCCGCACCTTGATCCTGAAGCCGTCGGGCTTGACGGTCAGCGTCTCCTTCAGATGCATCTGGTAGCGATGCACGTCGAGCAGCTTGAAGCGTTGCAGGATCATCCCGATCGCCAGCGCCGCCTCGTGCATGGCAAAGCCGCGGCCGATGCAGGCGCGCTGGCCGTTGCCGAACGGCTTCCAGGCATTGATCGGGCGCTTCGCCTCCGCCTCGCGGCTGAAATTCTCCGGATCGAACACGTCGGGGTTCGGGCCCCAGACCGAGGGATCGCGGTGCAGCGCCATCACCAGGATGGTGATGAAGGTGTTCTTCTTCAGCTTGTACTTGCCGCCGATCGTCTCGTCGCCCAGCGGCGCGATGCCGTAGGCCGGCGCCGGCGGCCACAGCCGCAGCGCCTCCTTCAGGCATTGGGTGATGTAGGTGAGCTGGGTGACCTGCTGATAGGTCGGCCGCGCATCGATATCGGGTCCAAGGACGCGGTCGACCTCCTCATAGGCCTTCTTCAGCACCTCGGGATGCTTCAGCAGCGCGTAGATCGTGCACGACAGCAGGCCGGAGGTGGTCTCGTGGCCGGCGATCAGGAAGGTGTTGATCTGGTAGCGGATGTTGACGTCGTCGAGCTGCTCGCCGGTGGCGCGGTCGACGCCGGTCATCATCGCGGCCAGCATGTCCTTCTTGTCGTCGGTCGCGGCGGTGTTGCCGCGCCGCTCGGCGATGATCTCGTCGACCATCTTGTTCATGAAGGCGACGTCGTCGGCGAGCGTCTTGCGCCGCTTCTGCATCCATAGACCCTCGAGCGGCAGGCCGCGGGTCATCATGATCGTCTCGAGCGAGCGTACCAGCGATTCCACGAAGGGATGGTAGTCGCGGCGGTAGAATGAATTGAAGCGATAGTCGAAGCCGCACAGCCCGATGGTGTCGAGGGTCAGCGCCGTCATGTCGTGGACGACCTCGATCTCCTCGTCGGCGTTGAGGCGCTCCCATTTCTTGACCAGCTGCTCGGCGATATCGACCATGCTCGGGTGATACGACTGCATGGCGCGGTTGCCGAACGGCTGCATCAGGATGTTGTGCGCCTTGCTCCAGTTCGGCTCCTTGGTGTCGGCGGTGAACAGCCCGTCGCCGCCGACCGCGCGCACCCGGCGCAGCGAGCCGCGCACCGCCTTGTCAAAGCGCTTCTCGTCGGAGAGCTCGTCGACCAGGTCGTGACCGGACACGATCACGAGCGGCGCGCCCATCATGTCGAGCCAGAAGATCGGCCCGAGCTCCTTGGAGAGCTTTACCAGGTGCTGCACCGGCGCGGCCGAATCCAGCGACAGCATGTTGCCGACCACCGGCTTCGTCGGCGGATGCGGGATCGGACTCAGTCTGTTACCGGATGCCATTGTCGAAGTGCCCCCTTATTGTGCCCCGTCATCCTGAGAGGATGTGAGGCTATATTCCTTTCCACCGCTGTCATCGCCCGGCTTGACCGGGCGATCCAGTACGCCGCGGCCTCTCGGCTCAAGCACCGCGGTCTCTGGGATACTGGATCACCCGCATGCGCGGGTGATGACACTGAGCAAGCTAGGTAGTCACCCGTCATCCTGAGCAGCGCGTAGCGCGTCTCGAAGGATGGCCGCTTGCTCCAGTCCCTCTCATCCTTCGAGGCGCGCCGAAGCCGGCGCGCACCTCAGGATGACGGCTATCCGAACCGTTTCTTACGCCACTCGATCAGCTTGGCGCTGACCTCGTCCGGCTTTTCCTGCTGCGTCCAATGGCCGCTGTCGCGGACCAGGTGTTTTTCGAGGTCCGGCACCAGCTTCTCCATGCCGTCGGCGGCCGAGGGCGGCAGCACCGCGTCGTTCTCGGCCATGATCATCAGCGACGGCACCCGCACATGATGGTCGAGCCCGGCCGAGCGCTCCCAGTTGCGGGTGAAGTTGCGATACCAGTTGATGCCGCCGGTGAAGCCGGTCTTGCTGAAGGTGTCGACGAACACCTTCTTCTCCTCGGCCGACAGGATCGGCGTCCGCGGATCGTGCCTGGCGTCGTAGTTCGCGATCATCTGCGGGAACGCCAGGTTCAGCCGCGCCGAGGCGCCGACGCCGGCGATCGGCTGCTCCTCAGGTGCGCCCGGCGGGCGGGCCACCGGCTTGCGCATGAAGGCATCGAAAGTCTGCTCGACCCGGCCGCCGAAGATCCGGTCGGGCTCGCGCGCCGGATCCTGGAACTGGACGATGTACATCTGGTCGCCGAAGCGCTGGCGGAACAGCGCGATCGGGTCCATCGGCGCACGGTCCCAATGCGGCGTGTTGACGCCGACGACGCCGGCGACCCGCTGATGATGCCTGAGTGGCATCTGCCAGACGACAAAGCCGCCCCAGTCGTGGCCGACGAAGATTGCCTTGTCGATCTTGAGATGGTCGAGCAGGCCGACCAGATCGCCGGTCAGGTGCTCCATGTCGTAGGCTTCGACCGGCTCCGGCCGGTCGGTCGCGCCATAGCCGCGCTGATCCGGTGCAATCACCCGGATGCCGGCCTCGCCCAGCGCCTTGATCTGATGGCGCCAGGAAAACGCCAGTTCAGGCCAGCCGTGGCACAGCACCACGGGCGGCGTGTCGGTCTTGGGGCCTGCTTCGTAAAACCCCATGCGGATGCCGTTCGTCTCGGCGAACTGCAGCGGTGGCATATCGATCATGGACAGGACTTCCTATTCGGCCGCGCCCTTGATGTCGGCTGGCGGAGGCGCGAACGCCGCCTCGAGTGCATCGAATTCGAGCGGCAGCATGTCGCACATCACCTGCACGTGCGGAATGATGTTGGCACCGACGATGAAACCGAAATCGAGCTGGTCGCGGTAGCTCTGCACGGTGATGTTGAGCGCGATGCCGTGGGTCGAGATCGAGACCGGGAAGATGTGCAACAGCTCCGCGCCCGCCGCATACAGCGTCTGCCGCGGTCCCGGCACGTTCGACACCGTGATGTTGGTCGCCGGCGGCAGCACGTTGGACAGGTCGGAGCGGCTGTAGAGCAGCGCCATGATCTGCACCAGGATCGGTGCGCCCAAGAGCGAGATGTTGGACACCTGCGGCACCAGGGCGCGCAGCGGATGCGACATCTCCTTGGACTTGGTCGATTGCGCGATGATGGTTTCAAGCCGCTTCTTCGGATCCTCGATGTCGGTCGCGATCGAGCAGATCATGCCGAACACCTGGTTGTTGGATTCGGCGTTGCCCTCCTCGCGCAGCGAGATCGGCACACCGGCCGTCAGCGACTTGTTCGGCAGCGCACCCTGGCTGATCAGATAGCGCCGCACCACGCCGGAGGCGAGCGCCAGCACGACGTCGTTGAGCTTGCCGCCCGATGCCTTCGCCAGCGCCTTGGCGCGCGACAGCGAGATCGAGGTGCCGGCAAAGCTGCGCTCCGACGAGATCGCCTTGTTGAGGATGGTCGGCGGCGAGGACATCGCCTGCAGGCTCTCGCGCGACCTCGGATCGGCGACCTTGGCGACCACGTCGGAGAGGCTCTTGAGCACGGTCGGCATCGATCCGGCAAATTTCACCGCGCTCTCGATCTGGAACATGGCGTTGTCGAACAGGATCGAGCCGAGGTCGCTCTTGCCGGAGCGCGGCAGCTCCAGGCTCTTCTGCGCGGCGACGGCCGCCTCGAACGGCTGGGTCCAGAGCTGCTGATAGGCATCGATCAGATTGGCCGCGATGTCGCGCGGCTCCGGCGCCACCTTCTTGGCGCCCGGCGGATCGATCTGCCGCGGCACCGGCGTCAGGTCGTAGATCATGCTGGTCAGCGCCGCGCCGGCGCCGCCGTCGATGCAGGCGTGGTGCATCTTGGAATAGAGCCCGATCTCGTTGTCCTTCATGCCCTCGAACACGTAGAATTCCCAGAGCGGGCGGGCGCGGTTCAACAGCTTGGCGTGCATCCAGCCGACAATGCGCTCCAGCGTCGCGCGATCGTGCGGCGCGGGCAGGCTGGCGCGGAAGATGTGGCGGTCGATGTCGAACTGGTCGTCCTCGATCCAGGACGGGTGATCGATGTCGAGCGGCGCCTTCTGCAGGCGCGCCTTGAGGATCGGCGCGATGTGCAGCCGCGAGGCGATCATCGCCTTGAACTCCTCGAAGAAGTCGCCCTTGTAGCCGTCGGGCAGCCGGAAGATCGCCATGCTGCCGACATGCATCGGCATTTCCGGCGTTTCCAGATACAAAAACGATGCGTCCAGCGAGGACAGCTTCTTGGCGTCGCTCATGATCTCCTCCCGAGAGCCTACTCACGCGGGCGCCTTGGCGGCGCTTCTCGTCGTCTGGTTAGGATAGTGCCTGTTCTGCCGGCCCATAGGCAATGCCAAAGGGGCCCGAGCGGTCAAAATGCCGGAACTCGCCTTCCAGCTGCGCCAGCCGGTCCGCGATCGCCCACAGCGCTGCGGGGTTGACGCCGAGGCCGAGATGGCTGGCGAAATGCACCTCGATGTTCTCGGCGGTCGCCGACGGCCGTACCCGCGAGGTCCGCCAGTTCACGATGCCGTCGGTGCGGGAATAGATCGAGGTTGCCGGCACCGGCATGTCGCCGGCGATCGCCGCGCGAATCTCGGGGATATCGTCCACCGCCTCGCCGGACAACAGCTCGTACAGCCGGGTCGCGTTGGTGGCGCGGATGTCGTCGGCGAACGGGCTGCCCAGCGTGATGATCGAGCGCACCAGCTCCGGCATCTGCGACGCCAGGTCGCGCGCATAGACGCCGCCGAGGCTCCAGCCGATGATCGAGACCTTGCGCCCCGACGCCTCATGGACCCGCTTCAGCAGGTCGCGCAGCGCAGCCCGCCTGCTGGAGATCCCGCCGAAATTGCGGCCCATGTTCCAGGCGTAGGCGTCATAGCCGAGCTCTTTCAGATAGCGCCGCATCGGCGCCATCGAAAGGTCGCTGGCGAGGAAGCCGGGCAGCGCCAGCACCGGATGACCGTCGCCCTTCGGCGCCTGCATCAGCAGCGGCGACAGCAGCAGGCTCGAATTCAGCTCGAGCACGCCGCGTGCTTCCGCCAGCATCAGGAACAGGCTGGGCGGGCGCAACCGGCGTTCGGTCCCATCAATGCTCCTGTCCATGTCGGCCACTACTTCTTCTTGCTCGAGCCGCCGAAGCCGGCCATCGCCACGAACATGTCCTGGAAGCGCTCGGCGAGCTTGGGATCGAAAGTGAACCAACTCTGCATCAGCGATTCCGGCGATATCTTCTCGATGTTCGACAGCATCTGCTGCTGCAGCCTGTCCATCACCGCGTTCTGCATCGGCGCCACGTCAGGCAGGCCGAAGAACTGTCGCGCTTCAAGGGGCGTGCAATCTATCTCGACGTTGACCTTCATTTCCGCCTCCTCAAATGCGCCTTGTCAAATTCGCCTTGGCGCGGCGCAGTATCGCCGGGACCGGGTCGGTCGCGCAAGCGAGCCGTACCCGCCCCGATGTCCAGTCGGCCTCAATCATCCGTTATGGTCAACCGAACCATTTGGAACGACGGCTCCGAACCGTTTGGCGCGACCGCCATGAACGGGGCTCGCCGGCGATCATTCCGGTGACCGGCAAGCGGCACTGCGAAAGTCGAATGTCACGCGCCCGCGCTCGCCGCCTAGTCTCAAATCCCAGTCGTTGCGCCGCACCCGCGCAAACCGATTAACCCTTTGGGAAATCGCGCTTGCGCGGCCGGTAAACTCTGGCAACATGCATCAATAATACCAGCCGGACAAAGCAGCCGGCGGACAAAAACGGGGACACGGGTTCACATGTCGGTACGTTGGAGTTTGTTTGCGGCGACTGCCGTCGCGCTGGTCGCCCTTGCCTTGCCGGCATCGGCCCAGACGCTGAAATATGCCAATCAGGGTGAGCTGAAGTCGCTCGATCCGTACACCCTGAAGGAAACCACGACGATCGCGCACCACGCCCACGTCTACGAAGGCCTCACCGCGCGCGACAAGGACCTCAAGATCATTCCGGCACTGGCGGAAAGCTGGGAAACGCTGAGCCCGACCAAATGGCGCTTCCACCTGCGCAAGGGCGTGAAATTCCACAATGGCGATCCCTTCACCGCCGATGACGTGCTGTTCTCCGCCGACCGCGTCCGCGCCAAGGGCTCCAATTTCCTCAGCAACGTCCCGGCCGACGCCAAGTTCACCAAGGTCGACGACTACACCGTCGACGTGACGCTGGATTCGCCCAATCCCATCCTGACCTCGCAATGGGATAGCTGGTACATCATGGACAAGAAGTGGTGCGAGGAGAACAACTCCGTCGCACCGACGCCGGCCTCCGCAACCACGCCGAGCTACGCGGCGCTGCACGAGAACGGCACCGGTCCGTTCACGATCGAGAGCCATCAGCCCGGCGTGAAGACCGTGTTCAAGGCGTTTCCGGGCTATTGGCGCAAGCCCGAGCATAATCTCAAGGAGATCATCTTCACCCCGATCGGCTCCGACGCCACCCGCGTCGCCGCGTTGCTCTCGGGTGAGGTCGACGTCATCGAACCGGTTCCGCTGCAGGACATCCAGCGCGTCAATTCCAGCGGCGTCGCCACCGTGATGACCGCACCCGAGATCCGCACCATCTTCATCGGCATGGATATGGCGCGCGACGAGCTGCTGTATTCCAACGTCAAGGGCAAGAATCCGTTCAAGGACATCAAGGTCCGCGAAGCCTTCTACAAGACGATCGACGTCGACCTGATCAAGACCCGCGTGATGCGCGGCATGTCGACGCCCTCGACGCTGATGATCGCCCCCGAGCTCTATCCGCTGTCCAAGGAGTTCACCCGGCCGAAACTCGATCCGGATGGTGCCAAGAAGCTCTTGGCCGAGGCCGGTTATCCGAACGGCTTCGAAGTCACGATGGATTGCCCGAACGACCGCTACGTCAACGACGCCGCGATCTGCCAGGCGGTGGTCGGCATGCTGGCGCGCATCGGTGTCAAGGTGAACCTCCTGGCGCAGCCGAAAGCGCAGTATTTCGGCAAGGTGCTGAAGCCCGGCGGCTACCAGACCTCGTTCTTCATGTTGGGCTGGACGCCCGCGACTTCAGACTCGCACAACGTGCTGCACGATATCCTCGGCTGCCGCGACGATCCGAAGGATTCGACCCGGGGCGAGGCCAATCTCGGCGGCTATTGCAACAAGGAGGTCGACGCGCTCACCGACAAGGTGCTGGTCGAGAGCGACACCGCCAAGCGCGACCAGTTGATCAAGCAGGCGTACGACATCGTCATCAAGGATTACGGCTACATTCCGCTGCATCAGCAGCCGCTGGTGTGGGGCGTGTCGAAAAAGGTCAAGCTGACCCAGCGCGCGGACAACCAGGTGCTCCTGTATTGGGCGACCAAGCAGGGTGAATAGTGGCTCCAGCGAATTGGGTCCCGGAAGCGCAGGCTTCCGGGACCTCGCGTTTTCCGGTCGCGCAAAGCCGCGCGCCAGATGTCAAAAGCAGTGAAAGGTAGAGATGCTCGCTTTCACTCTTCGGCGTTTCCTGCAGGCGATCGGCGTAATGCTCGCCGTGGGCATCATCGCGTTCGCGATGTTCCGCTTCGCCGGCGACCCGGTCAACCAGATCGTCTCGATCGACACCTCGGCCGCGCAGCGCGCTGAAATCCGGCAATCGCTCGGCCTCGACGATCCCGTGCTGGTGCAGTTCGGCCGCTACTTCATCAATGCGCTGCAGTTCAAGTTCGGCGTATCCTATCAGTTCCGCCTGCCGGTCTCCTCGCTGCTGGCGGAACGGCTGCCGGCGACGCTGGAGCTTGCGATCTGCGCGACGCTGTTCGCGATGGTGGCCGGCATCCTGATGGGGGTCTATTCGGCGCTGCGCCGCGACACCGTGCTCGCCAAATTATTCCAGGCGGTATCGCTGATCGGCATTTCGCTGCCGACCTTCCTGATCGGCATCCTGCTGATCTATCTGTTCGCGGTAACGCTGGGCTGGCTGCCCTCGTTCGGCCGCGGCGAGGTGGTGAAGCTCGGCTGGTGGACCACCGGGCTCCTCACCGTCTCCGGCCTGAAGGCGCTGATCATGCCGGCGATCACGCTCGGACTGTTCCAGATGACCCTGATCATGCGCCTCGTGCGCGCCGAGATGCTGGAAGTGTTGCGGACCGACTATATCCGCTTCGCCCGCGCCCGCGGGCTGACCACCCGCGCGATCCATTTCGGCCATGCGCTGAAGAACACGCTGGTTCCGGTGATCACGGTGGCCGGGCTGCAGTTTGGCTCGGTTATTGCTTTCTCGATCATCACCGAAACCGTGTTCCAATGGCCGGGCATGGGACTTCTGTTCGTGCAGGCCGTGCAAAACGTCGATATCCCGATCATGGCCGCGTATCTGTTGATGGTCTCGCTGATCTTCGTCACCATCAATCTCGTGGTCGACATCCTCTACACCGTGGTCGATCCGCGCTTGCGCTCGACCGTCGGCCGCGCAGCGTGAGGGGCTGACCGATGTCCGACGCCGTCGTCCCCCATCGCTCCGAAGGCCACCAGGCACCCGCCGGCTGGTTCAGGCGCGCGCTCGACAGCGACATCTTCTATTCGTTTCGCCGCTCCAGGCTGACGATGGTCGCCGCCGTGATCACGCTGCTGTTCTTCCTGCTGGCGATCTTCGCGTCCTGGCTTGCGGTGCAGAACCCGTTCGATCCGGCGCAGCTGCAGCTGATCAACTCGCGGATCGCGCCGCTGTGGACCGCCGACGGCCAGAGCCCGTTCCTGCTCGGCACCGACGAGCAGGGCCGCGACGTGCTCTCGGCGATCCTCTACGGCCTGCGCATCTCGCTTGCGGTCGGCATTGCCGGCGTGGTGTTCGCCGGTGCGCTCGGCATCGCGCTTGGGCTGGTCGCCGGGTACTTCGGCGGCGTGGTCGACAGCGTGATCATGCGGATCGCCGACGTCCAGCTCACCTTCCCGGCGATCCTGATCGCGCTGCTGGTCAACGGTGTCGCCAAATCGCTGCTCGGCAACCGGCTCGACGAGATGAGCACGCTCGGCGTGCTCGTCATCGCGATCGGCCTCAGTTTCTGGGTGCAATATGCCCGCACCGTGCGCGGCTCGGTGATGGTCGAGAAGAACAAGGACTACGTGGCGGCGGCCCAGCTGATCGGCCTGCCGGCGCCGAAGATCATGCTGCGGCACGTGCTGCCGAACACGATGGGCCCGATCCTCGTCATCGCCACCATCAATCTCGCGCTCGCGATCATCACCGAGGCGACGCTGTCGTTCCTCGGCGCCGGCATGCCCGACACCATGCCCTCGCTCGGCACCCTGATCCGGATCGGCAACAACTATCTGTTCGCCGGCGAGTGGTGGATCGTCGCCTTCCCGGGCATTGCCCTGGCCGGCCTGATCCTCTCCATCAACCTGCTCGGCGACTGGCTGCGCGACGCATTGAACCCGAAGCTCCGATGACCCAGCCCGTTCTTTCCGTGCGTAACCTCGAGGTGGAATTCGTCACCCGCCGTGCGACGTTGCGCGCCATCAACGGCGTGTCGTTCGAGATCGCCAAGGGCGAGGTGCTCGGCGTGGTCGGCGAGTCCGGCGCCGGCAAGTCGGTCACCGGGCTTGCGGTGATCGGGCTGATCGATCCGCCCGGCCGCATTTCCGGCGGGGAGATCGAGCTGTCAGGCACGCGGATCGACCATCTTCCGCCGGAGGAAATCCGCAGAGTCAGGGGCAAGCGGATCGGCATGATCTTCCAGGATCCGCTGACCAGCCTCAATCCGCTCTACCGGATCGGCGACCAGATCATCGAGACCATTCGCACCCACACCAATCTGAGCGAAAGCGCCGCGCGCAGGCGCGCCATCGACCTGTTGGCCGAGGTCGGCATCCCCGCGCCGGAAAAGCGCATCGACGGCTACCCGCATGAATTCTCCGGCGGCATGCGCCAGCGCGTCGTCATCGCGCTTGCGATCTGCGCCGAGCCCGAGCTGATCATCGCCGACGAGCCGACCACCGCGCTCGACGTCTCGGTGCAGGCGCAGATCATCGCGCTGATCAAGCGGCTCGGCCGCGACCACGGCACCGCCGTGATGCTGGTGACCCACGACATGGGCGTGATCGCCGAGACCTGCGACCGCGTCGCGGTGATGTATTCCGGCCGCATCGCCGAGATCGGCCCGGTACAGGAGGTGGTGCGCAACCCGCTGCATCCCTACGCCAAGGGGTTGATGGGCGCGATCCCGACGCTCGCGGGCGAGGACAAGCGCCTGGTGCAAATCCCGGGCGCGATGCCGCGGCTGTCGGCGATCCCGCCGGGCTGCCCGTTCAATCCCCGCTGCGCGTTCGTGTTCGATCGCTGCCGCGTCGAACGCCCCGAGCCGATCCGCCAGGGTACCCAATCCGTCGCCTGCCATCTGTACGAGCCCGCGAAGGAGACCGCGGCATGAGCGGGACGTTGATCGAGGTCAGGAATCTGCGCCGCGTCTTCGACGTCTCCAAGCCCTGGCTCAACCGCGTACTCGAGGGCGGCCATCTCGAGTACCTCAAAGCCGTCGACGGCGTCTCTTTCGACATCAAGCGCGGCGAGACCTTTGCGCTGGTCGGCGAATCCGGCTCCGGCAAGACCACGGTCGCGCGCATGGCCGTCGGCCTGTTGCCGCCGAGTTCGGGCGAAGTCGTCATCGACGGCGTCTCGATGACCGATCCGCGGCAAGCCCAGGCGCGCCGACGGCTGCGCCGGCGCATCCAGATGATTTTTCAGGACCCTTATGCGAGCCTCAATCCACGCTACCGGGTCGCCGCCATCGTCGCCGAGCCGATCCGCGCGTTCGACCTGATCCAGGGCGAACGCGACATCAAGGCCCGGGTCGGCGAATTGCTCTCGCTGGTCGGCCTGCATCCCGACGACGGCCAGAAATTCCCACACGAATTTTCCGGCGGCCAGCGTCAGCGCATCGCGATCGCCCGCGCACTGGCGTCCGAAGCCGAGTTCATCGTTTGCGACGAGCCGACCTCGGCGCTCGACGTCTCGGTGCAGGCGCAGATCCTCAACCTGATGCGCGACCTGCAGGACAAGTTCGGCCTGACCTATCTCTTCATCAGCCACAATCTCGCTGTCGTCCGCCATATGGCGAGCCGGATCGGCGTGATGTATCTCGGCCGCATCGTCGAGATCGCCGAGGGCCGGAAACTGTTCGAGAACCCGCGGATGCCCTACACCAAGATGCTGCTCGGTGCGGTTCCGGACCTTGCGATGTCCGGCCGCCAGCGCATCCCGGTCAAGGGCGAGATACCCAACCCGATCGATCCGCCGCAGGGCTGCTCGTTCAACCCGCGCTGTCCCCTCGCCTTCGATCTCTGCCGCGAGAAGACGCCGGAACTGATCGACGGCGTCGCCTGCCACGCCGTCAACAGCCCTGCCGCCGCCGTTCCGGCATGATCACGCGGATGGGAGCGGCCATGTCCACCAAGCGGTTGGCATGCCAGCCCGCCTGTGATCAAGTGCGCGCGCCACAAGACCCAGCCGGAAGCGCAGCCCCATGAGCAACGTCAATCCCGATCCGTTCACCACCAGGCCCGAGATCGAAGGCACCTTCGGCGTCGTCACCTCGACGCACTGGATCGCGACCGCGGTCGGCATGGCGGCGCTGGAGAAAGGCGGCAACGCCTTCGACGCCGGCGTTGCGGCGGCGTTCACGTTGCAGGTGGTCGAACCGCATCTGAACGGCCCCGGCGGCGACGTCCCGATCATCGTGCACGACGTCAAACGCGGCAAAACCGAAGTGATCTGCGGCCAGGGACCGGCGCCGGCGAAAGCAACGATCGCGCATTATCGCAGCGAAGGCCTCGAAATGGTGCCCGGCACCGGCCTGCTCGCGGCCTGCGTGCCCGGCACGTTCGAAACCTGGATGCTGCTGCTGCGCGACTACGGCACATTGAGGCTGCGCGACGTGCTGGAGCCGGCGATCGGCTATGCCCGTGACGGCCACCCGCTGGTCGAGCGCGCCTCCGCCACCATCAAGACCGTCGAGCAGCTGTTCCGGAAATACTGGACCACGTCGGCCGAGGTCTATCTGCCCAATGGCGAGGTGCCGAAGCCCGGTACCATCTTCACCAACAAGAAGCTTGCGGAGACTTATACTCGCATCCTCAACGAGGCCGAGAGCGCGGGCAGCGACCGCGTGGCGCAGATCGAGCGCGCGCGGCAGGCTTGGTCTAAGGGCTTCGTCGCCGAGGCGATCGACAAATTCTGCCGCACCCAGGAGGTGATGGACGTCTCCGGCTCACCGCATCGCGGCGTGTTGTCGGCCGACGACATGGCGCGCTGGCAGCCGACCATCGAGGCGCCGCTCACCTACGATTACGGCCGCTATACCGTGCAGAAGTGCGGCGTCTGGAGCCAGGGTCCGGTGATGCTGCAGCAGCTCGCGCTGCTGAAGGGCTTTGAGCTCGACGGTCTCGATCCCGCGGGCCCCGACTTCATCCATCTGCAGATCGAAGCCGCCAAGCTTGCCTATGCCGATCGCGAGACGTTCTACGGCGATCCGAAGTTCACTGAGATCCCGATCGAAACGCTGCTGTCCGATGCCTATAACAACGAACGGCGCAAGCTGATCTCGAAGGACAAGGCCTCGCTCGACTTCCGTCCCGGCTCGGTCGCAGGGTTCGGCGGCGTCGTGAAGCTGCGCCACGCCGAAGGGCATCGCGAAGCGGTCGGCGCCATGGGCGCGGGCGAACCGACCGTCGGCCGGTTCGGCGAGGTGCGCGGCGACACCGTGCATTTCGACATCGTCGACAAGGCCGGCAACATGATCTCGGCGACGCCGTCCGGCGGCTGGCTGCAATCCTCGCCTGTCATTCCCGAGATCGGCTTCTGCCTCGGCAGCCGCGCCCAGATGTTCTGGCTGGAAGAAAATCACCCGGCCTCGCTGGCACCGGGCAAGCGGCCGCGCACCACGCTGTCGCCGACCATGGCGCTGCGCGACGGCGAGCCGTATCTATCCTGGGGCTCGCCGGGCGGCGACCAGCAGGATCAGTGGATCACGCAATTCTTCCTGCGCCATGTCCACGCCAGGCTCAATTTGCAGGAGGCGATCGACGCGCCGGCCTGGCACTCCGAGCATTTCCCGATCTCGTTCTGGCCGCGCACGTCGCGCCCCGGCGTGCTGGTGCTGGAGAATCGCGTGCCGAAATCGACCATCGACGAATTGAAACGTCGTGGCCATGTGGTGGAGATTGGTCCCGATTGGTCGGAAGGCCGCCTCACCGCGGCCTCCAAGGTCGGCCCCCGCCGCCGCGCCGCCGCCAACCCGCGCGGCATGCAGGGTTACGCCGCGGGCCGCTAGAGGTTTCGGATGACCTGGTCGATCGTCGCCCGCGACAGCGCCACCGGACAGCTCGGCATCGCCGTCGCGACGCGCTTCTTCGCGGTCGGCGCGCTCGTGCCGCACGTCGCACCCGGGGTCGGTGCCATCGCGACGCAGGCACTGGTCAATCCCTATTACGGCATCGACGGCCTCGCACTGCTGCGTGATGGCAAGAGCCCGCATCAGACGATCGCGGCGCTGCTCGCGCCAGACGGCGGCCGCGAGAGCCGGCAGGTGCATGTCATCGACGCCAAGGGGCGGATTGCCGCCCATTCCGGCAAGGATTGCATCGACTGGTTCGGCCAAATCGCCGGCGACGGCTTCTCGATCGCCGGCAACATGCTGGCCGGGCCCGCCGTGCTCGACGAGACCGCGCGCGTCTATGCCGCGAACGAGAAGCTGCCGTTCGCGGAGCGGCTGATCAAGGCGATGTTCGCCGGCGAAGCGGCCGGTGGCGACAAGCGCGGCAAGCAATCTGCGGCGCTGCTGATCCACGGAACCGAGCAATGGCCGCTGCTCGACCTGCGGGTCGACGACCACGCCGATCCCTTGCGCGAGCTGGAACGGCTGGAAGCGGTCAGCCGCGAGCACTGGGTGCCGTTCCGGGACTTCATGCCGACCCGCGACAACCCCGCCGGAATCAGCGACCGCACCAAGATCGACGCCCTCGTCGCAGCGGCAGCCAAGAGCCGCGAATGACCGCCGGCCCGCTGATCGAGATCGAAGGCCTGCGTGTCACCTTTCATGGCGACGACGGCCGCATGACGCATGCCGTCGACAGCGTGGACCTATCCGTCGCCAACGGCGCCACGCTCGGCCTGGTCGGCGAGTCCGGCTGCGGCAAGAGCGTCACCTCGCTCGCGATCATGGGGCTGCTGCCGAAGCAGTCGGCCGCGATCTCCGGCGCGATCCGCTTCGACGGCTTCGACCTGCTCGACGTGCCGGACGCGACGCTGCGCGACCTGCGCGGCAATCGCCTCGCGATGATCTTCCAGGAGCCGATGACCTCGCTCAACCCGAGCTTCACCATCGGCGACCAGATCACCGAAACTATTTTGCGCCACCGCGGCGGCTCCCGGCGCGCGGCGCGCGAACGCACCATCGAGCTGCTGCGCCGCGTCCACATCCCCTCGCCCGAGAAGCGCATCGACGAATATCCGCACAAGCTGTCCGGCGGCATGCGCCAGCGCGTGATGATCGCGATGGCGCTGGCCTGCGATCCGCAGCTCCTGATCGCCGATGAGCCGACCACCGCGCTCGACGTCACCTTGCAGGCGCAGATCCTCGACCTGATGCGCGAGCTGAAGGCGGCGAGCGGCGCGGCGATCATCCTGATCACCCACGACCTCGGCGTCGTCGCCGAAGTTTGCGACGAGGTCGCGGTGATGTATGCCGGAGAGATCGTCGAGCGCGCGCCGGTCGACGAGCTGTTTGCCAATCCGCAGCATCCCTACACGGTCGGCCTGCTCGGTTCGATCCCGCGGCTCGACCGCCGCACCAGCCATCTCGCCACCATCGAGGGCATGGTGCCGAACATGGCGAACCCGCCGGTTGGCTGCCGTTTCGCCGCGCGCTGTCCGTTCGTGGAAGATGCCTGCACCCGATCGCCGCCGCCGCTCGCGATGCTGAGCGCGACCCACGCCTCGCGCTGCATCCGCGCGCCACTGGAGCGGCTGGTGTCATGACCGCGCTGCTCGAGGTCGAAGGGCTGGTGAAGCATTTCGTCGCCGAACGCTCGGTGTTCGGCCGGCCGACCGCTCATATGAAGGCGGTCGACGGCGTCAGCTTCACGGTCGAGGCCGGCAAGACGCTGGCGTTGGTCGGCGAATCCGGCTGCGGCAAGTCAACCGTCAGCCGCCTGGTGCTCCGGCTGATCGAGCCGGATGCCGGACGTGTCAGCTTCGAGGGCCGCGACCTCGGCGCGCTCGATGCCGGGCGGTTGCGCGCGTTCCGCCGCGATGCGCAGCTGATCTTCCAGGATCCTTACGCCTCGCTCAACCCGCGGATGACGGTGAGCCAGATCCTGACCGAGCCGCTGGCGCTGCACAATCTCGTGCCGGCGGCGGACCGCCGCGCCCGGGTCGAGGAGCTGTTGCGTCTGGTCGGGCTCGAGCCGCGTTTCGCGCGCCGCTATCCCCACGAATTCTCCGGTGGCCAGCGCCAGCGCATCGCGATTGCCCGCGCGCTCGCGGTCGAGCCGAAACTGATCATCTGCGACGAGCCGGTGTCGGCGCTCGACGTCTCGATCCGCTCGCAAATCCTGAATTTGCTGCGCGACCTGCAGGACCGCCTGAAGCTCGCCTACATCTTCGTCTCGCACGATCTGGCCGTCGTGAAGCACATCGCCGACCGCGTCGCCGTGATGAATCTGGGCGCCATCGTCGAGACGGCGGAGGCGCAGGCACTGTTCGCCGCTCCGCGCCATCCCTACAGCCGCGCATTGCTGTCGGCGATCCCGGTGCCGAAGCCGCGCGCCAAACGCAGCCGCATCGTGCTGGAGGGCGAGTTGCCGAGCGCGCTCAATCCGCCCTCCGGCTGCCGCTTCCACACCCGCTGCCCCTATGTGATCGCGCGCTGCCGCAGCGAAGTGCCGCAGTTGCGCGACGATGGCACCGGACATGCAACGGCCTGTCACCGGACGGGCGAGCTGCCCGGTGCAGAAGCGATCGTGCCGTCCGATGGCGCCTTCTCGCCGACACTGGAAAAGCTGGTGGCGGCGTTCAATGCGGCGGAAGCCTCGGGGCGACCCGGGGTTATTTCACAGGGAATAAAGGCGTAGGGAATAAGGGGTTGGCAATGAGATTTTGGCGCTTGGCGATCCTGATGGCGGCCCTCGTGACCTGGTGCGGAACGAGCGCGCGTGCCGAGACGACGCTTCGCATCGGGCTCGCCGAGGACCCCGACATCCTCGACCCTTCGATCGGACGCACCTATGTCGGCCGCATCGTGTTTTCGGCCTTCTGCGACAAGCTGTTCGACATCGACGAGAAGCTGAACATCGTTCCGCAGCTCGCGCTGTCCTACGAGAACTCGGCCGACGGCAAGGAGATGACGATCAGGCTCCGGCCGGGCGTCAAGTTCCACGACGGTGAGCCGTTCGACGCCGAAGCCGCCAAATTCTCGCTGGAGCGCCATCTCACGCTGCCGACCTCGTTTCGCAAGCCCGAATTGGCCGCGCTCGACCATGTCGACGTCGTCGATCCCCTGACCATCAAGCTGGTGCTCAAGACACCCTATTCGCCGCTGATCGCCCAGCTGACCGACCGCGCCGGCATGATGGTCTCGCCGAAGGCGGTGAAGGAAGCGGGCGACAAATTCGGCCTGCATCCGGTCTGCGCCGGGCCCTACAAGTTCGTCGAACGCGTGCAGCAGGACCGCATGGTGTTCGAGAAATTTGGGGATTACTGGAACAAGGACAACGTCTTCATCGATCGCATCGTGTTCCTTCCCATCGTCGACGCCACGGTGCGACTCGCCAATCTGAAATCCGGCGGGCTCGACCTGATCGAGCGCGTGCTCGCCACCGATATCAAGGACGTCCGCGCTGACAAGCGGCTCGTGCTGTCGACCGCACCTGAACTCGGCTATCTCGGCCTCACCATCAACATCGGCAACGACAAGAGCAAGGGGCCGCTCAGCCAGTCGGAAAGGGTGCGCCAGGCGCTCGATCTGTCGATCGACCGCGAGGCGCTCAACCAGGTCGTGTTCAACGGCGAGTTCACGCCGGGCAATCAGTGGGTCAGCCCGGTGCATCCTTACTATCAGAAGGCGTTTCCGGTTCGGGGACGCGACATTGCCAAGGCCAAGGCGCTGCTGAAGGAGGCCGGCGTCACGCTGCCCGTCGCCATCGACTACATGGTCCCCAAAGGCGCCGAGAACGAAGCCGTGGCCCAGGTCGTGCAGTCGATGGCGGCCGAAGCAGGCTTCGACATCAAGATCCGCGTGGTCGAATTTGCGACGACGTTCAAGCAGGCCCAGGCTGGCGAATTTCAGGTGTTCCAGATCAACTGGAGCGGCCGGATCGATCCTGACGGCAATTCCTATGTCTTCCTGCACACCAAGGCGCCGCAGAACGACGGCGGCTATTCCAACGCGGAAGCCGACAAGCTGATGGAAGATGCGCGGCTGATCAACGATCCCGCCCAGCGCAAGGCGATCTACAAGAAGATGACGAGGATCGTGCTCAACGACGAGCCGATCATCTACATCTATCACCGCACACTCCTGATCGCGCACTCCACCAAGGTCGAGGGTTATCGGCAGATGCCGGATGGATTGGTGCGCGTGGTCGGGCTGAAATTGAAATGATCGCCACAGCGCAGGACACGCGGGGCCGACAATGCTGAACTTCCTCGCCAAGCGGCTGGTTCAGCTGGTCCCGACGCTGTTCTTCGTCTCGCTCCTGATCTTCTCGCTGCAACATCTGCTGCCCGGCGATCCGGCACTCGTGATGGCCGGCGAGGAGCGCGATCCGGCCGTGATCGAGCAGATCCGCCGGCAATACCACCTGGATCAACCGATCCCGGTGCAATACGCCTATTGGGTCAAGGGCGTGCTCACGGGCGACCTCGGCGAATCCCTGCGCAACAAGATGCCGGTGTCGAGCCTGATCGCGCAGAAGCTGCCGGTCACGATGCAAATCGCCGGCATGGCGATCGTGGTCGCCTTCCTGATCGGCATTCCTGCCGGCATCATCTCGGCGGTGAAGAAAGGCACGGCGTGGGACTATGGCGCCAATTTGTTCGCGCTGTGGGGTATCTCGACGCCGAATTTCTGGCTCGGCATCATGCTGATCTTCCTGTTCTCCGTCGAACTCGGCTGGCTGCCGGCGTCCGGCTATGTGCCGCTCAGCGAAAACTGGCGCGCGAGCCTTGCCGCATCCGTCATGCCCGCCTTCGTGCTCGGCAATGCGATCGCCGCGATCCTGATGCGGCATACGCGAAGCGCCATGCTCCAGGTGCTGGAAAGCGACTATGTCCGCACCGCGCGGGCGAAGGGCCTGTCCGAGCACACGGTGATCCTCAAGCATGCGATGCGCAACGCGCTGACACCGATCATCACGCTCGGCGCGCTCGAGCTCGGCACGCTGCTGTCGGGTGCGGTGCTCACCGAGCAGATCTTCTCGATCCCGGGTTTCGGCAAGCTGATCGTCGATGCCGTGTTCAACCGCGACTATGCCGTCGTGCAGGGCGTGGTGCTGACGACGGCCACGATCTACATCACGCTCAACTTGATCGCCGACATCGCCTATATCCTGGTCAATCCGCGGCTGAGGGGCTGATCGGATGACGGACGCAGTACTCGGCACATCAGCTTCACTTGCCGCCACAGAGACGTTGGAGAGTCCGGCACGGCGCGCCTGGCGGCGGCTGATCCGGCGCAAGGGCGCCGTGCTCGGCCTTGCGGTGATCGCGCTCTTCATCCTGCTCGCCGGCTTGGCGCCACTGATCGTGCCCTATGATCCGATCGCGACGAGCTGGTCGCTGGTGCGCAAGGCGCCGTCGGCACAGCACTGGTTCGGCACCGACGAACTCGGCCGCGACGTGCTCGCCCGCGTCGTGTTCGGCGCCCGCGCCTCGCTGCTTGCCGGCGTCATCTCGGTTAGTATCGCGCTTGCGATCGGCGTGCCGCTCGGCCTCGTCGCCGGCTATCGCGGCGGCTTCATCGACGCGTTGATCAGCCGCCTCACCGACGCGATGCTGGCCTGCCCGTTCCTGATCCTGGCGATCGCGCTCGCGGCGTTCCTCGGCCCGAGCCTCGGCAATGCGATGATCGCGATCGGCGTCTCGGCGACCCCGATCTTCATCCGCCTGACCCGCGGCCAGGTGATGAGCGTCAAGGTCGAGGACTATGTCGAGGCGGCGCGCGCCATGGGCAACCCGCGCTGGCGCATCGCGCTGGTCCACATCCTGCCCAACATCCTCCCGGCGCTGCTGGTGCAGGCCACGCTGTCGATCGCCGCCGCGATCATTGCCGAGGCCGCACTCTCCTTCCTCGGCCTCGGCCAGCAGCCACCGGCGCCGTCCTGGGGCAGCATGCTCAACGCCGCGCAGCGCTTCCTGACCAGCGCACCATGGATCGCGGTCTGGCCGGGGCTCGCGATCTTCCTGGTCGTGCTGTCGTTCAACCTGGTCGGCGACGGCCTGCGCGACGCGCTGGATCCGAAGGCGCGGTAAATCTCTCACCGTCATGCTGAGGAGGCCGCGCAGCGGCCGTCTCGAAGCACGACGGCCCGACTGTGGCCGTGCATCCTTCGAGACGCCGCTTCGCGGCTCCTCAGGATGACGGGTCTTGCAGACCGCGCGGCTCGCCCTAGATCACCACCTCGCGCAACACCCTCCTGCAATCCATCTCGTATTCGAGATCGACCACCGGCGGGCGGCAGAAGTGCCAGGTCAGGCCCGAGCGGGTGGCGCCGCGGCGGACCAGCTCGTCGACGACCACGGGATGGATGTCGTGCACGGTGTAGGCCTGCACCGCCGTCGTCTCCTGCCAGCCGAAGCTGAACTCGGCAAGGCGGCGCTCCATCTCGCCGGCGGTGAAGCGGACCTTCTCCCGCCACGCGCCGGGGCTGAGATCGCGGTAGCAAACGATGCGGTCGGGATAGCTGGCCGTGCCGCTGCGGGCCTCGGCGCCGCCCGCGATCACGAAGGACGGCGACGTGCTCGTGCTCGGCCGCGTGAACGAGAAGGCATGGAACGACGGCTCGGCCGGCGGATCGATCTCGGGGCAGACGTTGCTGCGCGCGACCGGATTGATGGTGCCGTCGAACAGGCCCACTCGGCGAGCGTCTTGACGTAGTGCTGGTTGAAGGCGCGGAAGCCGTCCTCGGTAAAGGCAGCCGGCGAACGCAATTCGCAGGCGCAGAACGCGGTCAGCGGCCGGCCGGCGTCCTTGATGTAGGCCGCAATCCGCGCAAAGCCTTCCGCAAGCGGCACCAAGCGATCGAAGCGCACCCGCTCGATCTCATAGCCGGCGTTCGCCTGCGCGCCGCTTGAATATTGGAACACGGCCGGAATGAACCGGTAATTGCCCGCCGCAAACTCGCTCGCCATGCCTGTTTCCTCCCAATCTTGCGGTGAGGCTAGCACGAGACAAAGAAAAGGCGGCAGTGGCTTTCGCCAGTGCCGCCTTTCCTGCGAGCATGAGCTTGGAGGGCTCAGGTCGGTTTCAACGCGCCGCCGCGGCCTTCGAGCTCGTAGTCGGCGATCTGCTTGGCGCGGTCGGAACGGGCCGCGGCCTGGTGGTCGGTCGCGATCACCGTGTAGACCATCGGCAGCACGAACAGCGTGAACAGCGTGCCGATCGTCATGCCGGTGACGACGACGAGCCCGATCGAGAAGCGGCTGGCGGCGCCGGCGCCCGAGGCGGTGAGCAGCGGCAGCAGGCCGGTGACCATCGCCGCCGTCGTCATCAGGATCGGACGCAGACGAATCCGGGCCGACATCTCGATCGCCGAACGGCGGTCCAGCCCCTCGTTGAGCTGCAACTCGTTGGCGAACTCCACCATCAGGATGCCGTGCTTGGTGATCAGTCCGACCAGCGTCAAGAGGCCCACCTGAGTGTAGATGTTCATGGTGGCGACGCCGAAGAACAGCGGGATCAGGGCGCCGACGATTGCCATCGGCACCGAGATCATGATCACGAACGGATCGCGCAGGCTCTCGAACTGCGCCGCCAGCACCAGGAAGATGATGATGATGGCGAACGCGAAGGTGACCAGCAGCTGGTTGCCTTCATGGACGTATTGCCGGGAGTCGGCCAGGAAGTCATAGCTGAAGCCGGACGGCAGCTTCTTGGCTTCACCCTGCAGGAACTCGACCGCCTGGCCCATCGACACGCCGGGCATCGGCACCGCCTGGAAGGTCGACGAGTTGAGCTGGTTGTAGTGGGTCAGCGCGTTCGGATCGACGCCGGTCTCGACCGACACCACGGTGGACAGCCGCACCAGCTGCCCGGTGGCGGTGGGAACGTAGTAATCGTTGAATGCCTCAGGCGCGAGCCGGCTGGCGCGCGGCACCTGCGGGATCACCTGGTAGGAGCGCCCCTCGAGGTTGAAGCGGTTGACGTAGTTGCCGCCGAGCAGCGTCGCCAGCGCGCCGCCGATCGACTGCATGGTGATGCCGAGGTCACTCGCCTTGGAGCGATCGACCTTCACGCGGACCACCGGCTGGTTGAAGTCGAGGTCGCTGTCGGTGACGATGAACAGGCCGCTCTGGCGCGCGGCAGCCTTCAGCTTGTTCATCTGGTCGAACACCTGCTGGAATCCGGCCGTCGAAGAGATCACCATCTGCACCGGCAGGCCGCCGGGACCGCCGGGCAATGGCGGCAGGCTGAACGCGAACGCGCTGACGCCTTCGATCTTCGACAGCTCGGCCTGCACCAGCGGCTGCAGCGTCTGGGCCGAGCGCTTGCGCTCATCCCACGGCTTGAGCAGCATGCCGGCGAAGCCGCCCTGCGGACCGGTGATGCCGTTCAGGATGAACCGCAGGTCGGTCTCGGGAAACTTCTGGAACTCCTTGTCCATCTTGTCGCCGTAGAAATCGATGTAGTCGATGTTGGCGTATTTCGGCGCCTTGGTCACCGCGAACACGATGCCCTGGTCTTCCTGCGGCGCCAGCTCCTTCTGGATGTGCATGTAGAGGAAGCCGACCAGACCGAGGATGGTCACGGCGAACAGCGCCGTGATCGGACGGTAGTCGAGCGAACGGTCGAGCTGGCGGCCATAGGCACGCGTCACCGCGCCGAACACGCGATTGACCAGCTTGGCGAACCGCCCCTCTTCCGCGCTCTTCAGGAACACCGAGCACATCATCGGCGACAGAGTCAGCGCGATCACGCCCGACACGATCACCGAGCCGGCCAGCGTGAAGGCGAATTCGCGGAACAGCGTGCCGGTCACGCCGCCGAGGAAGCCGATCGGCGCGTACACCGCGGCCAGCGTGATCGTCATGGAGACGACCGGGCCGACGATTTCGCGTGCGCCTTTCAGCGACGCCTGCACCGGTGGCAGGCCCTCCTCGAGATGTCGATGGATGTTCTCCACCACCACGATGGCGTCGTCGACCACGAGACCGATCGCCAGCACCATCGCCAGCAGCGTCAGCAGGTTGAAGCTGAAGCCTGCGGCCAGCATCAGGATGCAGACGCCGATCAGCGACAGCGGAATGGTGACGACGGGGATGATCACCGAGCGCAGCGAGGCCAGGAACAGGAAGATGACGACGACGACGATCAGGACTGCTTCGGTCAGCGTCTTCTCGACCTCGTCGATCGACGATTGGATGAACTTGGTGGAGTCGTAGGCCACCTTCATCTTCATCGAAGGCGGCAGGTTGCGCTCGAGGTCGGGGAACAGCGCGCGCACGCCCTTCACGAGGGTCAGCGGGTTGCCCTGCGGCGTCGCCTTGATGCCGATGAAGATCGCATGCTCGCCGTTGAAGGCGACGCTGGCGTCGGTCGACTGCGCCGCGAGCTCCACCGTCGCGATGTCCTCGATGCGCACGAAGCCGCCGTCCTTCGCCTTCACGATCATTCGCTTGAACTGATCGATGTTCTGAAGGTCGGTATTTGCCGAGACGTTGGAGACGATGAAGAAGCCCTTGGTCTGGCCGGCGGCGGCCTGGAAGTTGTTGGCGGCGATCGCAGCCGCAACGTCGTTGGGCGACACGCCGCGTCCGGCCATGCGGGTCGGATCGAGCCAGACGCGCATCGCGAAGGTCTGGCCGCCGAGGATGTCGGCCGATGCGACGCCGTCGACCGTCGACAGCACCGGCTGCACGACGCGGGTCAGATAGTCCGAGATCGCCGAGCCAGTGAGCTCCTCGCTGGAGAAGCCGAGATACATCACGGCGATGGTGTCACCGGTCGCCTTGGTCACGACCGGATCGAAGGCTTCCTTCGGGATCAGGTATTTGACCGAGTTGACCTTGGCGAGCACTTCGGTCAGCGCCTGGTTCGGATCGTGGTTGAGCTTGACGTAGACCTGGATCGTCGAGGTGCCGAGCACCGAGTTCGACGTCATATAGTCGACGCCTTCGGCCGACGCGACGGCCTGCTCGATCGGCGTGGTGATGAAGCCGTTGATCAGCTCCGGCGACGCGCCGGGATAGGACGTCGTGATCGTCACCACGGTATTCGACAGGTTCGGATATTGCCGGATCGGCAGCACCATCGCCGCGCGCAAGCCGATCAGGAGGATCAGCAGGCTGACGACGACCGACAGCACCGGGCGCTTGATGAAAATATCAGTGAAGGCCATCGCCAACTCGATTCGTGTTGTCTGCCGTTTGCGGCAACATGTGGCGGAGGGCCAGTCGGCCCTCCGGGTTGATGATCGGGATCAGAGCTTCGCCTTGAATTGCCGAAGCTCTGACTTCTTATTTTGACGCGTTTTCTTCACGCGAACCGGTGTCCACTTCGCTCGAAAACGCTCTAGTAGCGCGGCGGCTCGGCCGGAACCGGCGGCGGCGGATCGGTCGAGATGGCGACCGCCATGCCCGACTGCAGCTTGATCTGGCCGACGGCCACGACCTTGTCCCCGGCCTTCAGGCCCTTGAGGATCTCGACGCGGCCTTCGACGCGGTTGCCGGTCTTCACGAAGGTGCGGTCGGCGGTCAGCGTGGTCTTGCCGTCCTCGCCCTTCTTCTCCGTGATCAGGAACACGGAGTCGCCGTACAGCGTGTAGTCGACCGCGGTCTCGGGAATGGTCACGACCGGCGGCTTCTCAGGCAGCACGATCGTGGTGGTCGCGAACATGCCCGGCTTGAGGATGCTGTCCGGATTCTGGATCGTGGCCTGCACCCGGATGTTGCGGGTTTCGGTCGCGATCTGCGGCTCGATGGTCGTGATCTTGCCCTCGAAGGTGCGGCCCGGATAAGCGTCCACCGCGACCCGCACGGCCTGGCCGACCTTGATCTGCGAGCTCTGCTTCTCGGTCACGGTCAGGTTGGCGTACAGCACCGACAGATCGGTCAGCGACACGATCTGCGTGCCGGCCGTCAGATACTGGCCGACTTCGACCTGGCGAACGCCGAGATCGCCTTCGAACGGCGCGCGGACCAGCTTCTGCGAGATCAGCGCTTCGGTCTTGGCAATGCCGGCCTTGGCCTGGTCGTAGGTCGCCTGCGCCGTATCGACGGTCGACTGCGGTCCGAACTGGCGTGACGCAAGCTGCTTGGCGCGGTCGAGCTGCTGCTCGCCCACGGTCGCCTGCGCCTTGAAGCTGGCGAGGTCGCCCTGCTCCGGTGCGTCGAACAGCTGCACCAGCGGCGTGCCTGCCTTCACATGGCTGCCGGCGGTGAACAGGATCTCGGTGATGCGGCCCGGCACGTCGGTCGTGACATTAACCTGATGCACGGCGACGAGATCGCCGACGGCGGTCAACAGGTTCGGAATCACTTCCGTCTTCGCCTCGGCGGCCGTGACGTTCGACGGCGGCGGCTTATTGTTGGCGAAGAACTGCGCGATCATGTGGCTGCGGAAGGCGTTGAAGCCGACCAGCGCGCCGACCAACAGGGCCAGCAACAGTCCCACGATGATGAACCAGCGCACCAGGCGAACCGGGCGCTTGGCTTGCTTCTCCTTGAGCGGTTGCCCCGAGATGTGGCTTTCGGTCTGGATATTCATGTCATGCACTTTCTGCAGTTACCGACGTTCCTGCGCTCGGCGACGGCTGGCGGCCCAAATGAGTTGAAATTGCGGCTTCGGTAAGTCCGATGCCGCGAAGAATGAACTGGCAGAGCTGCCGCTCGGCCGCGGCGGCATCCCCATAGGGGAGACAAGGTGTCGCAGGCAGCTGCGTCAGTGCGCCCATAAGCACGGTATGGTGCGCAAACCAGAACAGGTTGAGCGGCTCGTCGCCGATCCGCGTCGCCTCGCCGGCGGCGATCGCCCGATCGAGCGAGGCGGCGAAGGTCGGACCGATCAGCTTGCCGACCTTGTCGTAGAGCAGGCGCGCAAACTCGCCGTCGTCGAGATGGCTCGTCACCATCAGCCGCATCCGCTGCGCCTCTTCCTGGTCCGGCGCGTCGCGCAGTTGCATGAAGTGGCCGACCATGCCCTGCACCAGTTCGACCAGCGTCGCAGTCGACGGCTCCTGCCCGAGCAGATGGGCGAGATCGGGATCCGCCTCGCACTCCTCGGCAAGGATCTCGGCGTAGAGCGCAGCCTTGGACGGGAAGTGCTTGAACAGCAGCCCTTCCGAAATGGCAGCCGCGGCCGCCACGCTCTTTGTCGTGGTGCCGGCAAAGCCGTTGCGGGCGAAACACCGCTTTGCGGCGCTCAGGATCAACTGACGCCGCAAGTCACTCGTCATGCGTAAGGTAGACATTTGGGTCGTGAGTAATCACTCACTTTACCAAAAGTCAAGGTTCTATTGCACCGCGAAAGCCACTTTAAATAGGAGTGTGGCCGATCGACCCTCTGATGCGGTTGACGAGGTAGGTGCCGTCGCGGCTGGACAGCACGCGCTCCAGATTGGCCCCGTCGATCTTTGCGCTGGCGAACCGCGGCCCCGCCGTAACATCTTGCAAAGACGAGGCAAAAGCCTCGACCTCAGCCATCGTGGAGATCGCCCGGCTATCACCGATTCCGCATGCTTTGGCAACACCCACGAGGTCGGCGGTTCCGCCGGTGTGGCTGGCCTGGCCGCCGGTCTCGCCATAGGCCTCATTGTCCAACACGACGATCGAGAGATTTTTGGGCTGCTGCAGGCCGACGGTGGCGAGGCTTCCCATCCCCATCAGCATCTCGCCGTCGCCGGTGATCACGACGACCGGCAATGTCGGCTGGGCCAGCGCCAGGCCGAGCCCGATCATCACGGCGCCGCCCATGCCGCCCCAGAGATAGAAGTTGCGGTCGTGGTCGCCGGCGGCGGCGATGTCATAGGTCGAGGCACCGAGGCCGCCGACGGCGAAGGCGCCCTTGCGATCCCTCAGCAGTTCGGAAACCACGGCGCGGCGGTCGAGGAGATTGGCTTTGCTCATTTGGTGAAGACCTTTGCCCCGATCAGGCGCTGCGACAGCAGCACGGCGGTTGGCGTGCAGGCGTTGTAGGCTTGCGCCGCGCCGGCTTCGACGACCTCGCGCACCTCGTCTGGACGCGAGGCACGCAACACCTTGATCCCCGACAGCTCGAGAATGCCTTGCGTGTTCGAACCCATAGGCACCTGCCATGGATTGAACTCGCCCCATTCGCCGCGCATCGTCACCAGCGTGAGGAACGGCAGGCGGAAGATCTGCACCAGCGACAGCATGTTGATGCAATTGCCGACGCCGCTGGATTGCATCAGCAGCACGCCGCGCTGGCCGCCGGCCCAGGCGCCTGCGAGCAGCGCGACGCCTTCTTCCTCCGTGGTCAGCGCAATGCCGCGCATCGAGGACGATCCCAGCACGCGCTCGATCAGTTCCGAATGCCCGGCGTCCGGCACGTAGGGCACCTGGCGCACCTCGAAGCGCTGCAATATCGAAAAAATCCCCTCGGGCCAGGCGGCCGCGGACTCGGCTCGGGCATGCATCGGCGTTTCCGGCTCTCTGTTGTTTGGCCGCGACTGTAGAGGGGCGCGCGCGCTTCATCAAAGCGCAATACCGCATATGGCTCTGCGATTTACTCGCATCGCGCGGCGCGCGGTACGCTGCTCCCGGTGCCCGCAAATTGTATTGCATGGCCGCCGCCCGCAGCTTACGATAGTTGCAAATGAAACTAATAAGGGTTGGATATCCGCCATGAACGGGCACGCCCAAGAGCTGGCTGACGGCTTCGACCTGGAAAAGCTGACGCCGGAGTTCTACGCCAACCCCTACCCGACCTATCGCGCGCTGCGCGAGCACGCACCGGTCAAGCGGCTGCCGAACGGCTGCTATTTCCTCACCCGCTACGACGACCTGATCGCCGCCTACAAGAACACGAAGACGTTCTCCTCCGACAAGAAGAAGGAGTTCTTGCCGAAATACGGCAACTCGCTGCTCTACGAGCACCACACGACCAGCCTCGTCTTCAACGACCCGCCGGCGCACACCCGCGTGCGGCGATTGATCATGGGCGCCTTGTCGCCGCGCGCGATCGCCGGCATGGAGCCCGATCTCATCGCGCTGGTCGACAGCCTGCTCGACCGGATCGAGACCCGCGACCGCTTCGAGCTGATCGGCGACTTCGCCTCGGCAATTCCGGTCGAGGTGATCGGCAATCTGCTCGACGTGCCGCACGACGAACGCGAACCGCTGCGCGACTGGTCGCTGGCGATCCTGGGCGCGCTGGAGCCCGTGATCGGCAAGGAGGCGTTCGACCGCGGCAATGACGCGGTGAAGGATTTCCTCGCCTATCTCGAAACCCTGGTCGAACGCCGCCGCGCCAAGCCGGGCAATCCCGAACGCGACGTGCTGACCCGGCTGATCCAGGGTGAGGACAATGGCGAGCGGCTGACCGCGAAGGAATTGCTGCACAACTGCATCTTCCTGCTCAACGCCGGCCACGAGACCACGACCAACCTGATCGGCAACGGGCTTATGACGCTCACCCAATATCCCGATGAGAAGCAGCGGCTGCTCGCGCAGCCTGATCTGATCAAGACCGCGGTCGAGGAGATGCTGCGCTACGAGAGCTCGAACCAGCTCGGCAACCGCATGATCGTCGAGGAGACCGAGCTCGGCGGGATCAAGATGCCCCCCGGCACGCTGGTCACGCTGTGCATCGGCGCCGCCAACCGCGACCCCGCACAATTCCCCAATCCCGAAGGCTTCGACGTCGCACGCACGCCGAACCGTCACCTCGCCTTCGGCACCGGCGCGCATCAATGCGCGGGGATGGCGCTGGCGCGGCTCGAAGGCGCCATTGCGATTTCGCGCTTCCTGGCACGCTTCCCGAACTACGCGCTCGACGGCGAGCCGGTGCGCGGCGGCCGGGTGCGCTTCCGCGGCTTCCTCAGCGTGCCCTGCAGCATCAACGCATAGCGAGCATTGTCCCCTGCGAATTTGGCCGGTGACCCTACTTCCCTGTGGAGGAACTGATGCCCAAATCAGTTGCGAGGCGCGCATTGATGTAATGTGGTGCGCGACAGCGGGAGTGACGCAGGATGAGTCCATCGGTCACTGATCTCCTCGCAACCGAAGCGCGGTTCGGCACCTACAATTACGAGCCGATCGGGGTCGTGCTGTCCCGCGGCGAAGGCATCTGGGTCTGGGACACCGACGGCAACCGGTATCTCGACTGCCTCTCCGCCTATTCGGCGGTGAGTCAGGGCCACTGTCATCCGAAGATCCTGGCAGCAATGATCGAGCAGGCGCGTCGGCTGACGCTGACCTCGCGCGCCTTCCACAACGACCAGCTCGCTCCGTTCTACCGCGAGCTCGCGGAGCTGACCGGCTCGCACAAGGTGCTGCCGATGAACAGCGGCGCCGAGGCGGTGGAGAGCGCGATCAAGTCGGTGCGCAAATGGGCCTATGAGGTCAAGGGCGTGCCGGACGGGCAGGCCGAGATCATCGTCTGCGCCAATAATTTTCACGGACGCACGCTCGGCATCGTCGGCTTCTCGACCGACCCGGGATCGCGCGACCATTTCGGCCCGTTCGCGCCAGGCTTCAAGATCATCCCGTTCGGCGATGCCGCGGCACTCGAGCAGGCGATCACGCCGAACACCGCGGCCTTCCTGGTCGAGCCGGTCCAGGGTGAAGCCGGCGTCATCATTCCCCCGCCGGGCTATTTCGCCCGCGTGCGCGAGCTGTGCACGGCGCGCAACGTGATGCTCGTGCTCGACGAGATCCAGACCGGGCTCGGCCGAACCGGCAAGCTGCTCGCCGAGCAGCACGAGGGCATCGAGGCCGACGTGACGCTGCTCGGCAAGGCGCTGTCGGGCGGCTTCTATCCGGTGTCGGCGGTGCTCTCGAACAATGCCGTGCTCGGCACGCTGCGGCCGGGCCAGCACGGTTCGACCTTCGGCGGCAACCCGTTGGCCTGCGCGGTGGCACGCGCAGCGCTGCGGGTGCTGGTCGAGGAAGGGATGATCGAGAACGCGGCGCAACAGGGTGCGCGCTTTCTCGCCGGACTGCAGGACATCCGCGCCAACGTCATCCGCGAGGTGCGCGGGCGCGGTCTGATGCTGGCGATCGAACTCCACCCGGAAGCCGGCGGCGCCCGCCGCTACTGCCTGGCGCTGCAAGCACGTGGCATCCTCGCCAAGGATACCCACGAGCACACCATCCGCATCGCCCCGCCGCTGGTGATCACGGCCGACCAAGTCGACTGGGCGCTGGAGCGGATCACGGCTGTCCTGACCCAGGATGTTTCCTGACGGTTCCCTGCGTCGGAGGACCGCACCGCCGGCTACGGCCAACAAGAACGATTTCGACGTCTGTGCGTTGAAGCTCTACGGGCAGGAATGGACGGAGAGCCACGCTCATGCCTCCCCGCGGGATCTACTTGGCTGTACTTTTCGTTGGTGCCGCGATGCTCGCGGCGAGCGGCGCGGCCGCCCAACCACAACACATAAAGGGTGGAGCGCCAGCAGCGGCGGCACGTCCCGCCGCGCCGCCAGCGATGGCGCGTCCTTCCGCGCCGATGGTGCACGCCGCCCCGCCTGCAATGGCAAGACCGCCTGCAATGACTCGGCCGGCCGCACCTGCGTTCCATGCCCCGCAGCGACCGGCGATGGCGCCGCGCCCGGCGCCGCATTTCGCCGCTCCATCACCGCGCCAGGCTCCCCATATCACCGCGCCACGCGTTGCAACGCATCGACCCGAATTCCGTCGTGGGGCACCGCCGCAGCGCCCTGCTCCCCATGTGGCCGCGCCATCGCGCCCGAGCCCACCGTCGCGCTTGAGCGAACGGCCGTCGCCGACCGATCGAATTCAACAGCGCGCGCAGCAGCGGCAGCAGCTCACCCAGCAACACCAGCAGGCCGCGCAGCAGCGACAGCGTGACACGCTCTCGCGCCAGACCGCGGAGCGGCAAACCCGGATCGATCGCCTGCAGCAACGCGTGCAGCAGCTGCAGTCGCAGAATGTCCAGGGCGCACGCGCGCAGCGCGTCCACGACCGTGCCCTGCAGGCGCAGAACCGCCTGCTGCAGCGCGAGCAGCGCTCACAGCAAGCCGATCTTTCCCGGCAGCAGCGATTGGGGCCGGCAGCGACGGTCGGGGCCGCCACCGCGACCACGGCAGCGACGCAGGCGGCCCAGCGCGAGCGATTTGCCGCACGCTTCCGCGAGCAGGCGGGCGCGCAAGACCAGGCGGCGCTTGCGGCGCGCCAAGGCGGCTGGGCGCCCCGGAATGCCTGGCGGCGCGGCCACCGCGCGGCGTTCGTGGCATGGCTTGGCCCGGTGTTCCTGCCTTACGCCTATTCAGACATCTTCGACTACACGTTCTGGTCCTATGCCTACGAGCCCGGCTATTGGGCCTATGCCTATGACGACTTCGTCGACACCGTGTTCTGGGACACCAACAGTCCTTACTCCGCCTATGCCAGCATTGAGCCCGGCGATTATCCGGCGACCGCAGGCCGCGCTCGATCCCGTCAACGCGCCGATACGAGCCCGCTGGCCATCAAGCAGCTGTGCGGTGAACCGGACAAGGGCGTCACGGCCTGGCCGCTTGCCGACATCGCGCGGGCGGTACGGCCGAGCCAGCAGCAGCGCGCCTTGCTGGACGACCTGAAGACATCAGCGGCGGAGGCTGCCAATGTCTTCAAGGACACTTGCACCGACAGCTATGCCATGACGCCAACCGGTCGCTTGCGGTCGATGCTGAACCGCATCAGCGCGACGCTCGAGGCGATCAAGATCGTGCGGCCCGCCCTGGAGAATTTCTACAGCTCACTCAGCGACGAACAGCAGGCCCGCTTCAATGCGCTCGGTCCACATGTCGGCGAGCGTTCGCCGCAACAGCAGGAAGCGACCGCGCAATCCGGCAATTGCGGCGATTCGAAATCCGACCTGGCCCGATTGCCGATCAACCGGATCGAGGCCTCGCTTCATCCGGCGGGCAAGCAGAAGGAAGCGCTCGATCGCTTGAGCGACGCGACCACAAGGGCCATTGCGGACCTGCAGGCGGCCTGCCCGAACGACGTGCCGCTGACCCCGGTCGGCCGGCTGGAGGCGATGCAGCATCGGCTCGAGGCCATGCAGAAGGCCGCGCAGCTGATCGAGCCCGCGCTGGACAAGTTCTACGCCACGCTGAGCAGCGAGCAGAAGGCACGCTTCAACACGCTGCAGCAGGTCGCGAGCCCCTGAGGCCGCCGGCCTGCGATCTTGACGCCCCGATGCGCGCGACACCGGTCCCCCGTCTTGCCTTTGCGGCCGCCGCACAGCAATGTTCGGCACCGGCATCCCGATGCCGTGTCGAATGACGGGGCAGGAATGAAACGCAGTTGGACGAGTATCGGCGAGCTGCGCGAGCGCTGGGGCGATTCCCTGCTGACCGTGCTCACTGTCCTGATCATGATCATGATGTTCGTGATAGCGCCGCTCCAAGCCCTCGGCCTGTTCGAATTCCAGATCTTCGAGCTGCTGCTCGCGCTGTTCCTCGTCGGCGGCGTGTTCCTGATGTCGGGAAGCGCAATCGCGGTCACCGCGATGCTGGTTGCGCTTGCCATGATCGTCACGGGCGGAGTCCTGAGGCTGCATTCGCCCTCGATCCTCGACCTCAATCTGTTCGCCGGCTCGTGGCTGATCGTCGGCATCACCCTCGCCGTGACGGTGGCTCGCGCGACGTTTGCGCCGGGCCGCGTCACCTATCACCGCGTGATCGGCGCCGTCTTGCTCTATCTCTCCGTTGCCGTGATCTTCTCGGCACTCTACACCTTCATCGGCACGCTGCTGCCGAACGCCTTTTCCGGGATGAAGATGGAGGACAGTCCGGCGCTGGCGAACCAGCTGATCTATTTCAGCTTCATGACGCTGACGACCACCGGCTATGGCGACGTCGCCCCGCTGCACCCGATCGCACGCAGCCTGTGCAATCTCGAGGCGATCTTCGGCCAGCTCTATCCCGCAACGCTGCTGGCGCGGCTCGTCACGCTCGAGATCACGCACAGCGATCAGGATTCGTGAGCGCGATGCAGGATAGCCGGGCGGCTATCTGAACCGCAGGTTTGCGCGAGAGAGCTGGCTGATCGAGGAGCACCCCATCAACCGCATGTCCCGCACCAGCTCCGCCTGCAAGAGACCAAGCGCCCGCTCGACTCCGGCCTGGCCGGCCGATGCCAGTGGATAGAGATAGAAGCGTCCAAGGCCGACGGCCTTGGCGCCCAGCGACAGCGCCTTGAGCACATGGCTGCCCCGCTTGATGCCGCCGTCCATCATCACGTCGATCCGGTCGCCCACGGCATCGACGATCTCGGCGAGTTGATCGAACGCCGCCCGCGAGCCATCGAGCTGCCGGCCGCCGTGATTGGACAGGATGATGCCGGTGCAGCCGATCTCGACCGCGCGTTTGGCATCGTCCACCGACATGACGCCCTTCAGGCAGAACTGGCCATTCCACTGCCGGACCATTTGCGCGACGTCGTCCCACGTCATGGCCGGATCGAGCATTTCGGTGAAATAGCGCCCGATCGACATGGTGCCGCCGCCCATGTCGACATGCTCATCCAGCTGCGGCAGCTTGAAGCTCTCATGGGTGACATAGTTGATGGCCCACGCAGGCTTGATGGCGAATTGCAGCATGCCGCCGAGCGTGAGCCGGAAAGGAATCGAAAACCCGGTCCTCAGGTCGCGCTCGCGATTGCCGCCGGTGATGCTGTCGACCGTTAGCATCATCACGTCGACGCCGGCCTGCTTGGCGCGCTGCATCATCGCCGTGTTCAGGCCGCGGTCCCGGTGGAAATAGAACTGGTAGACCTGCGGCGTCGCGTAGGCCTTGCGCAATTCCTCGAGGCTCACGGTGCCGAGCGAGGACACGCCGAACATCGTACCGAATTTCGAAGCCGCGGCAGCGACGGCCCGTTCGCCCTGATGATGAAACAGCCGCTGCAGCGCGGTCGGCGAACAATAGAATGGCGTCGCCAGCTTCTGCCCCATCACGGTGACCGAGAGATCGACGTTCTCCACGCCGCGCAGGACGTTGGGCACCAGGTCGCAACGCTCGAAGCTCGCGGTGTTCTGCCGAAGCGTCGCCTCATCGTCCGCTCCGCCGTCGATGTAATCGAAGATCGGCCCCGGAAGCCGCCGCCGCGCCAGCTCGCGAAAGTCATGGAAATTGTGGCAATGGCTCAAGCGCATGTCGTGCTCCGAAGGTCCGGACCGCGGCGTTCGACGGCCCCCAATTGCCGTTCACACCCACAGCCTCCGGAATAACGGGCATGCTTCGCCTTGTCCACCGAACCTGCCGTTGGGTCAGACCACCGAACGGTGCCGTTCGATGCAGGTCCGCAGCACCTCGTCCAGCGGCCGGCTCCACCAGTCGTTCGAGAAGATCTCGATCTCCGAATAGCCGGCAAATCCCTGCGCCTCGACCATCGCGCGCACCGACTTGATGTCGATCACGCCGTCACCCATCATGCCGCGGTCGTTGAGGATGTCCCTGGTCGGCACCAGCCAGTCGCAGACGTGGAACGCGAGCAGCCGGTCCTTGCCGGCGCGCGCGATCTGGCTCTTCAGCTCCGGATCCCACCAGATGTGATAGACGTCGAGCGCGACGCCGATCGCGCCAGTGCGGCCGGGATCGAGCGCATCGCAGATGTCGAGCGCGTGCTTCGTGGTGTTCACGCAGGCACGGTCGGCCGCATAGGCCGGATGCAGCGGCTCGATCGCGAGCGGAAGCTTTGCCTGTTTCGCATAGTCCAGCAGCTCGGCGATGCCGTCATGGACCTGATGGCGCGCTGCCGCGATGTCCCTGGACGCCGCGCTGCCCGGCCGCGAATATTGCGGCAGGCCGCCGACCACGAGCACGATGCAGGAGGCACCGAGCGCGGCCGCCTCGTCGACCGCGCGGCGGTTGTCGTCGCGCGCTTCGCTGCGATGCGCATCATCCGCCGTGAACATGCCACCGCGGCAATAGCCGGATAGATCGAGCCCGGCATCCTTCACCGCACGCGCAGCGCGGTCGAGGCCGACGGCTGCGACCTGGTCACGCCAGGGATCGATGGCGCGGATGCCGTGACGCGCGCAGGCCTCGATGATGGCGAGGAGATCGCCCTGCTTGCGGACGGTCGCCGTGTTCAGCGACAGCCAGCGGTGATCGTTGGAGAAGTCGCGCATCAGGCGTCGATACCTCGGGTGGCCAGGATCGTCGTCATCCGGCGCGTCGCGAGCTCCGGATTGGCGAGCAGTCCCGCCTGGTCGGCGAGCCGGAACAGCTCGGCGAGATGCAGGGTCGAGCGCGCACTCTCCTGTCCGCCGACCATCGTGAAGTGATCCTGGTGCCCGTTGAGGTAGGCCATGAACACGATGCCGGTCTTGTAGAAGCGGGTCGGCGCCTTGAAGATGTGGCGCGACAGCGGCACCGTTGGTCCCAGCACGTCGTGGAAGCCGGCCTCGTCGCCCGCAGCGAGCCGCGACAGTGCGTAGGACGCCGCGGGCGCGATCGCGTCGAAGATGCCGAGCAGCGCATGGGAAAATCCCTTGTCGTCGCCCGCGATCAGCTCCGCGTAGTTGAAGTCGTCGCCGGTGTACATCTTCACGCGCGGATCGAGCCGCCGCCGCATGTCGATCTCGCGCTGCTTGTCGAGCAGCGACACCTTGACGCCATCGACCTTGGCCGCATCGGCGTTGATGATCGCGACCGCCGTGTCCATCGCCTTGTCGAGATCGGCGGAGCCCCAATAGCCTGACAGCGCCGGATCGAACATGTCGCCGAGCCAGTGGATGATCACGGGCTCGCGGACCTGCGACAGCACGCGGTCATATACCTTGGCGTAATCCTCCACATTCCTGCCGAGCTTGGCCAGCGCGCGCGAGGCCATCAGGATGATGCGGCCGCCGGCCTTTTCGACCGCCGCGATCTGCTCCTCATAGGCACGGATCACGTCGTCGATCGACCTGGCATCTTCCACCGCGAGGTGGTCGGTGCCGGCGCCGGAGAACACCAGCGCGCTACCCTTGGCCTTTGCCGCGTTCACCGAGCGCTGGATCAATTCGAGCGAGGTGGCCCAATCCAGGCCCATGCCGCGCTGCGCGGTGTCCATCGCCTCGGCAACGCCGAGGCCGAGATCCCAGACGTGCTCACGAAACGCGATCGTCTTGTCCCAGTCGATTGCAGCCGTCAGCCAGGGATCGACGTCGGCGCGCGGATCGGCCACCACATGGGCGGCGGAGAACGCCACACGATTGAGCGTGCCCTCGAGCTTCGCCGGAAAGGTCCGCGACGCCGCGAGGCGATAGGTCTCGAGGCCGCCATCGGCAGTCGGCAGCTTCAGCGACAACGATGACTTTGTCAGGATAGGCTTGGGCCTGACCGGCTTGTTCATGACAACGTCCTTTCTCAGACCACGATCGGGGCGACGTCGATCCAGCGCCGCTCCTTCCAGCTCTTCAGCGCGCATTCGGCGAGCTGCACGCCCTTGGCGCCTTCGAGCAGGGTGTACTTGTAGGGTGCATCCTCGCAGACATGGCGGATGAACATCTCCCACTGCTCCTTGAAGCCGTTGTCGTAGACGACATTCTCAGGCAGCTTCTGCCAGTCGGCATAGAAATCGTGCAGCCGCTTCTCGTCCGGATTCCACACCGGCCGCGGCGTCGCCTGGCGCGCCTGGATCACGCAGTCGGTGAGCCCCGCCACAGCCGAGCCGTGGGTGCCGTCGACCTGGAAGGTGACGAGGTCGTCGCGGTAGACCCGCGTCACCCAGCTCATGTTGATATGGGCGATCACGCCGCCCTTCAGCTTGAAGGTGGCGTAAGCGGAATCGTCGGCGGTCGCCTGGTACTTCTTGCCCTTCTCGTCATAGCGTTCGGGGATATCGGTCGTCCCGATGCAGACCACGCTTTCGACCTCGCCGAAGAGGTTGTCGAGCACGTAGCGCCAGTGGCAGACCATGTCGAGGATGATGCCGCCGCCGTCCTCGGCGCGGTAGTTCCACGACGGCCGCTGCGCTTCCTGCCATCCGCCCTCGAACACCCAATAGCCGAATTCGCCGCGCACCGAGAGCATGCGGCCGAAGAAGCCGGAGTCGCGCAGGAAGGCGAGCTTCTTCAGGCCGGGCAGGAACAGCTTGTCCTGCACCGTGCCGTGCTTGAGGCCCTTGGCGTTGGCGAGCTTCACGACCGCAACCGCTTCCTCGAGGTTCGTTGCGATCGGCTTCTCGCAATAGACGTGTTTGCCGGCATTGATCGCCTTGGTCAACAGCGAGGGCCGCGCCTGCGTGGTGGCGGCGTCGAAGAACACGGTGTCGCCCTTGTCGGCGAGCGCACGATCGAGATCGGTGGCGTGGCGCTCGATGTTGTAGCGCTTTGCCAGGGCGCCCACCTTCTCGGCATCGCGGCCGACCAGGATCGGGTCAGGCATGATGCGATCGCCGTTGGCGAGCTGCACGCCGCCCTGCTCGCGGATCGCAACGATCGAGCGGATCAGATGCTGGTTGAGCCCCATCCGGCCGGTGACGCCGTTCATGATCAGGCCGAGGCGTTTGGTCGTCATACTGTCTGCTCCTGCGAAACGCGTGGTGTGGGCCGCTTGAGCGGCTGCATGGTGGACCAGTCCGGATGGATCGAACTGGCAAAGCCTGATGCTGTGGCGATCGATCCGGTCAGGAGATCGCCGTCATGGATCGCAAGGCGGACCTTGCCGCCGGCGCGCGTGTAGAGATCGAGATGCGCGGTGAGAAAGGCGTCGGCCTCGTCGGCCGGGGTGTCGGCAAAGCCGTCGACGTAATGATGTCCGTTGCGCTCGGCATGGGTAACGCCGATCAGCGCCCCGAGCGCAAGGTCCTGCTGCACGCCGAGCCCGGCCTGGCAGGTCAGGTCCTCGCCGCTGATGAAATACCGGCCACCATCCGTACTCCACGCCGCCGCACGGGTGGCGTTGATGACCGACTTGTAGATGCCCTTGCACGATTTCGAGGAGATGCCGCGATAGCCGAGCGCCCGCGCCTGCGGGAACGCATCGTAGGAATCGTCGGCCTCGTCGATGATGAAACTGCGCGCGGCCAGCCCCCCGAGCGGCGAAGCCTTCGTGATATCGCGCGGCATCGGCTGTTCGATATAGAGCAGGTTCGCCGCGATCGGCTCGAGCGCCGCGTCGTGATCGAGCCGATCGACCAGCGCGCTCAGCGCCGCAAGGTCGGCATATTGCTCGTTGGCGTCGAGCGTGATCTTCGTGGCGTAAGGCAGTTTTGCAAGCTCTCCGCCGATCCGCGCCAGCCGCGCGGCGTCATGGGCGGGATCGCCGTTCAGCTTGAGCTTGAAGTAGCGTGCACCGGCGTTCTCGTTGGGATCGGCGACGCCGCCCTCGCCTTCAACCTTGTCGTCCATCCCGACCGTGTGCCTGACCGCGACACGATCGAGCCGCCGGCGCGACGACAGGAACCGCGCGATGGCAGCCTCGTCGATATCCGGCGTCAACCGCGCATCGATGCCGGCGACATTCCCGGCCATGCCGTCGAAGAAGTTGATGCCGGCCGCGCGCAGCAACGCATCCAGGATCGCCTTGTCGATCTCGGCCGGGCCGAAGCTCGCGGCAAGCGGTGGAATGTCCTCCGCAGCGCAGGCCGCGACCTGCGGACCGATGCACGCGGCGTGCAGGCTGAATGCGGTGTCAAAGCCCCCACTCGCCAGATAGAGCTCGCGTGCAACGACGAGCGAGCGGCGCAGGCCGTCGAGCGACTGCGCCTCCGTCAGATGCGGCCGCTTGTCGAACCATTTCGGCGCCAGCATCTCGGCGCTGGCGCCGGTCGCCCGGCCCTTGCCCTCCACCTCGATCTCGGCCCGCACGAACAACTGCGTCGACGCGGTGATCGTCACCGCGCCGAAACGGAACGGCCGGGCGAACACCAGCGGCCGTTCGAAGAAGGCGATATCGTTGACCTTGAGGCGAAGCGGCATTGACAGCTCGGGTGTTAATCCAGCGACCCCTGCGTGAAGAAATGCTTGCGGATCCGCTGCACCAGTTCGGTGAAGACGGGATCGGACATCGTCTCGAGCGAGCGCGGCCGCGGCATCGGCACGTCGTAGATCGCGGCGATGGCGCCGGGGCGCTCGGTCATCACCAGCACGCGGTCGGCGAGGAATACGGCTTCCGGGATCGAATGGGTGATCAGGAGCACGGTCTTGCCGGTCTCGCGCTGAATCCGCATCAGCTCGACATTCATCCGCTCGCGCGTCATGGCGTCGAGCGCGCCGAACGGCTCGTCCATCAGCATGATCTTGGGATCGTGCACCAGCGCGCGGCAGATCGAGGCCCGCTGCTGCATGCCGCCGGAGAGTTGCCAGGGCAGCTTCTTCTCAAAACCCTCGAGCCCGACCAGCTTCAGCAGATTCTTGGCGCGGGCGAGATATTTGTCGCGTGGCAGGCCCTTCATGTCGATCGGCAGCATCACGTTGGAGAGGATATTGCGCCAGGGCAGCAGCAGCGCGTTCTGGAAAACGATGCCGACATTGCCGTGCGGCTTCGTCACCGGCTCGCCGTCGACCAGCACCTCGCCTGATGTCGGCGGCAACAGGCCCGAGATCATCTTGAGCAGCGTGGACTTGCCGCAGCCGGACGGCCCGACCACGACAAAGAACTCGCCGTCATTGATGGTGAAGTCGAGCGACCGCAGCGACGGCACGTCGCCGTCGCGCGAGCGGTAGGTCTTCGATACGCCGGACAGCTTGATGCCCGGCGTCGCGCCGGCCGCGCGGTCCGACACCAGGCGCAGATGCGCGGCGGGCTGACTGACGTCGGCTGGTTTGGTTGCAGGGATCATCACAGCCCTCTCCACCCGTCGTCCCTGCGAAAGCAGGGACCCATACGCCGTGTCCTCTCATTCGGGCACACGGGGAGGGACCTTCCGCAACAACTAACGCCGGGGCTTTTGGGTCCCTGCTCCGTGCGCAACAGCGCTCTCGGCAGTGACGACAGTTGAGTGTGGCTCACGAATCCCCCTTCGGCAGATAGTCGTTGGTGTAGAACGCCTTCGGATTGGCTTTGGCCTTGGCGTCGAGGCCGCCATATTCGACCATCAGATTGACCGACTCGGTCATGTTCTGGTCGGTGACCTGGAACGGCCGCTTGGCCTTGGTTTCCGCCGTGCGATAGAGCGGGATCGTCAGCTCGAAGCCTTGCGTCAGCGTGTCGATCTTGCCGCCCTTCGGGTTGGCGTCGAGGATCGACTGCGCCGCCGCCTTCGGCTCCTTCTCCGCGGCTTCCACCGCCTTGGTGGTCGCCGACATGAAGCGGCGCACTAGGTCGGCATTGGCCTTCACATAATCGGAGTTCGCGATGATGCCGGACGACACCATGTTGATGCCGTAGTCGGCGAACTTGATCGGATAGACGTCCTTAGCCGTCGCGTCCTTGATCTTCATCGACTGGTCCATGACGTAGCCGAGCAGCAAATCCGCCTGGCCGTTGATCACGGCGTTGAGCTTGGTCTGGCCATCGCCGGCGACGGTCTGGAAGTCGCTTTCCTTGAGGCCGGTCTTCTTCAGGAACAGCGGCCAGATCTGCGTCATCGAGTCCGCCGGCGTGATCGCGACCGTCTTGCCCTTGATGTCTTCCGGCTTCCTGATGTTCTTGTCGACGAAGCCCATCGCCGACATCGGACTGGTCTGCAGCAGCACGCCGGTGGCAATCACTGGCGCGCCCTTCACCGCCGCACGCATCATCGTCGGCACGTCGACATAGCCGAAATCGGCGGTCTTGGCGGCCGCCGCCTGCGTGGTGGCAGCCGAGCCGCGGCCCTCCTGGATCTCGAGGTCGATGCCCTCGGCGGCATAGATGCCCTTGGCCTTGCCGTAATAGAACGGCGCGTGCTCGCCATAGACGTACCAGTTCAGCATCAGCACGACCTTGTCGGCCGCGGCGGCTGGCGCCACGGCAAGCGCGGTCCAGGCCAGTGCGGCGCCGGCGACCGCAATCAAACGCTTCATGGTTGTTCTCCCTTTATTGTACCGCGGTCCTTGTTGTGTGGGCCGTTTGTCCGGTTGCTACGCTAGGACGCGAAGCTGATGTCGTCGCGCTGGCTGACGTGCCAGGGGATCACCAGCCGCTCGATGCGGTCGACGACCCAGAACAGAATGACGCCGAGCAGCGCCAGGATCACCAGCGCGGCGAACATCGTCGGCAGGTCGAAAGTCCCGATCGAGCGCTGCATCACATAGCCGATGCCGGAATTGGACCCGACGAACTCGCCGACCACGGCGCCGACCACGGCGAGCGTCACCGAGACTTTCAGGCCGGAGAAGATCGCCGGCATCGCATGCGGCAGGTTGACCGCGCAGAACACCTTGAAGCGGCTGCCCTGCATCGCGCGCGCCAGGTCAACCATGTCGGGATCGACCGCCCTGAAGCCCTGCACCGCCGAGACCACCACGGGGAAGAAGCCGAGCAGGAACGCGGAGATCACCTTGGGGATGATGCCGAAGCCGAACCACACCACGAACAGCGGCGCGATCGCGATCTTCGGCACCGATTGGGAGAACACCAGCAGCGGATAGACGTAGCTCTCAACCGTCTTCGAGCCCGCGATCAGCATGGCGACGGGAATACCGAACAGCGCCGAGAGCAGGAAGCCGCAGATCGTCGCATAGGTGGTCGGCCAGGACTGCCGCAGCAGCTCCGGCCAGTCGCTCCACAGCACCGCGACGACGTCGCCGGGCGACGGGATCTGATAGGCCGGGATGTGGAACAGGTGGATCGAAAGGTCCCAGGCCACCACGATGACCACCAGGAACAGGAACGGACGCACCCACGCCGCATTCAGCACCTTCGACACGCCCGAAGGGCTCTTCGCCTCCGCCACGTCACGCTCCCTTGCAGTCCCTGTTGTTGGTCCAGAAATTAACCCGTTGGATAAATACTGTCCAGCCCCTCGCGCGCGACAAAATCGCGCCGAAGCACGCGACTTTCGTCAGGCGAGATTTTTATCGATGAGGGATGCGTAGCCCGGATGAAGCGGAGTGCAATCCGGGACCACATCATCCGCAGATGCTACTCCCCGGATTACGCTTCGCTTCATCCGGGCTACGCGGCCGCCGGACCTCACACCACCCGGTGTTCCGCCGTGCGCAGCACCGGCATCGCGCTACCGAACGCCGCGGTGGATTTGCCGGTCAGCGCCGCCAATACCAGCGCGGTCATGTGCTCGAGGCGCTCGTCGCGGGCGTCCTTCTTGAGCAGGTCGCGGCCGAAGATCACGCTCAGCGTGGCGCTGTTGGAGAGATAGAAGAATGCCAGCCCCGCAATCGAGATATAGAGCTGCACCGGATCGACCGCGTCGCGGAAATCGCCGCTCTCGACCCCGCGCGTCACCACGGTGCGGATCATCTCGACAAAGGGCGAATGCATCGACTTCACCTTGGTCGAGCGCTTCAGATGCTTTGCCTTGGCGAGGTTCTCCGTGTTCAGCAGTGCCAGGAACTCGGGGTTGCGCAGAAAATAGTTCCACGTGAAGTCGATCAGGCGCCCGATCGCCTCGGGCGGGTCGAGATGCTCGAGATCGAGCGTGCGCTCCTCGGCGCGGATCTTCTCGTAGGCGCCTTCCAGCACCTCGAGATAGAGATCCTCCTTGTTGCCGACATGGTAGTACAGCATGCGCTTGTTGGCGTCGGCATTGGCCGCGATGCGGTCGACCCGCGCGCCCGCGAGGCCATGGGCGGCGAATTCCTGCTTGGCCGCCTCGAGAATCCGCAGCCGCATCCCCTGGGGGTCGCGCTGCCATCTCTGTACTCGCTTTGCCTTCGCCAACTCGACCGCCCGGTGATGCTGAATAGATGAATGTAGCATGACGCGCGGCGTTTGAGAACGAATGTTGTCGTGACGGCCATGCGGGAATATTTCTCGCAGCGGCCCGCTTCGTCATTCCCCGGTGCGCAATTGCGCACCTGAGGGCGTGCCACCGGGTCGCGCGAACGCGCCCGATGACAGGCTCGGCACGAACCCGGAATCCATTCATCCACGGCATTCATCCACGGAACGTGTTGCCTGATGGATTCCGGGTTCTCGCTTCGCGAGCCCCGGAATGACGGAGGAAATGAGCACTCATTTGCCCGCCGCGCACGCTGCCGTGACGACGCGCGGATGAGACGCGGCCTAGTCTGGCTTTCCCTGCGAGGGCTGCACCAGGAGCGTCGGCACACCGCAGGTGCCGTTGCGCACCGTCATCACGCGCGTGCCGGGCTTGCGTCCGGTGCGAATCTCCGAGACGTCGACGCCGGCGGCAACCAGCCGCGCGCGCGTGGCATCGATCTCGGCGACGCGCCAGCAGATGCCGCGCAGCCGGTCCGGCGCCTCCGCCTTGCCGCTTTCCTTGGCCGGCCGGTGCGTGACCTCGACCACGAGGTCGCCGCAGCGGAAGAACATCAGCCGGCCCCACTCGGGATGCGAGCGGTCGAGCGCCATGTCGAGCCCGAGCCGCGCGCCATAGAGCGCGGCGGCGCGTTCCGGGTCGGCGGTCGAGACCACCACATGATCCATCGCGGTGATCGAGGCGGGCGTGGTGCGCACCGACAGCGGCCGCTCCTGCTCCCGCTCCAGGAAGAACATGCGCACGCCGCGCGTCGCATCGGTCGCCGCGCGCGTCCGCTTCCACGACAGCGTGGCGCCGCTGGTCTCGTCGCGGCTCTCGACCTCGGCGACGGGCTCGGGCTTCAGCGTCAGCCGCTCGAGCCTGCGGTGTGTCCTTACGATATCGCTGGTGCGGAAGCAGAGGCTCGCGAGCCCCTCGCCTTGCGTGACGAGCGCACTGCGGACGCGCTGGGCGGCCTCGTCATCGCCGCGCGGCGCCATCAATTCCAGCGTCGTGTTGTCGAGCGTGAACAGCACGCGATCGGCGCCGTCGCCGCTGTTGCGCCAGGCCGGCGCCCGCGCGAACAGCGTCTCGTAGGCGGCACTGGCGGCCGTGATGTCGCCGGTGAGGACGACGACGTGATCGAGACCGGTAATCATGGCGTCGGCCTCCCCGAATCTGCCGTCATTGCACTGCTCCTTGCGAATCCCGGAACCGCAGCCCGCCGCGGGCCGTTATGCCGCATACCAGAACGGGGTGGCACCTCCATCATCTCTACCTGTAAACCAAGCAGGGTTGCGAATAATTTCAGCGATATCGGCCGATCAGCGGTGCTAGTCTCACGTTCGGCCGGGACCACACCAAGCGACGACAGGAAGCGAATGCAGGCCCTCTTCATTGGACAGACCTATATCGACGTCACCTTCATCACGGATCACATGCCAGTTGGCGACGAGAAACACGTTGCGGACGCCTATGCCGTGTCGTTCGGCGGCAACGCGGTGACCGCGGCGTTCTGCTGCGCCAAGCTCGGTGTCGAGCCGGACCTGATCGCCACCATGGCCAATGACTGGCTGGGACGGATGTTCTGGGACATGGCCGACCGGTATGGAATCTCGTTCCATCCCCGCAAGGTCAACTCCTCCTCGTTGTCCTTCATCATGCCCAATGACGGCAAGCGCGCCATCGTCCGCTGCCGCGACGACCAGCACATCCACCCTTTTCCGCTGCTGAACATCAAGGGCTGCCGCGCGCTGCACATCGACGGCCACCAGCCGGACGCCGCGATCCATTATGCGAAGCTGTGCCGCGAGGACGGCATCATGACCTCACTCGACGGCGGCGGCCTGCGCACCAACACCCACGAACTGCTCGCATTCATCGACGTTGCGATCGTCGCCGAGCGGCTATGCGAGCAGATGGACAAGACGCCGGAGCAGATGCTCGACTATCTCAAGGGCCGCGGCTGCAAGGTCGGCGGCGTCACCATGGGTGAGCGCGGCCTGCTCTGGTACGACGAGGCGGGCACGGTGCAAACGCTGCCGGCGTTTCCGATCCCGCGCAAGCGGGTGATCGACACCAACGGCGCCGGCGACGTCTTCCACGGCGCCTACATCTATTCCTACCTCGCGAATCCCGGCAAAGCCTGGCATGAGCATTTCGAGTTCGCGCGCGCGGCGTCGACCTTCAAGATCCAGAAGCTCGGCAACGAGGCCGGCCTGCCGACGCTCGCCGACATCGCCGCGGTCAGGCAGGAGTTTGGCGCCATGGTCTGACAAGGGTAACTGGGCATGGGGCGCGTCTTCGTCGCCGGCAGCATCAACATGGACGTGGTGGCGACCGCCGAGCGCCATCCGAAGGTCGGCGAGACCGTGGCCGGCGAGGCCGTGCTGTATTTTCCCGGCGGCAAGGGCGCCAACCAGGCGGTGGCATCGGCAAAGCTTGGCACGCCGACCACGCTCATCGGTCGGATCGGCATGGACGCGTTTGGCAAGGAGCTGAGAGCATTCCTTGCCGCGCAAGGCGTCGATCTCTCCTTCGTCAAGACCACGGACGGCACGCATTCGGGCACCGCGATCATCACGCTTGCCTATGCCGACAACACCATCGTCGTCGTGCCGGGCGCCAACGGGCTGGTCGATGCCGATGATGTCGCAGCCCCTGTGCTTGCCAGGGGTGACGTCGCCGTCAGCCAGTTCGAGATCCCGCTGCCGACGATCGCGGCGTTCTTCGGCCGAGCCCGCGCCGCCGGCGCCACCACGATCCTCAACCCGGCGCCGGCGAAACGCGCCGACAAGGCATTGCTCGATCTGGTCGATGTCCTGATCCTCAACGAGACGGAGCTCGGCCTGCTGACCGGGCGCGAGCTCAAGGACGAAGACGGATACGAGACATTCATGGAGGCCGCGCGGTCACTGCAGGTCCGCGAGGATCAGATCATCTGCGTAACGCTGGGCAAACGCGGCATTGTGGCCCTCATCAATGGCAACATGCACGTCGATCAGGGGCGAGCCGTCAAAGCCGTCGATAGCACCGGCGCTGGAGACTGCTTTGTCGGAGCCGTCGCGGCGCTGCTCGCGGACGGACAGCCGATCCAGGCCGCGATGTCATACGCCAACATTGCTGCGTCGATCTGCGTCCAGCGAATGGGTGCCGCACCGTCCATGCCGACGGCTGAAGAGGTGAAGGCCGTTCTCTCCACACGTCGTCCCGGCGAAGGCCGGGACCCATAACCACCGGATACAGTTTGGGGCACGCGTGCGTGACTGCGTTCATCTCCGCCAACCACAGCCGCGGATTATGGGTCCCGGCTCCGTGCGCAATCGCGCACTCGGCCGGGACGACGCTTGCTTACATTTGCGCCAGCGCACTCTTTAAATCAAAACTCGCATCCGCCGCCTGCTCCGGCGTGATCGAACCGCCTGCGCCGAGCAGACGGCGGCCGAACATATGGTCACCCGCGCGATTGACCGACTCGATGCCGAGCAGTTTGTCACCGCGATAGCAGAACGCCGAGAACGCGCCCGCCCCGCGGTCGCCGCGCACCACGACGCGGTCGTAGCCGGTGGTGAGCCCCGCCATCTGCAGCTTGTCGGGGCCCTGGTCGCTCCAGAACCACGGCAGCCCGTCATAGACCTCGGACTTGCCGGTCAGCCGCGACGCCACGCAGCGCGCATGGTCGGTCGCGTTCTGCACCGACTCCAGCCGCAGCGATCCGCCAAAACGCTTGCTGGTGTAGAGCGCGCAATCGCCGATCGCTGACACATTCGGATCGGCGGTCAGAAGATGCTCGTCGACGATGATGCCGGATGCGACCGGCAGGCCGGCCTCCGCGGCAAGCTCGACGTTCGGCAGCACGCCGACGCCGACCACGACGAGATCGGCCGGGATGTGCGTCCCGTTGCTCAGGCTGACGCCGGTGACCTTGGCGCCATCGGCCTCGATCGCCGTGACCTGCACGCCGAGATGAATCCGGATGCCGGCCGCGCCATGCCGCGACTGCGAGAATTCGGAGATCTCCGCGGTCACTGCGCGCGCCATCACGCGCGAGGCGAGCTCGACCACGTCGACCTCGAGGCCCTTGGCCCGCGCTGTGGCGGCGAATTCGAGTCCGATGAAGCCTGCGCCGATCACCACGACGCGCATGCCAGGCGCGATCAGATCGCGCAGCGCCTGGCTCTCATCCAGGATGCGCAGGTAGCGGACTGCGTCGAGCTTGGCGTTGGGAATATCGAGCAGCCGGTTCCGCGCGCCGGTCGCGAACACCAGATGGCCGTAATCGAGCGACGCGCCGGACGCGAGCGCCACCTTCCGCGCATTGCGGTCGACCGCATGAGCGCGATCGGTGATCAGCTCGATCTTGTTGTCCTGGTAGAACTTGTCGGGCCGGAACATCAGGGTCTCGGGCCCGCCGGTCCCCTTCAGATAGGCCTTCGACAGCGGTGGCCGCTGATACGGCAGATGGCCTTCGTCATTGATCAGGGCTATGCGCTCAGAAAAGCCGGCCTGGCGCAGCGACGCCGCGAGCTGGAAGCCGGCATGTCCGGCCCCGACGATGATGACCGAGCCTGTCATCGGAACAACCCAAATACGCGCGAGCAGGAGTGACCCATGCCGTTTCCTCTTGTCGATGTTAGCTTGCTTGCCCCGTCTCCACAGCGCTCGTGTCTGCGTACCGAAGGCGCGGGCCATTTGGCCCCATGGCTCGCGCCGATGCAAGGGGGGTCCGGGGCGATTCTGGACCTAACAAACGCCGGTCCCCGACGCCGGGCCGGATTGCCACGGCTCCCGCCAGGGCCTTAAATGTCCGGAACTAACAAGCCCAAGGTCTTCAAAATGCCAGCACCCGTCTCTCCCAACGACCCCGCTCTGCTCCGCATCGACGGCGCCATCGCCACCATCACGCTGAACCGGCCGGCCGCGTTCAATGCGATCGACCTGACGATCGCCAAGAAGCTCGAACAGCTCAGCGCCGAGGTCGAGGCCAGCAAGGACGTTCGCGTGCTGGTCATCGAAGGCGAAGGCCGCGCCTTCTGCGCCGGCGGCGATCTGCAGACCATCGGTGCCGCCGCCGAAGCCAACAATGTCACCCCCGTGGTCAGCGAGATGCTGCATCACTACCACGCCTTCATCGAGACGGTGCGGCGGATGCCGAAGATCGTGCTGTCCAGCGTGCATGGTTCGGCGGCCGGCGCCGGCATGGGCCTCGCCTTCGTCACCGACCTGTGTATCGCCGCGGAGGATGCCCGCTTCACGCCGGCCTATGCCAAGATCGGCGTGTCGCCGGACGGCGGCAGCACGGTCGGCATCGTCGGCACGGTCGGCACCCGCCGCGCGCTGCAGATATTCCTGGCCGAGGACGGCTTCACGGCGCAGCAGGCCTATGAATGGGGACTGGTCGTCAAGACCGTCCCGGCGACGGAGTTGAAGGCGGCCACCCGACAGCTCGCCGAGCGCCTGGCAAAGAATCCGCCCGCCGCGATCGCGGCAACCAAATCACTGGTCTATCAGGCTGCCACCACGCCGACCAGGCAGCAGCTCGATGCCGAGGAACACAAGATCATCATCTCGATGCACACCGAGGATTTCCGCGTCGCCGTGAAGAAGTTCACCAGCAAGTCGAAATAGGGGTGGCTAATTCGGGCAGATGTATCCGGTGCCGCCGGGTGCCTTGAAGCAGCCGACCGATTCCGGGATCACCTGCTTGGGCAGCCACAGCACGACCTTCGGGAAATAGATCGTGAAGCAGATCGTGACCAGGAACACGACGTAGATCGGCAGCGCCGCTCGCAGCGCTTTTGCAAAGCTGATGCCGACGAATTTCGAGGCCATCAGCAGCACCAGCCCGTAGGGCGGCGTGATCAGGCCGAAGGCCAGCGTCGCGATCAGCACCACGCCCATATGCACGCCGTTGATGTCGCCGGCCTGGGTCAGCGCGTTGACCAGCGGCATGAAGATGATGATGGTCGGCACCGGCTCGATGAAGTCGCCGACCACGGTGAACAGCAGCACCATCAGGAGCATGATGAGGTGCGGATCGTTGCCGGCGATCGAGGTGATCCAGTCGGCGATGTAGATCGCGCCGCGCAGATAGGCCAGCATCCAGCCGAATGCATTCGCCGCCCCGATCGTGATCAGCGGTAGCGAGAATATCAGGCCGGCGAGACAAAAATCATACGGGATCTTCTTCAGGTGCCCGCGGTTCAGCGCCGGGATCACCACGAGGATGATGTAGGCGACCGCGACCACGCCGGCCTCGGTCGGCGTGAACCAGCCGGTCAGGATGCCGCCGAGCAGGATCACCGGGATCATCAGCGGCAGCGCGGCGTCGCCGGCGGCGAAAACGACCTGGCGCAGCGGCGCGCGCGGCTTGCGCAGGCCTGATGGACCGAAGAAATAGCAATAGATCATCAGCCCGAAGCCGATCATCAGGCCGGGCACCACGCCGGCCATGAACAGGCCGGCGATCGAAACGTTGCCGACCGCACCATAGACCACGGCCGTGATGCTCGGCGGCACCAGCGCCGCGATCGTCGAGGCCGAGGCGATGATCGCGGCGATGAAGGCCGGCTCGTAGCCTTCGCGCCGCATCGGCCCGCCGAGCGCCCGGCTCATGACCGCGACATCGGCGGTGGTCGAGCCCGACATCTCCGAGAAGAACATGCTGAAGACGACGACGACCTGCGACAGCCCGCCCCTGATATGCCCGACCAGCGAGACCGACAAATTGGCGATGCGGACCACGACATTCGCCGAGCTCATGAGCTCGCCGACCAGGAGGAAGAACGGGATCGCAAGCAGCGCCTCGGAATCGACGCCATCGAATATCTTCTGGATGATCGCTGCGAGCGATACATCCGACAGCGCCGCGCCGATGAACACGCCGGCCATCAGCGAGAACGGCACGGGCACTCCGAGATAACCGAAGAACAGGAAGCAGGACGACATCAGCACGAGCACGACCGGTGCGCTCACGGCTGCACTCCCGTGGTCGCGCCGGTGTTGATCACCGGAATCGCAAGCCCCTCGTCCGGCGGCTCCGGATGATCAAAGCCGTGGCGGATGCCGTTGACGAGCTGCTCGATCGTGAACAGGCCGATCAGGATGCCGGACAGTGGAATCACCGCATAGAGCGACGCGATCGGTGTGCCCGACGGCAGGCGGAAACTGCCGAAGCCGCGGAGGTAATTTTGATAGCCGTACCAGACGAGGCAGAAGGCAACGCCCAGCACCACCAGTCGGATGATAATCTCGACGACCAGCCGCGCCCTGCCGTGCATCGCCTCCGAGAGCGCGGTGAGATAGAGATGGTCGTTGCGCCTGGTCGCAACCGCGGCGCCGATGAAGATTGCGTAGATGAACAGCGTCGAGGTCACCTCCTGCAGCCACAGCCAGGGATGACCGATGGTGCGGGTGACGATGTCGGCGGTGACCGAGAGCGAGAAGCCGAAACACAACAGGCCGCACAGCATCATCAGGATCAGCTCGAGCCGATCCAGTGCCTGCCATTTCAGATGCCGCTGCCGTTGCAGCACCAGTCTGTCGGCCATGGCCATGGCTCAAACTCCGTCGTCCCGGCGACGGCCGGGACCCATAACCACCGGCCTGAGTTGTTTGCAAGGAAAGGTGGCCACCGGATTGCACCACTGAGAAGCCGCGGCGTATGGGTCCCGGCTTTCGCCGGGACGACATGAATTGCCCTTAGTTGACCGCGCGGATCAGGTTCTTGATCTTCTCCGCGTGCGGACCGAGTTCCTTGGCGAGCTTGTCGAGATAGGGATCGGCGATCGCGGTGAAACTCTTCTTGTCCACGTCCTCGACAACCTTGACGCCGAACGACTTCAGCTTGGTTAGCGCTGTGCGCTCCAACTCGAAGGCCTTCTGCGGCTCCTTGGCACTGACCTCGTTGGCGGCGGCCTGCACCCACTGCTTCTGCTCGGCGGACAGGCTCTGCCAGAGCTTATCGGAGACGAACAGCAGGGCGTTGTTGGCCTCGTGCTCGGTGATCGACAGCACCGGCGCGACCTCGTAGTGCTTGTTGACGAGATAGACGTTGATGCTGTTCTCGGCGGCGTCGACCACGCCGGTTTGCAGCGAGGTGTAGACGCTGCCGAACGGCATATGCACGGTCTGCGCGCCATAGGCCGGGAACATGGTGTCCTCGGTCGCGGTCGCCTGCACCCGGACCTTCATGCCCTTGAGGTCGCCGACGTTGTGGATTTCCCGCTTGCTGTAGATGTGGCGCACGCCTTGCGAGCCGGTGCCGATCACATGCAAGCCCTGCGTGGTCTCATCGATCATGGTCTTGATCGCGTCGAACACCTGCGGGTCCGCCAGCGCCTTGATCACATGGGCGTCGTTGCGGAACAGGAAATGCAGCGACATCACACCGGCCTGCGGCGAGATCGTCGCAGTGTTGGCGGAGGAGATGATCGCGAACTCGATATCGCCTGATTTGACGAGCTGCAGCAGTTGCGGCTCCTGGCCGAGTTGCGCGCCGGGATATTGATCGACGATCAACGTGCCCTTGCTCAATTCCTTGAGCTTTTCGGAAAAGAGATCGCCGGCAACCGAATAGCCGGTGTTGCGCGGCTGGTCGTAGGCGAAGCGGAAGTGCTTGACCTCCTGCGCGCCGGCGCTCGCGGGCAGCAGCAACGCTGCTGCGGTCATGGCGATCCCGACGATCCTGGCTGAATAGCCCATCGCGACGTTCCCCCTGTTTTTTAATTGACGCGATCATCCCACCAGTCCCGCGGGATTGTCAATAAAACAGAGGTAAACAGCTCGTCATAGGCGCCAACGAGCGCCGCGTCGTAGAAATTATCGACAATTTGGCTGCTACCCCGAACTTTGCGCGTCACTTTCCCTTGGCGCGCATGAAGTCGAAGTCGCAGCCCTCATCGGCCTGCAGGATGGTCTCGTTGAAGAGATGCGCATAGCCGCGCTTCGCCCAGTCAGGCGTACCGGCCGGTGCGAGTGCTGCGCGACGCTTCTGCAATTCGGCCTCGTCGACCAGCAGATCAATGCTTCGCTTGGCGACATCGAGCCGGATCATGTCGCCGTTCCGCACCAGGCCGAGCGGACCGCCGACGGCTGACTCCGGCGTGATGTGCAGCACGATGGTGCCGAACGCGGTGCCGCTCATCCGCGCATCGGAGATGCGGACCATGTCCTTCACGCCGGTGCGCGCGAGCTTCTTCGGGATCGGCAGGTAACCCGCCTCCGGCATACCCGGCGCGCCCTTCGGGCCAGCATTGCGCAGCACCAGCACATCGTCGGCGGTCACATCGAGCGCGGGGTCGTCGACCCGCAGCGTCATGTCCTCGACCGACTCGAACACCACGGCGCGGCCGGTGTGCTGGAGCAGCTTCGGGCTCGCCGCCGACTGCTTGATCACGGCACCGCGCGGCGCGAGATTGCCATGCAGGATCGCCATCGCGCCTTCGGACTTGATCGGATTAGCCCTGGGGCGGATCGCGTCCTGTCCGGGCACGTCCTCGGCGCTGGCGACGACGTCGCGCAGGGTCTGGCCGGTGATCGTCCTGGCATCGAGATCGATGAGGTCGCCGAGCTGCGCCATCAGCTTCGGCACGCCGCCGGCATGATGGAAATGCTCCATATAGTGGTCGCCTGACGGCTTGAGGTCGACCAGCACGGGCACCTCGCGACCGAGCCTGTCGAATGCCTCGAGGTCGATCTTGTGCGGCGAGCGGTTGGCGATGGCGGTCAGATGAATGAGCCCGTTGGTCGAGCCGCCGATCGCCTGCATGACGACCTGGGCGTTGCGGAACGACGACGGCGTCAGGATCTCGCTCGGCTTCGGCCCCTTGGTCTTCGCCATTTCGGCGGCGACGCGCCCGCTGGCCTCCGCGGAGCGGAAGCGTTCGGCATGCGGCGCCGGAATCGTGGCGCTCATCGGCAGCGACAGGCCAAGCGCCTCGGTGATGCAGGCCATCGTGGACGCCGTGCCCATCACCATGCAAGTGCCGACCGACGGTGCGAGACGGCCGTTCACCGCCTCGATCTCGGTGTCGTCGATCTCGCCGGCGCGATACTTGCCCCACAGCCGGCGACAATCGGTGCAGGCGCCGAGCACCTCGCCCTTGTGATGGCCGACCACCATCGGCCCGACCGGGATCACCACCGTCGGCAGATCGGCGCTGATGGCGGCCATGATCTGCGCCGGCAAAGTCTTGTCGCAACCGCCGATCACGACAACCGCATCCATCGGCTGGGCGCGGATCATCTCCTCGGTATCCATTGCCATCAGATTGCGCAGATACATCGAGGTCGGATGCGCAAAGCTCTCGGCGATCGAGATCGTCGGGAACACGAACGGCATCGCGCCCGACAGCATCACGCCGCGCTTCACCGCCTCAATGATCTGAGGCACGTTGCCGTGGCAGGGATTGTAGTCGCTGTAGGTGTTGGTGATGCCGACGATCGGGCGATTGAGCGCATCGTCGGAATAGCCCATCGCCTTGATGAAGGCCTTGCGCAGGAACAGCGAGAAGCCGGCGTCACCATAGCTGGTCAGTCCCTTGCGAAGTCCGTCGGCCATTTTCTTCTCTTCCGGTGGTTGGTCGGCCGCACTTAAGGAGCGACTGGAATTATTGTCAATATGAGATAATTCGGCAGGGAAGCACGGCAGGTCTGCGGCAAAATCGCCCCCATTATTGACAATAACCCTGACGCCATGCTGACCTCCGGCGTCGATCCGAAGCCGAGCGCGCATGACAGCCGAGCCCACATTGCCCGAACTCCAGGCCCCCTCGCGTGAGGAGGAGCAGGCGGAAGTGATCCGCCGGCTGGAGGAGGACATCATCTTCGGCCGCTTCGCGCCCGGCCTACGGCTGGTCGAGGATACTCTGATGCAGCGCTACGGCGCGAGCCGGCATTTCGTCCGCCAGGCGCTGTTCCAGCTCGAACGTCAGGGCATCGTGCTGCGCGAGAAGAATGTCGGCGCCACGGTGCGGTTCTATTCGGCGGAGGAAGTGCGGCAGATCTACGAGGTGCGCGAGATGCTGACGCGGCAGGCCGCGCTGATGATCGCCCTGCCCGCGCCGGACAGCCTGATCGACCAGTTGAGCGAGCTGCAACGGCACTACTGCATCAAGGCCGAGGCGCAGGACATGCGCGGCATTCACGAAACCAACGATGCGTTCCACCTCGCGCTGTTCTCTGCCTGCGGCAATCCCTATCTGGTCCGCTCGCTGCAGGACTACATGAACCTGACGCTGCCGATGCGCGCCAAGAACCTCGCCGACAGCGATGGCCTCGCGCTGTCGCGCCGCCAGCACGAGCTGATGATCGAGCTCTTGAAGGGCCGTGACAGCTGGGCGCTGGCCCAGCTCTGCGTCGATCACATGCAGTACAGCAAGGCGGATTACCTCGTCCGCATCTCCAACGACAAAAAGCCGCAATAGCGCGATACGCGGCCTCCTCGTGAAGGAGACGGCGATGCGCTATGTGGCTTTGTTGATGGGATCGCTCGCCGTGCAGCTTGCGCTCGGCGGTGTCAGTGCAGCGGCCGATCCGCGCGCCACCGAGCTCAGCTATGAGCCCTGGAGCAAGACCTGCCTGACCCAGGCGAGCTGCTTCGTCGCGGCCGCCGCGCGCGGCCAGTGCGCGCCGTCGGGCGGCACCATCAGCATCTCGCCGCAGAGCAGCACGCGCGCACTGCTCACCGCCAATGTCGGAACGCGGACCATGCTGGAAGGCACCATCAGCCTCAAGATCGATCAGGACGAACCGATGCAGATCGCCAGGACGCACTGCTACACGCTCGGCTGCGGCGGCACGCTGGAGGCCAACGGCGGGCTGATCGAACGGCTGAAGCACGCGCAAACGATCGTGGTGGAAGCGAAGAATCTGACGGGACAGAAGATCAGCCTCACCTTCCCGCTCGCGCATTTTTCCCAGACCTATGACGGGCCCGGAAGCGCACCCAAGGCATCCGGGCAAAGCTCGAATGAGCCGCAGCGCCAGCACACCGAGGCCGTGAAGCAGCTGCCGCAGTGCGACGACTGATCACTTCTTCCAGTCGATCACCCTCGTCCGGTCGCCATCGAACTCCATGCTGCAGAACGTGCCGCCCTGGTAATAGTCGCCGACGGGATCCGGCGGCAGCTTGGCCTGCTCGGCCATCGCATGCTCGCGAAAATCTTCGCCACGCCCGGTCGGGCGATAGCCGAGATCGTAGGCGCGGTGATTGTCCCACCACGAGCGCTCATTGTAGGACGCGCCGTACAACACCTCGAAATGGATGTCGGGATGTTCGAGCCCGATCCGGCAGAGCTGAACCAGATCTTCCGGCTTGAGCCAGATCGAGAGCCTGCGGTGATCGAGCGGCGCCTCACCGAAATTGCCGATCCGGATACAGGTCACCTTGATGCCGTGCTTGTCGGCATAGAGCGCGCCGACGCCCTCGCCGAACACCTTGCTGACACCATAACGACTGTCCGGCCGCGCGGTGACGTCGGTACCGATGCGGTGATGGCGCGGGTAGAAGCCGACCGCGTGATTGGATGAGGCGAAGATCACGCGCTTGACGCCCTGCTTGCGCGCAGCCTCGAACAGATTGTACCCACCGATGATGTTGGCCTGCAGGATCGCATCCCAGGAACCTTCGACCGAATAGCCGCCGAAATGCAGGATGCCGTCGACGCCCTCGCAGATCGCCTCGACCTCTGCGAGGTCGGCGAGATCCGCCGCCTTGAATTTCTCGTTGCTGCCGAGGTCGGAGGGCTTCTTGATGTCGCTCAGCAGGAGGTCCGGATAGATCGGCGGCAGCAGTTTGCGCAGGCTGGTGCCGATTCCACCCGATGCGCCGGTCATCAATATGCGTGGCATGCCGTCCCTCGTCTTTCCTGTTTGCTGCAGCCGAATTGCGGTCGCAGGCCGACAATGATAGCAAACCATGCGCTCAAGGAAACACCATCGAAACACAACAACGAGAACAGCAAATGTCCGATGTTCATTCCGCCGGCTGGCGTCCCGCGACCTGTTATCCCGATCCCGCGATCCACGCGCTCGATCCGCGCTTCGAGAAATACTGGCTAAAACTCTCCGCCGTTGAGCGCATCGCCACCGGCCTGCGCTGGGCCGAAGGTCCGGTGTGGTTCGGCGACGGGCGCTATCTGTTGTGCAGCGACATCCCGAACCAGCGCATCCTCAAATGGGAGGAAGAGACCGGCGCGGTCAGCATCTTCCGCAAGCCGTCGAACTTCGCCAACGGCAACACCCGCGACCGCCAGGGCCGGCTGATCACCTGCGAGCATGGCGGCCGCCGCGTGGTGCGCACCGAATATGACGGATCGATTACGGTGCTGATCGATTCCTTCGGCGGCAAGCGGCTGAACTCGCCGAACGACGTCGTGGTGAAATCAGACGGCGCGATCTGGTTCACCGATCCGATCTTCGGCCTGCTCGGCAATTACGAGGGCTACAAGGCCGATCCCGAGATCGAGCCCAACGTCTACCGGCTCGATCCCGAAACCGGCAAGGCCAGCATCGTCGCCGAGGGCGTGCTCGGCCCGAACGGGCTGTGCTTCTCGCCGGACGAGAAGATCCTCTACGTCGTGGAATCCCGCGGCGAGCCGAACCGCAAGATCCTGGCCTACGATGTCTCCGCAGACGGCAAGACGATCTCCAACAAGCGCGTGTTCATCGATGCCGGCCCGGGCACGCCCGACGGCATGCGCTGCGACATCGACGGCAATCTGTGGTGCGGCTGGGGCATGGGCGATCCCGAGCTCGACGGCGTCGTCGTGTTCGCGCCCGACGGCGTCATGATCGGCCGCATCGCGCTGCCGGAGCGCTGCGCCAATCTCTGCTTCGGCGGCGTGAAGCGCAACCGTCTGTTCATGGCGGCGAGCCAGTCGATCTATGCGCTCTACGTCAACACCCAAGGCGCGCTCGGCGGGTAAGTCTCTTCGTCGTCCCGGCCGAGTGCGCAATTGCGCACGGGGGCCGGGACGACGATGAAAACTTCTACCTTCCGTAACGTCTGACGCCGGAGCAGTTGCCTGCCCCGGCGCCAGAAATCGTGTCTCTAGTACTTCAGCTTACGCGGCGTTGTAGCCGGCGACCGCCTTGGCCTCGAGATATTCTTCCAGGCCGTAGCGGCCCCACTCGCGGCCGTTGCCGGACTGCTTGTAGCCACCGAACGGCGCGGTGCGCTCGTTCGGCACGCCCTGCAGGTTGACGTTGCCGGCGCGGATCTGGCGGCCGACGCGGCGCGCGGTCTCCACGGTGTCGCCGTAAACATAGCCAGCGAGACCGTACGGCGTGTCGTTGGCGATCTTGACGGCTTCGGCTTCGTCCTTGGCGCCGAGGATGGTCAGCACCGGTCCGAAGATTTCCTCGCGGGCGATCGTCATGTCGTTGGTGACGTCGGCGAAGATCGTCGGACGGACATAGAAGCCCTTGTTGACGCCCTCGGGCAGGCCCGGACCACCAGCGACGAGCGTTGCGCCCTCGTCGATGCCCTTCTGGATCAGCGCCTGGATCTTGTCCCACTGGCCGCGGTTGACCACCGGACCGATCGTGGTGCCGTCGGCACGCGGATCACCGGCCTTGGTCTTGTCGGCGACGCCCTTCGCGATCGCGGCCACTTCCTTCATCTTGGAGAGCGGCACGATCATGCGCGACGGCGCGTTGCAGGACTGGCCGGAGTTGTTGAACATGTGCATCACGCCGCCGGTCACTGCCTTGGCGAGGTCCGCACCCTCGAGGATCACGTTCGGCGACTTGCCGCCGAGTTCCTGGCTGACGCGCTTCACGGTCGGCGCCGCGCGCTTGGCGACGTCGACGCCGGCACGGGTCGAGCCGGTGAACGAGATCATGTCGATGTCCGGATGCTCGCTCATCGCGGCACCCACCTCCGGGCCGAGGCCATTGAGCAGGTTGAACACGCCTTTCGGCACGCCGGCTTCATGGAGGATTTCCGCGAAGATCAGCGCCGAGGTCGGGGTGAACTCCGACGGCTTCAGGATCATGGTGCAGCCGGCAGCGAGCGCGGGTGCCACCTTGCAGGCGATCTGGTTGAGCGGCCAGTTCCACGGGGTGATCATGCCGACGACGCCGACCGGCTCGCGCACGATCACGGCGGTGCCCATGGTCTCCTCGAACTCGTACTTCTTGAGCACTTCGAGGGTATTCATGAGGTGGCCAAGGCCGGCGCCGGCCTGCAGCTTCTCGGCCATCGGCAGCGGCGCGCCCATCTCGTCGGAGACGGCGGCGCCGATCTCCTTCATGCGGCCCTTGTAGACCTCCACGACCTTGGTGAGCAGCGCGATACGCTCCTCGCGGCTGGTCTTGGAATAGGTCTCGAAGGCGCGCTTGGCGGCGGCGACTGCCTTGTCGACATCGGCCTTGGAGCCGAGCGCAATCTCATACATCGCTTCTTCGGTCGCCGGATTGACGACCGGGGTGGACTTGCCTTTGACGACGGGATCGACCCAGGCGCCGTCGATGTAGAATTGCATGCGATTGACCATCGGAAACCTCTTGTAGGGGGCGTATGGATAAGGGGAACGGAAAGCGTTCGGCAGGCATCCTTGCACGAAAGCAGTGCGAATTGAACCCGCCATATGCGGGGCGCGGCTCGTGCGCGCGAACGGGATATAAGGCGCGAGGCGCGCGGGTGGCAAGGCGTGCGTCACCCTCCCCTGGAGGGGGAGGGTGAAAGCAAGTGTCACACCGCCATCTTGCGATGCCGCACCGGGGCGCCGGCCGAAACGCTTTCCGCCGCATCGATGATCGCATTGGCGTCGATGCCATAGTGGCGGTAGAGGTCGCCGATCGTCCCGGTCTGGCCGAAATGCTCGACACCGAGCGCCTCGACCCGATGGCCGCGCACGCTGCCGAGCCAGCCGAGCGAGGCCGGATGGCCGTCGATCACGGTCACGATGCCGCAGTCGCGGCCGAGCGGCGCCAGCATGCGCTCGATGTGACTCAAATGCTGCACGCCGCGGCGGTCGCGGCGCAAATTCCGCGCGGCGGACCAACCGGCATAGAGCCGGTCGGCGGAGGTTACCGCCAGGAGACCGACATCGCGGTGGCTCTCGCCGATCAGGCCGACGGCCTCGATCGCCTCCGGCGCGACGGTGCCGGTATACGCAATGACGATGTCGCAGTTCGGGCCCGGCTTGCGCATCCAGTAGGCGCCCTCGGTGATGTCGCGCTGCAGGTCCGGTGTCATGATCCGTTGCGGCTGCTCCAGCGTTCGCGTCGAGAGTCGCAAGTAAACCGAACCGCCCTCGGCGCCCTCGCGCTGCATGTGGCCAAAGCCCCAGCCCATGATCACGGCAAGTTCATCGACGAAGCCCGGATCGAACGAGGCGAGCCCGTCCTGCCCGATCCCGATCAGCGGCGTCTTGATCGATTGATGCGCGCCGCCTTCCGGCGCCAGCGAGATGCCGGACGGCGTCGCCGCCACCATGAAGCGGGCGTCCTGGTAGCAGGCATAGTTCAAGGCATCGAGCCCGCGCTCGATGAAGGGATCGTACAGCGTGCCGACCGGCAGCAGTCGCGCGCCGTTGATCTGGTGCGACAGGCCGAGCGCCGAGAGCATGATGAACAGGTTCATCTCGGCGATGCCGAGCTCGAGGTGCTGCCCCTTCGGCGAATACTCCCAGGTATAAGCGGACGGGATCTTCTCCTGCCGGAACAGGTCGTGGTTCTCCAGTTTCGCGAACAGGCCGCGGCGGTTGACCCAGGCGCCAAGATTGGTCGACACGGTGACGTCGGGCGACGCGGTGACGATGCGCGAGGCGAGCTCGCTGTCGCCGCGTGCCAGCTCGTGCAGCACGAGGCCAAAACCCTGTTGCGTCGACATCTGCGCCGAAGCCTTGAAGGCCAGCCGCTCCGGCACGTCGATTTCAGGCGCCGAGAGACGGCGGCGTCCTTCGCGGTTGAACGGCGCCTCGGCCAGGAACGCCTCGAGTTGCGTGGGCTCTTGCGACAGGCCCTCGAACTTGTCCCACTCGTGGCCGGTGCGGATGTTCTGCGCGGCGCGCCACTTCTCCATCTGCGCCACCGTCATCAGGCCGGCGTGGTTGTCCTTGTGGCCCTGCATCGGCAGGCCGACGCCCTTGATCGTGTAGGCGATGAAGCAGACCGGACGATCGTGGTCGATCGCCTCAAAGGCCTCGATCATGCTCGCCATGTCATGGCCGCCCAGATTCGACATCAGCGCCAGCAGCTCGTCGTCGCTGCGGCGATCGATCAACGCCGACACCTCGCCCTGGTCGCCGATGTCGTCGCGCAGATGCTTGCGGAATGCCGCGCCGCCCTGGAAGCAGAGCGCCGCATACATCTGGTTCGGGCAATTGTCGATCCAGCGTCTGAGCGCCTCGCCGCCGGGCTCGGCAAACGCCTCGAGCATCAGCTTGCCGTACTTCACGATCACCACGTCCCAGCCGAAATTGCGGAACATGGTCTCGAACTTGGCCCACAGCCCCTCGCGCACCACCGCGTCAAGCGACTGCCTGTTGTAGTCGACTACCCACCAGGTATTGCGCAGGCCGTGCTTCCAGCCTTCCAGCAGCGCCTCGAAGATGTTGCCTTCGTCCATCTCGGCGTCGCCGACCAGCGCGATCATGCGGCCCTCGGGCCGCTCGCCCATCCAGCCATGCGCCTTGACGTAGTCCTGCACCAGCGAGGCGAACAGTGTCTGCGCCACGCCGAGACCGACCGAGCCGGTCGAGAAGTCGACGTCGTCGACATCCTTGGTGCGCGAGGGATAGGACTGCGCGCCCTTGTAGCCGCGGAAATTCTCCAGCTTGTCGCGGGTCTGGTGGCCGAACAGATACTGGATCGCATGGAACACCGGGCTCGCATGCGGCTTCACCGCGACGCGGTCCTGCGGACGCAGCACCGAGAAATACAGCGCCGACATGATGTTGGCGAGCGAGGCCGACGAGGCCTGGTGGCCGCCGACCTTCAGCCCGTCGGCCGAGGGCCGCACATGGTTGGCGTGGTGGATGGTCCACGACGACAGCCACAGCACCTTGCGGGCCAAAGCGGACAGCATGTCGAGGCGTTCAGGCGCGATTCCCATGTCAGTGTTCCTGGCAATGCTCCCAGCGATATCTTCGATGTTACTGCCGCGGGGGCCGCCGAAAATCTCAATTCCACGCGACAGCACAGGAAAAATTGGGATAAATTCCCACGATCCGGCCTCCACCAGCGAGTTCATCCCAATGCCTGCCCTCGATGCGATCGACCGCAAGATCCTGAGTCTGCTCCAGACCGACAGCCGCATGACCATGCAGGAGCTCGCCGACAAGGTCGGGCTGTCGGTGTCGCCCTGCCACCGCCGGGTCAAGCTGCTCGAGGAGCGCGGCGTGATCTCGCGCTACATCGCGACCGTCGACCAGAAATCGCTCGGGCTGCATGTCTCGGTCTTCATCTCGATCAAGCTCGCGCGCCAGAAGGAGGAAGACCTCAACCGCTTCGCGCGCGCGATCTCGAAATGGGACGAGGTGCTCGAGTGCTATTTGATGACCGGCAACCGCGACTATCTCTTGCGCGTCGTCGCCGCCGACCTCTCCTCCTATGAAGCATTCCTGAAGAACAAGTTGACCCGGCTCGACGGCATCGCCTCGATCGAGTCGAGCTTTGCGCTGAGCCAGGTGAAGTATTCGACGGCGCTGCCGGTGTGAGTGTTGGTGAGTGACTCCACCGTGCCAACACCACGCGTCGTCCCTGCGAAGGCAGGGACGACGATGAGGGTGGGCCGCGATTCAAGTTGCCACACCATGCGGGTCATCACCCGCTTTCGCGAGGGCTTTGCGAAAGTCGAACAGCTCGACGGGGCCGGACGGCTGTTGTTTGGGCCGGTTAGCGGCTGGACGGGCCAGCCATGATGGCGGTGCCTCGTTTGGTTAGGCGATGTGGGGTGGCGTCCTGGCCCATCGCTGGAGATTGATCGCGGTCGCGGCGAGCTGGAAAGCTGCGGCATTGCGTATCAGGCCCCGATAGCGGGCACGCGCAAGGCCGTAGACGCGCTTGAGCAATGCGAACAACGGTTCGATCGGCGCGCGTCGATGCGAGATGACCGCGTTACGACGCACCGCCCAAGGCCCCAAGCGAAGCCAGCGGTTGTGTCTGCGCATAATGCCGTCGCGAATATCCATCTGCTTCAGCCGCCCACGTCGCGCGATGGTATCGTAGGCTTTGTCAGCGTAGACTGTTGCCTCGTCGCCGCAGATCAGCTCGTCGGCGGGCACGGTGTCGTTGACATTGGCTGGCGTAAAGGCAAGGCGCCGGATGATGCGACTGCCTTGGTCCATCGCCACGTGCATCTTGTAGCCGAAGGCATATTTGCCGTCCTTCCTGGTCCAGGCGGCGTCAGGATCGTGAGGGCTTTTGACCAGCTTGCTGGCGGGGCGCCCGTCCGCATCCGGGGGCAAATCGGGATCCGGTGGTTCGGGCGGATTAACCGCCGAGCGGATCAGCGAAGCGTCAATCAATGTGCCGCGCTTCAAGACGAAGCCGGACTTCTCGATCTGCGCCGTAATCAGGGCAAAAGCGCGCTCCGCCAGCCCGCTCCTGGCCAGTTGTTCGCGGAAACGCCACAGCGTGGAATGATCCGGTACCGGCTCACTCAGCGACAGGCCCAGGAAGCGCCGGAACGACAGGCGGTCCACCAGCGCCTCCTCAAGGCCCGGATCGGACAACCCATACCATTGCTGCAGCAACAGCGCCTTAAACAGCGCCAGCGACGGGTAAGCGGGCGCTCCCATCGACCCGCTACGCAAGCCGCTCAGCAGCGCTTCAATCGCGCTCCAGTCGACCAGTTCCGATACTCGCTGCAAAGGCGCGTTGGCTCGAGCCGCGTCATTCACCAGCCCGTCGGTAAAGCTCAATTGACCAATCTGCCGCTCCGCCATCCGTTCCTCCGGCGAATCCTTCACCAAAGAGAATCATCCCGGCAGACTTCTGCAAAGCCCTCGCGAAAGCGGGTGATCCAGTATCCCAGAGCCGGGGTGCGGCCCGGCGCAGCTGAACGGGCCAAAGTCGGGCCTCGACAAGTCAAGCCTCGAATTGCGTCGATTTGTTTGGCGCGTGATCCCGGGCAATACTAGACTTGCTGCCATGGGACGCTCGAAAGATCCCGCCACAACGCACGGCCACAGCGACCAAGCCACCCGGACGTGACGGGCGGAGGGCGACCGGCCGGGAGGAAACCGGATGATCTCGGCCCGCTCGCATGTCGAGGAAATTGCGCATGTTGCCCTGGGCAAGGGCAGCCAGCGCGACGCGCCCGTGGTCCAGTCGTGGCTCCGGTGCCTCAACGATTATCGCCTCGATCCGGCCCATGCGCAGGAAGCCTATATCGTACCTGCGACCCAATTGAAGGAACATCGCGAGCAGTCGGACGAGTTGATCCGGATCGGCCGTTCGGCGGTCGAGGGCCTGTTCCGCCACGTCATGGACCAGCACTATGTACTCCTCCTCTCGGATGCCCGCGGCGTCACGGTTGATTTCATGGGTGACCCGACATTCGACAATCAATTGCGCCGCGCGGGCCTCTACCTCGGCTCGGAATGGTCCGAGAGCCGCGCCGGCACTTGCGCCGTCGGCGCCTGTATCGTCTCGGGCGATCCGGTCATCATCCACCAGGACGACCATTTCGACACCAGCCACATCGGCCTGACATGCACGGCGGCGCCGATCTTCGACACGCTCGGCGACCTGACCGCCGTGCTCGACATCTCGCAATTGCGCTCACCGACGGTCAAGGCGAGCCAGCATCTGGCCCTGCATCTCGTCACCACTACGGCCCGGCGGATCGAGCTCGCCAACCTGATGGCACGGACACGGCACGACTGGATCCTGAGGATTTCCCGTTCGCCCGATTTTCTCGATGTCGACCCCGAGGCGGCGATTGCCATCGACGCCAACGGCCGCATCTCCGGCCTGACGCATGGCGGCTTCCGCGCGCTCGCACGCATGTTCGATCCCCAGCCCGGCGCCACGCGCAGCGTGATCGGCACGCCGATCTCGCAATTATTCGACATCGACGTCGACGACCTGCCGCGCTTCACCCGCAGCCGGGCCGACCGGGAACGCGTGATCCGGACCCGTTCCGGCGTGATGCTGTTTGCAGGCGCGATCGCGCCGGTCACGCGCGCGCGCGGCCTGCCCGCCGCCGATCGCATCCCCCGCCCGTTGCGTGAACTGAGCTTTGGCGATGCCGCCATGGAAGCGGTGCAATTGCGGGCGTCCAAGCTCGCGCTACGGGACGTGCCGATCCTGATCCAGGGCGAGACCGGCGCCGGCAAGGAATTCCTCGCCCGCGCCATTCACGACATCCGCCCCAACCCCGGACGCTTCGTTGCGGTGAACTGCGCCGCCATCCCGGAGGCGTTGATCGAGTCCGAACTGTTCGGCTATGCAAGCGGCGCATTCACCGGTGCCGCACCGCGCGGCAAGGTCGGCCTGATCGAGGCCGCCGACGGCGGCACCCTGTTCCTCGACGAGATCGGCGACATGCCGATCGGACTGCAGGCGCGACTGCTTCGCGTGCTGTCCGAGGGCGAGATCACGCCAGTCGGCGCGCACCGGCCGAAGCCGGTCAGCTTCCGCCTGATCTCGGCATCGCATCACCGCCTCGATCAGCTCGTCGCCGACGGCCGTTTCCGTCGCGACCTGTTCTTCCGTCTCAATGCCGCGACGCTGATGTTGCCGGCCTTGCGCGAACGGCAGGATCTCGACGGGCTCGTCGATCACCTGCTTGGCCGGATCGGCGCCGACGAAGGCCGCGCCATCCGGCTCTCGCCCGCTGCGCGCATGGCGCTGCGCCGCCATCCCTGGCCTGGCAACCTGCGTGAGCTCGCCAACACGCTCCGCGTCGCCGTAGCTCTCGCGGACGGATCGGAGATCACGCCGGAGGATTTGCCCGTGACGCTGCGCAATCCTTCGGAGCCGGCGGCATCGGCAGGCGATGATCTCGCCGCCGAGCTCGCCGCCTGCGGTGGCAATGTCTCCGAACTCGCACGCCGGCTCGGTGTCGACCGGTCGACCATCCATCGCCGCCTCCGCCGCCTGAAACGAAGCTGACGCACCTGTGGCAGGTGTGGCGCCACAGCTGTGGCGCTGCCACGCTGCGCGACACGCTGACGCGTCCCTAAATGCTTGATTTCATGTGACCTGCTCGCCCGGCCTCCTTGGCATGCAGCTTGCGCTCCCTTGGCCGAACGCCGCGATCGCCGATCGCCGGCGTAATCACCAAGAGGAGGAAATGCATGCTGGACACCACTGCGAACGCCAAAGCTGAAGTTCTGCTCAGCCGGTTTGGCAAGGCACTCGAGGACGGCGACATCGACGCTGCTGTCGCGCTGTTTGCGACCGACTGCTACTGGCGCGATCTCGTCACCTTCACCTGGAACATCAAGACGGTCGAAGGCCGCGACGGAGTTCACGATCTGCTCACTCACACCCTCAGGACGGCCAAGCCGCGCCAGTGGCGCGTCGCGGAAGGTGAGACCGCCAGCGAAGCCGACGGCATCCTGGAAGCCTGGATCAGCTTCGAGACCGACGTCGCACGCGGCTACGGTCTGGTCCGCTTCCGCGACGGCCTGATCTGGACGCTGCTGACCACAATGGCCGAGTTGAAGGGGCATGAGGAGAAATCCGGCTTCACCCGACCGCTCGGCGCCAAGCACGGCGTCAATGCCGGCGCCAAGAGTTGGAAGGAGGAGCGCGAGGAGGAAGCCCGTTCCCTCGGCTACACCACGCAGCCCTATGTGGTGATCATCGGCGGCGGCCAGGGCGGCATCGCGCTCGGCGCGCGGCTGCGCCAGCTCAACGTGCCGACCATCATCATCGAGAAGAACGACCGGCCCGGCGACAGCTGGCGCAAGCGCTACAAGTCGCTCTGCCTGCACGATCCGGTCTGGTACGACCATTTGCCCTATATCGACTTCCCGAAGAACTGGCCGGTGTTCTCGCCCAAGGACAAGATCGGCGACTGGCTCGAGTTCTACACCAAGGTGATGGAGCTGAATTACTGGACCCGAACGACGGCGAAGCATGCTTCCTTCGATGAGACGACCAGGGAGTGGAATGTCGTCGTCGATCGCGACGGCGAGGAGATCGTGCTGAAGCCGAAGCAGCTGGTGTTTGCCACCGGCATGTCCGGCAAGCCGAACATCCCGAAGTTCAAGGGGATGGACCAGTTCAAGGGCGAGCAGCATCATTCCTCGCAGCATCCCGGGCCGGACGGCTACAAGGGCAAGAAGGTCGTCGTCATCGGATCGAACAACTCGGCGCATGACATCTGCGCCGCGCTTTACGAGAACGGCGTCGACGTCACCATGGTGCAGCGCTCCTCGACGCACATCGTCCGATCCGCGCCGCTGATGGAGGTCGGCCTCGGCGATCTCTATTCGGAGCGCGCGGTGAAGGCCGGCGTGACGACGGCGAAGGCCGACCTGATCTTCGCCTCGCTGCCGTACCGGATCCTCCATACCTTCCAGAAACCGGTCTACGACAAGATCCGCGAGATGGACGCCGATTTCTACGCCGCGCTGGAGAAGGCCGGATTCAATCTCGACTTCGGGACCGACGATTCCGGCCTGTTCATGAAGTACCTGCGGCGCGGATCGGGCTACTACATCGACATCGGCGCCTCGCAACTGATCATCGACGGCAAGATCAAGCTGGTCGGCGGTCAGGTCGAGGAGATCACGGCAAGCGGCGTCAAGCTCGACAATGGCCGCGAGGTCCCCGCCGACGTGATCGTCTACGCGACCGGCTACGGCTCGATGAACGGCTGGGTCGCCGACCTCGTCAACCAGGGGACCGCCGATAAGGTCGGCAAGGTCTGGGGCCTCGGCTCGGATACGCCGAAGGATCCCGGCCCCTGGGAAGGCGAGCAGCGCAACATGTGGAAGCCGACGCAGCAGGAAGCGATGTGGTTTCACGGCGGCAACCTGCATCAGTCGCGCCACTACTCGCACTACCTGGCGCTCCAGTTGAAGGCGCGCCTGGAGGGCATCCCGACACCGGTCTACGGACTGCAACAGACCCATCACAAAGGCTGAGACTCATCGTCCCGCCTGGTCTTTCGCTCCCGGACCAGGCGGGAATTTTTCACAGACAAGGGCTGGCCGGCCGCCCTCCGCATCTCGCCTGCACCAGGCTTTTCAGCCGCAGCCGAAGGCAAATCGCTCGCCTTCGTCGCCCTCGCCCCCATGTCCCGCCCCGCAAATTAAGTCGCCGCGACCGGATCGTCGCGGGAACCCGGCGGCTGGCCTCGATGTTGATGTCAGGCATCACTGAGTATCCGGAGGTGAGAACAGATGCTGAGGGCTGCCCGTAGCAAACACGCCGTGTTGACATTCGCCGCGATCCTCGCAGTCGCGGCATCGGCCGCGCTGTTCGCAGGCAGCGCCTACGCACGCGGCGGTGGCGGCGGTCACGGCGGCGGAGGCCACGGAGGCGGGGGTCATGGCGGTGGCGGCTTTCATGGGGGCGGCGGTGGTTTCCATGGTGGCGGCTTCCACGGCGGCGGATTTCACGCCGGCGGCGCGCGTGGCGGCGGCTTTCACACCATTCACCCCGCTGCAAGAGGCGGCACGAGGTTCAGCGGCGCTTCTGCTGCGCGTCATTCCCAATTCCGTCCAGCCGCTCACGCCGCGCGCACCGCGCCGAACATAGCTGCCGGCCGCCGCGCGGCCTCCCCGGCCGCGATGCGGCACAATGCGAGCGCCGTGGGGCACGCGCTAACCTCGCGCCAGGTCAGCACCGCCCTGCGCCAGCCCGGCGGCTTGCGCAATCCGATGACACGCGCCGCGATCACGACGGCCGCCGCCGGAGCCGCCCTGGGCGGCGCTGGGTGGTGGCGCCACTCGAACGGCGGCTATGGCTGGGTCGGCCCGGTCTTCTGGCCGTACGCCTATTACGATCTCTACGACTACGCCTGGTGGGGCTGGGGCTACGACCCGTACTTTTGGGATTACGGCTATGGCGATCTTTATGCCGGCCTGTTCGGTCCCTATGACTACGATGCCTTGAGCGGCTATGCCTATTACCTGCCCGGCTATGCCGGTCCCCGGCCGCCGGCCACGCGGCGATCACGCGCCATTGGTCAAACTACAGCCCTCGCCGACATGTGCGGCAGCGACAGGAGCGATATCGCGGGCTTCCCGATCGAGCAATTCCGCAGCGCCATTCAACCCAATGCGGAGCAGAGCGCAGCGCTCGACGACCTCGCCGGCGCATCGCAGAAGGCGTCCGCGACCATCCTCAATTCATGTCCCAGGGACGTGCCGTTGACCGCACCGAGCCGGCTCGCCTCGATGCAGCAACGGCTCCAGGCGATGCGCGACGCGGTCGGCATTCTTCAGCCGGCGCTGGAGAAGTTCTACGGGCTGCTCAGCGACGATCAGAAAGCCAAGGTGACGGCTCTGGTGGCAGATCAGCACCGCGGCCAGCGCGAGGCGACGGCGGACAACGGCAGTTGCAATACGGCGCAGCCTGCCCCCATCGCATGGCCCGGCGACGTCATCGAGCGCGATGTCAAGCCAACCGACGCGCAGCGGGCGAGCCTCGACGCCTTGCGGGATGCAGCGACAAAGGCCGAGGACACCTTGAAATCGTCCTGTCCGCCCATCGACGCGCGCACGCCACCGGCACGCCTTGCGGCGGTCGAGGCACGCCTCGATTCCATGCTGCAGGCGATCGGCACGGTGCGTCCGGCCCTGGATGGCTTCTACAGCGCGCTCAGCGACGAGCAGAAGGCCGCGTTCGATGCGATTGGCCCCGAGCGGGACGGCGGCAGGAGCGCGATGGCCGCCGCTAGCGGCGACGAACCGCCGCGAAGCCGTCATCGCCGTTACCACCATCATGGTCCCAATGTCGGCGGCATGATCTTCCGGATGATGGGCTTGTGAGGCGCGCGATCGCCTCACGTGCTTTGGCGGATACCAACTCGCGGCATCTCAGCGGGGCAACCGGCCGGAGCAACCGGGCTACGGCGCGATCCATATGCCGATCACGATGATAGCCAGCGAAACGGCGATCACCAGCATGTCGGTCGTGAGCCATTCGGGCATTCCATTTGATGGCTGCTCGCTCATGTCCGCGACTCCTTCTGTTCGCGTCGAGCCAATATGCTGAAGCCGAACAGCGCGAACGAGGATGAACTAGATCACATATCGGCGCGACAAGCGGTCGCTGCGAATTTCATGCATCCGCGCGCCCTCAAGTTGCAGCACGCGAGTGATCTGCCGCGCAGGTTTCTGAACATGTTCGATAGTGCCGGCGGTGCACGGTAGCACGTCATCGAACCGCGCGCTCTCAAAACCGCAAGCGACCGTCCTGGGGAAGACGGTGGGTTACGCTTCGCTAACCCACCCTACGCCCTCACAGCACCTTGCGCTGCGCCAGATTCTTCATCAGCGCACCGACGCCGAAGGTCCAGGGCTCGCATTCGTCGCTGCCCCGCATGCGGTTGACGAGTTTGCCGAGCTGCGGCGCGTCGATGGTAACGATGTCGTCGCGCTTGTGGGTGAACCCCTCGCCCTTGGCGTCGCGGTCCTTCACGGGCGCGAACATCGTGCCGAGGAACAGCGCGAAACCGTCGGGATATTGATGCACGGCGCCGATGGTCTGGGCGACCAGATCGGTCGGGTCGCGGCTGATCTTGCTGATCGAGGAATGGCCCTCGAGCACGAAGCCGTCGGCGCCTCTCACGGTAAGGCCGACATCCATCTTCCTGACGTCGTCGAGCGAGAAGGTCTGATCGAACAGCCGGAGCAGCGGGCCGATCGCGCAGGACGCATTGTTGTCCTTGGCCTTCGACAACAGCAGCGCCGAGCGGCCCTCGAAGTCGCGCAGGTTGACGTCGTTACCGAGCGCGGCGCCGACGATCTTGCCGGCGGCGGAGACCACAAGCACGACCTCGGGCTCCGGATTATTCCAGGTCGACTTCGGATGCAGCCCGGCATCCATGCCTGACCCGACCGAGGACAGCGTCGGCGCCTTGGTGAAGACTTCGGCGTCGGGACCGATGCCGACCTCGAGATACTGGCTCCAGGCGTTCTGGTCGATCAGCACCTGCTTCAACCGCATCGCCTGCTCGGAGCCCGGCTTCAGCTTGGAGAGATCGTCGCCGACGAGGCGCACCACCTCCTTGCGGATCGCCTCGGCCGACGACGGGTTGCCGCGTGCGCGCTCCTCGATCACGCGCTCGAGCATCGAGATCGCGAAGGTGACGCCGGCGGCTTTCAGCACCTGCAGATCGACCGGCGCGAGCAGGTGCGGTTTTGCCCTGTCGCGGCTGTCGGGCGGCGTGTTGGCGAGGATGGCGTCGAAATCGCCGATCCGCTCACCACGCGTGGCGCGCAAGGCTGCGGCGGGATCGGCTTCCTCGCACAACGCGCTCACGGTCGGGAAACGCGCGGTGACGTCGAACACGCCGTCCGCCCGCACCGCGACCACGGCCGGCCCGCCGGCCTGCGGCAGCCACACCCGTCCGACCAGCGTGCCGGCGGTGCCGTCCTCCGGCAGGACGTCTTTTGGCGTGAGCGAAATCATCGGCGTCTCCTTTTTTGATCTTGTGATCACTTGTTAGCACAGACCGCCCGGCAGCGTGAAACAGCAGTCATGCCAATGTCATAGAGGGGTAACATCGCCCGTCAATGCTCCCCGTCGTTCCATCTAACACACTGAAAGACGGACCTTCATGACCGCCTCCGCCCTCACCGACGAAGCCATGCGCGACGAAGCCCTGCGTGAGGAAGCTTTGCGCGCCCGCATCCATCAGGAAATGGCCGACAGCCTCGACGAGGAACTCGAGCTCGAGCTCGACGACATGAGGCTCGACGAGCTCGACCATGACGGCGCCGCCGGCAAGCCGTCGATCGACCGCAAGTTCTACTTCCGCGAATTGCTGCGGCTGCAGGGCGAACTGGTCAAGCTGCAGGACTGGGTGCAGCACGAGAGGAAGAAGGTCGTGGTGCTGTTCGAGGGCCGCGACTCCGCCGGCAAGGGCGGCGTCATCAAGCGCATCACCCAGCGGCTCAACCCGCGCGTCTGCCGCATCGCGGCGCTGCCGGCGCCGAACGAGCGCGAGCGCACGCAATGGTACTTCCAGCGCTATGTCTCGCATCTGCCGGCCGGCGGCGAGATCGTCCTGTTCGACCGCAGCTGGTACAACCGCGCCGGCGTCGAGAAGGTGATGGGTTTCTGCACCGACGAGCAATATGAGGAATTCTTCAATTCGGTGCCGGAATTCGAGCGCATGCTGATCCGCTCCGGCACCATCCTCTTGAAATACTGGTTCTCGATCACCGACGAGGAGCAGGCGTTCCGCTTCTCGATGCGGATCCAGGATCCACTCAAGCAGTGGAAGCTGAGCCCGATGGACGTCGAGGCGCGGACCCGCTGGGAGCTCTACACCAAGGCCAAGGAGACGATGCTGGAACGCACCCATCTACAGGACTCGCCGTGGTGGATCGTCGATGCCGTCGACAAGAAGCGCGCCCGGCTCAATTGCATCTCGCATCTGTTGAGCCAGATCCCCTATCAGCAGGTCACCCACCAACCGGTGGCGCTGCCGCCGCGGGTGCGCAACCCCGACTATCACCGCGGCCCGATCCCGCCGGAGATGTACGTGCCGGGAAGGTATTGATGCGGGCGCGCGCTCGCTCAGCTCCATCTCCCCGTTCTTACGGGGAGATGGTTGGGGCGAGGGGCTGCCTCCGCGCCGGCGGGTAATGTTACGCTCGCCGGGTGAGGCGCGCCTGCACAGTTTCGGAATAATAGAATAGTGCCACTGATTTGCCCGACATGTCAAGCTGCCGTGTCGAATGCCGGCACGCCGCCGGCTACTGTGCATGGGGTTGTTTTCGATATTTGGCAGAGCACCCCTGCGCAGGCCGGCTATACGCGATGAGCCTGCCGCAAGCTGGGACAAGGTGAAGAGATGGGCATCTTCTCTTCGCCACGCCTACCAATGGTGCAGGCGCGCGCCCTTGCTGGCAGAATGCCGGCACGCCGCCGGCTACTGTGCATGGGGTTGTTTTCGATATTTTGGCAGAGCACCCCTGCGCAGGCCGGCTATACGCGATGAGCCTGCCGCAAGCTGGGACAAGGTGAAGAGATGGGCATCTTCTCTTCGCCACGCCTACCAATGGTGCAGGCGCGCGCCCTTGCTGGCACCGGATACCGACGCTAGGCTTCCCCGATCTGGTGCAGGGAGGCCCGCTTGACTCAATCCGACGACATCGCAATTTCCGAAGATCGCCGCGACGCGCTGCGCTATGCGCTCGGGATCGGCAGCGGCGCGGCGCTCGCGGCCGCGATGGCCACCCCGGCCGCGGCGCAGGCGCAAGCCGACAATACACTCGACCGCATCAGGGCCAACAAGGTGCTGCGGATCGCCGTGCTGCCGGGCGAGCTGCCTTATTTCAACAAGGACCTCGCCACCGGCACCTGGTCCGGCTTCTCGATCGAGATGGCCAACGACCTCGCCAAGCTGCTCGACGTCAAGCTGGAATATGTCGAATCGACCTATGGCAACTCGATCCTCGACCTGCAGGCCAACAAGATCGACCTCGGCTTTGCGCTCAACCCGACCCCGCAGCGGGCGCTGGTGGTGGATTTCACCAATCTGGTGTTTCCGCATCCGTTCGGCGCGATGCTGAAGAAGGGGCTGGAGGCCAAGACCTGGGCCGACATCAACAAGCCCGAGGTCAAGATCGCGGTCGACGTCGGCTCGGCCAACGAGGCGGTGGCGCGGCGCTTTGCGCCGAACGCCACCATCAAGTCGCTAAAGTCGCGCGACGAGGTGATGCTGGAAATGTCGTCGGGTCGCGTCGACTGCGTGGTCAACGCGCTGGTGCTCGGGCTGACCGCGATCGCCAAAAACCCGAACCTCGGCACCTACAAGATCCTGGCCTCGCCGTCGGTGACGATCGCGAGCGGCACCGCGGTGCGGCGCGAGCAGGACAAGCGCTGGCGCGATTTCCTCTCGGTGTGGATCGACTACAACCGCGGCATCGGCCAGATGCGCGAATGGTTCGTCAAGGGCCTCGGCCTCGCCGGCGTCAAGCCCGAGGACGTGCCGGTGGAGCTGAATATCTGAGGTTGAGGATGTCTCCGCTTAACCTCGCCCCGCGCTTTGCGGGGAGAGGTCGGATCGCATCGCAGATGCGATCCGGGTAAGGGGCGAAGCACCTTGCTCAACAAGCACCGAACTGCTCGCCGGATAGAAGCCCCTCACCCCAACCCTCTCTCCGTAAGAACGGGGAAAGGGAGCGGAGAGGTCACACCTTGTCGTAGGTCAGCCCGCGCTCCAGCCGCCTCGCCACCAGCGTCGACGGAAACAGGATCGCAAAATAGATCAGCGCAACGATGGTGTAGACCTCGAGCGGCCGGTAGGTGTCGGCGTTGATCAGCGTCGCGTTGTAAACGAGATCGGGCACCGCGATGATCGAGACCAGCGAGGTGTTCTTGAGCTGCGTCACCGACTGGTTGACATAGGGCGCCATCATCGGCTTCAGCGCCTGCGGCAGGATCACGAGCCGCATCAGGCGCCAGCCGCGGAAACCGAGTGCCTTCGCCGCGTCCCACTGCCCGACCGGCACGCTCTCGATCGAGCCGCGCACGATCTCGGCATAGAACGCGCCGCCATAGAGCGACAGCACGCTGACGGCGGCGACATGCGCCGGGATGTTGACGCCGATCACGACCGGAAAGGCGTAGTAGAACCAGATGATCTGCACCAGCAGCGGCGTGCAGCGGAACAATTCGATATAGGCGATCAGCAGCCAGTCGATCACGGGAATGCGCCGCAGCCGCAGCATGCCGACGATCAGGCCGATCAGCGTGCCGAGGATGATCGTTCCGATCGTGTAGGCGATGGTCCAGCCGAGCCCGAGCCAGAACAGATGGCTGTACTTGGCGAGGATCCCGAAATCCCAGACGTAGTTCATCCTGCTCCTCGGTTGCCGCGCATGACGCTTTGCGCGCCCAGCATCGCAGGCGGCCTCGCGCGAGTCACGCGATATACCGGGCGGGCGAAAATGCCTTCATCTCGAACGGCAGCGTGGCGCCTGCGATCATCGCAGCGATCGCAGCGCCCGTTCCGGGGCCGGTGGTGAAGCCGATATGCTGGTTGCCGAAGGCGAGCCAGAGCCCGCGATGCCGCGGTGCCGCGCCGATCATCGGCAGGCTGTCCGGCAGCGTCGGCCGCGCGCCGCGCCAGCGCTCGCCGACCGCGTCGCCAAATTCGACCACCTCACGCGCCATCGGCACCACTGACTCCAGTTGCGCATAGTTCGATGGCGCGTCGCGGGCTGTGAGCTCGACGCCGCTGGTGACGCGAATGCCCTGCTCCATCGGCGTCATCAGGAAGCTACCCTCCGCATCATGGATCGGCCGCAGCAATTTGCGTGCCGGGTTCGGCACGAAATGCTGGTGATAGCCGCGCTCGAATGCGAGCGGCACGCGATAGCCGAGCGGCCGCAGCAGCTCCGCCGACCATGGGCCGAGCGCGACCACGACATGGCGCGCGGCGATCTCGCCGTCGGCAAGCTGCACGCGCCAGCCATCGTTCTGTTGCTCGATCCGCCGGATCTCGGATTGCCGCACCGTGCCGCCGCTGGCGGCGAGCATCTGCGCATAGGCCTTGACCACCGCGCCCGGTGAATCGACCGATGCCGTCTGGCTGTGCAGCAGGCCGACACGATAGGCGGGGATAATGTTCGGCTCGAGCGCGGAGATCGCCTGGCGATCGAGCACCTCGCTTTTGATGCCGAACTCGGCGAGCGCCGCCTGCTCGGCCTTGGCGGTCGCAAGGCCGTCGCCGCGCCAGGCCTTGAGCCAGCCGGTCTCGCGGATGCGATGGCCGGCACTGGCCTGCACGATCCAGTCGCGATGCAGGGTCAGCGACGTGCCGATCAGACCGTGCAGCGCCGCGGCGCGCGGTTTTGTTTGCGCCGGTGTCGCCGCGGCGAGGAAGCGGATCACCCAGCCGGCATTGGCGAGCGCCCACGGAAGATTCCAGCGCAGCGCCGGATGCGTGTTGGTGAGATATTTCGGTAGGTTCTTCAGCAGCGACGGCGTGTTCAGCGGCAGGATCGAGCCCGACGAGATGATGCCGGCATTGCCGTAGGAGGTCTCGCAGCCCGGCTCGCGGCGGTCGACGATGACGACGGAGAGTCCGCGCTGCCGTGCGGCAAGCCCGGCCGAGACGCCGACCATGCCGGCGCCGAGCACGACGACGTCAGCCTTCTGTGCGGACATGCTCTCGCTCATGCCGTCACACCAAGGTCAGGCCGCCATCGACCGGCAGCGTGGCGCCGGTGATGTGGCCCGCTTCCGGCGACAGCAGGAACGCCACGACCGCGGCGATCTCGTCGGGCTCGGCCAGCCGCTGCATCGGATTGGCTTTCGCCACGCGCTCCCAGGTCGCGGTATCAAGCGCGCCGAACAGGCCGGGATCCTTGCGCGTATAACCGGGCATCACGGCATTCGAGGTGGCGCCCGATGCGGCGAGCTCGATCGCCAGCGACTTCACCAGCACCTCGAGCGCGGCCTTCGCCGCAGCCGATCCCGGATAGGTCGCGCCCGGCACGAAGCGATGCGGCCCGAAGCTGGAGACCGCGACGACGCGGCCCCGCGCGCTGCGCGCGAGGTCGGGCAGCGCGGCGGCCGCGATCTCGTGGAAGGCCGCCGCCATCACGGCGAAGGCGCGCTCCAGTGCCTCGCGCGGCAGGCTGGCGAATTCGCGCCGGTCGGCAAAGCCCGCGGCGTGCACGATTGCATCGATCGGCCCGAACGCGGCACGCGCCGCCTCGACCAGCGACGTGCCCGCGCCGGCCTTGGCGAGATCGCCGGTCGCGATCGCAACCCTCGCGCCCTTGCCGCGGCATTCCTCCGCAACCGAATTCAACCGCGCGAGGCCGGCCGCCTCGGCGCCCTGGCCATGCAGCATCAGCCCCTGATCGGGGCCGGCGAGCCGGCGCGCAACCGCCGCGCCGATGCCGGAGCCGCCTCCCGTGATGATTGAAACGCGCATGCGGTGGGTGCTTCCAGAGGACAGCGAACTATAGGTTCGGTGTCACGAAATGCAAACCGCGCGACGCCATCGACTTAGCGCCACGGCTCGACCAGGATCTTGGTGTGCGCCTCCGGATTGGCGAGATCGGCAAAGGCCTGCGCGACGCCGTCGATGCCGACGCGGCCGGTGACCAGCGATGCGGCATCGACCTGGCCTTCCGCGATCAGGCGCAGCGAATAGGCGAACTCCTCCGGCGTGTAGCCGAGCACGTACTGGACGTTGAGCTCCTTGATGATGCCGAGCATCGGCTCGGACTTGTCGGTCTCCATGCAGACACCGACCACGACGACGCGGGCGCTGCGCGGAGCGCCCTCGAACACCTGCTGCAACACGCCGGGCACACCGACGCATTCGAAGATCAGCGCGGGCTTCAGCGGCGGCAGCAGCGCCTGCAGCGGCGGCCGTGCCGCCTTCTCCGCCTCGGTCATCTGGGCATGCTCGGCCCAGCTCGCATAGGGCTGCGTCCTGGCCGGATCGACCACGACATCGGCGCCCATCTTCTCGGCGAGCAGGCGCCGCGCCGGCGAGTAATCCGCGGCAACGATCGGACCGATCCCCTTGATCTTGAGCGCCGCAATCACCGCGAGCCCAACCGGGCCGCAGCCGATCACCAGCGGCACCTCGCCGCCTTTGATGCTGGCCATCGCCACCGCGTGCACGCCGACCGCAAGCGGCTCGGTGAGCGCGGCGTGCTCCGCCGCAAGGCCGTTCGGCACTTCGAGCAGCAGCGGCTCGCTGAGCAGCATCTGCTCGGCATAGGCGCCGAGATAATCGTTGGAATAGCCGATGCCCTTCGGGCCCTCCGGCGTCAGCAGCGCCGGCAGCGAGCAGACACGCGTGCCGGGCTTCAGCTTGCGCGTGGTGCCCGGGCCGTAGTCGAGGATCTCGCAGCAGAACTCATGGCCGAACACGACGTCGCGCGACAGATCCATAGGCGTGCGGCCGGGCAGGAACTTGCTCAGCTCCACCATGCGGTGGGCATGCTTGCGCGCGTGCAGGTCGGAACCGCAGATGCCGCAGGCGAGCGATTTGACCAGCACCTGTCCGGCGCCGGGCTTCGGCTCCGGCATCTGGTCGACGACAATCTCGCCGTTTCTGAAGATCGCTGCGCGCATGTTCTCTCCCGCGTGGGTTTCGCCCCACTCATTTTGATGCGTATTTCGTCCCGCGAAATACGCTGTCGCGGATCAAATCCGCGACAGGCTTTCGCCGCAGGAGGCTATAGCACGGAGGGTCACCACGTATAGCGCATAACGCCCTTGCCGGCGTAGGACTGGGTGACGTTGGAGAATTCACCCTCGAAAGTCGCAGCCGCCGACCAGCCGTTGCGCCACTTGATCTCCGCCGAGGCGGTGGTCAGCGCGGACTCGCGGGCCTGCGCCGCACCGTTGACCACGAAGGCCGCCCCCGGCAGCGCCTGGAACACGGACGCGGCGCTGCGGTTCGGGCTGAAATCGTGCGCCCAGGCGACGCGGCCGCGCAACGTCACGATCCCGCCATCGACCGCGAAGGATTTGTCGGAGCGCAGGCCGAGCTCGCTCCTGACGTCGGTGACGCTCTTCGCCGCATAGTTCAGCGCGAAGGCGCCGCCGCCGGAGACCACGCTCTCCGCGTAGTTCGGCAGCTCGAAGCTGGTGAACTGCGCCGCCGCATAGGGCGACAACCCGATCCACGGCGTGGCGTAGCGATAGCCGCCCTCGAACCGGCCAGACCAGGCGTTGGCATTGAAGTTTGCGCGCAGGTGATCGGCGCCTGCGGCGGTGACGATGCGGTCGGTGGTGATGTCCTGCCAGCCATAGGCGAGCGCTGCGCTCAGATACGCCGCACCGACGGTGTGACGGACGAACGCGCCGGCCTGGAACAGGTCCGAGCGGCCCCAGCCGAGACCGTTGGTGCTGAAGCTGGTGGCGCCGCCGGCGAGCGCAAAGCCTGCAATGGTGTTCGGCGAGAAACGGTAGTCGGCGCCGACTGCGGTGCCATAGAGGCTGCTGCTGGTGCTGTTGGAGCCCAGCACCGCGTTGCCGCTGGTGGTCTGCGAGCCGCCATAGCCCGCCGTCCAGACGCTCCAGCGCTGCACGAAGTCGAGCTGCGGCGGCGGCGCCTTGGCGTAAATCGCAGCCAGCGCATCGCGCGGCTCGGTCGTGCGCGCTGCATACGCCAGCGAAGCGCTCTCCTCGGCAAACGGAGTGGCGCTCGCGCCGCCACCAAAACCGCCATCGCGCCCGGCGATGAATGGATCGGTCAGCAGACCGAGGAACTGGTTCATCGCGTTGAACGTCGCCTGCTGCGAGCCGGTCGCGCTCTCGCCCGAAGCCTGGGTCAATCCATTCGGCGAGAGTCCCGCGTAAGTCAGTTTGATGCCGCCATTGGCACTAAAGAAGTTCTGCAGCGTCGCGGCAACATTGATCTGGTTGACGTTGAGCTTCGATTTCACGGCGTAATCAAGCGCGAGATTGAGATAGGCATTATTTGCGTCGTAGCCGAGCGTTGCAACCAGACCCGACGGCAGCCCGGATGAAGCGACACCGGCGAACACGCCGTTGCGACCGCCGGCCGCCGACAGGATGGTGTATTGCCTGGCGATCGTGCTGCCGGCAGCGATGCTGACACCCACCGATCCGGCAAGCGCCGCGGTGCCGGTCACCTTGGCTGATGTGGCGGCGGTCGCATTGAGCCCGACCAGATACAGCGCGCCAGACTGGAAGGCGAGATTGCCCGCCACGTTGAGGAATGCGCCCGGTGTCGCATTGCCTGGCAGCAGGATGCCACCGCTCGCAATCGTCGTATTGCCGACGGTGCCGATACCGGAGAGCGCGCCGCCTGAATTCACCGTGACTGAACTCGACGACACGATCGAACCATCGACTTGCAGGACGCCGCCATTGACAACGGTAGCTCCGGTATAGGTGTTGACACCCGAGAGAGTCAGCGTGCCACTGCCGGTCTTTTCCAGATTGCCAGGCCCGGCCGGGCCGCAACCGCAGGGATTGGAATCCGCGATCACGCCGCTGACGACTGTCGAGAGATTGTTGCCACCGACCGCGAGCGTATTGCCGCTACCGATGTAGTAGGTGCCCGAGCCCGCGATCGAACCTGCCGTGATGCGACCATCACCGTTCGGCCCAAGGCTGCCGCCGAAGTCGACATAGCCGGTTCCCTGGGTGATGAACTGCGCGGCACCGCCGGTCGCGTTGTCGACGAACTTGACGCTCGCGCCGCTCTCGGTCGTGATCATGGCGTTTCCGGCCGTCGCATATCCGGCAAAGATCAGCGCGCCGCCGGACCGGTTGGTGATCGTCGCGTTGCCTGCGGTCGGCGCTTCGGTCGCGTCGCCGAACGGGCCGAAATAGGTCAAGCCGCTGTTGTCGATGTTTGCGTTCGCCGCGGTGCTGCTCTGGAAGAAACTGATATAGCCGGTGGCGGACGTCGTCATCTTCGCCGACGCCGCCGACGAAAATCCGAGGAAATACGTCGAGCCGCCGTTGTTACCATTGGTGTTGTCACCATTGGTAATGGTGGAATTGCCGGCAGTGCTGCTGTCGCCAAACACCGTGGCGCCGAAATTCCGGTTGACGATCACGGCCGTCGACGCCGTCGTGGAATTGTAGAACGTCGTGCTGGCGAACCCGTTGAAGCCGTCGTTGACGATCTTGGTGATGCCCGCCGTGTTGGCGTTGACGATCTCGAACCTGCCGTTGACAGTGACTTCGCCGACGATCGAGGCGGTGTGGCTGGCGTCGCCGAGTTGCAGCGTTGCGCAATTGCAGATCGTGGTGCCGCCGGCATAGGTGTTGGAGCCTGTCAACACCACGCGGCCGAGGAAGGCCGAAGCGCCCAGCACTGACAGTCCACCGGCGCCGCCAATGTTGCCCGAGTAAGTGAAGGTGTATCCGTTGCCGTCGATGCTGCCGCCGGTGGCGTTGACCTGCGCGTTGTTCGCGATCGTGTAGTTGCCGCCGGCCTGCAGCGTCCCGCCGTCGAAGGTCAGTAGGCCGGTGCCGATCGCCGACGAGACGATCGCGCCCGGCGTACCCACGGTGCCGACGCCGACTTGCAGCACGCTGCTGCCGCCGGCAACGCCGCACGCAGTGCCGCAGATCGTGGTGCCGCCGGTATATGTATTCGCTCCGGACAGCACCAGCGTGCCGCCCCCGTTGAGCACGATATCGCCGGCACCGCTGATAGGCCCCGACATCGTGTTTGTGGTACCGGCGGCGACGGTGATGATGGGATCGCTGTTGATGACGATAGTGTTGGCGATGTTGAAACCGTTGCCGTCCAGCACCAGCTTGGTGAGACCGGCAAGCGTCTCGCCCATCTTCAGCGTGCCGCTGCCGAGTGCATTGCTGTTGCGGATGACGAGCGTTGATCCGTCGCTCACCGAGGTGCCGCCGGTGTAGGTGCTGGCACCGGTGACGATCAGCGAGCGCCCAGCATCCAGCTTGACGGCAACCGAGGCGTCGGTGGCCAAGCCATTGAGGCCCGTTATGCCGGAGATGGTGACATCGCCCGACGCGCCGGCCGCGCTGGTTTGCAGGAACGTCAGGCTGGCACCGACGCCATTTGCAATCGCAAGATTGCCACTGAGCGTTCCACCGATCGACGTCAGCGTATTGGCTCCGCCGGTGAAGCCGATCGCGTTGCCCTGCGCACCCGGGCCGCCGCCGCCGGTGATCGTCCCGCTGTTGATGATGGTCAAGCCGCTACCGACGATTCCGGAACCGCCCGTGCCTGCTGCACCGGGCTTCCCCCGCGTGCCGCCGGTGGACGGCTCGCCTTGATTCGCGTCGACATCGGACACCTGCGCGCCGCCACCACCGCCCGCACCGCCCGAGATCGAGCCGGAATTCCTGATCGTTGCGCCTGGCGCACTGACGACGATGCCGGTGCCGCCGTCACCTCCGCCGCCACCAACATCGCCGGCGCCGCCCGCACCGCCATTGCCGCCTGTGATGCTGCCGCTGTTTGAGTGGATTCCTGCGCCGGTGATGGTGAATGCACTGCCGCCCGCACCACCACCACCGCCGCCGCCAGCGATTTGGGCTGAAGGGTTCGAGGCGTTGACGCCACCGTCGCCGCCCCTGCCGCCATTGCCGCCCATCACTATCCCGTTATTGTTCAGCGTCGCGCTGGACGTTCCGCTGAGACCGCCGCCGCCACCGCCACCACCGCTCGCGGTAAATGAACCGATCGTTCCAGCAACGCCATCCTGTCCGGCCGCGCCACCGGCACCGCCGTCGGGAGAGGCGTTATTCCCGCCGGGGCCGCCGGCACCTCCGGCGGCGCCTTCAGCGCCGCCGCCGCCACCACCACCGGTGCATTGGCACGAGCGATTCGGAGCGCCGCCGTCGCCGCCGACGCCACCGCTCACACCGGGAATGCCGCCGGCGCCGCCATATTGTCCTGTCGACTGATAATTACCCTCGCCGCCGACGCCGCCGTTTTGTGCGACAACCGGCCCGGCGAGCAGAGCGGTTGAAAGGATGATCGCGACCATCAACCAGCCTCGCCGACGGATTCGCGCGCAGCCCCACTCCCGCATTGCCCCAGCCCCAAATCGATAGCGCCGCGCGGACGCGGCTTGACCCGAATGGGCTATCTTGCAACTCGCGGGAGGCGCGTCTTCTCAAGCCGTGCACAGTCAGCGCATCAGGTCGGATTCAGGGCGTCTGTTGTAAAATGGATACGCGCGGTTAGGCGTTCGGCGACGGCTCGCTGGCCACCGCCAACACTTGCGAGCGGCGGATGCGCTCGCGATGCGCGGTGTAGAGGCCGGAGGCGACGATGAAGCCGGCGCCGAGGATGGTCCAGTGATCCGGCACCTCACCGAAGATCAGGAAGCCGAGGATGCTGACCCACAGCAGCTGCGTGTAGGAGAACGGCGCCAGCACCGAGGCATCGCCGTAGCGGAACGCCAGCACGACGATCCACTGTCCGACGGTTGACGCGACGCCGATCAGGATGCCGAACATGATGTCGTGCCAGGTCGGCGTTACCCAGACGAACGGCACCAGCGCGCTGACGATGGCGACGCCGACAATGGACGAATAGGTCATCACGGTAATCGGACGCTCGCTGCCGCTCATCATGCGCGTCAGGATCAGCGTGGCGGCCCAGGCCAGCGCCGAGACGATCGGAAAGACCGCGGCGGGATGGAAGGCGCTGGTGCCCGGCCGCAGGATGATGAACACGCCGGCGAGGCCGACCGCGGTCGCGACCCAGCGCCGCATACCGACCTTCTCGCCGAGGAAAGCGATCGACAGCGCGGTGACGAACAGCGGCGAGACGAAACTGGTGGCCGAGGCCTCGGCGATCGGCAGGAAGCCCAGCCCCGTGATGAAGATCAGGGACGAGCCGAGCAGCGCGGCGCCGCGCAGCACGTGCAGGCCGGGACGGCTGCTGCGCAGCGCGAACAGCGGCGTGCCCGGCAGCATCGCCGGCGTCATGATCAGCGCGAACACCAGGAAGCGGATCCAGGCGATCTCGATCGAGGGCAGCGTGGACGACAAATATTTTGCAGTGACGTCGGACGTGCCCAGGAACACCGTCGACAGCAGGATCAGCGCAATGCCCCTGAACGGCCGGTCGGTGCGCGCCGGCGCTTTATCGCGTGCCACGCTTGTCTTTGCGGACGTCGTCTTTGCGGGCAATACGAGGGGAACGCTGTCCAGCCTGGCGGCTACGGCGGGGGGCGGTGTCACGGCAATCTCGATGAGCAAAATAAGGGGAATCTGCGGTTCACACAGAACGCCAATTCCGCAGCGAGAACAATGCCTGAAAACGGGACTCCGATATGCACCAGCGCGCGCGACCGCCCGTCGCAGCCTGTATGCGGCCGCAATTGCAACAGTTTGTTAAGAACTGTGTGGAGCGGAGCCGCGTGAATCCCGCGAATTAGAGCATCGGCAGCGAGCGCGGCTTCGGCCCGCGCGGGAACGCCGCGTCGAGCGCGGCAATCTCGTCGCCGCTGAGCTTGAGCGTTCCCGCCGCGGCATTCTCCGCCGCGTGGTCCGCGCTCGACGCCTTCGGAATCGCGAGCACTGACGGCAGACGCGTGAGGAAGCTCAGCGCGACCTGGCGCGGCGTCGCCCGGTGCGCCTGCGCGATCGATTGCAGCACCGCTCCTGATTTGCTCGACAGCGCGGGAAAATCATTGTGGCCGAACGGCGAGTAGGCGACCACGGCGACGCCATGCTGCTCGCACCACGGAATCACGGCGTGCTCGATGGCGCGCTCGCGCAGATGGTAGAGCACCTGGTTGCAGGCGATCTTGCCCTCGCCCGCGACATCGCGCAGTTCATCGAGATCGTCCGCGTCGAAATTGCTGACGCCCCAGGAGCGGATCTTGCCGGCCGCCATCAGTTCGTCGAACGCCGCGACCGTCTCGGCGAGCGGGTAGGTTCCGCGCCAGTGCAGCAGATAGCAATCGAGACGATCGGTCTTCAGCCGCTTCAGCGAGCGCTCGCAGGCGGTGATGGTACCGCGCCGCGACGCGTTGCTCGGCAGCACCTTCGAGACCAGGAACAGTTCGTCGCGGCGGCCGGCGATGGCGTCCGCGATCACGAGCTCGGCGTCGCCATACATCTCGGCCGTGTCGATATGGATCATGCCGGCATCGATGCCGCGCTTCAGCGCAGCGATCGCCGCCTTGCGGTCACCGCGATCGAGATACCAGGTGCCCTGCCCGATCACCGGGACCTGCGGGCCGCTGTTGCCGAATTTTCTGGTCTGCACGATTGCCTCATTCTGCGTGGGTCGTATCTCGCCCCGTGCAGAACGATAAACGAAACGCTCAACAATGTCTCCACACCGCCCGACGGTGTCTCCACATCGTCGTCCCGGCGAAAGCCGGGACCCATACTCCGCAGCAGGCGTAGTTGGTGGGACTCGTCATTCCAACTGTGCGCAACAACAGCCACTCGTGGTCATGGGTCCCGGCTTTCGCCGGGACGACACCTATTATGCGGCGCGTTATATGTGCGCGCTCGCGCGATCCCATCAGCGCGGATCCTCCGATCCGCGCCCTTATTGCCCGCGTTACGCGCGGTCAAACGTTGAGATTCATCCACACCGCCTTCGGCTCGGTGAAATTGTCGAGCGTGGCGGTGCCGTGCTCGCGGCCGAGGCCGGAGTCGCGCTCGCCGCCCCACGGCAGCCGCACGTCGGTATAGCCATAGGTGTTGATCCACACCGTGCCGGCGCGGGCCTTCTTGGCGAAGCGCTGCACACGTCCCATGTCGGCGCTCCAGACGCCGGCAGCGAGGCTGTAGGCCGTGCCGTTGGCGATGCGCAGCGCATCCGCCTCGTCCTTGAACTTGATCACGCTGACGACGGGACCGAAGATCTCCTCCTGCGAGATCCGCATCTCGTGCGCGACATTGGCGAACACCGCGGGGCTGATGAAGTAGCCGCGGTCGCCGACACGTTCGCCGCCGGTGGCGAGATGCGCGCCCTCGTTCTTTCCGATCTCGACATAATCGAGGATCGACCGCATTTGCTTCTCGGAGATCACGGGTCCGAGCGCGGTGGCGCGGTCCGCGGGATCGCCGATGCGCAAGGCTTCGGCGCGCGCGACCAGGCGCTCGACCACCTCGTCATAGGCCTTTTCCTGCACCAGGACGCGCGAGCCGGCCGAGCAGACCTGCCCGGCATTGAAGAAGATGCCGGCGGCCGCGGCCTTGGCGGCGGCCTCGAGATTGGCGTCGTCGAAGATCACATTGGCGGACTTGCCGCCGAGCTCGAGCGAGACGCGCTTAAAGTTGCCGGCGGCGCCCTTCATGATGCCGCGGCCGACGCCGGGCGAGCCGGTGAACGTCACCTTGTCGACATCGGGGTGATTGACCAGCGCGTCGCCGACGACCCGGCCGGGTCCGGTCACGATGTTGAGCACGCCCTTCGGCAGCCCGGCCTCGAGCGCGAGCTCGCCGATCCTAAGCGCCGACAGCGAGGTCAGCTCGGCCGGCTTCATCACCACCGTGCAGCCGCAGGCCAGAGCCGGCGCCAGCTTCCACATCCCGATCATCAGCGGGAAATTCCACGGCACGATCGCGGCGACCACCCCGACCGGCTCGCGCACCGTGTAGGTCAGCGCATCGTCGCGCGTCGAGACGACGTCGCCGCTGATCTTGTCGGCCCAGCCCGCGTAATAGGTCAGCGTGTCGATCGCGGCCGGAAAATCCTGGCGCAGCACCGCCGCGATCGGCTTGCCGGCATCGAGGCTCTCAAGTGCCACGATCTCGTCGGCGTTCTGCTTGAGCAGCTCAGCCCACCTCAGGAGGATGTGGCCGCGCTCGGCGGCGCGCATGGTGCGCCACGGCCCCTCGAAGGCGCGGCGGGCGGCCGCGACCGCGCGGTCGACGTCGAGCTCATTGCCTTCGGCAATGGTCGCGATCACCTGCTCGGTGGCGGGATTGAGCGATTTGAAGGCTTTTCCGGACAGCGAGCGGACGCGGGCGCCGTCGATCAGCAGCAGTTCGTCCCGGACGGGCGGGGCGTGGCTGAAGCCGCGCTCATAGTCATATGCAACCGACATCATATTTCCTCCTGGTGTTGCTCTTCAACCTAGGAGGCTTTGTCCAGCAGTAAATATGATATCTTGTGCCTATTGCATGCCAGGATATGAAATCAACTTCATAAATGGTGGCCACGATGCTGCAGATCGAGATCGAGACCGTCTGGCGCTTTCGGAAAGAAAACTCGCCGCAGACCGCGGTCGTGATGCTCGGCATCCTCAACGAGATCAGGAAGACCGGGAAGATCACCAGCGCCGCCAACGATGCGCAGCTGTCCTATCGCCATGTCTGGAACCTGATCGAGCAATGGTCCGAGTTCTTCGGCGTGCCGCTGGTGGAGACCCAGCGCGGCAAGGGCTCGAAGCTGACGCCGTTCGGCGAGAAGCTGGTGTGGGCCGGCGAGCGCATGCAGGCGCGGCTCGGGCTGCAGCTCGAGAACCTCGCGCAGGAACTGGTCACCGAGATCAAGCCGTTCCTCGAGCAGCGGCCGCAGGTCATCCGCGTTCATGCCAGCCACGGCTTTGCGGTGTCCAAGCTGCGCGAGTTCCTCGATCGCGCGGGCGGCGTCGGCGTCGACCTCCGCTACGTCAGCAACCAGAACTCGCTGGTCTCGCTGGCGCAGGGTGCCTGCGATCTCTCCGGCGTGCATCTGCCGCGCGGCGAATTGCGCGCGCAGAGCATCAAGGCCTGCCGCGAATGGCTCGACCCGCGCGAGGACCGCGTGATCAATTTCGTCACGCGCGAGATGGGCCTGATGGTCAAGCGCGGCAACCCGCTGAAGATCACCTCGCTGAAGGACCTGGTCGAGCGCAAGGCCCGCTTCGTCAACCGCGACCACGATTCCGGCACGCGGCTGCTGTTCGATCAATTGCTGGCGCAGCACAAGATCCCGCAAAGCCGGATCAACGGCGCCCAGCACATGGAGTTCACCCACGCCGCGGTCGCCGCCTATGTCGCAAGCGGCATGGCGGATGCGAGTTTCGGCGTCGAGGCCGCCGCACGGCAGTTCGGCCTCGATTTCATCCGCCTGCTCACGGAAGATTACTTCTTCGTCTGCAAGCGTGCCTTCCTCGAGACCGAGCCGATGCAGCGGGTGCTCGACATCATGAAGAGCAGCGAGTTCCACAAGGCCGTGGGTGCCCTTCCCGGCTATGTCGCCTCGAATACCGGCGCCGTCAGCGGCGTGAAGGATTTTCTCGAGAAGCTACATTCCGACCGCTGACCGGCCCCGCGCCGCGGCGGCTGGACTCGCCGTGACCCACCGCGCTATATTTGAGATTATATAGCGAAAAGACTGGACGTTCGAGATGCGACCACCCCGCTCCGCCATTGCCATCCGCCATGTGGCGTTCGAGGATCTCGGGCTGCTGGCCCCGATCATGGAGCGTGCCGGCTGGAGCGTGTCGTTCTGCGATGCGCCAGTCGACGACCTCGCCGATCGCGCGATTCGCGACGCGGACCTGCTGATCGTGCTGGGCGGGCCGATCGGGGTCTACGAGACCGAGACCTATCCGTTCCTCTCGACCGAGATCGCGCTGCTGGAACAGCGGCTGCGCCGCGGACTGCCGACGCTCGGCATTTGTCTCGGCGCGCAGTTGATGGCGCAGGCGCTCGGCGGCCGCGTGTTCCCGGGCAAGGTCAAGGAAATTGGCTGGGGCCCGGTCGAGCTGACGGCGGACGGCAAATCATCCTGCCTGCGCAACCTGCACAGCAAAGTGCTGCACTGGCACGGCGACACCTTCGACCTGCCCAGGGGTGCGGTACGGCTGGCCGCGAATGCCGATTACGAGAACCAGGCCTTCGCTTATGGCCGCAACGCGCTGGCGCTGCAATTCCATCTCGAAGCCGATCCGCGCCAGCTCGAGGAATGGTATGTCGGCCACGCCATCGAGCTGTCGGCGGCGAAGGTCTCGATATCAGAACTGCGCGCGGCGACGCATGCTCTGGCAAGGCCGGTCGCCGTGCAGGCCGAGCAAGTGTTCGGCGACTGGCTGTTGTCGATCGCACCAGGCGACAGCGTGCTTGGTTCCAGCGCAGGCGGCTGAGTCGGCGCGAACAATGCAGCCGAAGGGCGTGCAGTCGCCCTTGAAGCAGTCAGGAGTTCATGACCTGTTGCCCGCACTGACGGCGTAGCTGCCAGGCCCGAAGCTTGCGATCATCGCGAGTGCGCCGAGCAGGCCGAGGTTCTTCAGGAAGTTGATGGTCTGGGCGACGACCTGCGCCTCCGGTGCCGCCCAGAAATTGTGGAACATCAGCGTCGCGGCGATGGTGAACAGGAACAGGATGGCGGCGGCGGGGCGCGCGAACAGGCCAAGCACGAGCGCGATGCCGCAACCAAGCTCGACCGCGGTCGCGCCGGCCGCGAGCACGGCGCCGAGACCATCGGCCGCGCCGAGCCGTGCTGCGGTTGCCGAGAACGCCATCGCCTTGCCGATGCCGCTGTAGAGGAACAGCGGCGCGACGGCGAGGCGCGCGAATAGCAGCACCAGGGATTCCGGAAGTCGTGCAGCGCCGGTCTCTGTGGCGGCATAGGTAGAACCGGACATCAGTGGTCTCCTTTCGTGTCGATCGCTATTCCGCGGGTGCCGTGTCGATGGCGGCAGGCTGCACCGCGGTGGTAAGTCCAAGCGAGCCGATCGCGAACGCGCCGACGATCGCGGCCCCGCCGATCACCCAGAACACGATGTCGGGCCCGCCGGTCACCTGCTGCAGCAATCCGATCAGATAGGGCCCGAGGATCGCGCCGACCCGGCCGACACCCAATTCCATGCCGACGCCGCTGGCGCGCAGCAGGGTCTCGTACGAGCCCGCGGTGAAATTGTTGAGCACGTGCTGTGCGCCGATGATGCAGAAGCCGGCGATGGCGACGATCGCGAGATTGACGCCATGGCCGCTGACGAACACCAGCGCCAGCACGGCAATGCCACCGGTCAGCCACCATGTGGCAAGGTAGCGCGGCGTCAGCGACAGATTGCGATCGGCCAGCATCGCGAGCGTCAGCCCGCCGACGAACGACATCGCCTGCATCAGCGCGCCGAAACCGAACGATGCCGCAAACGTCTCGCCGCGCTTCTGCATGACCGTCGGGATCCAGCCGGTCAGACCGAAGATCGCGAACAGGCTGAGGAACGCGGTGATCCAGATCGTCAGCGAGACGCGGCGATAGCGCGGGCTCAGCAGCGCGGCGATCGGATTGGGCACACTGCCGGCATCGACCGAGACGAAGCTCGCGTTGCGATAGACCGCGGCGCGCTCCGGACGCAGCCGCCCGAGCAGCGCGCGCAACGCCTCGGTGCGGCGCCGCGCCGCCAGGAATTGCGGGCTTTCGGGCAGCACCGCGTGCGCGACGAAGGTCAAAGGGATCGACAGCGCGCCGAGGTAGTAGAGGATCTGCCAGCCGAAATGCGGCGTCAGATAGACGCCGACGAGCCCGGCGCAAACGCCGCCGAGCGACCAGCCCAGCGTCACGCCCCATAATGAAAACGCGTTGCTGACCCGGCGCGGCGCCAGCTCGTTGACGAAGGTCGTGCCCAGCGGCAGCAGCACGCCGAGACCGAGGCCGGTCGCGAAGCGCAACGCGCAGAAACTCCAGAAATCGCTGGCAACCGTTGCGGTCAGCAACGTGAAGACGTTGACGATCCAGAGCCCTGCCAGAAGCGTGCCGCGCCGGCCGAGCCGGTCGGCGACCGTGCCATGCCCGACCGCACCGAACAGGAATCCGACGAGGCCCGAGCTCACCAAAAACCCCGCTTGGCTCGGCGACAGCCCCCATGGCTTTGCCAGATAGTGGATGACATAGGCCGGATTGAACGTGTCATAGCCGTCGAACAGCGTGATGAGCGTGATCAGGATGCCGAGGAGGATGTGCAGCCGGCCGACGGCCGCACTGGACAACTCCTCATGCACGTCGAGTTCGGGCGAAGTGCTCACCGTTTCCTCCCTTGCAACAAATGATGCGCCCCTGCTCTGCGGCAGGCTTGATGCGCGCGCTTAGAGCCTGAACAGCCTGCGGGCGTTGTCGCGGCCGATCTTGATGCGATCGCCCTCGGCGATGGTCGCGCTGTCGAACCATTCAGCGGCATGGTCGATGTTCTCGAACGGCCAGTCGGCCGAGAACAGGATGCGGTCGGCGCCGATCTCGAGCATCGCGTCGATCAGCGCCTGGGTGCGGAAGTTGCCTGACGTGGTGATGTAGAAATTCTCGCGGAAGTAATCGGCGATCTTGCGCTTGGCCGGATAGACGTTCTGCGCGCGCATCCACTTGTTGTGGTTGTCGACCCGCCACATCGAGTACGGCAGGCCCTCGCCCATGTGGCCGAGGATGATCTGCAGCCGCTGATGGGCGTCGAACAGTCCCGAGCCCATCAGGCGCAGCGCGTGCACCGCGGTTTCCTGCCCGAAGGCCCAGGTCGGGCCCATCAGCCAGCGATGCCCCTCGTAGATCGCGGCGTCCTTCGCCAGCGGGTTGCGCGGATGCAGGTAGAACGGAACGTCGAGCCGCTCGACCTCGGACCAGAACGGCCAGAACTCCTTCCGGTCGTAGTAGACGGCGCCGTCATGGCCTTCGACCTCGCTGAAGCCGTTGACCAGCGCGCCGCGGAATTTCAGTGCGCTGACGCAGCGATCGAGCTCGCGCGCGGCGGCTTCCGGATCCTGCATCGGCAGCGCGGCCAGGCCCTGGAAGCGCTCAGGCCGCCGCGCGACCTGCTCGGCCAGGAAATCATTGGCGCGACGCGACAGCTCCAACGCGCGGTTGCGGTCGGGAATGGCCTGGATCGCCGGCGCGTTGAGCGACAGCAGCATCAGTTCGATGCCGTGCGCATCCATCTCGGCGAGCCGGCGGTCCTGGATGTCGAGCAGGCGGGCCTTGAGCTCGACCCAATCGTCGGCCGGCGAGAAGCCCGCGCTGTCGCGAACCGTCTCCTCGATGGCGAAGTGCTCCTCCAGTGCGATCTTTCCCTGCATCGGCTGCTCCCTTCGGGCCCGCGTCCTCGTTTCCGTGTTGACAGAGCAAAGCATCCGGTTCAAATATTTGTCAATGATAAAGTTGCAAATGCAAATGATTGAGATGCAACTGTTGTCGATGCGAAGACCGGCAGCTATTCCGGGCAGACATCTGCTGCCAGGAACTAACTCCATGTACCGATTTTCGAATTCGCTGCCCTACCTGCTCGCCCGGCTCGGCGTGCGGATGGGCGATCTGTTCGTCCGCGTCATCCGTCACGAGAAATTGACGCTGCCGATGTACCGCGTGCTCGCCGCGCTTTCCGAGCAGGGACACCCGCTGCGGCTCGGCGAGATCGCCGAACTGACTTCGGCCGACGTCTCGACCTTGTCGCGCATCGTTGCCGAGATGAGCCGCGCCGGCCTTTTGACGCGCAACCGGCCGGAGAACGACCAGCGCAGCCTGCAGGTCGCGCTGACGCCGAAGGGCGCCGAGCTGGCGTCCAGGCTGATGCCGATCGCCCAACACTATGAGGAAGTCGCAACCGGCGCGATGTCGGCGAAGGAAGCGGCCGAGCTCAAGCGGGTGCTGGTCGAGCTCTACAAGAATCTCGATCAGCTCGAGCACGAGGTCGAGGCCGGCCTGATCGAGGTGCCCGTAGCGGCGGCATCGAAAGAAGCGCGCGAGCCCAAGGTCGACATCAAGGGCAATGCCGGCCGGCGGCGCAAGATACCGAGGAAATAGAACCACCAGGGAGAGGACATGCGCAGGGATCCGATCATCATTGCAGGCGGCGGCATCGGCGGACTGGCCGCGGCGGTCGCGCTGGCTCGCAAGGGATTTGAGATCACCGTGCTGGAACGCGCGCCGCGCTATCAGGAGATCGGCGCCGGCATCCAGCTCGGTCCGAACGCCTTCCATGCCTTCGACCTCCTCGATCTCGGCGACGCCGCCCGCGCGATTGCGGTGTTCATCGACCAGTTGCGGCTGATGGACGCGATCTCGGCCGAGGAGATCACCAGCATCGATCTGACCAGCTATTTCCGCCAGCGCTTCGGCAATCCCTATGCGGTAGTGCATCGTGGCGATCTGCACGGCATCTTCCTGCGCGCCTGCGAGGCGCATCCCGGCATCACCTTACGCAGCGATTGCGATGTCGTCGGATATGACCAGGACGGCGCGACGGTCGTCGCGCGGCTGAAATCTGGCGAGCGCATCAAAGGTTGCCTACTGATCGGCGCGGACGGACTCAGGTCCCGGATTCGCCAGCAGATGGTCGATGACGGCCCGCCGCGAATCGCCGGCCACACCACCTATCGATCGGTGATTCCGACCGACCAGATGCCGGAGGATCTGCGCTGGAACGCCGCCACCCTATGGGCCGGCGCCAAATGCCATCTGGTGCACTACCCGCTGTCGGGCTGGAAGGTCTTCAACCTCGCCATCACCTGCCACAACGATCCCTTGGAAGCCTTTGCCGCGAAGCCAGTCACCCACGAGGAGGTGCTGGAAGGCTTTCGCGACGTCCATCCCCGCGCCAAGGCGATCATTCACCACGGCAAGGACTGGAAGGCCTGGGTGACCTGCGATCGCGATCCCGTCGAGCGCTGGGTCGACGGGCGCGCGGTGCTGCTCGGCGACGCCGCGCATCCGATGCTGCAGTACTTTGCCCAGGGCGCCTGCATGGCGCTGGAGGACGCGGTCTGGCTCGCCGAGCTGCTGGGCGAGATGCCCGATCGCATCGAGCATGCCCTGGAGAACTACCGGCAGGTTCGGCTGATGCGCACGGCGCGGGTCCAGCTTCAGGCCCGCGAACTCGGCACCCACGTCTATCATCCATCCGGCGTGCACGCGCTACTGCGCAATCAACTCATCCGCGAGACCAGCCTCGAGAAATTCTGCGACAAGCTGGCCTGGCTGTACGACTCGCCCTTCACGGAACGGCCGCGCGTCGCCGCCTAGCCGAGCCCGCTGATGTCGGCGACCAGCACCGTGCCCGTCACCGATTCCGTGATGTACAGCCGGTCGCGTTTGGCGCCGCCGATCGCGACATTGGTGCAACTTGGCCCGGCGCAGGACTTGATCCGCGCGATGCACTCGCCGTTCGGTGCGAACACGAAGACGTGGCCGAGCGAGGCGTGCGCGACGAACAATCGCCCGGCCCTGTCCATCGTCAGGCCGTCGGGGCCGCTGGGGCCGAACAGCGAGCAGAAGCGGCCCACTTTGGAGACGCTGCCGTCCTTCATGAACGGCGCACGCCAGACCGCATTGTCGCGCGTCATGGCGACGAACAGCACGGCCTCGTGCGGATCGAGCACCAGCCCGTTCGGGCTGATGCCGGTGTCGATCAGGCAGTCGAGCGCACCGCTCGTGCGCAGCCGATAGACCCGGCCGGTCGGATCGTGCAGCCCGGTCTGGCCCTGATCGGTGAAATAGATGTCACCGTTCGTGGCGATGTGCAGGTCGTTGCAGCCGCGGAACGATTCCGAATTGCGCGAACGCAGCAGCGGCGTGACCTCACCTGACTTGGCATCGAGCTCCATCAGCCCGTGCCGGTAATCGGCGATCAGGATGCGCCCCATCGGATCGATCTTCAGCCCGTTCGGCCAGCCGTCATATTCGGCGACCTGGGTCCATGACTTGTCCGGCGCGATCCTGAAGATGCGGCCGAACGGAATGTCGACGATGTAGAGATTGCCGTCAGCGTCGAATGACGGCCCTTCGATGAAGCAGTCGGTCACCGCGCCCGGCCGATTGGCGTCGGCCCACTCGCTCGCCACCTTGCGGCGGAACTCGGCCGGCACGGCGGAGAAGGTTTCGGTCGGGATCGGTTTCGGCGGCGTTTCCAGGAACATCATTTTTTTGGTTCACCCGTTGGCGGAACGGGGTGGACCATAGATCGATCTTTTCGTCATTGCGAGGAGCCCGCGCCAAAATTGCAAATGCAATTTTGCGCTGAAGCGAACGAAGCAATCCATCTCTCGGCAAGCGGAGATATGGATTGCTTCGCTTCGCTCGCAATGACGTGGATAGAGTTTCCGCTCGCAGCGGAACCGACGTCACGCGGCAAGCGCCGCCGACGACGACCGCCCTACTCCGCCGCCTGCGGGCCGCCATAGGCTTCCGAAATCATATAGCCCGACAGCGTGCCGTAGGCCGCCGTCCATGCAGCGGCGACATCGGGCGTCCAGGCGGCGCCGAGGCCTTTCTCCAAGGTCCAGAGCAATGCGCCGCCGACCACCGGATAGTGCTCGGGCCTCGCGCCATAGTTGACATGACGCTTGGCGAGTGCACTCGCGGCCGGCAGGATCGTGTCGAGATTGCTCAGCCCGTTGACGACGACGGCGAGCGTCGTCATCAGCTTCTTGCGCTGCTCCTTCATGTCGGCGGGAAACATTGCCTTTACGGCTGGCGCGACTTCGAACAAGCGATCGTAGAAAATGACCGCAGCTTGCTCCGAGATCGGCGCGACCTTGCCAAAGCTTTCCTGAACCAGCTTGATTTGGGCCGGATTCATCTCAACTCTCCTCGGTTCTGAAATGAATTCTGAAATGACTTTCCAAAATGCCAGCATTGGTAGCCGCATCCGGCGTTTCGGTTCAAAGCGGACGCGTTTGCCGCCGGCGTGATCATCAAGCCGCCTCGACGAAGCTGTGGCGCTCATAGAGGAATTCGAGCACGCGCTGCCGGCACTTCAGGTAGCCAGGGTTGTTCGCGAGCTCGAGCCGCTTGCGCGGGCGCGCCAAGGGTACCTCGAGCACCTCGCCGATCCGCGCGCTCGGGCCGTTGGTCATCATTACGATGCGATCCGACAGCAACACGGCCTCGTCGACGTCGTGGGTAATCATCAGGATGGTGTTGCCGAGCTTCTGGTGCAGCGCCATCACCGAATCCTGCAGATGCGCCCGGGTCAGCGCGTCGAGCGCGCCGAACGGCTCGTCGAGCAGCAGCACCTTCGGCTCCATCGCGAGCGCGCGTGCGATGCCGACGCGCTGCTTCATGCCGCCCGAGATTTCGCTCGGCCGCTTGTCCTTGGCATGCGCCATCTGCACCAGGCTGAGATTGTGCATCACCCAGGCGTCTCGCTCGACCCTGCTCTTGGTTCTGGCGAACACCTTGTCGACGCCGAGCTTGACGTTCTCGTAGACGGTCAGCCAGGGCAACAGGCTGTGGTTCTGGAACACGACGGCGCGATCAGGCCCCGGCGAGTTGACCTCGCGGTTCTCCAGCAGCACGCCGCCATTGGTGGCGCCGGTGAGGCCGGCCACGATGTTGAGCAGGGTCGACTTGCCGCAGCCGGAATGGCCGATGATCGAGACGTATTCGCCCTTCTCGATCGTCAGGTTGATGTCCTTCAGAACTTCCGTGGTAGCGTTGCCGCGGGTGAAAATCTTGTCGATGTGATCGAGCTTCAGATAGGCCTGCATGACTGGTCCTCCTCAGTTCGCCGCCGTGCCGCGGGTCACCACTTTGCCGAGGCCCGCAATGAGCCGGTCGAGCACGAAGCCGATGATGCCGACATAGAACAGCGCCAGGATGATTTCGCTGATGTGCGAGGAATTCCACGCATCCCAGATGAAGAAACCGATGCCGACACCGCCGATCAGCATTTCCGCGGCCACGATCGCAAGCCAGGACAGGCCGATGCCGATGCGCAGGCCGGTGAACATGTAGGGCGCGGCCGCCGGGATCATGATCTTGGTGAAGAACTCCAGCGGATTGAGCTGCACCACGGCAGCGACGTTACGGTAGTCCTGCGGGATGTTGCGGATGCCGACCGCGGTGTTGATGATGATCGGCCACACCGAGGTGATGAAGATGACGAAGATCGCCGACGGCTGGCCGTCGCGGAATGCGGCGAGCGACAGCGGCAGCCAGGCCAGCGGCGGAATCGTCCGCAGCACCTGGAACAGCGGATCGAGCCCGCGCATCGCCCAGACCGATTGCCCCACCAGCGTGCCGAGCGCGATGCCCGCGATCGCCGCCAGCGAGTAGCCGTAGGCGACGCGCTGGAGGCTGGCGGAAAGATGCCAGAACAGGCCCTTGTCGATGCCGCCATGGTCGAAGAACGGATCGAGGATCAGCTCCCTGGTGTCCTTGAACACTTTTGACGGCGGCGGCAGGCTGGAGCCGGCTCGCCGGCAGATCAGCTCCCACACCACCAGTAGCAGCGCGACCACGAACAGTGGCGGCACCACGCGCACCGCGGTCTCCTTCGCAATCCTCGCGTAGGTCTCTGCGCGCGGCGGGCGCTTCGGCGTCATGGTCACGACCGGCGCGGGGGCGGTCGGCGGAATCGCCACCGCCGACACTTCGGTCTTCATGGCAGGCATCGACATTGACAGATGATCTCCGTGAAAAAGGGAGAGCCGCGCGCGAGGCGCAGCTCCTCAAATCAGACGTCGACGCGCTTGATGGACAGCGACTTCAGGTAGGCGGCGGGATCGGCGGGATCGAACACCTTGCCGTCGAAGAAGGTCTCCTTGCCGCGCGAGGTCGAGGTCGGGATCTCCGATGCCGGCACGCCGAGCTCCTTGGCGGCCTCCTTCCAGAGATCCTCGCGGTTGACCTTGGCGATCAGCGCCTTGGTGTCGAAGCCGGCCTCATACTTGCCCCAGCGGATGTCCTCGGTCAGGAACCAGAGGTCGTGGCTCTGATAGGGATAGGAGGCGTTGTCGCTCCAGAACCGCATCTGCTGCGGCGAGTTCTCGACCACGCGGCCGGTGCCGTAGTCGAACTTGCCCTTCATGCGATCGCTGATGTCTTCCACCGGGCAGTTGATCCACTGCCGCTTGGCGCAGATCGCCGCGGTCTCCTCGCGATTCTCCACCTTCTCGCACCACTGCTGGGCTTCCATCACGGCCATCAGCAGCGCCTTCGCAGCCTTCGGGTTCTTGTCGACCCAGGCAGCGCGCAGACCGAAGGACTTCTCCGGATGCTTGTCCCAGAGCTCGCCCGTCGTGATCGCGGTGTAGCCGATCTCCTTATGGATCAGCTGCAGATTCCACGGCTCGCAGACGCAGAAGCAATCCATCGTGCCGACCTTCATATTGGCCACCATCTGCGGCGGCGGCACCACGATGGTCTCGATGTCCTTGTCGGGATCGATGCCGCCGGCGGCGAGCCAGTAGCGGATCCACAGATCGTGCGTGCCGCCGGGGAAAGTCATCGCGGCCTTCACCGCCTTGCCGGAGGCCTTCTTCTTCTCCAGCGCCGCCTTGAACGGCCCAGTGTCGATGCCGACCTTGAGATCGGCATATTCCTTGGCGACCGAGATGCACTGACCGTTCAGATTGAGCCGCGCCATGATGTACATCGGCGTCGGCTGATTGTTCTGCGTCACCTTGCCGGCCGAGATCAGGTACGGCATCGGGGTCAGGATGTGCGCGCCGTCGATGCCGTTGCCCTCGGAGCCGAGCACGAGATTGTCGCGCGTGGTGCCCCACGAGGCCTGCTTCTGCACCTCGACGTCGGGCATGCCGTACTTGGCGAAGATGCCCTTCTCCTTGGCGACGAACAGCGGCGAGGCGTCGGTGAGCGCGATGAAGCCGAGCTTGGCGCCCTTCACTTCCGGGCCCCCGCCCTGCGCGAATGCACCGGCGGGGAAGTTGAGCCTGGCCGCTGCGAGCAGCGCGGCGGCGCCGCCGGTTGCCTTCAAGAGCCGGCGACGGCTGATCGCGCGGCCCGGGGGCTTGATGGTGGGCTTGGTCATCGGTCGTCCTTTGCGTCGTTGCGTTGCGGTGATGCGGCTTTGCGTCGAGCGCCCTCCTTCGGGTGGCGACGCGCGCAGGGCGCAAATGGGCATGCACCGGGGAGGCCCCGGTCTGGCGGCGTCAGAAATCCGATGGGGTGGCCTCGAGGGACGGCTTCAATGGCGTCGGGGCTTGACTATTCAAGCCTTGTGCCAAGCTACCGCACCGCAAAAATCGATTTTATTGCAAAGTCTTGCGCAACATGTCGCAGCGCGCGTGGAGCTTGCGCGCGCTGCCAAAAATTGCGATTCGCTTAAATCTTGTGCGCCGCACAAGAATTGGGCAAGCGCCTTCGATGATCGCGATCAGGCGTCTTCGGCAACCTTGGTGCCGAGCGGCGCCGGCGCCATTCCGCCACCGGGCTTCACGCGGAATTCGTAGGTCATCAGGCTCCACGGACCATCCGACCGCGCGCCATCCGGCATCACAGCATCGGTGCGCCGCTCGACCTTGGCGATCAGCTCGTCCTTCACGCCGAACACGACGTCGGAATCGATGTACTCGTCGCCTTCGACGAACACATGCGTGATCAGCGGCTCATGGCCCTTGGCGTTGACCAGGAAGTGCACATGCGCCGGCCGCATCGGATGCCGGTTGGTCTGCGTGATCATCTGCCCGACCGGGCCGTCGGTCGGGATCGGATAGCTGCAAGGCACGATAGTGCGGAAGAAGAAGCGGCCGTCGGCATCGGTGATGAAGCGCGCCCGCGACGACGGGCCTTCGCTGGCATAGCTCGGCTTCTGCGAGTCGTAGAACCCGTCGTCGTCCGCGTGCCAGACATCGACCGGCACATTGGCCAGCGGCTTGCCGTCGAGATCGGTGACGCGGCTTTGCACGAACATGCGCTCGCCGGGCAGGCTCGCCGAGATGTCGGTGCCGTGCGGCGTCACCTTGTGCTCGCCGACATAGAACGGGCCGAGCACGGTGGTCTCGGTCGCGCCGCCGCGATCCCTGTGGTTGACCGCATCGACCAGCATCGACACGCCGAGCACGTCGGACAGCAGGATGAACTCCTGGCGGATGTCGGTGCACTTCTGACCGGTGCGGGTCAGGAAGCCGATGGCGTGGTCCCATTCCTCGAAGGTGAGATCGGTCCTGCGCACAAAATCGTGCAGCGACTTCACCAGTTCCTGCAGCAGGAACTTGGCCCGCGGATCTGGCGTCTGGTCGAAGCTGCGGATGACGGCGGCGGTGAGCTCGGTTTCGTTGAACTGGGTCATCTCGGCGTTTCCCTTGAGGGCCCTTCAGGGCGCGATTGCAGGGGCGACCGTACACCACCGGCCAGGTGCCGGTAAGCGGCAGCCGATTGCTGCAGCGGACACTTTTCGGCTATCAAGGCTGCCTCGCCAGCCGGAGAAAATCCCCGATGTTAGCTCCCACGCCCGCCTCGCCCGAATCCGCGGGAATGTCGACCACCGCCCTCAACCGCCTCGAAGCGCATTTGAAGAGCCGCTACATCGATTCCGGCCGCTTTCCCGGCACCCAGGTCCTGATCTACCGCCGCGGCAAGATCGTGCATTCCACCGTCCAGGGCTTCGCCGATCTCGAGCGCAAGGCGCCGATGAAGGACGACACCATTTTCCGCATCTATTCGATGACCAAGCCGATCACCTCGGTCGCCTTCATGATGCTGGTCGAGGAAGGCAGGGTCGCACTCGACGAGCCGGTCGCCAAATACATTCCGGAATGGAAGAACCTCGGCGTGTTCGTCGCCGGCACCGCGCCGGCGTTCCTGACCCGGCCGCCAACGCGGCCGATGCAGATCGTCGACCTCTTGCGCCACACTTCGGGCCTCACCTACGGCTTCCAGCAGCGCTCCAATGTCGACGCCGCCTATCGCGAAAAGAAGATCGGCGAGGTCATCAAGGCCGGCACGCTCGACAGCATGATCGAGGATCTGGCGAAGATCCCGCTGGAGTTCTCGCCGGGTGAGGCCTGGAATTACTCGGTCTCCACCGACGTGCTCGGCTATCTCGTCGGCAAGATTTCCGGCATGCCGTTCGAGCAGTTCCTGAAGGAGCGTATCTTCATGCCGCTCGGCATGAACGACACCGACTTCTTCGTGCCTTCAGACAAGGCGCACCGCTTTGCCGCCTGCTATTCCGCCGACCCGCAGGGTGGCTTCAACCCGCTCGCCGCCGAGCGCAAGGGCACGCTGACGCTGCAGGACGATCCGACCACCAGCTCGTTCCTGTCGCCGCCATCGCTGGTCTCGGGCGGCGGCGGACTGTGCTCGACCGCGGCCGACTATCTGACCTTCTGCCGCGCGCTGCTCAACGGCGGCGAGCTCGGCGGCGTCCGGCTGCTCGGCCCGAAGACGCTGAAGCTGATGGCCAGCAACCATCTGCCCGGCGGCGTGGACCTGCCGGCGATGTCGCGCTCGATGTTCGCCGAAGCCGCCTATAACGGCATCGGCTTCGGCCTCGGCTTCGCCGTCACCATGCACCCGGCGCAGACGCTGATCGCGGGCAGCCCGGGCGAATTCAACTGGGGCGGCGCCGCGACGACGTCGTTCTTCATCGATCCGGCCGAGGAGCTGATCACCATCTTCATGACCCAGGTGCTGCCGTCGAGCGCCTATCCGCTGCGGCGCGAGCTGCGCACCATGGTCTACGCCGCGATCACCGAGAGCAATCTCTGACCAAAAGTTCTTCCGCGGCGCACGGTGTGCGCCGCGGAATTTTCAGATTGCCGGTCATTTCCTTTGGCGGACTTTTCCCGCCTCCCCTACGCTCACCGCAAATGGGCACCGACCCGGGGACATCGTGCCGAAACTGACATTGCCAGTGCGTCTCGCGCTTCTGGTCACGGGGACGATGTTGCCGCTGATCGTTTTCGCGGTCGGGATCGTCTTCCACAACTACCAGCGGGATCGTCAGGCGGCCACGCAGCGCGTGCTGGAGACGGCGCGCAGCATCCGACTGCTGCTCGATGCGGAAATGCAGCGCATGACCGGCGGGCTGCAGGTGCTGGCGCTGACCAACTCGCTGCGCAACAGCGACTTCGACAACTTCCGCCGCGTCGCGGCCGGCTTCCTCGACCAATACGGCAAGGACGGTGTGGTGCTGGTGGCCGACCGCCGCGGACGCCAGGCGTTCTCCTCGCTGACGCAGGACACCGCGAGCCTGCCGCCGCGCAACAATCTCGAGATCGTCGAGAAGGTGTTTGCGACGCGGCAGCCGCAATACTCCAACCTGTTCTTCGGCGAGGTGAAGCAGCAACTGATCATCACCGTCGAGGTACCGGTGATCCGCGACGGCGAAGTGCTCTACGACATCTCCTTCAGCCCGCCGATCGAGGTGTTCCAGGCCATGATCGAGAGGCAGCGCCTGAACCAGGACTGGACCATCTCGATCTTCGACGGCGACGGCGTCAACCTCGCCCGCGTGCCAAATCCGCAGGCGACCATCGGGCAGCAGGCTTCGCCAACGCTGTTTGCCGAGATGTTCCGCCGCAGCGAGGCGACACTGCCGACCGTCTCGCTCGAAGGCGTGGCGTTGATCACGGGCTTCACCCGATCGCGCCTAACCGGCTGGACCGTCGCCGCTGGCATCGCCGAGAACTCGCTGGTGGCGCCGCTGTGGCGCTCGCTGGCGATCACCAGCGTGATCGGCGGCGTCCTGCTGCTGGTCGGCCTCGGCTTTGCGGTGCGGATGGCGACCACGATCGCGCGCGGCGAGATGCTGCACGATCTCCTGATCGAGGAGCTCAACCACCGCGTCAAGAACACGCTGGCGATCCTGCAATCGATCGCCACGCAGACCTTCCGCAGCGCGAGCCGCGCCGAGCGCGACAAGTTCGAGGGACGGCTCGGCGCACTCGCCGAGGCGCACAATTTGCTCTCCACCGACAAATGGCAGGGCTCCGACCTCCAGGACGTGGTCAGCCGCGTGCTGCGGCCCTATCTCTTGAACGCATCCGAGCGGGTCAGGATGTTCGGACCGCGCGTGCCGCTGTCGCCCCGGCTTGCCCTGGTGCTGTCGATGCTGCTGCATGAGATGGCGACCAACGCCGCCAAATATGGCGCGCTGTCCAACGACACCGGCACGGTGACGCTGGACTGGGAAATCCTCGGAGAGAGCCCCGGACCGAAGCTCCGGATGATCTGGACGGAGGCCGGCGGCCCACCCGTCACGGCGCCGGTGCAGCGCGGCTTCGGCTCCCGCCTGATCGAGCGCAGCGCCCGCGACCAGCTCGGCGGCGAGGCCAGCGTGGATTTCCTGCCCCACGGCGTCGTCTACACGGTGACCTGCACCCTCGAAACCGCCGACTGACCGGGCAAATGCCCCCCAAACCTGCGACATCTTGGCACGCAAGTTGCTAAGATGGGACGAGTTCGGCCGGCCAGAACACCGGCCAGAGACAGGGGGAGTTCATGTCGACCATCGCAGCGGAAGCCACAGTTGCACGCAAGCCGCTCTACACATCGTTGTTCGTGCAGGTGCTCGTCGCGCTGCTGCTCGGTATCATCATCGGCATGGCCGCGCCCGATTTCGCGATCGGGCTGAAGATCTTCAGCGACGCCTTCCTGAAGCTGATCTCGATGATCGTGGCGCCAATCGTGTTCTGCGTGGTGGTGCACGGCATCGCGGGCGCCGGCGACCTCAAGAAGGTCGGACGCGTCGGCGTCAAGGCGCTGGTGTATTTCGAGGCGATGACGACGGTCGCGCTGGTGGTCGGCCTGATCCTGGCCTACCTGTTCGGGCCCGGTCACGGCATGAACATCGACACCTCGACGCTGGATGCCAAGGCGCTCGGCAACTATGCCAGCAACGCGCAGAAGCTGAAGGGCGAAGGCATCGGCAGCTTCCTGCTCAACATCATCCCGACCACCTCGTTCGACGCGCTGTCGCGCAACGACGTGCTGCAGGTCTTGTTCTTCGCCATCATCTTCGGCGTCAGCCTGGCGCTGGTTGGCGGCGAGAAGGGCGAGAGGATCTCCTCGTTCATCGACGCGGTCTCGACCGTGCTGTTCCGCGCCATGGGCCTGATCGTGCGTTTCGCGCCGATCGGCGTGCTTGGCGCCGTCGCCTACACGGTCGGCAAATACGGCGTCGGCTCGCTGAAGCAGCTGCTGTCGCTGGTGGCGCTGTTCTACGTCTCGGTCGCGGTCTTCGTGCTCGGCGTGCTCGGCACCGTGATGGCGCTTGCCGGCATCAATATCCTCAAGTTCCTCGGCTACCTGCGCGAGGAGTTGATGATCGTGGTCGCAACCGCATCCTCCGACGCGGTTCTGCCGCAGGTGATGCGCAAGCTGGAGCGCTTCGGCGTCAAGGATTCGGTGGTCGGCCTCGTGATTCCGACCGGCTATTCCTTCAACCTCGACGCGTTCTCGATCTATCTGACGCTGGCGGTCGTCTTCATCGCGCAGGCAACCAACACGCCGCTATCGTTCGGCGACCTGCTGCTGGTGCTCGGCGTGTCGCTGATCACCTCGAAGGGCGCGCATGGCGTGCCGGGCTCGGCGATCGTGATCTTGGCGGCGACACTCAATGCCGTGCCAAGCATCCCGGCGATCGGCCTCGTGCTGGTGCTGTCGGTCGACTGGTTCATCGGCATGGCGCGCGCAGTCGGCAATCTGATCGGCAACTGCGTCGCCACCGTCGTGGTCGCGGCATGGGAAGGTGACCTGGACCGGGACAAGGCGCGCCGCGTGCTTGAAGGCACCGAGGCAGTCGACGTCACCGCGGGCTGAGTCGCGCGACACAACCCGGCGGCGTCCCGCGCACGGCGCGGGGCGCTGGCTTACTTGATCAGCCGCAGATACGGCGGCAACTGCCTGGTCACCGGTTCCTGCACCGGCTCATCCGACGCGATCATGTCACACAGCGCCTTCAACTCGGAATCCGTCACCTTGTGCAGTTCCATCCGAAGCTCGAGGATGGCAAGGGACAACAGCCGCGCCGTCTCCGTGTTCGCCCGGTCAGTCAGAAACGCCTGACATTCTTCCAGGGTTGCCAGCAGCGCCAGCAACCGTTCTTCCGTATTTGCGACCGGCATATCTTCCACTCCCGAAGCCGCGAGGTAGAGTCGAGGTGTTCCCCTCTTCCGCTTCATTTGGCCTCTCCTGCCAGAGTTCGCCGGCTTTCCGTAGGCGCACAATTGTTCCCGATGATTCAGAACTTTTAGGCAATTGTCCAGCAACATTCCGAAAGCCTGACTTGGACTTACGTCAAACTTTTGGTTTTCGCGGCGGTTCAGTCAAGCAACCGCAGACCGTCGCCGCGACCTCAGGATGCACTAGCTGGGGTTGCATCCATACTAGGACGCTCGTACAATATTGGCTGCCCGTAGAACTACGGGAGCAGTGCAATGCCGCCCAGTAAGCATGCGCGCAAAATCTGTGTCGATCAAACTCGCGCTAGTTGTGGTTTGGTCAATATTTTGCCAAATGTAGAGGGCGGGGTGTCGACAGACACCTTGGCGCGGTCGACTTCAGGTAGTCGACCGAGTCGGTACTTGGGTGTTTCCAATGCGCATGTGCGTTTGGATACTATCCCGCGATCTTCTTGGATTTCGTAGTTCAGACGAACTGACGATCCACTCGAGCTTAACGCGGTACATCATGAACGTGTCCCTGACCCGACCGGGCCAGGGATTCTCGATTTGAAGGACGGGTCACAAGAATGAACAGATCAGCAGCAAAGAAGATGAAGCAGCGCAGTGCCGGCAAGCCTGACATTGAGTTGGGTAAGCGGATTCGCCTGCGCCGTGTCGAGCAGAAGATCTCGCAGGCGGAGCTCGGCGACAAGCTGGGCGTCAGCTTCCAGCAGGTGCAGAAGTACGAGAAGGGCGTGAACCGTGTCGGCGCCGCCCGCCTTCAGCAGATCGCGAGCGCGCTGGACGTGCCGGTGACCTTCTTCTACGACGGCGACAACAAGGCCCGCGAAGTCGAGAGCCTGCTGTTCCTCGACAGCGCGTTCAGCCTCCGGTTGCTGCGCGCCTACAGCAAGATCAAGGACCAGACCGTGCAGCGCCAGCTGGTGTCGCTGATGGAATCGATCGCCGCCAACGAAGACTGACGGCAGCGCGGTACGGTCGCGAGACCGCGAGCGCGATCGACCAGAACGAGCGGATCGGCCGGCAGCCGGTCATGGAGCTGCCACGCGCCGGTCGAACCGGGAAGATATCGAAGCGCTGCCATCGGCGATGGCAGCGCTTTTTCTTTGTCCGTTCGGCGCCGCCAGGTCCTTGCCCCCGGCTTCGGCACAACGCGTGAGCGGTCTCCGCGTTGATGCGCGCCACAAGGTCGTGCGGCCGCGATGCCGACGATGGCGACAGCCCCAGGCCGGCAAGACGGTCACGGTAATGTTCCGACCGCAACCAAAACTTAATCAAGACGCAACGGTCTCGGGATAGATCATCACCTCCGGACGAACGCGCCGCCCCCTCCATTTTTCGCGCAAGCGACGCAGTCCGGAGAATCGAGATATGCAGAGAGTGACACTCGTCGTCGCAGCCACGATGCTTGCGGCTCTACCGGCATTCGCCCAAACCGCGGGCGCGCCCGGCCCGACTGCGCCGGTCCCGCCTCATCATGCGCTGCCGGCTGCGGCACCGGCGGCCACCCAGCCAAGCCAGGCCAAGTCGGCCTCGGTCGCGGAAACGCGATCGGCTGCCGCGCTCGCGTTGTCGCGCGAGCCAACCTACGACCAGGGCAGCGCACAACGCATTCGCGACGTGGCGAAGAGCTATTCCGATCTCGCCGCCCGCGGCGGTTGGCCTACGATCCCCGCGGACGCGAAATTTGCGTTGGGCATCCAGGGCGCCAATGACGATCTGCTGCGCAAGCGTCTGATCATCACCGGCGACCTTGCCGCCGACAAGGCCGCCGGCGCCTATGATGAAGTCCTGGCCGACGCGGTGAAGCACTTCCAGACACGCCACGGGCTCGCGGCGACCGGCACGGTGACGCCGCGGACGCTGGCTGCACTCAACGTTCCCGTGCAGAAGCGGATCAAGCAGCTCGAGGCCTCGCTGGAGCGGCTTGACCAGATGGATTTCCAGTTCGGCCAGCGCTATGTCGTGGTCAACGTTCCCGCCACCTTCGCCGAGGCCGTCGAGGACGACAAGGTCGTGCGGCGCTACCGCGTGATCGTCGGCAAGACCGAGAAACCCTCGCCGACGCTGACGTCCGAGATCACCGACGTCATTCTCAATCCGACCTGGACGGTGCCGTTATCGATCACCAAGACGGAGATCGCGGCGCATATGCGCAAGGATCCGACCTACCTGTCGCGCATGCACATGGACGTGCTCGACGCCCACGACAACCCGATCGATCCGCGTTCGGTCGACTGGTCGGGCGATCACGCGCAGAACATCACGGTGCGTCAGCAGAGCGGTGCATGGAATGCGCTCGGCGCGGTCAAGATCGACATGCCGAACTCCTATTCGGTCTACATGCACGACACCAATCAGCACAGCCTGTTCAACGACGACTATCGCTTCGATTCGCATGGCTGCTCGCGCGTCGACAATGTCCGCGACCTCGCGGCATGGCTGCTGAAGGACCAGCCGCAATGGACCCGCGCTGCCATCGATGCCGCGATCGCCGCCGGGCAGCGTCAGGACGTCCGCATGCTGAAGAAGGTGCCGGTGGCCTGGGTCTACCTCACGGCGTGGATGACGAAGGACCGGACCATCCAGTTCCGCAACGATGTCTACGACCAGGACCAGCAACTCCTTGAAGCCACCGCGGAGGAAGCTGCCTTCTTCAACAAGGCCGCCGAACATCCGCTGACCACGCAGTAGGCGCTTTTCCGCGAAGCGCGACCAAACGTCATCACGTCTTGTTTGCGCCTCGCCATTCTGTCGCGCGGCCAATTGTCGCCCGCGCATCGAGCGACCTCACAACTCCCGCATTTCCTGCGTTGAACCGGCGTCGCCGGAACCAAGTGCACCTGCCTGTCTTTTTGTCGCAGCAACGAAGTGGCCGCGTGGACGTTTTCAGGCTTCAACCAAGGAGATCTCAATGAATATCAAGCTTGCCGTTATTGGACTGGCCGCGCTCGGAAGCGCAGCTTTGATGTCCGGTGCGGCGTCGGCGATGCCGAACGGGCTTCCGCAGGCCAGCCACATCGCAGGCGAAACGTCCAATATCGACAAGGTGCGCCAGGTCTGCGATCGCTGGGGCCGCTGCTACTGGCAACCGGGCTACGGCTACGGACCGCGCCATCACGGCTGGCATCACCGTCCGCACTTCTACCCCCGCCATCATCACGGGCACCGTCATCACGGCGGAGGCGGACATCATGGTGGCGGCCATCACGGCGGCGGACATCACGGCGGACACCGGCGCTAATCGTCAGCGAGGGGGCTTCGGCCCCCTCACCTTTGCGCACCACAGCGTGGTGAGAACACAAAGCGCCGCCAGCTTCTGTTGCCGGGCGGCCAGTGCCGACTACGTCTGCCCCGCGCGGCGGACGAGCACATTCTCGAGGAAGAGATACTCGATGCCGGTACCGAGGAAGGTGTCGATGGCTTCGCGCGGCGTGTTGACGATCGGCTGCCCCTTCACGTTGAAGCTCGTGTTCAGCACCATCTCGCGGCCGGTCGCCCGGCCGACGGCCCGCAGCAGCGCGTGGAATTCCGGATTGTCCCTGGCGCCGACCGTCTGCACGCGGGCCGAGCCGTTGACATGGGTGATCGCCGGCAGTGCGGCGCGGTGCTCGGGGCGCACGTCGGCGGTCATGATCATGTAGGGAAGCTCGAGCCCTTTCGGGACCTCGAACCATTCATGCACCTGCTCGAGGCTGACCGCCGGCGCGAACGGGCGGAAGGCTTCGCGCATCTTGACCATCGCGTTGATGCGGTCGCGCATCTCAGGATGACCGGGATCGGCGAGGATGCTGCGGTGTCCGAGCGCGCGGGGGCCGAACTCCATCCGTCCACGATACCAACCGAGCACGCGTCCGGCCGCGATCAGCCTCGCCGCTGCCGCGCAGGTCTCGTCGAGATCCGCAAAGCGCGTGATCTCGACGCGGCCGGCGGTTTCGGCCAGTGCCCGGTTGATCTCGGTTTGCGCGTGTGCGGGGCCGAGAAAAGGCACCGGCATGCGGACGTTCTTCACGCCGCGGTCGCGCGATGCCGACCAGAGCGCGGCGCCGAGCGCGGAGCCATCGTCGCCGGCGGCCGGCTGCACGTAGATCTCGTCGAACAGGCCGGACTGCAGCAGGCGGCCGTTGGCAGTGCAGTTGAGCGCGACACCGCCCGCCATCGCGAGCCTGCGCAGGCCGGTGCTGCGGCCGAAATGACCGCAGATGTGGAGCATGACGCTGTCGAGGCATTCCTGCAGCGCCGCGGCGACGTCGCGATGGCCGTCGGTGACGTCGCCGTCGGGCGCGCGAGCCGGGATCAGATGCTCGCCGAGATGGCGTCGCGTCGCGCCGTAGGTCTCGCGATCCTTTCGCTCGGTGTTGAGGCGGAGCAGCGGAATCCTGATCAAGCCGTCGTCGCGCAGTTCCACGGTCCGCTCGAAGAAAGCACGGTGGCGGGCGGGATCGCCATAGGGAGCAAGCCCCATGATCTTGTATTCGTCGGAGTTGAAATCGAAGCCGAGATGCAGCGTCAGGGTGGAATAGAGGATGCCGATCGAATCCTGGGCGGTGATTTCCGCGAGCTTTTCGATCGCGTTGTCGTGCGCGTGATAGACAGTGACGGCGTGGACCTCGCCCATGCCGTCGAGCACCACCACCAGGCACTCGTCCCATCCTGAGGTGTAGTAGGCGCTGGCGGCGTGGGACAGATGATGGTTGACGTGATGGACCTTGCCGGCGGGAAATCCCGGCAGATGCTCATCCAGCTGTGAGAGCAGTTTTTCACGCGAAAACACCTCCCTGTATTGCCGGGCGGAGGTCGGATCCAGCATGAACGCGGCCTTGTAGGGCGCATAGTCGAAGCCGTGAGAGACCACGTCAATGTCGGATGGCTTCAGGCCAGCGGTGTCCAGGCAGTAGCTGACAGCGCCGATCGGAAAATCACCCGTGTGCTTCTTGCGATTGAAACGCTCTTCGGCGGCACCGGCGACGATCCTGCCATCGACCACCAGCACCGCAGCGGAATCGTGGCCTTGTGAGATCCGGTATTCGCGCTCCTCCAGGCCCGGCCAGTGCTTCCTCTTGAAGGGGATCGAGTTCTCGAATCCACTGATGCCGATCACTTTCGTCATATTCAACAACCCCTGGACGGATCACGCTCAAGGGAAACTCGAACAGGTTGCGCGGCATCGTTGCAGAGAAACCGGAGCAATCAAAGGGCCGCAAAAGGTGCAGTGCGCCGCCCCCGAATAGTTGGCGGAGCATTCGTTCCCATCCGCTTGACGGAGTACCACCTTTGCGTCGGGGGAGCTCACGAACGCATCTGCTACCATGACCCGGTTCTCCACCAGCCACGGCGTTTCGACGCCTTTTGGACGGAGGTGGATGATGGATATGTTTTCCGACATTCGGTTCGACGTCTTCAGCACGTGCCCGCAATCCGGCGCGGTGCAGTCGGCGGACTATGTCGAACGGGTGCAGGCCGTCGCCCGCTGGAGCGAAGAGGCGGGCTGCAAGGGAATCCTGGTCTATACGGAAAATTCCCTGGTCGATCCCTGGCTCGTCTCGCAGGTGATCCTGCAGAGCACCAAGGAACTCTGTCCGCTGGTGGCGGTGCAGCCGGTCTACATGCATCCGTACAGCGTCGCCAAGATGGTGAGCTCGTTTGCGCATATGTACGGGCGCCGGCTCTATCTGAACATGGTCGCGGGCGGCTACACGACCGAGCTTGCGGCACTCGGCGACGCGACGGCGCACGACAGGCGGTACGCGAGGCTCGTCGAATACACCGCCATCATCAAGCTGCTGCTGGAGAACGCCGAGCCGGTAACGCACGAAGGCGAATTCCATGCCGTCCGCAATCTGAGAATGACCCCGCCACTGCCGCGGGAATTGCTGCCCGGCATATTCGTGTCGGGCTCCTCGGAAGCCGGGCTCGCTGCCGCCAAGGTGCTGGGCGCAACACCGGTGAAGTATCCCAAGCCGGCCGCAGAGTACGGGCAGGCCGATACTGACTGCGTCGGGTCGGGCGTGCGCGTCGGCATCATCGCCCGCGCGAGCGCCGAGGAGGCCTGGCGGGTCGCGCATGAACGTTTCCCGACCGACAAGAAGGGGCAGCTGGCACACAAACTGGCCATGAAGGTCTCGGATTCGGCGTGGCACAAGCAGATGTCCGATCTCGCGGCCGAGACGGCCGCCCAGGACACGCCGTATTGGCTGGTGCCGTTCGAGAACTACAAGACCTTCTGTCCGTATCTGGTCGGCGACTACGGGGTCGTCTCCGACGAACTCGCGCGCTACGCCGCGGCCGGCTACGGGACCTTCATCCTGGACATCCCACCCACCCGCGAGGAACTGGTCCATACGGGCGAGGTCTTCGGACAGGCGCTGACGAAGGCCCGGCGTCTGAAGTCATCAGCGCTTCGCGATCCGGCGCGTCAGGGCCTTGCAGGCTAGTCTAGGCGATCGTTCGATGGAGTTGCGCGCGGACGGATCACGACGGTTGTGGACGGGCTTCCTGCGCTCGGCGAAGCTGTTTCCCGACCGTCCTGCCGTCATCGCACAAGGCACGTCGCTGTCGTATCGGCAGCTTCGCGAGGTTGCGATCCGCATCGCGGCCTGTATCCAGGCCCATCGCGAAGGGGCGTGGACGCCGCTGACTGCGGTGTTCGCGCATCGCAGCCCGACGGCGTTCGCCGGCGTGCTCGGATCGCTGCTGGCCGGAAACGGCTACGTACCGCTGAACCGTACCTTCCCGGTCGAGCGCACCAGGTCGATGCTCGTCCGCTCGGAGTGCCGCTCGATCATCGTCGACGCGGAATCCTTGCCGCAAATGGGCTCGCTCATGGCGGGCGTCGACGAGCCGCTGCTCGTGATCGCGCCCGATCTCGAAGATCCGCGCCCCTATCGCGAACGATGGCCGCGGCACACTGTCGTCGGCGCTGCCGATCTCGAAGGATATACCGACTGGCGCGATCCGGACGCGCGCGCGGACGCGATCGCCTATCTGCTGTTCACCTCCGGCAGCACCGGAATTCCGAAAGGGGTGATGGTCGCACACCGCAACGTCGCAGCCTATGTCGACCATGCCGCGGATCGCTTCGCCATCACGGAGCTGGACGTCGTCTCGCAGACCTTCGACATGACGTTCGACCTATCGGCTTCCGACATGTTCGTAGCGTGGGAACGCGGTGCCTGCGTGTGCTGCCCCTCGCAGAAGACGCTGATCAATCCGGGGCGGTACATCCGCGAGCAGGGATTGACGATCTGGTTCTCGGTGCCCTCGATGGTCGCACTGATGAAGCAGTCCGGCCTGCTGAAGCCGGGAGGGTTTCCCTCGCTCAGGCTCAGCCTGTTCTGCGGCGAGCCGCTGCCCGTCGCTAGCGTCGAGGCCTGGGCGATGGCCGCGCCGAACAGCGTCGTCGAGAACATCTACGGACCGACCGAACTGACCATCGCGTGCACCGGCTACCGGTGGGATCCGAAGCGCGGGCCGGCCGAAGCGGAGATGGGCATCGTGCCGATCGGCGCGCCGTTCCCGGGAATGGATGTGCTCGTCGTCGATGAGCACCTGAACGAGGTCGCGCCGGGCGCGGACGGCGAACTGCTGATGAGCGGTCCGCAGATGTCGCTCGGCTACTGGAAGGATCCCGGGAAGACCGCCGCGGCTTTCGTCGTCCCGCCCGGTCGGAAAGAGCTGTTCTACCGCACTGGCGACCGCGTGCGCCGGCCCGCCGGCGATGGTCCCCTGACCCATCTCGGCCGCTTGGATTCCCAGGTGAAGATCCTCGGGCACCGGGTGGAGCTCGGCGAGATTGAGGCGGTGGTGCGCGAGGCCTCGGGCGTCGATGGCGTCGTGGCGATCGGTTGGCCCATCAGCCCGAGCGGCTATGGCGGCATCGAAGTGCTTATCGAAGGCGGGCCGATTGATCTCGACGGGCTTCGCGCGGCGGTCGCCGCCCGGCTGCCGGACTACATGGTCCCGCGAAGATGGCACCTCCGCGGCCGGCTGCCCCGCAACGCCAACGGAAAATACGACCGCAAGGCCATGCCGGCGGTTCTGGGAGACAGTCAATGAGCGGTCCGACCACCGACGACGTCCGCGCATTCTTCGGCACTTTCCTCAACCGGAAGCTGGAGGACCGCGGACAGCGCCCGCTGCGTGATCTTCCCGACGACTACGACCTGCTGCTGTCGGGGGCGCTCGATTCGCTCGCCTTCGTCGAGATGATGATGGCGGCAGGCGAACACTTCGACAGGGAGATCGATTTCGAGAATCTCGATCCCGAACAGATGACGCTGATCGGGCCGCTGTGCCAGTTCGTGTCGGAGCAATTGGCGCAGCGTCGATTGCGAAACGGGCCGACCGGGTCGTCGCCGCCATACGGCTAGGGAGGGTTTTGATGGCCGGGACCCGTGTGCCGGCGCAAATTCAGACGCGCTCCAGGTATCACGCCGCCGATATCCTGCTCCGACTCCTGAAAAGCCGGCGTCGTCCTGCGTCCGCTCGAGCCGAAGCGGCAATGCTCTCCGGAAGCGCGTTGGCGCCGGCAAAGCAGCGGGAGGTCCGGTTCGCGGATTTCGAAAGCGTCGCGAGGCTGAAGGAACGCGGGGGCCTTGCGAAAGACAGCCCGGAGAACTGGGATCGGCTCTGGCGACAAAATCCCGCGATGGCCGCCGCCAAATCGCAGCCAAGCATGGGGTGGGTGCTGGAGACCGAGCAGGGGATTGTCGGGTACCAGGGAAACATTCCCGTGCTCTACCGGCTCGAAAGCCGAACGATATTCGCCGCGACAGCCGCTGGCTTGGTGATCGACCCGGCGTACCGCACCCGCTGCATCGGCCTGCTGGCTTCGTTCTTTCGGCAGCGAGATGTCGAGCTCCTTGTCATCACGAACTCGACAGCATCGGTGGTCAATCAATCAAAAGCCCTTCACGCGAGGTCGTTGCCTGACCCCGACTACGACAAGATCTTGTTCTGGATCCTGGATGTCCATCAGTTCGCGCGGGTGCTCGCAACGAAGTTCGACGTCGGGAGCGGAATGGAGTCTGTTGGAGCTTTCCTTGCCTCGTCGGCCATGCGTTTGGATTCGCTCCGCCGCGGACCACGGGGTTGTCTGACCGGAATAACGGAAATCGATGTGAAGGACATCGGCGACGAATTCGAAGCGCTGTGGCGACGCAAATTGGGCGAGGCCCCTCGGTTGTTGGCCGACCGAAGTGCCGCCTCTCTCAGGTGGCACTTCACGCTCCCTGGGAGCTCTTCGACGGTTGCCGTGCTTTGCTGTCATCGATTTCAGCGCTTGGCGGGGTATGCCGTCGTGCTGCATGCGGTCGACCGCGAGACAGGTTTGCGACGGTCGATGCTTGCCGACATCCTGGTGGAGCAGGATGACGCAGACGTGACCGAGGCGCTGCTCGAGGCGGCCTATGCGAACGCGGTCGCTTCGGGCGGTCATCTCTTCGAGCTGGTCGGCGTGCCCGGACATATCAGGCAGATCCTGATGAGATGGAATCCCTACGTCAGGACTTACCCGACCGATCCGCTCATCTACAAGGCGACGGACGAGGGCCTGGCTCGCGCCCTCGAAGACGAAAGCGCCTGGTACGCCGGCCCGTTCGACGGCGACGCAACGCTGCTGCCGTGATGGCTCCGCTCAGCCGGCGCGGCGGAACGAGGCGGGTTGGACTCGTCGCCGTCAAAGTGCTGCCAGCACGGCCTTCGCGACATCGGCGGTGCCGTTGCTGCCGCCGAACTCGAACGGCTTGATACCGCCGGCATAGACCTTGTCGACCGCGCGCTCGATGCTTTCAGCCGCTTCGGCAGCGCTCTCAAGCCCGTGCTTGTCGGCGAGCCAGTCCAGCATCATCGCAGCCGACAGGATCATCGCGGTCGGGTTGGCCTTGCCCTGCCCCATGATGTCGGGCGCCGTGCCATGGCACGGCTGAAACACCGCGTAGCGGTCACCGATATCGGCCGACGGCGCCATGCCCATGCCGCCGATCAGACCGGCGGTAAGGTCGGACAGGATGTCGCCGAACATGTTCTCGGTCACCAAGACGTCGAAGTCCCACGGGCGCTTGACCAACGCAGCCGCGGTCGCGTCGATGTAGAGGTGGTCGGCCCTGACGTCGGGATGGCGCTTCGCGGTTTCGTCGAAGATGCTCCGGAAGAACGCGAACGCCTTGAACACGTTTGCCTTGTCGACGCAGGTCAGTCCGCCACCGACGCGGCCGCGCGCCTTGCGGCGTTCGGCAAGCCGGAACGAGAACTCGAACAGCCGCTCCGAGGTCCGGCGCGTGATCACCATCGTCTCGCGCGCCTCGCTCTCGGTGACGACGCCCTTGCCCATTGATGCGAACAGGCCTTCGGTCGATTCCCTGATCACCACGAGGTCGATGCCCTTCTGGTCGGCACCGACGATCGTGCTCGGCACGCCCGAAATCAGCCGCGCGGGCCGCACGCCGGCGTAGAGATCGAAGATCATGCGCAATTCGATCTGCGGCGCGATCTCGGTGTTGTCAGGATAGCGTACCGACGGAAGGCCGCAGGCGCCGAGCAGGATCGCATCGGCCTCCTCGCAGAGCCGGATCGTGCTCTCCGGCATCGACTTGCCGGTCTCCTTGTAATGGCCAGCGCCGGCCGGCGCCTCGGTGAAGCGGAACTTGAGCCCGGCCGATGCCTCGATCTTGCGCAGCACCTCGAGCGCCGGCGCCATCACCTCGGGACCGATACCATCGCCACCGAGGACTGCGATATGGAGTGCGTCGTTGGCGGACATGGGAGACTCCGAAAAGATGATCGTCATTCCGGGGCGATGCGCAGCATCGAACCCGGAATCTCGGGATTCCGGGTCTGCTTCGCGCCCCGGAATGACAGCAGCGAAATCTACGGCGTCAGCACCGCGCGGCCAACGAGCTGGCCCTTCTGCAGATTGGTCAGCGCCTCGTTCGCCTTGGCGAGCGGCATCGGCGTCACCGGGATCGCCGGAATCTTCTTCTCGCGCACCAGGTCAAGCAGCTCCTGCGTCTCGCGCAGATTGCCGACATAACTGCCCTGGATGGTGACCGCCTTGATCGGGATCAGCGGCAACGCCCACGTCGCGCCACCGCCGAACAGGCCGACGATCACGAGCTTGCCGCCCTTGGTCAGGCAGTCGAAGCCGAGCTGCGAGGTCTGGGCGTTGCCGACCAGGTCGATCGCGGCGCGGATCGGCTGCCCCGCCTTCTTGATGAGCTGCTCCAGCGCGTCGGGCGCCTTGCCGTCGACGGTCGCGAGCGCGCCGGCGGCTTCGGCCGCCTCGCGCTTCCGGGCGTCGATATCGACCACGATCGCGCCCTTGCCGCCCATCGCCTTCAGCAGCGAGAGTGCCATCAGGCCAAGGCCACCGGCGCCGAAGATCACGATCGGCGTGTCGAGGTCCTTCTCGACCTTCTTCAGCGCGCTGTAGGTCGTGACTCCGGAGCAGGCGTAAGGCGCGGCCGTGACCGGATCGAGCCCCTTGAGGTTGAGCAGATATTTCGGATGCGGCACCGTCATGTGATCGGCATAGCCGCCGTCGCAATAAACGCCGAGCGCATTCGGCTTGATCGCGCACATGTTCTCGTCGCCGCCGAGGCAGGTCGGACATTTGCCGCAGCCGAGCCAGGGATAGGCCAGCGCGACATCGCCGACCTTGAGGCCGCCCTTGTCGGCGTCCTTGACGTCAGGCCCGAAGGCCACGATTTCGCCGACAGTCTCATGGCCCATCGTGCGCGGCAGCGAGACGCCGCGATCCTTCAGTGACAGGGGCTTGCGGCCGTGGCCGAGATCGTAGCCGCCCTCCCAGATGTGCAGGTCGCTGTGGCAGACGCCGGCGGCCTTCACCTTGATCAGCACCTGCGTGCCCGACGGCTGCGGCGTCGGCTGATCGACTTCTTTCAAGGGGGCGTTGAAATCGACGACCTGGAAACTCTTCATCGCTGTTCTCCCGAAGCTTGTTCTTGAGGCGGACCTTGCCACGCCAGCCCGCCCGGGACAAACGCTCAAGACCCCATTTTCGCGCAAGCCGCCATGCGGCCCGCTCGAATGCCAAGGCCTGACTTTCAAACCGTGACCATCAAGGCGTGACTATTCAGATCAGCGGATGATGGCAAGCCGCGAACTGGCCGGACGCAACCAGGCGCAGTTCCGGCACCTCGCTCGAACAGCGCGCATCGGCCCGCGGACAGCGGGTGCGAAAGCGGCAGCCGGAGGGTGGCGCGATCGGCGATGGTGGCTCGCCGACCGGCACGCTCTGGGTCGGCCGGATATCCGGATCCGGCACCGGGATCGCTTCGATGAGCAGCGCGGTATAAGGATGCGCGGGGCGCGCAAACAGCTGCTCCGACGGACCGACCTCGCAGAGCCGGCCGAGATACATCACCGCGACGCGATCCGAGACCGCCTTCACCACGGCGAGGTCGTGGGCGATGAACAGCAGGGTCAGGCCGTAGCGCGCCTTCATCTCCTCCAGCAGATTGAGGATCTGGGCACGGATCGAGACGTCAAGCGCGGATACCGGCTCGTCGCAGATCACGAATTCCGGATTGAGCACCAGCGAGCGCGCGATGCAGATACGCTGGCATTGTCCGCCGGAGAATTCGTGCGGCAGGCGCCCACTCACCAGCGCGGGATCGAGGCCGACCGCCGACAGCACCTCGCTGACGCGCCGCTTGCGTTCCTCGGGATCCTTGACGCCCGCGATCACCAGCGGCTCGGCGACGATATCGCCGATCCGCCGCCGCGGATTGAGCGAGGCAATCGGGTCCTGGAAGATCAGCTGCACGCGCCGGCGCATCTTGCGCAGCGGCTCGCCCTTCAGGGTGGTGAGATCGTGGCCGTCGAACAGCACCTTGCCGGAGACGGCCTGGCGCAACTGCAGCACGGCGCGGCCGAGCGTCGACTTGCCGCAGCCGGATTCGCCGACCAGCCCCAGCGTCTCGCCGCGCGCGATCTCGAGGCTGACGCCGGAGACGGCATGGATGGTCTTGCCCCCCACCGAATATTCGACGACGAGGTTTTCCACCTTCATCAGCGGATTGGATGCAGCCTGCAACATCAAGCGCTCCCTCCCGCCGCGATCGGATGGAAGCAGGCGTAGAGATGCTCCAACGTCTCCGCCGGACTGAGCCGCGGCTTCTCCGTGGTGCAGCGCCCGGCGGAATAGCGGCAGCGCGGCGAGAACGAGCAGCCCTTGAGCGGCCGGGTCGGATCGGGCGGCCGTCCGGAAATCGCCGGCAGCGGCGTATGCGGCGCGACATCGAGCTTCGGCAGCGCGGCAAGCAGCGCCTCGGTGTAGGGCATCCGCATTTGCTTGAACAAGGCTGGCGTCGGCGCGCGCTCGACGACCCGCCCCGCATACATCACCGCGACCTCGTCGGTGCGGCCGGCGACCACGCCGAGGTCGTGCGTGATGATGATCATCGCCATGTGCCGGCGCTGCTGCTCGCGCGCCAGGAGATCGAGGATCTGGGCCTGGATCGTGACGTCGAGCGCCGTGGTCGGCTCGTCGGCGATCAGCAGTTTTGGCTCGCAGGACAGCGCCACCGCGATCGCGACGCGCTGACGCATGCCGCCTGAGAGCTGATGCGGATACTGCGCCAGCCGCTGCTCGGGCGCGGGAATGCCGACCGCCGCCAAGAGTTCGATGCTGCGCTGCCTCGCCTGGGCAAGATCGAGCTCGAGATGTTCGACAATGGTCTCGATCAGCTGGGTGCCGATGGTCAGCACCGGATTGAGCGAGGTCATGGGATCCTGGAACACCACCGCCAGCGAGCGGCCGCGCAGCTTGCGCAATCTCTCCGCCGACAGTGTCGTGAGATCCTGGCCGTCGAACATCACGCGGCCGGACAGCTTCGCCTTCTTCGGCAGCAGCTGCAGGACAGCCCGCGACAGCATGGTCTTGCCACAACCGGACTCGCCGACAATGCCGAGCGTTTTGCCGGCGCCTACGGCGAGATCGACGTGATCGACCGCCCGCAGATTGCCGCGCGGCGTCGGCAGGTCGACCACCGCGTTCTCGACCGAAAGCAGCGCCCCGCTCATAGCGCACCCTGCCTGGGGTCGGTCAGCGCGCGCATCGTGTCGCCGATCAGGTTGAACGAAAGCACCGTCAGGAACATCGCGATCGCCGGAATGAAGGCGAGTTGCGGCGCCACCTCGAGGCTTTCACGTCCCTCCCCGATCATACTGCCCCAACTCGAGATCGGCGGCGGCACGCCGAGGCCGAGGAACGACAGCGAGCCCTCGACCACGATCGTCACGGCGACGCCGAGCAGGAAGAACGCGACCAGCGGCAGCAGCACGTTCGGCAGCAGCTCACGCAGCAGGATGCGCGCATGGGTGGCGCCGAGCGCCTGCGCCGCGACGACGAATTCGCGCCGCGCCAGCGTCAAGGTCGCGGCCCGCGCCACCCGCATGAAGGCGGGAATCCCGAGCACGCCGAGGATGCAGGTCAGGTTGAAGATCGACTGGCCGAGATAGGCGGTGACCGCAAGCGCCAGGATCAGTGGCGGGAATGCCAGCAGCACATCCATGCTGCCGACCACGAAGGATTCGAAACGGCCGCGGAAATAGCCGGCGAGGATGCCGAGCGCGCCGCCGATGGTGACCCCGATCATCGGTGCGCAGAGGCCGACGATCAGCGAGATGCGCGCGCCATAGATCAGCCGCGACAGCTCGTCGCGGCCGAGGCCGTCGGTGCCGAGCCAATGCTCGGCCGAGATCGGCGCCCGCCGCTCCAGCATGTCCATGTCGGTCGGGCTCGGCAGCGGCAGGAAGTCGGCGAAGATCGCGACCGCGAACACCAGCACCATCCAGCCGATCGCGAACCAGAACAGCATGCCGAGCCGGCGGCGCCGCACCGGTGTCGCAACGGCCTCGTCCTCGAGGCTCAGCTCAAGCGTGGCCATGGCGGATCCTCGGGTCGAGCACGGCGTACAGCAGGTCGACGATGAAGTTCATGATCACGAAGCCCGCCGCGACCAGCAGCACCACGCCCTGCAGGATGATGAGGTCGCGGGTATAGATCGCGCCGACCAGCAGGCGGCCGATCCCCGGCAGAGCGAAAATGGACTCGACGATGACGGCGCCGCCGATCAGACGGCCGATATTGATGCCGGTGATGGTGACGAGGGTCAGCGACGACGGCTTCAGCGCGTGCACGAACAGGATGCGCGCAGGCTTGAGGCCCTTCGCCTTGGCGAGCGCGATATAGTCCTCCTGCAGCGCTGCGATCATGTCGGAGCGCAACACCCGCATGATGCCCGGCCATTCCGCAAGCCCGAGCGTCAGCGCCGGCAGCACCATGAAGCGCAGGTTGGCGACCGGGTCCTCGGTGAACGGCACGTAGCCCGTTGCCGGCAACAGCCGCAGCTCGACCGCAAACAAATAGATCAGGAGGATCGCGGACAGGAAGGTCGGCACCGACAGCATGCCGAAGGCCGATCCGGTCATGAGGCGGTCGAACGCGGAGCCCGCCTTGGCGGCGCAGGCGATCGCGAGCGGCACGCCGATCACAAGCCCGATCAGCTCGGCCAGGATCATCAGCTCGAACGAGATCGGGACGCGTTCGCTGACCGCCTGCCACACGGTCTGCCCAGTGCGGAAGGATCGTCCGAAATCACCCTGCAGAATGTGCCACAGCCAGCCGAGATAGCGCAGCCAGATCGGCTGATCGAGCCCCAAGTCGTGACGCAGGGCCGCGACGTTCTCAGGCGTCGCCTGGTCGCCGAGGATCACGTAAGCGAGATCGCCGGGCAGCAGCGAGGCGATCACGAAAGTCAGGACCGAGACCGCGATCAGCACCGGCACCAGGTACAGGAGCCTGCGCGCGACAAAGAACAGCATGAAAGGCTATTCCTTCCAGGCGTAGGAGACGTCGAGCACTCCGTTGAACATTTTCGGCACGCCCTTCACCTTCACGCTCGAGAGCGCGTAGTAGGTGTTCTGGAAGGTCCAGAACCAGATCGCCTCCTTGTTGATCAGGCGGCTGATCGCGCAATAGTCCTCGGTACGCTGAGCGACATCGGCGGTGGTTCGCGCATGCTCCAGCAGCCGGTCGAGTTCCGGATTGGAGTAGTTCGCCAGCGCGACCGGGCTGCCGGTGTGGAAATTGGCGTACATCTGCGGATCGGGATCGGCGAGATCGACGATGCGCCACGGCGTGAGCTGGAACTGGCGCATGAAGGCGCGCGGCGGAATGGTCGCCTGATCGACCTGCTCGATCTCCATGTTGGCGCCGATGCGCTTCCAGAATTGCTGCAGCACCTGACCGCCAGTGCGGCCGCGCGGCGTCGCCGTGACCAGCATCTTGAACTCGACCGGTTTGCCGTAGTCCTTGAGCAGCGCCTTGGCCTTTTCGACATCGAACGGCAACGCGCCGTCATCCTTGCACTTCACCCAGGAACCGTCGCCGTAGGGATTGCTGGCCGGTCGCGCCAGGCCATTGGTAATCGCTTGCGACATCTTGTTGCGGTCGAGCGCCATCACCAGCGCCTGGCGCACGCGTACGTCGTCGAACGGCGGGACCTTGGTGTTGAAGGCAGCGACTGCGGCCCCCGAGCCCTCATAGGTATGGACGGTCAGACTCGTGTCCTTGCGCGCCTTGATAATGTTGTCGGCGTCGGCCTCGTCGTCCCAGATGATGTCGGCCTCGCCCGATTGCAGGGAGGCAAAGCGCGACTGCGCGTCCGGCAGCGGCTTCAGGATGATGCGGTCGAGATAGGGCTTGCCCTTGTCCCAATAATCCGGGTTCTTCTCCAGCACCATGCGATCGCCGGCAGTCCAGGATTTCAGGATGTAGGGGCCGGTGCCGACGGGATTGCGATTGTAGTCGTCGCCCTTGGTCTTCCAGGCCGTCGGCGACTGCATCACATTGTTGGAGCTTTGAATGGATTGCGTCGCCGGGAAGTTCACCGCCGGGTCGCTGAAATTGTAGCGCACCGTGAGGTCATCGATGACGTCCACGCTTTTGATGCTGGTAATGTAGAACGCGCAGCGGCACTTGTTGGCCGGATCCTTCTGGCGGTCGAAGTTCTCCTTCACCGCCTGCGCATTGAACGGCGTGCCGTCGTGGAATTTGACGCCCGGCCGCAGCTTGATGGTCCAGGTCTTGAAGTCCTCGGCATGCTCCCAGGACAGCGCGAGCTTCGGTACCGGCTCGCCCTTCCCGTCGAGCGTCATCAGCGTGTCGAAGATCGCGGCCGCCGCGGTGTTGGCCGATGTGTCGTAGACGCCGACCTTGAGCGGGTCGAAGCCCGGAATGTCCAGTTCCTGGCCGACGGTGAGCGTACCGCCCTGCTTCTGCGCATGGGCCGGTGCAGCGAACGCTGCTGCGCCTAATCCCGCCACAAGAAATATGCGCGCAACCGCGTGCGCGCGCCCGGCCAACTTCATCGATGCTCCCTCCCAAGTGGGCGACGTCCGGTGTTCCGGATCGTCGTATGTCGGGCGGCAGCTTGTCCGGAATCGTCGCGCGCGACAAGACCGTAAAACGGATGAAAAGCCGCAGGGCGATCACGATGCGATCTCGTAAGCTCGCATCGTGATCTCATCTGCTTGTTCGAGCATGATCTTTCGGAAAGCCGGTACCCACTTTTCCGGATCATGCTTTAACTGCTCGCCGCCTTTGCCGGTTGCGCTGCGAAGCCTGCGATCTGAACCTCGGAGAGGCCGATCTCATTCAGATAGGACAGCGTGTGCTCGCCGAGCGTCGACATCCGCTTGCGTGCGCCGACCGCAGCGCCCGACATCCGGAACGGCAGATTGAGCACCTTGAAGCTGCCCCCGCCGTCCGCAACCTCGGCCAATGCGCGGCGATGGGCGATTTGCGGATCGGCGAGTGCCTCGCGCACCGTGCGATAGGCCGACGACGGCACGCCATATTCATTGAGCGCGGCAAGGCAAGCCTGCGTGCTGACCGCGCGCGACCACGCCTCGACGCCCTCCATCAGGCCGGCCCAATTGTCCCGCCGATCGGAATATTTGGCGAAGCGCGGATCGGACACCCATTCGGGCCGGCCGATCACCTGCATCAGGTTCTGGAACGTCTTCTCGCTGGCGATCGCCACCATCACGTAGCCGTCGGTGGTTTCGATCGGGCCGAACATCGGCCGCTGGGTCTGCTTCACCTCGAATTGCGACCACTGCAACTCGTTCAGGGTCAGGCTCAGCATCGACTCCAGCATCGAGACATCGATGTGCTGGCCCTTGCCGCTGGCGCTGCGCTGATAGAGCGCAGCCGAGATCGCGCCGAAGGCGTAGACCCCGGTCAGCACGTCGGCGTGATAGATGCCGCAATAATCCGGCCGGCTGCGGCCCGGCTGGTAGGCGAGATGCGCCATCTCGTAGCCCGAGGCGGCATGGATCACCGGCGCATAGGCCGGCAATTCCGCCGACGGGCCGGTCTGGCCGTAGCCGGAGATCGAGCAAAAGATCAGCTTCGGATTGATGTCCCGGACCGAGGCATAATCGAGCTTGAGCCGCCGCATCACGCCGGGGCGGAAATTCTCCACCAGCACGTCGGCGGTGGCGATCAGCCGGCGCACGGCTTCGACGCCGGCCGGCGACTTCAGATCGAGCACCAGGCTGTTCTTGCCGATATTGAGCTGGCCGAACGCCGTCGAGCAATTGTTGCGCACCGGCGGCCGCGTCCGCATCGTCTCGCCCTCGGCGGGCTCGATCTTGATCACCTCCGCGCCCATGTCGGCGAGCATCCGCGTGCAATGAGGTCCGGCGATCGTGGTCGAAAAATCGAGCACGCGAAGGCCGTCAAAGCTCCGTGTCAAATTCCCCTCATCGTCAGCAGCTATTGTCGTTGCCAAGGCTTCCTCCAGCTTCGTCATGATGCGTCGTTCGGCGCGGCGTGACCCTAAAGTGAGCCGCCCTGACAGGAAAGCGTCTCGTCCAGACCGGGACCGCGGGCCGTCTTGCATTTTACTCAAAGGCAGATTGGACCCGATCTTGCATAGCCCTGTCACGGGCTGGAACGAGGGCGCTTGTTGAAGGTCTTATTCGTCACGACGGAGATGGACGATTTCGTCCGCGTGGGCGGGCTCGGCGCCGTTTCCGCAGCACTTCCCCGGGCGCTCCGCCCCTGGAGCGACGTCAGGATCATGCTTCCCGGCTACCGGGACGTGGTCGAACAGTTCACTCACATTGAAATCGTTGGACAATGCGCTGGCCTCGCCGAGATGCCGGCCTGCACGCTCGGCCGCGCAGCGACCAAGGACGGGCTGCCGGTCTATGTGCTGCTGTGTCCGCAACTCTACGACCGGCCGGGCAATCCCTATGGCGATGAGTCCGGCCGCGACTGGCCCGACAACGACATCCGTTTCGGCCGCTTTGCCTCAGCCGCTGCCGAACTTGCAGCCGGAACGCTGGACAAGAATTGGGCAGCGGACCTCGTTCACGCCAACGATTGGCAGGCCGCGCTCACACCGGCCTACCTCGCATGGCGCGAGGCGCGGATTCCGTCGATCCTGACCATCCACAATCTCGCCTATCAGGGCCTGTTCCCGAAGGACTCGCTGCGGCGGATCGGCGCACCGGAAAGCTCTTTCCACATCGACGGGCTGGAGTTCTACGACAAGCTGTCCTTCCTCAAGGGCGGCCTCGTCTACGCTTCGCATCTGACCACCGTCAGCGCGACCTATGCGAAGGAGATCACCACCGCCGAGCTCGGCTGCGGGCTGGAAGGCCTGCTGCGCGTCCGCTCCGACGCCGACCAGCTGACCGGCATCCTGAACGGCATCGACGAGAGCTGGGACCCGCGCCACTGCGCGCAACTGGCTCAGCCGTTCGGCGCCGGCGACTGGAAGGGCAAGCAGGCCAACGCCGACTATGTCCGCCGGCAGTTCGGGCTCGCGGTCTCGCGCGGGCCGATCTTCGGCCTGGTCGCGCGGCTCGTGCATCAGAAGGGCGTCGACCTCGTGCTGTCGGCCGCCGACGAGATCATCAGGGACGGCGGACAGATCGTCGTCACCGGCAGCGGCGAGCCCGCGATCGAGGATGCGCTGGTGGCCGCACATCGGCGCCGGCCCGACGCGATCGGCGTCATCATCGGCTTCAATGACGCGCAGGCGCGCCGGATCTTCGCCGGCAGCGATTTCACCCTGATGCCGTCGCGCTTCGAGCCCTGCGGCCTCAGCCAGATGTATGCGCAGCGCTTCGGCTCGCTGCCGATCGGCCACCAGACCGGCGGGCTTGCGGAAACCATCGCCGACGGCGAGACCGGCTTCCTGTTCGCGCAGCCATCGGCGGAATCCTTCCTCGGCGGCGTCAGGCGCGCCTTCGACGCCTACCGCGCCAAGGATCGCCTCAACGCCATGCGCGCCAGCGCAATGGCCAAGTCCTACAGCTGGGATCTGTCAGCCGCGTGCTACAGCGCGCTGTACAAGAGGCTGATCATGCGCCGGACAGCCGCACAAAGTGCCCGCCTCGCAAGCTTGTGAAGTCGGCCACGCTGGTATTCCAGCCGCCTTGTAACATTCAGCCTCCGCCGCCGCACCTATTCGTGCGATCATGTCGGCGCCCACGGCCTTTTGCCTGGACGATTGCGCACACATGAAATTGGCAATGATGGACTTTTTGCAAAACCCCTTTGCGATGGAGCAACATCATGGACGTCAACGAGGAGCGTCTTAATTCATTCATGGGAAAGATGATTGGCGATGTCGGCGCGGCGATGAACGCCTCACTGATGCTGCTGGGAGACAAGCTCGGGCTCTACAAGACGCTCGCGCAGCAAGGACCGATGAATGCCGCGGCCCTCGCCAAGGCAACGGGAACAGCCGGGCGTTACGTTCAGGAATGGCTCTCGGCACAGGCCGCTTCCGGCTACGTCGAGTACGACAGCGCGACCGGAAAATTCTCGATGCTGCCCGAGCAGGCGCTCGCGCTGGCCGACGAGGAGAGCCCGGTCTTCCTCGGCGCGGTGGGAAGCCTCGTCGGCGCGACCTTTCTCGACGAGCCGCAAATCACCGACGCGTTCAAGACCGGCAAGGGCGTCGGCTGGAACAAGCGCAGCGAGTGCCTGTTCTGCGGCACCGCGCGGTTCTTCCGCACCAGCTACAAGCACTATCTGGTGCAGGAATGGCTGCCGGCGCTCGAAGGCGTCGTCGACAAGCTGAAGAAGGGCGCCGTCGTCGCCGACGTCGGCTGCGGCCACGGCGTCTCGACCCGGTTGATGGCGGAGGCGTTTCCGAAATCAACCTTCTATGGCTTCGACTATCACGACGGCTCGATCCAGGCGGCGCGGCTGTCCGCGAAGGAGGCCGGATTGTCGGATCGCGTCCATTTCCAGACCCATTCCGCCAAGGACTTCCCTGCCAACAAGTATGACCTGGTGTGCTTCTTCGACTGCCTGCACGACATGGGGGATCCGGTCGGTGCCCTCAAGCACACCCGTGCCACCCTCGCCGACGACGGCACCTGCCTGTTGATCGAGCCGTTCGCCAATGACCGGCTGGAGGACAACCTCAATCCGATCGGACGCGTCTACTACGCGGCCTCGACGATGATCTGTACGCCGGCGTCGCTGGACCAGGAGGTCGGGCTTGCACTCGGCGCGCAGGCCGGCGAGACCAGGCTGCGCGAGGTGGCGCGTCAGGGTGGCTTCTCGCGCTTCCGCCGGGCGGCGGAAACGCCGTTCAACCTGATCCTGGAAGCTCGCCCATAACATCGCTCGCGCGATTGGGCGGCGGTGCCACACCGCCGTCCGACGCTCAGCGTGCCGCCTGATCCCTCGGCTGCGCCCTGCTACCAGTCCTGCTGCGATTGCCAGTAGTACTGGCCGCCGCGGCGACGCGGATTGGCGGCTTGCGGGTTGCCGTAATACGGGGAACCGTACTGGGTCGGCGCTTGAGGATTGCCGTATTGAGGATAGCCGTATTGGGTGCCGGACTGGGGATTCCAGCTGCGCTGAGAGAAGAAGCCAAAACCGTCCCCGTCCCCGCTCGCCACCATGTCGTCGCCATCCATCGGCCGGGTCGGCTTGCGGGTGATGAAACCACCCTGGGGCTGGTTGCTCAGCACGGCGACGAACTCGGTGCGGTAGTTGGTCTCGGCGCTCAGCGGCTCGTCCGAGATGATGATCGACGAGCGCGGTACGGCGGTCGGCGCAATGCGATCCAGCACATCCTGCGGGATGGTGACGCGGTCGAGCGCATCTTTCGCGTTGTCGCCGTCGTCGATCGTGACTTCGGTCCAGCGCAGGCCGCCGTCGTTATTGCGCGCCATCGCCGTGAAGATATGCGTGCCGATCGGCCTGTCCGGATCGCGGATGGTGACGGGAACCTCGATGCTCGAGTCGAACACCTCGCCGCCGTCGGCCCATGGCTTATGGGTGTTGCGCCGGACGTAGAGCTTCTGCGTCGAGCGGCTGATGTAGACCGAGACCGGCTCGAGCGCGAGCTTCGCCTCGGTCGCCGCCTTCTGGGTATCGGCCTTCTTGGTCTCGGCCGCCTTGGCGGCGTCCTTCGCCGCTGCCGCGGCGTCGAGCTTCGGCTTCGCATCGCCCTGGGCCGCCTCGAACTGCGTCGCCGCTTCGGCGGCCTTGGCGGCAGCCTTCTGCTTCAGATCCTCGGCGCGCGCCTTGGCCTGATCGGTCTTGGCGTTGGCGAGCGTCTTGTCGGCGAACGCAAGCTCGGCGTCGGCACGGGTCTTTGCTTTCTCCAGCTTGCGCAGTGACGCCGGCGTGAACAGTGCAGCTTCCTTGGTCGCGGCCGCGGAAGCCTTCTTTGCCTCGTCGGCCACCTTGGCGGCATCCGCTGCCTCGCGGGCGAGTTTCTCGGCACGCGCCGGCGCCGCGGCGATAGCCTGGGCGTTCGGCACGAACAGCGCCGGATGGGTGAAATCCTCCGGGGCCGGGTCGTTCGGCGCGATGATCACCCGCATCCCGATCCGGGTCCTGTCGAACAGCTTCTCGGCAAAGTCATAGGGCATCCGCACGCAGCCGTGCGAGGCGGCATAGCCGGGCAGCGGGCCGCCATGCAGCGCGATGCCGTTCCAGGTGATGCGCTGCATATTCGGCATCCAGGCATCGTCATAAAGGGTCGAGTGGTGATCCTTGTCCTTCTCGATCAGGGCAAAGACGCCGGCCGGCGTTTCGCGTCCCTTGACGCCGCTCGACACCGGCGCGCGGTAGATCCAGCCGTCGGCGTCGTAGAAGGTCACCTTCTGGGCCTGGATCGACACGATCGCCATGATCGGCTCGCCCGCGGCGCGCGACGCGGTCGCCTCGACCGTTGCCGCAGGACGCTGCTGCTTTGCAGCGGCGCCGCCGGTCAATGACGCAAGTGTGACCATCGCTGCGAAAGTCACAAAGGCGGGAGGGCCCCAACGCCGCATCGCTCCGGTGATTTGCGCCGTCGTCGTACGATTTTCCATGCCATTCCTCGGTCGAAATGCCTGCCCGCGCTGCGCCGATCCGTACCAGATCGCGATTTTGGATTGATTAATCCCAGGGTCCATCAGCTCGTTCCAGCAGCAAATCACTCATATATGACGGCGCATGCATGAGGAAGGGTGCCGGGGGCCAAACCTGCCTGCATCATGCCGTTCGCCGCGTCTCCGGCATCACCAGCCAGATCACGAACAGCCCCAGCGCGGCGACGCCGGCGAGGCCCATGAAGGCGGTGCTGCTGCCGAGCTTGTCGCTGACATAGCCGGCCAGCACCGTGCTGAGCGACGCGCCGATCCCGACGGCGGTGCCGACGATGCCCTGCGCCAGGTTGAAATGGCCGCTGCCGAACGCCACGTCGGCCACGATCAGCGGCACCATGACGCTGAAGATCGCCGCGGTGATGCCGTCGAAGATCTGCACCATGACGAGCAGATAGGGATCCCTCACCGTTGCGAACAAAACGCCGCGGATCGCCAGCGAAGCGAAGGCCAGCAGGAGCAATGGCCGCCGGCCCAAAGCCTGCGCCTTGCGGCCGACCGACGGCGAGCACAACGCGACGATCGCCTGCGGCACAATGATGCAGGCCGCTATCAGGACCGGCGCCCATTGGCTCGACCGCGCAGTGACCACGCCCGCCATCAGCGGCAGCATCGCGGCATTGGCCAGCTGGAACAGCATCATCGCGCCGGCAAAGATCAGGAGTGTGCGGTGCCGCACCAGCGTGAAGACGCTGGTGGCGCGCTTGTCGGGAACCTCACGCTTCACCTCACCATGAGCCTGCGCGATGTCGATCTCGCGCTCGCGGATCCGTGCCAGTGACAGCAGCGTCGGGATCGCCAGGATGAAGGTCACGAGGAACACGGAACGGCTCGACAAGAAATAGCCGCAGGCGCCCATCAGCGCCGCGGCGGAGCCGCTGCCGAGCGAGGCAAAGCGTGCATTGCGGCCGAGCCGCTCGCCGATCGCCAGCGGCCCGACCAGGCCGAGGCTGATCGCGGCGATTGCCGGACCCAGCACGCAGCTCGCGAGCGCGTGCAGTGTCGCGGCAAGCGTCACCACGGGAAAGATCGGCCACAGCGCGTAGGCCAGCGCGCTGGCGCCGATGGCGGCGACCGCGCAGCCCGCCACGACCCGCTCGGAGCGCGCCGCATCGACGATCGCGCCGCCGGGCATCTGGCCCAAGAGGCCGATGATGCCGCCGATCGAGAGCACGAAGCCGATCTCGACCTGGGTCCATTTCTGCGTCGTCAGATAGACCGCGATGAACGGGCCGAAGCCGGTCTGCACGTCGGCCAGGAAGAAGATGAACCAGTCGAGCCCGCGCTGGCTTTCGCGCGACGGCCCGCGCGGCTGCTCCTGATTGGGCTGGTTGGGAACAATTGACACAACGTTGGTGCCGCCGGCAGATCGCTCGCCACGATCGTCGCCAACCGTCTCGAAGGAAGAGTTCGGACGCGCGACCAGCTTTTGCCCCCTAATGTTCGTAATCCCATGGATGGAGATTGCCGGCCGCGCCGAGCACGATCAGCGGCGTATCTTCCTTGTATTCCGGCGCAGCGCTCACCTGCTGCTTGTTCAGGTCCAGCGTGATGCTGTCGCTCTTGCTGGAAACGCCGGCAAAGCGCAGCGCGTTCCAGTCGACCACGATCTTACGGCTGCCGACGCCGAGAAAGCCGCCGAAATCGATCACCGCAGCGCGGACCTTGCCGTCGCGGTCGACGATGACGTCGACGATCCGCCCCATGTCCTCATTGGCGGAACTGCGCACGTCGCGGCCGAGAATGCCGTGCGCATCGCGCGCGCCGATCACGGTCACCGAGGGTGGCGGCGACAGCTCCTTGGACGATTCTTTGGACGGCTCCTTGGCCTGCTCCTTCGGTGGCGCAGAGGCGACGGGCGGCGCAGGCGTTGCAGGCGGCGCCTGGATTGCTGGCGGCGCCTGCGCCGCCGGTGGCGCTGGTGTTGGCGACGGCGATTCATCCTCGGCGGCGCGAACACCGGCGCATGTCAGCAGCACCGCTGCGGCCAGCATCACCATGATCCTCAAACGCATCCTACTCTCCCCACGATTTCCTGGCGCGCGCCTGCCGTGCGACGACGCTCAATGCGTCAGCACGATCGATACCTGGATCTGGCCGCGCGTGCGCAACACCTCGAGTGACACCTCGTCGCCGTGGCGGCGCAGCCGCAGATCGACGCTGGATGCGCCGAGCCTGAGGTCGCGCAGCACCACGTTGTTGAGGAACTCCGGCAGCCGCGGATCACGCAAGCGTATCTCGCCGCGTGCGATATCGAACTCGAGGCCAAGCGCGGCCTCCAGCAGCGTGAACGGCGTCGCGCTGGCCCAGGCCTGCGGTGCGCAAGCGACGGGATAGAGCACCGGGCCGCGCCGGCGCTCGCGGCGGAAGCCGCAGAACAGCTCGGGCAGCCGCCGCAGCTCCATATAGCTCGCGGCATCGAACAGGCCCTTGAACAGATGCGCGACCGAATGCTTCAGCCCGTAGCGGGCAAATCCGAGTGCGATCAGCGCATTGTCATGCGGCCAGATCGAGCCGTCGTGATAGGACATCGGGTTGTAGCGCGCCTCGCCCGTGGCGACGGTGCGGATGCCCCAGCCCGAGAAGAATTTCTGACTCATCAGGTCGGCGGCGACCCGGCGCGCGCGGTCCTCCCGCACCATGCCGGAAAACAGGGCTTGTCCGGCATTCGACGTCCGCACCTTGCACGGCCGCTTGGCGCCGTCGAGCGCGAGCGCGTAGGTGCCGAGCTCCTCGCACCAGAACGCCGCCTCGAACCGCTCGCGCAGCCGCTCGGCCTCGGCTTCGAGCTTGGCGGCCTTGTCCGCGAAACCGAGCTGGCGGGCCGCGCGCGCGGCCAGCTGCTTGCCCGCGAACACATAGGCCTGCACTTCGCAGAGCGCGATATTGCCCTCGGCGAGCGTTCCGTCGGCGTGGAAGATCGCGTCGAACGAGTCCTTCCAGCCCTGATTGCGCAGCCCTTCATCGGTCGCGCGCTGGTACTCAATGAAACCGTCGCGATCGGGATCGCCGGGGCCGTCGATCCATTGCAATCCGGCCTCGACCGCCGGCCACAGCTCGCGCAACGTCTCCACATCGCCGGTGCGCTCCAGATAGAGTCCGGCGAGCAGCACGAACAGCGGGGTCGAATCGACGCTGCCGTAGTAATGCGCGAACGGCACCTCGCGCAGCGCGGCCATCTCGCCGCCGCGCATCTCGTGCAGGATCTTGCCCGGCGCCGCATCGGACAGCGGGTCGACCGCCTTGGCCTGGAACAGCGCAAGCCGCTTCAGCACGCCCCTGGCGATCCGCGGATCGAGCCACAGCATCTGCAGCGCGGTAATCAGCCCGTCGCGGCCGAATGTCGTCGAATACCAGGGAATGCCGGCATAGGGATACCGGCCCTGCGGCGTCTCCGTCATCAGCATGTTGAGGTCGGCCATCGCCTGGCACAGCACCTCGTTGAAGATGTTGTTCGAGGTCTCGATGCTGGCGGCACCGGCCGACGAATTCCGCATCTCGCGGCGATGCGCCAAGAGCCCGCGGAAGAACGGCACCGGCTTCTGCATGATCGGCTTGTTGCAGGACACCGCGACGAACAGCGAGGTGACCTGCCCCGGCTCCAGATCGAAATGATAGGTCGCGGCGTTGACCGACAGCCGCGTCGGCCGCGGATCGAAATGCAGCGCAGTGATCCGGGTCTGCTCGTCGAGGCCGCAATATTCCAGCACGACGTCGGTCGGGCCGAGCAATTTGCTCGAGCCGATGCCGCGCCTCGGCCGCCGCTCGCCGCGCACCTCGAACAGGTCGGCGAAATCATTGTCGAACAGCAGCGTGAGATCGAAGCTCGCGGCTTGATCGCCGTGGTTCTGCAGCCCGATGCGCTGATACGCGGTGCCGCGCCACAGGAAGATCGAGCGCACGATGTGCAGCGTGTCCTTCTGCAAGGTCAGGTGGCCGTCGCGATAGACGTCGGAATTGGTGAGATCGACCGTCAGCGCCGAATTGTCGTCGCGCATATTGGAGCCGAGCAGCAGCGGCTGCACGTCCTCCAGCACCATTTCCAGCCGCGCGAGGTAGCGCGTGTCGGCGTTGAACAGGCCGTCCGGCCCGCCGGCCGAGGCGCCGATATCGCCATGGCTGTCGAGCACGATGAAGGTGTCGTCATGCTTGAGCGAGCGCCGCGGCCGCGCCGCGGGCCCGGTCATCGGAATGTAGAACGGCGATTCGGCGACGTGCTCAGTGATGCGAGCAGTGATGATCTGCGTAACGACGTCAGCTGCCATCTGAACCTCTGGCGACTTTTATTGGCCGTTTCCTGACTCGAACGAACGCACTGGAACGCAAGAACAGGTCTGATGACGCGGGGTCAGGCCGCGCTGGTGGAGAGGCGGCCCATCTCGCGCGCGACCAGGTCGCGGTAGGGACCCCTGCCCTTCACGAGGATATCGGGCGGACCGTCCTCGACAATCCGGCCGCCCTGCAGCACGACCACGCGGTCGAAGCTGCGCAGCGTCGCGAGGCGGTGCGCGATCGCCACCACCGTACGCCCGCGCATCAGGCGCGACAACGCCTCGCGGATCGCCTCCTCGGAGTCCGCATCGAGCGCCGCGGTGGCCTCGTCGAGCAGCAGGATCGGCGCATCCTTCAGGAAGGCGCGCGCGATCGCGATCCGCTGGCGCTGACCGCCGGAGACCTTGACGCCGCGATCGCCGACGATGGTGTTCATGCCCTCGGGCAGGCTTTCGATGAAGTCGCAGCGCGCCGCGATCGCTGCCCGCAGCACCTCGTCGTCGGTGGCGTCCGGCCGGCCGTAACGGATGTTCTCCAGGATCGAACGGTGGAACAGCGAGATGTCCTGCGGCACCACCGAGATCGCCGCGCGCAGGCTGAGCTGGGTGACGCGGGAGATGTCCTGGCCGTCGACTGTGATGTTGCCCTGCTCGACGTCGTAGAAGCGCTGCAGAAGGGTAAACAGTGTTGACTTGCCGCCGCCGGACTGGCCGACCAGGCCGACCCGCTGACCGGGCTGGATGCGCAGGCTGAAGCGCTCGAACACCTGCAGGCCACCAGGATAGCGGAACGAGACATTGTTGAAGGCGATCGCGGCGCCGCTCTTCACCAGCACCTCGGCTTCCGGATGGTCCTTCAGCTCGTGCGGCTGCAACAGCGTTGCCAACGCCTCGGTAAGGCGGGCGACATGCTGGGTGACGTCGACCAGCGCGACGGCGAGATCGCGGGTGGCGCTGAGGATCGAGATGCCGAGCGTGCAGACCAGCACGACATCGCCGGTGGTGGCCTGGCCCTGCTGCCAGAGCGAGAGCGCCCAGGCCAGCATCGCGATCGTCAGAATGACCGTCACGGCGGCGTGAACGAGGCGGAGCTTTTCGAGGTAACGCAGGGAACGACCGCGCGCGACGAGTTCCCGATTGACGGTCGCGTCGAAGCGGTCGTGCTCGTAGCCGAGGCCGCAGAATGCGCGCACCAGCGGCAGGTTGTTGATAACGTCGACCATTTCGCCGTCCACGGCCGCGGCCCGGTTGGCGAAATCGTCATGCAGCGGCCTGCCGGCGGCGGCCATGCGGAACATCGCCACCACCATGGTTCCCGCGATCAGGATCAGCACAGCTGACATTGTCACGCTGACGGTTCCAACCAGGGTGATCGCGGCGAAGGTCGCGATGCAAGGCGGCAACACGTTCCATACGAACATGTTCTCGACGGTGAAGACCGCGTTCGAGGTTGCGGTGATCCGGCTGGTCAGCATGCCCGGCAGCCGGTCCGTGAAATAGCTCGGCGCATGGCCGGTGAGATGGCGGAACATGTCGCGGCGCAGATCGCCGGTGACGCTGACAAAGGTGTAGCTCGCGGTCCAGCTCGCGATCCGCCACATGAGGTTGTCGGCTGCGATCAGCGACATGAGCAGAGCGAATGCCAGCCATACGCCATTCGCGGCCGACGGTCCGGCCGACAACGCGTCGACCAGATTCTTCACGCCATACTGCGTGCCTACCGAGCAGGCAACCGCCGCGACGACGGTCGACAAGATCACAGCATGCGACGGAAGCCGCCGGCGCAGATAGCGCAGCACAAAAGGAAAGGGACGGTGCGCGTATCCTGACAGATGGTCCATGACGTCCTGCAAAAGCTGTTGAAGGTGAACGAGAAAATTTTAGTCGAAGCTCTCGTGCACGATGACGTGAAGGGCGGCGGTGGGATTCCTCGATGCCGCCATCACTGCGCAACAATTTTGCAACGCTGGCGTCGGCAAAAACGTGTTGGAGCGAGATGGCATCAGCAAGACCACAGTGTGATGGAAGAAAGAAGCGGGAATTCACACACCCATAAGGAACCTCGCACGTGCGAGAACGTTCCCGTCTTCGGCATGTCAGTGCCATCACAGGGCTGAGGGGTCTGGTTCATCCACATTACAAACAGGAGACGGAGAAATGCGCATCGCGCAGGTTGCCCCGCTGACGGAGGCTGTTCCCCCCAAGCTCTACGGCGGCACCGAACGGGTCGTGCACTGGCTGACCGAAGAACTTGTAACACTTGGACATGACGTGACGTTGTTCGCCAGTGGCGATTCACAGACCTCCGCGAAGCTCGATGCGACCTGGCCGAAGGCACTGCGGCTCGACGGCTCCGTCCGCGACCCCAATGCGCTGCACATGGTGATGCTGGAGCGCGTGCGGCAGAAGGCCGACGATGACGAGTTCGACTTCCTGCACTGTCATCTCGACTATTATCCGTGGTCGCTGTTCGCGCGGCAGCCGACGCCGTTCGTGACCACGCTGCACGGACGGCTCGACCTGCCGGAGCATCAGCCGGTCTTCAACACCTTCTCCAGGATCCCGGTGATCTCGATCTCCAACGCGCAGCGGCGGCCGGTGCCGCAGGCACACTGGGTGCGCACCATCCATCACGGCCTGCCGGAGAATCTGCTGACGCCGCAACCGGCCAAGCAGTCCTATCTCGCGGTGCTCGGACGCATCGCGCCGGAGAAGGGCGTCGATCGCGCGATCAAGATCGCGACCCGCTGCGGCATTCCGCTGAAGATCGCCGCCAAGGTCGATCGCGCCGACCAGGAATATTACGACGAGTTGATCAAGCCGCTGATCACCAACAATCCGCTGGTCGAGTTCATCGGCGAGATCAGCGACCGCGAGAAGCCGGACTTTCTCAGCGGCGCGATCGGGTTGCTGGTTCCAATCGACTGGCCCGAGCCGTTCGGCCTCGTGATGATCGAGGCGATGGCCTGCGGCACGCCCGTCATCGCCTACAACCGCGGCTCGGTGCCCGAGATCATCGAGGATGGCCTGACCGGCTTCATCGTCGAGGACGAGATCAGCGCGATCTCCTCGGTCGGCCGGCTTTCGACGCTCAACCGCGATGCGATCCGCAAGCAGTTCGAGACCCGCTTCACCGCACGCCGCATGGCGCTCGACTACCTCGCCGCCTATCGCAGCCTGATGGAAGCCAAGCCGCGCTTCAAGCTGGTGGCGAGCGCGGAATAGCCGTTGCAGCGGCCGATCGAATGATCCGGCGGGCCGGCCGGCACTATCTGTGCCGATCCGTTGGGTCATTCGATTGTCAATAATGCCGTCGTATCCTACGGCAACTCCTACGCAGCGAAGCTGCTCACACGGGTGCGCCGCGCGATTGCTGCGACGCACCGTGGCAACGCGTGTCCCCATGAGCGCGGCCGATATCGCCTTTGCGATTGGCGAATTACGTGCTCTTATGCGCCCCGCTTGAGCAAAAAATAATAAGCGCGCGGACGGAGCAACCGTGCCGCGGCCGCACAGGGGGAACGCCATGACAGGGGACCGGAAGCCGTCGGCCATTAATAATGCCCCGCCAACCAAAGCCTCGTGGAGGAGGCTGACCCGCCGTAAATTCCTGGCCAAGACCGGCGGCGCGCTCGCGGCCAGCGCATTCGGCGCCGTCCCAATGCGCGGCTGGGCCGCCGACCCGATCAATATCGGCGCGCTCTATCCGAGCACGGGCAGCATGGCGCAGATCGGCATCGGCTGCGTTGCAGCGGCGAAGCTCGCGGTCGACATGGTCAACGAAGCCGGCGGCATCAAGTCGCTCGGCGGCGCCAAGCTCAACCTGATCGTCTCCGACGTGCAGAGCGACACCACGGTGACGCGCACCGAGACCGATCGTCTCATCACCGGCAACAAGCTGTCGGCGATCCATGGCTGCTACGCCAGCGCGCTGACCCTGATCGCAAGCGAGGTCTGCGAGCGCGCCCGGGTTCCGATCATCACCGGATCGAGCTCCGACCAGCTCAACAAGGGACGCAGCTACACGTTCACGCCGTTCGCGCGCGCCTCGCAATTCGCCAAGGCGCAATTGCAGATGGCCAAGCTGGTCAGCGAGCAGGCCAAGATCGCCGTCATCTTCGAGAACACCGCGTTCGGCACCTCGACCTCGAACGGGCTGAAGGAGCTGGCGCCCAGCGAAGGCGTCGAGATCGTGATGTTCGAGCCCTACTCGGCCGGTTTCACCGATGCCAGCCCGCTGATCAACAAGGTCAAGGCGTCCGGCGCCAACACGCTGTTCTCGCTGTCGTATCTCAACGACCTGATCCTGATCGTGCGCACCGTGAAGCAGGTCGGCCTCGACATCGCGATCAATGGCGGCTCGGGCGGCTTCGTGATGCCGGATTTCTACAAGAATGTCGGCAAGGCGGCCGAGGGCCTGCAGGGGGTCGCGCACTGGAACCACGACGTCAACGAGGATGCGCAGAAGGTCAACGCCGAATTCAAGAAGCGCACCGGCGAGTTCGCGTTCGAATATGCCGGCGGCCTGGTCGCGCAGACCTTCATGCTGGCCGACGCGCTGGAGCGCGCCGCCTCCGCCGATCCGAAGAAGGTGCGCGAAGCGCTGTCGACGCTCGACGTCTCCTCGGGCTTTGCTGCGATGGCGCCCGGCGGCAAGGTGAAGTTTGGCTCCGACGGCAAGAACGTCTATGGCCGTCCGGTCGGCGTGCAGTGGCAGAATGCCGACCTCGCCAGTATCTTCCCCAAGGAAGACGCCCGCGCCCCGCTGATGAAGACCTGAACCACGGTCGCATCGCATGTGGGAGACACTGGCCCAGGCTGTGATCAACGGCCTGCTCATCGGCGGCATCTACGCGCTGGTCAGCATCGGCGTCACGCTGATCTTCGGCGTGGTCAAGATCGTCAATTTCGCCCAGGGCGAGTTCGTGATGATCGGGATGTATATCTCGTTCTTCCTCGCCACCCAGTTCGGCATCGATCCGCTGGTCTCGCTGGTGGTCTCGATGCCGGTACTGTTCCTCGCCGGTGTCCTGATCCAGCACTTCCTGATCCGCAGGGTGCTGGGGCCGAACGACATGCCGCAGATCTTCCTGACCTTCGCGCTGTCGCTATTGCTGCTCAATCTCTCGCTGATGCTGTTCAGCGCCAACTACCGCACGGTCCACACGTCCTATTCGGATGAAGCGTGGCACATCGGCGGGCTGTACATTCCAGTGGCAAAACTGATCGCGTTTGCGGTCGCGATGGCGCTCAGCGGGCTGCTCTGGGTCTTCCTGCACACCACCGATCTCGGCCGCGCCATGCGCGCGGCGTCGCAGAACCGCGATGTGGCGATGCTGATGGGGATCAATCCCAACCGCGTGTTCGCGGTCGCGTTCGGCACCGCACTGGCGCTTGCCGGTGCCGCCGGCTCGCTCTTGATGCCGTTCTATTCGGCCTATCCATTCGTCGGCCAGGTGTTCGTGCTGATGGCGTTCGTCGCGGTCGTGATGGGCACGCTCGGCAATGTGATGGGCGCGCTGGTCGCGAGCCTGATGATGGGCGTCGCGGAATCACTCGGTATCCAGTTCGTCGGCGCGGACTCCGGCCTGATCGTGGTGTTCGCGCTGCTGCTGCTGACGCTTGCCTTCAGGCCGAGCGGGCTCGGCGCCAGGAGGGGCCGGTGATGCAGACCTCCGGCAACATGAAATGGCTGTGGCTCGCGATCGGGGCCGTCGTGATGCTGGCCCTGCCCCAGCTCGTCACCTCGTCGTTCGCGATCGACATCTTCATCCGCATCCTGCTGTTCTCCTTCATCGGCGTCGCCTGGAACCTGATGGGCGGCTATGCCAAGCAGCTGTCGCTTGGGCACGCCGCCTATTTCGGGCTCGGCGCCTACACCTCGACCATCATGCAGGTGAACTACGGCATCTCGCCCTGGATCGGGATGATCGCGGGCGGCGTGGTGGCGATGCTGGCGAGCCTGCCGATCGGCTGGCTGTGCTTCCGCCTGCGTGGGCCCTATTTCACCATCGCCACCATCGCGACCGCCCAGGTGCTGATGCTGATCTTCCTCAAATTCCGCGACTTCGCCTGGGGCGCCGAAGGCACCACGATCCCGAACCTCGGCAGCGCGCCGCTGATGATGCAGTTCGAGGAGAAGTCGTCCTATTACTACGTCGTGCTCGGCCTGCTCGTCGTCGGCCTCTGGATCACCCACAAGATCGAGACATCCCGGATCGGATATTACCTCGTTGCGATCGGCGAGGACGAGGACGCTGCCGAGGCGATCGGCGTCAACGCGCCGAAGGTCAAGCGCGACATCTATATGATCAGCGCGTTCCTGACCGCGCTCGCCGGTACCTTCTACACCCAGTACATCTACTTCATCGATCCTGCGACCGCGTTCAGCTTCAACGTCTCGATCGAGGCGGCGCTGGTGTCGATCGTCGGCGGCATCGGCACGCTGTGGGGGCCGGTGATCGGCACCGTGCTGCTGGAGACCACCTCGGCGCTGCTGCAAAGCTGGCTCGGCAGTTCGGTCGGTGGCATCCAGCTCACCGTCTACAGCCTGATCCTGATGGCGGTGATCCTGTGGCGGCCGACCGGGCTGATCGGGTTCGCGACCGATATCTATCACCGCACCATCCGGCGCAAGCCGGCGCGCGCCTGAGGTCACGGCGATGGCAGAAGCACTGGTCATCAAGGGTCTCAGCAAGCGCTTCGGCGGCCTGCGCGCGGTGCAGGACGTCAGCTTCACGGTGCAGGAGAACGAGACGGTCGCGCTGATCGGGCCGAACGGCGCCGGCAAGACCACGAGCTTTCATTTGATCACGGGATTTCACCGGCCGGACTCCGGTTCGGTGCGCGCCTTCGGTCACGAGGTCGTGGGGCTCAAGCCGCACGACGTCTGCGCGCTCGGCATGGCGCGCACCTTCCAGGTGGCAAAGCCGTTCGGCGCGATGACGGTGCTCGACAATGTGATGATCGGCGCCTTCCTGCGCGACCGCCACGTCGCCGCCGCCCGCGACAAGGCGCGCGACGCGATCGAGTTCGTCGGCCTCGGCGCCAGGGAGCAGACCCCCGCGAAGGACCTCACCACCATCGACCAACGCCGGCTGGAGATGGCGCGCGCGCTGGCGACGCAACCCAAGATCCTGCTGCTCGACGAGGTGATGGCCGGCCTCAACCCGGCCGAGATCGACCAGGCGGTGGCGTTGGTGAAGAAACTCTCGGCCAGCGGCCTGACCATCGTGATCGTCGAGCACGTGATGCGCGCGATCATGGCGGTGGCCCGTCACATCGTGGTGCTCGACCACGGCCAGAAGATAGCCGAGGGCGCCCCGAAGGAGATCGTGGAGAATCCGGAAGTGATCCGCGCCTATCTCGGCTCCTACGTGCATCCGCCGGCGCCAGGGGACGCCCATGCTTGAGCTCTCCCGTGTCAGCGCCAGCTACGGCTCGGTCCCCGCCATCACCGATGTCAGCATCTCCATCGGCGAGGGCGAAGCCGTCGGCCTGCTGGGCGCCAACGGCGCCGGCAAGAGCACGACGCTGCGCGCCGTCTCCGGCCTCGTCAAGCTGTTCGCCGGCAAGGTCACCTTCGACGGCGTCGATCTCGCGACGCTGCCGCCCTACCGGATCCCCGAACTCGGCATCGCACACGTCCCGGAAGGCCGCCAGGTGTTCCCGGAGATGACGGTGCAGGAGAATCTCGAGATCGGCGCCTATACGCCGAAGGCCAAGGCCGATCGCGCGCGCACGATGGAGCTCGTCTACAGCATCTTCCCGCGGCTCGCCGACCGCAGGAAACAGCTCGCCGGCACCATGAGCGGCGGCGAACAGCAGATGGTCGCGGTCGGCCGCGGATTGATGCTTAAGCCCCGCCTGCTGATGCTGGACGAGCCGTCGCTCGGCCTCGCCCCCGTGATGACCGACGTCACCTTCGAGAAGATCGGCGAGATCCACAAGATGGGCACCGCGATCCTGCTGGTCGAGCAGAATGTCAGCCGCGCGCTGTCGCTGGTGCAGCGCGCCTATGTGCTGGAGAGCGGCAACGTGATCATGCAGGGCTCGAGCGCGGAGCTCGCGGGCAACAAACAGGTGCAGGCGGCGTATCTCGGGATATGAGCGCGCCTTATCAACCCGTCATCCTGAGGTGCGAGCCTTGCGGCGCAATTGCGCCGCTGGGCGAGCCTCGAAGGATGAATCGGCCACCGGCCGGGCCGTCGACCCTTCGAGACGCGCGCAAGAGCGCGCTCCTCAGGGTGACGGGTATAGTTCTTGGTGTGCGGCCTTACGTCACCATCGTCCGCTTCGGTTCGACGATCTCGAACATCCGCGGGAATTCGTCCATCAGCATCATCAATTCGCCGAGCCGCAGCGGCTCGCCCGATACCTTGACCTTGCCGGCGCCGACGGCTTCCGGGAACGTGGTCAGCTTGGCGATGACCTCGTCGAGCACGCTTCGCGCCAGCGTGAAGCTGGCGTGCGCATCGGCTGCCTGCGCGCCCTTGACGTAGGTCAGGGCCGAATTCTCGAGGTTGAGCACGAAGGTCTCGCCCGTGTCGGTAAAACTCCAGTTCAGCACGATGCGCTTGTCTTCGGCCTTCGGGCCGTTGAGACGGACACCGAGCACGTCCCAAAGCTGCTCGGTGCGCAGCGCAGCCAGCGTCTCGCGCGGCATCGGCGAGCGCGGCGGCGTCTTCGGCATGCCCTGCCGCAGCTCCTGGGCGCCGAACAGATAGGCGTTGCGCCAGGTCGAGCTCTCGGCGGCATAGCCGAGCTGCTCGAACGTGTCGGCCAGCAATGCACGGGCCGCCTGGTTGTCCGGCTCGGCGAACACGAGGTGGCTGACGGCCTGCGCGACGAAGCGGAATTCACCCTTGGCGAAATCCGCGGTGGCGCGTTTCAGGATCGCATCGGCGCCGCCCATATACTCGACATACTTCTTGCCGGCCTCGACCGGCGGCAAGGCATCGAGATTGACCGGATTGGCGTCGTACCAGCCGAGATACTTCTGGTAGATCGCCTTCACATTGTGCCTGATGTGGCCGTAATAGCCGCGGCCATGCCAGGCGCCCTCCAGGCTCTGCGGCAGGCGGATCGTCTCGGCAATCTCGGCCGCGTTGAGGCCGTGGTTCATCAGCCGAATTGTCTGGTCGTGCGCGTATTTATAGAGGTCGCGCTGCTGGCGGATCATGGTATCGATCCGCTCCTTGCCCCACACCGGCCAATGGTGCTGGCCGCACATCGCCTCGGCCTTGCCGCCCCACATCTGCAACGCCTCGCCGAGATATTTCGACCACGCCAGCGCATCGCGCACGTCGGCGCCGCGGAACGGGAGCAGGTTGTGGAAATTGTGCGTGCAGTTCTCCGCGAGGTTCAACAGCTTGTAGCGCGGGATGTAGAAGTGCATCTCCGCCGGCGCCTCGCTGTTCGGCGCCATCTGGAATTCGAACTCGATCCCGTCGATCACGCGCTTGTCGCCCGTCGTGATGATCAGGTCGGTCGGCCGCAGCAGCGCGACGCCGCCCGCCGCCATGGTCTTGCCGAGGCCGCAATCGACCTGGCCGCGCACGCCCTTGGCGAGGAACGGTCCGAACTGGTATTGCGCGCGGCGCAGCATCGCCGGCCCCGCGATGATGTTCTCGGAGACCGCGTGCTCCATGAAGAAGTTCGGCGCGATGATCGGCACGCCGGCCGCCAGCATGGCGTCGTCGAGCACGCCGCGCGCGCCGCCCCAGTGGTCGGTGTGGGTATGGGTGAAGATCACGGCGGCGACCGGCTTCTTGCCGCGATGCTGGAAGTACAGCTCCATCGCGGCGCGCGCGCCCTCGATCGAGGTCAGGGTGTCGACCACGATGACGCCCTTGTCGCCCTCGATCAGCGTCATGTTGGCGATGTCGAGCCCGCGCACCTGGTAGACACCCGGCACCACCTCGAACAGGCCATGATGCATGTTGAGCCGCGACTGCCGCCACAGGCTCGGATCGACGGTCGCAGGCGCTTTCTCCTCGGAGAGGAAGCCGTAAGGCTCGAGGCTCCAGACCACCCTGCCCTGCGCCGAGGTGACGCGCGCGTTCTCGATCGTGCCGAGGAAGCCGCGCGCAGCGTCGTCGAAATCCCTGGTGTCGGCGAACGGCAGCTCCTTCAGCGTCGCCTCGTGCTGCGCAATGACCGGCGCGGATGCCGCCTTCGGACCTTCGTGCGACGTCTCACCTGCGGTTGTCTGGGTCATACTCAGGCACTCCCTCGTTTGGCAGAAATCAGTCCCGATCGCGTCGTTCAGCGGAATTGCAGGCCTTCGAACTGACCGCTGTTGCGCCACCCGTCGATATATTTGAAGTAAGCCAACGCGCCCGCCGGATAGCCGACATTGAGCTTGGCCGCGGGCCCCGGCTCGCGGCCCTCATTGTTGTAATAGCCGGGCGTGCAATCGGGCCCGCCGATCATCCGGCCGACCGCGGTCAGCAGCAGCTCGACCCAGCGGTTCTCGGCTTCCTTGCTGACTTCGATTTCCTTGAAGCCGTTGTCCTGCGCATGACCGACCATCAGGGCGATGGTGCGCGCCGCTTCCGTCAGATTATGCGGCACGTTGGAGATCAGGTTGGCGCCCTGTGTCGGCTGCACGAAGAACAGGTTGGGGAAGCCATGCACATGGATGCCGTGCTTGGTGCGCATGCCCTCGGCCCAATACTCCGACAGCTTGGTCCCGTCGCGGCCGGTGGCGTCGAAACCCGCCCGCCGCTTGTACTCGGTGCCGACCTCGAAGCCCGACGCGTAGATGATGCAGTCGAGCTGGTATTCCTTGCCCGCGACGACGATCCCGTTCTCGGTGATCTCCTCGACGCCCTTGCCGTCGGTGTCGATCAGTTGCGTGCCGGGCGTGTTGAATGCCTGAAGATAGGCGTCGTGAAAGCATGGCCGCTTGCAGAGCTGGCCGTACCAGGCCTTGAGGTTCTTGGCGGTCTGGGGATCGCCGACGATGGTGTCGACCCGGTTGCGGATCTCCTCCATCTTCTCGAAGTCGGAATCCTCGAACACGGCCCGCATGTTTTCCACGGTCCGCTGCTCGCGCGGCAGCAGCATCACCTTGGCGCGGATCCGCTTCGACAAATCGGTCCAGCCGTCCTGCACCAGATCTTCCTCGGCCGACCCGCCGGCCTGGTTGGCGGTGAAATTCTCCAGCCAGCGCTGCTGCCAGCCCGGGGTCGCGATATCGGCGAACCAGTCCGGGTCGATCGGACCGTTGCCGCGCACGTCGACCGACGAGGGCGTGCGCTGGAACACGTAGAGCTCCTTGCAGGCTCGCGCGAGGTACGGAATGCACTGCACCGACGTCGCGCCGGTTCCGATGATGCCGACCCGCTTGTCGGCAAGCTTATCCATCGGCGCGCCTTTGGGATCGCCGCCGGTGTAGTCGTAATCCCAGCGGCTGGTGTGGAACGAGTGGCCCTTGAAGCGCTCGATGCCGGGAATGCCTGGCAGCTTCGGCACATGCAGCGGGCCGGTGCCGATACCGACATATTGTGCGGTGAAGGTATCGCCCCTGGTGGTGCGGATGATCCAGCGCGATTGCGCCGCATCCCAGTCGAGGCTCGTCACCTCGGTGTGAAACAGCGCGTTGTCGTAGAGATTGAACTGCCGGCCGATCCGCTGGCAGTGCGCCAGGATTTCCGGCGCATGCGCGTACTTCTCCGACGGCATGTGGCCGGTCTCTTCGAGCAGCGGCATGTAGACCATCGACGCCGTGTCGCACTGTGCGCCGGGATACCGGTTCCAGTACCAGGTGCCGCCGAAATCGCCGCCCTTCTCGACGATGCGGACGTCCTTGACGCCGGCCTCGGTCAGCCGCGCCGCGGTGGCGAGCCCGGCAAAGCCGCCACCGATGAAGGCGAAGGTGACATGGTCGGTCTTCGGCGCGCGCTCGACGACCGGCGTATAGGGATCCTCGAGATAATGCGCGAGCTGGCCCTTGATCTGGAGATACTGGTCATTGCCGTCGGGACGCAGCCGCTTGTTGCGCTCCTCCTGATACTTCAGGCGCAGCCGATCCTTGTCGATCGCGGCGGGCTTTGCGTCTGGGGCATGCTCGGTCATCGTCATCGGAAGGGCGCCTCGTTTCAGGATAATTCGGTGGACACTCTAGCGCCGGTCAGGCGGGATGTGCAGCAAGATAGGGCGAGTTGGCGATCGACCATTCCGGCATCGGCTCCATCCGGAATATCTGCCGCAGATGCACCTCGTCGGGCCCGTCGCCGATCCGCAGCAGCCGTCCCCACGCCAGCGCCTGATGGATCGGCGTATCGTCGGAGCCGCCCATCGCGCCGAACACCTGCATCGCGCGGTCGGCGATCTTCTGCAGCATTGCGGGCACCGCGACCTTGATCAGCGAGACGTCGCGCCAGGCGCCGTGATGGCCGGCCTGATCGAGCCGCCAGGCGCAGCGATACGCGAGCAGCCGCGCCTGCTCGAGCTCGACGCGGGCTTCGGCGATCCAGCGCTGGACGGTGTCGTACTGGATCACGGTGCGCCCGAATGCACTGCGCTCCGCGGCGCGCGCCATCATCAACTCGATCAGGAGCTCGCACAGCCCGATCGAGCGCATGCAATGGTGGATGCGCGCCGGTCCGAGCCGGATCTGCGCGACCTTGAAGCCCTCGCCCTCCGCACCGATCAGATTCTCCGCCGGCACCCGGACATTGTCGAACGCGAGCTCGCCGATCGGCGCTGTATGATCTTCACAGCCCATCCAGCGCAGCCGCCGCACCAGCCGCACGCCGGGCGCATCCATCGGCACGATGATGCAGGAATGCCGGCTGGTCCGCTCGGCGCCGGCATCGGTGACGCCCATCACGATCAGGAAGCTGCAGCGGGGATGCGCCGCACCGGTGATGAACCATTTGCGGCCGTTGAGGACGTAGTGATCGCCGTCGCGCTCCATCCGCGTTGCGATGTTGGTGGCGTCGGACGATGCGACATCCGGCTCGGTCATGCCGAAGGCGGAACGCGTCTCGGCGTTGAGCAGCGGATGCAGCCAGCGCTTCTTCTGCTCCGGCGTCGCGCAGGCTTGAAGCGCGATCATGTTCGGCACGTCGGGCGCCTGGCAGTTGAACACCTCCGGCGCCCAGAACAGCCGCCCCATGATCTCCGCCAGCGGCGCGTAGTCGAGATTGGAGAGGCGCGTGCCCGGCTCATCCTCCGCCAGTTCGGGCAGGCCGAGATTCCACAGGCCCGCCGCGCGCGCCTGCTGCTGCAGCTCGGCCATGAAGGGCGGCGTGTCGCTGTGGGCGCGGACATGGTCGAGCCAGGCGCGATGGCGCGGCAGCACCGCCTTCTCGAAGAAGGCCAACAGATCTTTCCGCCACTGCTCCGACCGTTCGGACAGATCGAAATCCATGCCGCCTCCCGTCCTTTTGCGCGGCAGATAAGCCCATATCGAAATGATTTGCAAATTCATTTCGATATATTGACAAACTGACCTATTTGCGATCATTATTTCGCATGGCGGTATTGTCCTCGCTCGAATCTCAGACGGATCCCTCCTTTGCGACCACCCTGGCGCACGGGCTCGATCTACTCGCCGCCTTCCGCAACCACAGCGGCCCGCTCTCGAATGCGGAGCTTGCCGAGCACACCGGCCTGTCGCGGCCGACCGTCTCGCGCCTGACCTACACGCTGGAGCAGCTCGGCTATCTCAGGCGCGACGCCAAGGGCCGCTTCGTGCTCGGGCTCGGCGTGCTGGCCGCCGCCTATCCGGTGCTGTCGTCGCTGAAGGTCCGCCAGCTCGCGCGTCCGCTGATGCGCGACTTCGCCGCCTATACCGGCGGTACCGTGTCGATCGCGATGCCGTTCGGGCTCGACTTCATCTATGTCGAGACGCTGCGCACGACGGACGCGGTGCCGCACGTGCCTGACGTCGGCTTTGTTTCCTCGCTGGCGCCGACCGCGGTCGGGCGCGCGCTGCTGTCGCTGTTCACGCAGGACGAACGCGACGCCTATGTCGCGCGCGTCAAGGCCGAGCGCCCTGAGGAGCTCGACTACGTCGAGCGGCGCACGCTGCCGGACATCGAGCTCTGCAACGAGCGCGGCTTCGCGGTTTCGCTCGGCGAATGGCGTCGCGAGATTTTTGGCGTCGCCGCGCCGCTGTACCGCACCCCCGCCGGCGAATGCCTGTCGGTCAATTGCGGCATCCCTTCGTTCCGCTTCAGCGCGGAGCAGATCGAGCGCGAATGCGGGCCGCGCATCCTCGGGCTCGCCCGCAGCATCCGCTCGCTGGTGGCCAACGGCTAGACCACGCATCGCACGAACGATGCGGGAGATATCGGGAGGGAGAGATGCGCGGCATTACAACCGCCATAGCTTTGCTTGCGGCCATGATCACGGCGGCGTCCGGCAGCATTGGGGCTCGGGCGCAGGACAACTACCCGAGCCGGCCGATCCACATCATCGTGCCCTACCCTGCCGGCGGCATCGTCGATATCGTCGCACGCGCCGTGACCGAGCAGGTCGGCCGCGACTGGAAGCAGACCGTCGTGGTGGAGGCGCGGCCCGGCGGCAACAGCAATATCGGCACATCAGCCGTCGCGCGCAGCGAGCCGGATGGCTACACCTGGCTCGTCACTGGCCCCGCTTTGCTGGTCAACCCGGATCTCTACAAGGACGCCGGCTGGAACGCGGCGAAGGATTTCAGGTGCGTCGGCCTTGCGGTCTGGAATCAAAGCGTGGCGCTGGTGCATCCTTCCATGCCTGTGAAGACCATCGGCGAATTCGTCGAGCTGGCCCGCAAGCGGCCCGGAGAGTTCAACTTCGGCAATCCGGGCACGGGATCGTCGATCGACCTCAGCGCCCAGAAGCTGTTTCAGGTCGCCGGCATCAAGCTGACCAATGTCGGCTACAAGGGCCAGCCGCAGGCGCTGATCGACCTGATGACCAACCTGATGCATTTCGAGATCGTCTCGCTCGAGCTCGCGCTGCCGCACATCAAGGCCGGCAGCGTCAAGCCGCTCGCGGTGTTCACCGACAAGCGCGTCCCCGATTTGCCCGATGTCCCGACCATCGCGGAGGCCGGCTTTGCCGAGGCCGCCTACGTGCCGTGGTACGGCATCTACGTGCCGGCCGCGACGCCGGCGCCGCTACTTGAGAAGATCAATGCGGCGATCAACGCGGCGTTGCAGAATCCCGACGTGCAGCGCCAGCTCTCGCTGGCCAACATTCCGGGCAAGCCGATGTCGCTCGATGAGCTCGCCGCCCTGATGAAGGCCGATCAGCAGAAGCTGACGACCGTGATCAAGTCTGCCGGAATGGCGTTGCAATAGCGCCTGCTCAGTCATGCGACGCCGGCCCGCTGTCGCGATACGCCCACAGGCACTCGCGCGGCAGCGCGACCGGCGCCTCGACGCCGACCTGATGGCGCGCGGCAGTGCCGAGCTCGATCGCCTCCAGGCGCTTGCCGAACAGCTCGATGCCGTAGGCGGTCTGGGTGCCCTGATATCTGCGGTCGAGTACCTTGGCCGAGAACGTATTAGCGCCATCGGGCCGGCCGATCGCGATGTTCTCGGGCCGCAGCGCAATCCGCACCTTGTCGTCGGGATGAAGCGTCTGGCACAAGGCCACCTCGCCTTGCCGGCCATCGCCGAAATCGACCGTGCCATAGCCGCCGTTGCATGCGACCAGCGTGCCGGCGAGCTCGTTGGTCGCGCCGGTGAAGTTGGCGACGAACAGATCGGCCGGCCGGTTGTAGATCACGTCGGGCGTGTCCATCTGCAGCAGCTTGCCGTCGCGCATCACGCCGATCCGGTCGCCGAGCACGACCGCCTCGGCCTGATCATGGGTGACATAGAGCGCGGTCATCCCGGTCTGCTTGAGAATGACGCGGAGATCGTCGCGCAGCCGCAGGCGCAGTTTGGCATCGAGGTTCGACAGCGGCTCGTCGAGCAGCAGGAGTTGCGGCCGGTACACCATGCTGCGCGCCAGCGCGACACGCTGCATCTGCCCGCCTGAGAGCGCCACCACCGGCCGGTCGGCATAGTCGGACAGCCCGACCAGCGCCAGTGCGTCCTCGACCATGCGCGTGGCGTCGGTGCGCCCGACCGTGCGGTGCTTGAGCGGATAGATCACGTTCTGCCGCACCGTCATATGCGGCCACACCGCATAGGACTGGAATACCATGCCGAGGTTGCGCGCGCGCGGCGGCACCAGGATGCCACGTGCAGGCGACGACACCACCCGGCCGGAAATGCTGATCTCGCCGTCGGTCGGATGCTCGAGCCCGGCGACGCAGCGCAGTGTCGTGGTCTTGCCGCAGCCCGACGGTCCCAGCAGCACGACGATCTCGCCGGCCGGCACGCCAAAGCTGACGCCGTCGATCGCCGGGCGGCCGATCGCGAACTGCTTCCTGAGATTGGTGACCTCGAGCGTCGCCGTCATCGCTTGCCTCGCCGCCTATTGCCGATAGCCGAACGTCTTGTCCCAGTCCGCGACCCACGCGGCGTGCAGCTTCACGTAGTCGTCGAACTTCGGGTACCAGAGCTTGACCACCTTCGGATCGAACCCTTCCGGAAATGCCGGCGGCTCCTTCAAGGAGGTGAGATTGCCGAGCTCCTTGATCATGAAGGTCTGCCCTTCCTTCGACAGGCACCAGTTCAGGAACAGCTTTGCCGCGTTGGGATGGGCAGCCGTCTTCGGGATGCCGCTCGCATAGGGATTGACCGGAGCTCCCTCAGGCGGAAAGAAGATCTCGATCGGCGCGCCGTCCTTCTTCTTCTGGTAGATCACGTTGTAGAGCAGCGGCGCGATCGCGATCTCGCCGCGCACCAGGGCATCGGCGGTCGGCGCGCCGGAGGGATAAAGCACGGGATGGGTCGCGGCCTGCTTGGCCCAGTAGTCCTCGCCGAGCACCTGACGCTCGAACATGATCCGGGTCCAGGTGGTGCCGCCGGACTGCGCGAACACCTGCCCGATCAGCTTGTCGTATTGTGGCTTGGTCAGGTCCATCCAGGATTTCGGCGGATCCTTCACCAGCTCGGTGTTGTAGCCGATCGACCATGCGATGGTGGCGCGCGGCCATAGCTTCGGCGAGATCAGCGCGTCCTTGCTGTAGTCGGCCGCGTTCGGCGGCGCGTAGTCCTGGAACAGATCTTCCAGCGGCTGCATCAGCGCGCGGTCGGAATGGTCGACGACGTCGGCGATCAGCTTGCCGGCCGCGGCTTCCGTCTTCACGCGGGTGATCAGCTGGCCGCCGGGGGCGCGGACCATCTCGACCTTGATCTCGGGAAAGCGCTTGTTGAAGGCCTTGATGACCTGCTGCTCGATCTCGGCAAAATTCGCGGTGTAGAACACGAGCTTGCCTTCGGCCTTCGCGGCGGCAATCAGTTCCGCCGAGCCGAACTCCTGGGCTAGCGCTGCCGGCGCCAGCGCGAGCGTTGCGGCGCTCGCCAAGGCCAGTGTTACGGCCAGCGTGGTGAAGGTTCGTCTATCCATCGCCAATCCTCCCCATATTTATTGTTATCCGGTTCGCGCCACATCGCTCTGCGCCGCGCCGCGCGACAGCCAGTTGGCACCGCCGATCAGCACGCCGAGCAGCACGGTCTGCACCAGGCTGAAGGCCGCGGTCTTGCCGATGTTGCCGCCCTCGTAATAGTCGAGCAGCAGCACCGACATCACCATGGTGTTGCTGGTGTAGAGGAACAGTGACGAGCCGAGCTCGCGGATCGCCAGCACGAACAGCAGCGTCATCGACGCCAGCACGCCCGGCCGCGCCAGCGGCAGCACGATCGTCGCGATGGTGCCGAGCGTGCCCCGGCCGCAGACCCAGGCCGCCTCCTCGAGCTCGCGATGGATCTGCAGGAACGAGGTCGACAGCGCCTTCACGGTGTCGGGCATGAAGCGCGCGATGAACGCGAGCGCGAGGATCCAGATCGTGCCGTAGAGCCCGCCCGGCACGCCGATCCAGGCCCAGAGATAGGCAACGCCGACCACGAGCCCGGGGATCGCGACCGGCAAGGTCGAGATCAGGTCGATGGCGCCGCGCCCGGCGACGCGGGTGCGATGGATGGTGTAGCCGATCGCAAAGGCGAGCGCGCCGCCGACCACCGCCGTGATGACCCCGACCTCGATCGCGTTGTAGATCGACTTCATGGTCAGCGGATTGTCGAAGATGCTCTCGAAATGCGTCAGCGAATACTGCCGCATGTCGAACAGGCTGGCCGCGTCGCGGATGAACATGAACTTGCGGAACGCGGCGACGATCAGCGCCAGCGACGGCAGCACCACGACGACCAGGAGATAGACCATCCCGAGCGCGAAGGTGAGCCAGCGCCACGGCCCGAGATCGAGGCTGCGTGGCCGGAACGCCTTGCCGGCGACGGTGGTGTAGCTGCGCCCGCTCAGCAGTTTCTGCTGCAGATAGACCAGCAGCCCCGTGACCACCATCAGGATGATCGCGACCGCGGCTGCGGTGTTGTAGAGCGGCGGCGACCAGTTGGTGAGCTTGAAGATGTAGGTCGTCAGCACGTTCAGATTGGTCGGCGCGCCAAGCACTGCCGGGATGCCGTAGATGCCGAGCATCACGATGAACGACAGCAGCATGCCCGAGACGATCGCCGGCATGATCAGCGGGAACGTCACCGTGAACAGGGTGGCGAACGCGCCGGCGCCGGAAATTTCAGCGGCCTCCTCCAGGCTCGGGTCCATGTTGCGCAACGCCGACGACGTGAACATGTAGACATAGGGCGCGTAGTAGATGCCGAACACGAACACCAGGCCCCACATCGAATAGAGATCGATGCGCAGGTCGGAGCCCATCCACTTGAACACCGTGTTGATCAACCCGGTCTTCGGCGAGCCGAGGATCGCCCAGGCGACGCCCGCCACCAGCGGCGGCGCGAACAGCGGCAGGATGCTGGCCGCGGCGATGAAGCCCTTGAACGGCGTGTTGGTGCGAACCACGATCCACGAGAACAGCAGCCCGATTGCAACCGCGATGAGGGTGCCGCCGCCGCAGGCGATCAGCGTGTTGAGCAGCGCCTCGGCGACGTTCGGATTGGCCAGCACGGCGAGGAAATTGGCGATCGACAGATGGCTCAGGCTGAGCCGGATGCCGTCGACCACCGGATTGGTGTCGGTGAGCGCGCCGAGCAGCAGCATCAAGACGGGATAGATGACGAGGAAGCTGAGGATCGCCAGCAATCCCGCGACCCAGAGGCCGGTGAATGCGCGGCGCTGGGTTCCCTCGCTGGCGCTTCGCATGGCTTCACCGCGCCGGTCGGCCTGTCCGTGCAATGCGCGCGTCCCCTCTTGCGGCCCGATCTGACGTCGCGCCTCCTTGTATGCCAAGCGTAGTCGATCGCGACGATGACGCAAGCTATCCGAAAGTCGCTCCGGCGCGCTTCTGTGACGCAGCGCGGGAACACGAATTCGATCGATCGCGCTCACGCGCCACAAACGCTGTGTCGTCCTGGCGAAGGCCAGGACCCATAGCCGCCGAATTGGATTGTGGAAGGGATCGCCGCCCCAGCGACGCGCAACAATTCTCATTTGGGGTAATGGGTCCTGGCTTTCGCCAGGACGACGATGAGGATGGTTCTCGCGCGATATGACGCACCGTCTTTGCGTACTTCATCCCGGTGTCATCGCCCTCTCGGCCGCAGCCTGCCGGCGTTCCCGGCAAGGCCGCTTCGCATACGCATCATGCAACAGCGCGGCTGGGGAACGTCGGGCCGGCGTAGTACATGGCGGTCCCGGAGACGATTTCAGGCATGCTCGAGAAGACCCCGACCACCGGCGCGGCTGCTGCGCCGATCACCGATGGACTGCCCGATGGCTTGCCTTGGGAACGCCGGCGCTGGGCGGTGGCCGCGATCTTCACGGCGCTGGCGATGGCCTCGCTCGATACCGCGATCGCAAACATCGCGCTGCCCGCGATCGCCAGCGATCTGCATGTCAGCCCTGCCGACGTGGTCTGGGTCGTCAACGTCTACCAGATCGCCCTGGTCGCGACGCTGCTGCCGCTCGGCGCACTCGGCGAAATCGTCGGCCACCAGCGGATCTATCTCGGTGGTCTCCTGCTGTTCACGGTGGCGTCACTCGGCTGCGCGCTGGCGTGGTCGCTGCCGAGTCTCCTGGTCGCGCGTACCTTGCAGGGGCTCGGCGCCAGCGGCCTGATGAGCGTCAACACCGCGCTGGTGCGCTTCGTCTATCCGAGCCGGATGCTCGGCCGCGGCTTCGGCCACAATGCGCTCGTGGTCGCGAGCGCCATGTCGCTCGGGCCGACCATCGCCTCCGGCATCCTCGCGCTCGGTCCATGGCCGTGGCTGTTCGCCGTCAACATTCCCTTTGGCGTCGTCGCCTTGCTGATCGGCATGAAAACGCTGCCGAAGACGCCGCGCGCCACCCACGCCTTCGACTTCGCCGGCGCCGCACTGGCCTGCGCCTGCCTCGGCCTGTTCATCATCGGCATCGGCAGCGCCGCGCACAAGGCCGCGCCCGCGCTGGTCATCGCCGAGCTGGTCGGCGCCATCCTGTTCGGCTGGATCCTGACCCGGCGGCACGCCGATCATCCGGCGCCGATGCTGCCGATCGACCTGTTTCGCCGGCCGATCTTCGCGCTGTCGGCCGCGACCGCTGTCTGCTCATTTGCTGTGCAGGGCCTCGCCTTCGTCTCGCTGCCGTTCTACTTCGAGGACATACTGCACCGCTCGCAGGTCGAGACCGGCTTCTTCATGACGCCCTGGCCGCTGGTGGTCGCCTTCATGGCTCCGATCGGCGGCCGGCTGTCGGATCGCTATCCGGCCGGCATCCTCGGCGGCATTGGCATGCTCCTGCTCGGACTTGGCATGGTGCTGCTCGCAACCCTGCCGGCCGAGCCCAGCATCGCCAACATCGTCTGGCGCACGATGATCTGCGGCATCGGCTTCGGCTTCTTCCAGACCCCCAACATGAAGGCGATCATGTCGAGCGCGCCGTCACATCGCAGCGGCAGCGCCAGCGGCATCGTTGCGACCGCACGGCTGATCGGGCAGACCACCGGCGCTGCACTCGCTGCGCTCTGCTTTGCATTGGCCGACCGCGAGGGCGCCACCGTCGCGCTGGCGCTCGGGGCCGGATTTGCCGCGCTCGGTGCGGTCATGAGCTTCCTGCGTCTGGCCGTCGCCTCGCCGCAAAAGACATGACAGGCATGTCGCGCGTGAGGGCGTGACCAAACACCGCGCTATCAACTTTCTTCCGCACTGCAAACGCGTTTTCTTGATTTGAACCGTTCCAGTTTCGAGGCCAACATCGCCCCGAAGTCCAATCGGAGGATTGGACCATTCAGGGGAAAGCGATGGCAAACCTCAAGATCAACGGCAAGACAATCAATGTAGACGTCGAAGACGACACGCCACTGCTGTGGGCGATTCGCGAGAATGTCGGACTGACGGGGACCAAATACGGCTGCGGCATTGCACAATGCGGCGCCTGCACCGTGCATGTCGACGGCGTCGCGATGCGCTCCTGCGGCGTCACGGTCGGCGAGACAGCCGGCAAGGAGATCACCACCATCGAGGGTCTCGCGGCGGGCGGCGTGATGCACAAGGTGCAGCTCGCCTGGATCGCGAGCGACGTGCCGCAATGCGGCTATTGCCAGAGCGGCATGATCATGGCGGTCGCGGCGCTGCTTAAGGACAACCCGAAGCCATCAGACGACGACATCAACGACGCCATCACCAATATCTGCCGCTGCGGCACCTTCCAACAGGTGCGCGAGGCGATCCATGCTGCCGCGAACGCGTGAGGAGGCAGCCATGAATCTGCACGTCAACCAGCACCTCATGCCAAAGCTCTCTTCACGCCTCAATCGCCGCGCTTTCGTGATCGGTACGGCAACCGCCGGCGCCGGTCTCGCGCTCGGCCTCGATCTGCCGTTCGGCGGCCCCGCCGTGGTGCGCGCAGCTGACGGCGCACCTGAGGTGAACGCTTGGGTCGTGATCCGGCCCGACGACACCGTGGTGATCCGCATCGCCCGCTCCGAGATGGGCCAGGGCACGCTGACCGGCCTCGCCCAGCTCGTCGCCGAAGAACTGGAGTGCGACTGGTCGAAAGTCACCACCGAATATCCGACGCCGGGCCAGAGCGTCGCCCGCAAGCGCGCCTGGGGCGATTTCTCCACCGGCGGCAGCCGCGGCATCCGCACCTCGCAGGACTATGTCCGCAAGGGCGGCGCCACCGCGCGCGTGATGCTGATCCAGGCCGCGGCGAACGAGTGGAAGGTGCCAGCCGCCGAGTGCAAAGTCTCCAACGGCGTCATCACCCATACGGCATCGGGCAAGACCACGACCTACGGCAAGGTGGCGGAAGCAGCGGCCAAGCTCGAGCCGCCGGCCGACGTCAAGCTGAAGGACCCGAAGGACTGGACCATCGCCGGCAAGGGCCTGAAGCGGCTCGACACCGTCGACAAGACCACCGGCAAGATGACCTACGGCATCGACGTCAAGCTGCCGGGCATGCTGAACGCCGCGATCAAGGATTGCCCGGTATTCGGCGGCAAGTTGAAGAGCTTCGACGAAGCCAAGATATCAGGCATGAAGGGCGTCAAGAAGGTGGTGCCGGTCGGCGACAGCGCCGTTGCCGTCGTCGCCGACACCTGGTGGCACGCCAAGACTGCGCTCGACGCGCTGCCGATCGTCTGGGACGAAGGCGACAATGCCAAGGTCTCCAGCGAGACGATCGCGAAGTGGCTCGCCGAAGGCCTCGACAATGCGCAGCCGGCCTATGTCGGCAACCAGAACGGCGACGCCAAGGCGGCGATCGCCAGCGCGGCCAAGAAGGTGGAGGCGGTCTACAGCTACCCCTACCAGAACCACGCCACGATGGAGCCGATGAACGCCACCGTACTCTACACGCCTGACAAATGCGAGGTGTGGTGCGGCACGCAGAACGGCGAGGCAGCGTTCGCGGCGGCGCTCGAGGCCTCCGGCCTGCCGGCGGAGAAGGTCGACGTGCACAAGCTGATGCTGGGTGGCGGCTTCGGCCGGCGCGGCATGACCGACTATGTCCGCCAGGCGGTGGCGATCGCCAAGCAGATGCCGGGCACGCCGATCAAGCTGTTGTGGTCGCGCGAAGAAGACATGCAACACGGCAAGTATCACCCGGTCACGCAGTGCAAGCTGACCGGCGCGTTCGATGCCGACAGCAACCTGGTCGCGCTGCATTACCGGCTGTCGGGTCAATCCATCCTGTTCTCGGTGCGGCCGGAAGCGCTGCAGAACGGCATGGACCCCGCCGCGTTCCAGGGCGTCGCGCAATCCGGTGAGGCCGCGATCGGCTATGCGGTGCCGAACTTGCTGGTCGAGCACTCGATGCGCAATCCGCACGTCCCGCCGGGCTTCTGGCGCGGCGTTAACGTCAATCACAACGCGATCTACATGGAATGCTTCATGGACGAGCTGGCCCAGGCCGTCGGCCAGGACCCGCTCGAATTCCGCCGCAAGCTGATGGGCAAGCACCCCAAGCATCTCGTCGTGCTCAACGCCGTGGCCGAGAAGATCGGCTGGGGCACGCCGGCGCCGCAGGGCGTCTATCGCGGCATTGCGCAGGTGATGGGCTATGGCAGCTATGTCGCCGGCGCCGCCGAGATCTCGGTGACCGACGGCAGCAAGATCAAGGTGCATCGCATCGTCGCCTCCACCGATCCCGGCTATGTCGTCAATCCGGCGCAGGTGGAGCGGCAGATCGCGGGCTCCTTCGTCTACGGCCTCAGCGCGCTGTTTTATGGCGGCTGCACCGTGAAGGACGGCCGCATCGAGCAGACCAATTTCGACACCTACAACTCGATGCGCATCAACGAAATGCCGAAGGTGGAATCCGTGATGGTGCCGAGCGGCGGGTTCTGGGGCGGCGTCGGCGAGCCGACCATCGGCGTTGCGGCGCCGGCGGTGCTCAACGCCTATTTCGCGGCGACGGGAAAGCGCATCCGCTCCTTCCCGCTGCGCACCCAGAACATCTCCTTCGCCTGATCAAACCCGAAGCGGCGGCCCGACCGGCCGCCGCTTCCTTTTCTCGGATTCTCGTGCATGGCCGTCACGCGTCTGCCGACGCGCAGGGATGTGGTCCGTGGCTCCGCTGCCGTCGCAGCGGCGGCATTGGCGCGTCCGGCCCTGGCGCAAGCCGCCCCGCGCATCGCGGTGATCGGCGGCGGCTTCGGCGGCGCGGCTTGTGCGCGGGCGCTGCGGCGGCTCGATGCCAAACTCCAGGTTACGCTGATCGAGCCGAACAGGACCTTCACCGCCTGCCCGTTCAGCAACGAGGTGATCGCTGGCCTGCGTGAACTTTCCGCGCAGCAATTCAGCTACGACAAGGTTGCGGCCGACGGCGTCACGGTCGCCGCACAGGCGGCCATCAAGGTCGATGCGCAGGCGCGCAGCATCACGCTTTCCGATGGCACGACGCTGTCCTATGACCGGCTTGTGCTGGCCCCCGGCATCGACATGCATTTCGACGCCCTGCCCGGCTATGACGAGGCAGCCGCCGAGAAGATGCCGCACGCCTGGAAGGCCGGCGCGCAGACCATGCTCCTGCGCAAACAACTCGAAGCCATGGACGACGGCGGTCTCGTCGTGATCGCGGTGCCGGCCGCGCCGCTGCGCTGTCCGCCGGCGCCTTACGAGCGCGCCAGCCTGATCGCGCATTACCTCAAGGCCATGAAGCCGAAGTCGAAGATCCTGGTGCTCGACGCCAAGGACAATTACTCGCAGCAAAAGCTGTTCGAGAAGGCCTGGGCGGAGCTCTATCCCGGCATGATCGAGCGGATCGCACTGTCGCAGGGCGGCCGCGTGACGTCGGTCGATCCGGCGATCAACGAAATCGTCACCGACTTCGGCAACTACACCGCCGCGGTGGCGAATGTGATCCCGCCGCAACGGGCCGGCCGGATCGCGGAGATCGCGGGTGCCGCCGACCACACCGGCTGGTGCCCGATCGATCCGGTCAGCTTTGCCTCGAAGCTCGTGCCCAACATCCACGTCATCGGCGATGCCGCGATCGCCGGCGGCATTCCGAAATCCGCCTCGGCGGCGGCCGCGCAAGGCCGGGCTTGCGCAGCCGCGATCGTCAACGCGCTTGCAGGCAAGCCACCGGAGACGCCGCGGCTCGATGGCGCCTGCTACAACACCGTCGCTCCCGGCTACGCCTTCTCGCTCAAGGGCATCTATCAGCCCAAGGAGGATCAGTATGCCGAGGCGGAGGTGACCACGAGCCCGGTCGACGCGCCGCGCGAGCTGCGTCAGCGCGAGGCCGATCAGGCGCTCGACTGGTTCAAGACCATTACGGGAGATGCCTTTGGCTAGGCTCGCCCCGATAACGTTGCTGGCCGCGGCATTGTTCGCAGCCTGCGCGCCGGCCAGCGCCGAAGAGTTGCGCCCCTATACCGTGGTCGGCGATGCGATTCCCGCTTCGCTAACCGGAACCAAAGGCGACGCGACCCGCGGCCGCGCTTCGATCGTCGAGCGTTCCTCCACTTGCATCCTCTGCCACAGCGGCCCATTTCCCGAGCAGGCGTTCCAGGGCGACCTCGCGCCGAACCTGGCTGGAAGCGGCGGCCGCTGGTCGGAGGGACAGTTGCGGCTCCGGCTGGTCGATGCGGCGCATCTCAATGCGGCGACGATCATGCCGTCCTATTATCGCGTCGACGGGCTCACGCGCGTCGGCGCCTCGTGGCGCGGCAAGCCGATCCTGTCGGCGGAGCAGATCGAGGATATCGTGGCCTATCTTGTGACACTGCGGAACTAGGACCAAGCGATGGCGAATTCAATCCACACCTCACGCCGCACGGTTCTGAGCCTCGCCGGAGGTGCCGCAGCGCTGGTGATCGTGCGTCCCGCCGACGCGACGCCGGCGATGCTGCAGACCGCGATCCGCAACGTCGTCGGCGAAGCCAATGTGCGAACCGGCAAGGTCAAACTCGACATCCCGCCATTGGTCGAGAACGGCAACACGGTGCCGATGACGGTCAGCGTCGCGAGCCCGATGACCGCGGACGAGTATGTGAAGAGCATCCACGTCTTCAACGAGAAGAACCCGCAGCCGAACATCGGCAATTTCTATCTGGGGCCGCGCGCCGGGCGTGCCCAGGTGTCGACGCGCATCCGCCTCGCCGACAGCCAGAAGGTCACCGCCATCGCGCGGCTCTCGGATGACACGTTCTGGTCGGCGACCGCTGACGTCGTGGTGACGCTCGCCGCCTGCACCGAGGAGGCGATCTGATGCCGTCCGCCCTGATCAACGTGCCGAAGAAGGCCAAGCGCGGCAGCGTCATCGAGATCAAGACGCTGATGTCGCACATCATGGAGACCGGCTATCGCCACACCGCGTCGGGCGACGTGGTGCCGCGCGACATCATTACGAGCTTCACCTGCCGCTTCAACGGCACGGAAGTGTTCCGCGCCGATCTTTATCCTGCGATCGCGGCCAATCCGTTCATCACCTTCTTCACCACGGTAAGCGAGAGCGGCAAGTTCGAGTTCGAGTGGATCGGCGACAAGGGATTTTCGGAGACCGCGCAGGCTTCGATCACGGTCGAATGAGGATTGCGGTCTGCATCGCGCTGCTGACGGCTGTGGCAGGCGCGGCGCTCGCCACTGAGATTCCGCAAGCCGAACGCCGCTCCGGCTATAGCTTCATGAGCCCGGACACCAGGGCGATGCAGGACGAGGACACCGCCAATCCCGGCATGCTGTTCGTGCTCGACGGCGAGGCGCTGTGGAAGCGCAAGGCCGGCAGCGCCGACAAGGCCTGCGCCGACTGCCACAATGATGCGCGGCTCACCATGAAAGGCGTCGCGGCGCACTATCCCGCGTTCGAGAAGGCGCTGGGGAGACCGGTCGACCTCGAAGCGCGGATCAACCTCTGCCGCACCAACCACCAGCAGGCCTCGCCATTCGTCTATGAGAGCCGCGAGCTGCTGGCGCTGACGGCCTATGTCGCGCAGCAATCACGGGGAATGCCGATCGCGGCCGGCGACGATCCGGAGCTCGCGCCATCCATTGAGAAGGGCCATGCGCTGTTCACGCAGCGGCAGGGCCAGCTCAATCTGGCCTGCGCGAATTGCCACGACGACAATTGGGACAAGAAGCTCGCGGGCAGCCCGATCACGCAAGCGCAGCCGACCGGCTATCCGCTCTATCGGCTGGAATGGCAATCGCTGGGATCGTTGCAGCGGCGGCTGCGCGCCTGCATCACCGGCATCCGCGCGCAGGCTTATGATTATGGCTCGCCCGAGCTGATCGAGCTCGAGCTCTATCTGATGTCGCGGGCGCGCGGCATGCCGATCGAGACGCCCGCGGTCAGGCCCTAACGCATCAGCCCATCGCAAGCGACGCGAAGCAATCCATTGCTCCCGGCTGTACCGGAAGATGGATTGCTTCGTCGCTTCAGCGCAAAATTGCTGTGCAATTTTGCCGTGAACTCTTCGCAACGACGGGGCTGGAGATCAGCGCGAAGCTTTAGCGCTCGGCGAACGCCTTCTCCACCACGAACTGCGCTGGCTCGCCGTGATTGCCCTCAGCGAAGCCGCGGCCATTCAGCAGCGTGCGGGTGTCGGCGACCAGCGCCGGCGAACCGCAGATCATGACGCGGTCATGCGCGGCATCGAGCGCCGGCAGGCCGATGTCGGCGAACAGCTTCCCCGAGGTGATGAGGTCGGTGATGCGGCCGCGGTTGCGGAACGGATCGCGCGTCACGGTCGGATAGTAGATCAGCTGGTCGCGCACCAGCTCGCCGATCAGTTCGTCCTGCGGCAGCTTCTCGGTGATCATCTCGCCGTAGGCGAGCTCCTTGACGCGGCGGCAGCCGTGCAGCAGCACGACCTTCTCGAACCGGTCATAGGTCTCGGGATCCTTGATCACGCTGAGGAACGGCGCGAGGCCCGTGCCGGTGCCGATCAGATAGAGGTTGCGGCCGTCCTCGAGATTGTCGATGACCAGCGTGCCGGTGGCCTTGCGGCTGACGATGATCTCATCGCCTTCCTTGAGGTGCTGGAGGCGCGAGGTGAGCGGACCGTCCGGAACCTTGATCGAGAAGAATTCGAGCGTGTCCTCGTAATTCGCGCTGGCGACGCTGTAAGCGCGCAGCAGCGGCTTCTCGCCGACCTTGAGCCCGATCATGGTGAACTCGCCGTTGCGGAAGCGGAACGACGGATTGCGCGTGGTCTTGAAGGAAAACAGCGTGTCGGTCCAGTGATGGACGCTGAGGACGCTTTCCTGGTTGAAATTGCTCATCGCACCAACCCCTGATTTGTGCTGCGGCGGGCAAGGACTTGAACCAGTTGACCGGCCGGATCGTTTGTATACGATCATTCGTATACAAACGAATAATCCGGCTTGATCGAAAAGTCAAGCCGGGCTCAAATTCCCGGGCAATTTCGGAAAGAAAACAGAAGGAAAACACCCATGGCTCACGACGCGCCCCAGGCCACCGGTCCCAGCAAGCTGGTGATCCGCAATATCGGGCTATTGCTGTCGGGAGCGCTGGAGAAGCCGATCCTGGACGCCGATACCATCGTCGCCGAGAACGGCAAGATCACTGCGATCGGCCGCCTCAAGGACGTCGACACCGACGGCGCCACCACGATCGTCGACGCCATGGGCACGACGGTCGCGCCCGGCCTGATCGACAGCCACGTGCATCCCGTCGCCGGCGACTGGACGCCGCGGCAGAACCAGATCAACTGGATCGACAGCTATCTGCATGGCGGCGTCACCACCATGATCTCCGCCGGCGAAGTGCACATGCCCGGCCGGCCGCGCGACGTGGTCGGCGTGAAGGCGATGGCGATCTTCGCGCAGCGCGCGTTCTGGACGCTGCGGCCGGGCGGCGTGAAGGTGCACGCCGGCGCGCCCGTCATCGAATGCGAGATGGTCGAGGACGATTTCAAGGAAATGGCCGCCGCCGGCGTCAAGCTGCTCGGCGAGGTCGGGCTAGGTGGCGTGAAGGACGGACCGACGGCGCGGAAGATGGTCGGCTGGGCGCGCAAATACGGCATTCAAAGCACGATCCACACCGGCGGCCCGTCGATCCCGGGCTCCGGCCTGATCGACAAGGACGTGGTGCTGGAGGCCGACACCGACGTGGTCGGCCACATCAACGGCGGCCACACCGCCCTGCCCGACGACCAGATCCGCTGCATCTGCGAGGGCTGCAAGCGCGGGCTCGAGCTGGTGCATAACGGCAACGAACGCTCGGCGCTGTTCACCTTGCGCACCGCGCGCGAGATGGGCGATCTGCACCGCGTCATCCTCGGCACCGACGCACCGGCCGGCTCCGGCGTGCAGCCGCTCGGCATCTTGCGGATGGTCTCATTGCTGTCCTCGCTCGGCGAGCTGCCTGCTGAGCTCGCATTCTGCCTTGCGACCGGCAACACCGCGCGGATGCGCGAGCTCGACTGCGGCCTGATCGAGGTCGGCCGCTCCGCCGATTTCGTGCTGATGGACAAGGCGCAGCACTCGCCGGGCAAGAACATCCTGGAGAGCGTTCAGCTCGGCGACCTCCCTGGCATCGGCATGACCATCATCGACGGCATCGTCCGCACCCAGCGCAGCCGCAACACGCCGCCCGCAGGCAAGGTGCCGGAGATCGTCGCGAAGTAGTGGGCGAGAACAACTCTTAATCCGTCCCCCCCCCCCCCCCGCGCAACGGCTCTGCCGTTGTCGCTGGAGGTGCACGCGCAGCGTGCCTCGAAGGCTGCCCGGCCCGCAGCCGGGCCGTCTACCCTTCGAGACGCGCTGCGCGCTCCTCAGGGTGACGGTGAGACATTGGTTCCGCAGGGACACACAGCGAGGCTTGCCCAACCTCTTGAAGGGGCTGCCGGATCATAGGCTCGGCACCGCGTGGCTTTGCCGCGCCGCTTCCGTAACTTGTTTCCACCCGTCATCATTGAGGTGTATCGTGCCGCCACGCGAACCTAGCCGGCGGCGCTCGCAAGAGCCACGCGACGATTAAGTTCCCGTCGCATGCCGCCGTGCCGTGTTGGTCCACACCAGGCAAACAGGAGGCAGCACGATGACGATGAGGCCAGATCCCACGTTTCATGCGTCGCCGAAGCTTGCGATGGAAGCTCCGGCGGAGAACTTCGCCTACACCGTGCTGCTCAGCCCGGATTTTTCCAAGCCCGACGCGCTTGCCGTCATCGACGTCAAGCCGGGCTCGCCGACCTACAGCAAGATCGTCCACACCGTGACGATGCCCAACAAGGGCGACGAGTTTCACCATTTCGGCTGGAACGCGTGCTCGTCGGCATTGTCCCCGCTTGCGGGCCATGCCTTCATCGAGCGCCGCTATCTCATCGTGCCCGGCATGCGGTCGTCGCGGATCTACGTCATCGACACCAAGCCGGATCCGACGCAGGCCAAGATCCACAAGATCATCGAGCCTGAGGAGGTGTTCAGGAAGACCGGCTATTCGCGGCCGCATACCATCCACTGCGGACCGGACGGCATTTATGTCTCCACGCTCGGCGGCGGCGGCAAGGACGGCACCGACGGGCCGCCCGGCGTCTTCATCATGGATTGCGAGACCTTCGAGGTGCTCGGACGCTGGGAGATCGATCGCGGTCCCCAGACCAAGCACTATGATTTCTGGTGGAACCTGCCGCGCGACTACATGGTGAGCAGCGAATGGGCGCTGCCGCCGCAATTCGAGAACGGCATCGCGCCGGAAGACCTGCTCTCGAACAAATACGGCCATCGCATCCACTTCTGGGATCTGCGCGCGCGTCGCAATGTGCAGACCATCGATCTCGGCGCCAACCATCAGATGGCGCTGGAGGTGCGGCCAGCGCACGATCCGGTTCGCGAATACGGCTTCGTCGGCGTCGTGGTCGACACCACCAACCTCGAAGGTTCGATCTGGACCTGGTGGCGCGAGGGCGGCAAGTTTCACATCGAGAAGACGGCGACGATCCCGCCCGAGCCCGCGCCCAAGGAGCAGTTGCCGCCCCTGCTGCAGGGTTTCGGCGCCGTGCCGCCGCTGGTGACCGACATCGACCTGTCGATGGACGACAGGTTCCTGTACGTCTCCTGCTGGGCCACCGGCGAGATGCGCCAATACGATGTCCGCGATCCGCGCAAGCCGAAGCTCGCCGGATCGGTGCACATCGGCGGCATCGCCCGGCGCACCCCGCATCCCAACGGCCAGACATTTGCCGGCGGTCCGCAAATGGTCGAGATCAGCCGCGACGGCAAGCGGGTCTACTGGACCAATTCGCTGTACTCGACCTGGGACGACCAGTTCTATCCCGACGGCATTCCCGGCGCCGAGGTGATGGCGCATGCCAGCCCGGGCGGCGGGCTTGAACTCGCCAAGGACTACTGGGTCAGCCTCCCCGACGGGTACCGCGCGCACCAGATCCGGCTCGACGGCGGCGACTGCTCGACGGATTCGTTCTGCTATCCATCGGCGTGAATGTGAGTGCAGCCGACTGGACACCGGCTTGGTTGTGGCTGGCGGTGATTGCGAGCGGCCTCTACCACGGGATCAACCCGGGCATGGGCTGGCCGCTCGCGGTTTCGGCCGGATTGATGCAGAGGAGTTCGCGCGCGCTGCTCGCCGCGCTTGGCCCGCTCGCAATCGGTCATCTGCTGGCGATGCTGCTCGTGATCCTGCCCTTCGCGCTGCTGATCACCCTCGTCGAATGGCAGCGCACGATCCGGATCGGCGCGAGCGTGCTTGTAATCGGCTTCGGCATCTATCGGCTGATCGACCGGCGCCATCCGCGGGCTCTGGCGCGGATACCGCCGACGCAGCTCGCTTTGTGGTCGTTCGCGGTGGCGATCGCCCATGGCGCGGCGCTGATGCTGGTGCCGATCTATCTCGGACTATGCCGCGCAGCCGAGCCGGACCAAGGCCATGCGGCGGCCAACAGCCTGATCGACACCAGTCTCACCATGGCCGTGCTGGTCTCCATCGTCCATGCCGGCGCAATGATCGCCGCCGGTGGATGCCTGGCGTGGCTGGTCTACCGCTATCTCGGTCTCAAATTCGTGGCCCGGAGCTGGTTCAACCTGGACACGGTGTGGGCCCTCAGCCTGGTGCTGGTCGGTGCCGTTGCGCTGGCGTTCGGCCTGAGATCGTAGGGCGGGTAGAGCGAAGCAAAACCCACCATCTCGCCGCCGGTACCAATGATGGGTTTCGCTGCGCTCTACCCATCCTACGGTGCGCGATCGTGGCGAAGTAGGGAGCGCGAACGATGTGTCCCGTCATCCCCGCGCAACGGCTTCGCCGTTGTCGCTGGAGGTGCGAGCGCAGCGAGCCTCGAAGGATGCACGGCCCACGTGGGGCCACGGCCGGGCCGTCGACCCTTCGAGACGGTCGCTTCGCGACCTCCTCAGGGTGACGGTGATAGATTGCGTCAGCGTAATTTCCCGAGCAGTGCCATCAGCGTCTCGCGCTCCTTGGCGTCGAGCGGCGCCAGCGTCTCGCGGGAGATCACAAGCGCATTCGGAGCTGCCTTGTCGGCCATCTGCTGGCCGGCGCGCGTCAGGCTCACCAGCAGGCGGCGGCCGTCGTCGGGATCGGGCGAGGTCTCGGTCAGGCCGCGCGCGGTCAGGCGATCGATCACGCCCTTGATGGTCGCAACGTCCATCGAGGTGAGCCGCCCGAGCTGGTTCTGCGAGCACGCCCCGACCTCCGACAGCTTCGACAGCGCGGCCCACTGCGTCGGCGTCAAATTGATGCCGATCTCGCGGGCGAAGATCACGGCGTGGCGCTGCGACACCTGGCGCAGGATGAAGCCGATCTGCTCGTCGAGCACGTAACCGGGCTTGGCCGCCTTGACGCTTCGCTTCTGTGCAGCACTCCTCGCCATTGTCCACCCCGCCCTTTACAGCGACAGATGCGCGTCGCGGACATCCGGACGCGCATCGAGTTCCGCCATGGTGCCGCCGAAACAGATCCGGCCGCGCTCGATGATGTAGGCGCGATCCGAGATCAGCCGGGCGAAATGCAGATTTTGCTCTGACACGACGATGCTGACGCCCTCTTTCTTCATCGCCAGGATCGCATCGACCATCTGCTCGACGATCTTCGGCGACAGACCTTCCGACGGTTCGTCGAGCAGCACCAGCGACGGATTGCCCATCAAGGTGCGTGCGATCGTCAGCATCTGCTGCTCGCCGCCGCTCATGCGCCCGCCCGGCCGGCCGCGCATCTCGCCGAGGTTGGGGAACAACTTGAACAATTTGTCGCGATCCCATTGCGGCGCACCCGGCCGCTTCGGCTGGCGGCCGACCTCGAGATTCTCCTCGACCGTCAAATCGGTGAAGATGCGCCGCTCCTCCGGCACATAGCCGAGCCCGCCGCGCACGATCGCATGGGTCGGCAGCTCAGAGACGTCTCTGCCCTCGAACATCACGCGGCCGGAGCGGTTCTCGACCAGGCCGACGATGGAGCGGAACGTGGTCGACTTGCCGGCGCCGTTGCGGCCGAGCAACGCGACCACTTCGCCCTCGCCGACCTCGAGCGCGATGTCGAACAGGATATGCGCCGGACCGTAGAAGCTGTTGAGGTCCTTCACCGTGAGCTTCATGCCGATGCTCCCTCGCGGTGCCGCGCGTCGTAGACCAGGCCTTCGCCGAGATAGATCGCGCGCACCTGGGCGTTGCCGCGGACCTCTTCGGGCGAGCCCTCGGCGATCAGGCTGCCGCGGTTGAGCACCAGGATGCGGTCGGCATGCTCGAACACCACGTCCATGTCGTGCTCGGTGAAGAGAACACCGATCGACTGCTCGCGCGCGATCCGCGCCGTCAGCCGCATCAGCTCGACGCGCTCGCGCGGCGCCATGCCGGCGGTTGGTTCATCCATCAAGAGCAGCTTCGGCTGGTTGGCGAGCGCGATCGCAAGCTCGAGCCGCTTGACGTCGCCATAGGCGAGCTCGCCGCAGGGCCGCTCCGCATAGGCACCCATGCCGACCAGATCGAGCAGCCGACCGGCCTCGTCGCGGGCGTGCCGCGCGGTCGAGGCCCACAGGTTGAACAATTGCCCGCCATGCGAGACCAGTGCGACCTGCACGTTCTCGCGCACCGTCATGGTCGGGAACGTCGCCGCGATCTGGAAGGTGCGACCGACGCCCATCCGCCAGATCACGCGCGGCTTCTTGCCGGTGGTCTCCGCCCCCAGCACGCGGATGCGGCCGCTATCGGGGATGTTCTGGCCGTTGAGCATATCGAAGCAGGTGCTCTTGCCCGCCCCGTTCGGTCCGATCAGCGCCAAAATCTCGCCGGCGCGCAGTTCGAACGAGACGCCGCGCACGGCATGCACGCCGCCATAGGATTTGGTCAGCCCCTCGACCGACAGCAATGTGGGGACCATGCTCATTCGGCAGTCTCGATGCGGGAGGTCAGCGCGGGCGACGCCGACGACGAAGATTTGCGCCGACGATGCAGGAAAGCTTCCAGCGTGCCGACGATGCCCTTCGGGAAGGAGACCACGATCAACACGACGAAGGCGCCGAGCACGAGCTTCGACCAGTCGGTCTGGCTGACCAGCCAGATGTTGAGCGCCTTGTAGACGATCGCGCCGACCACCGCGCCCGACACCGTCTCGACGCCGCCGAGCAGCACCATGACCAACGCATCGACCGACAGCGAGATGCCCATGTTGTCGGGGAACACGCTGCCCTTGAGATAAGCGAACAGCGCGCCGGCAAGGCCGGCAACCGTGCCCGCGATCACGAAGGCGGTCCACTGGATCCGCTTGCCGTTGATGCCGACGGCTTCGCTGCGCAGCGGCGAATCGCGCGTGGCGCGCAGCGCAAAGCCGAACGGCGAGAACACGATGATACGCAGGATCACGACCGCGAGCGCGGCGATGCCGAGCGACAGCCAGTAGAAATGCGACGGGCTCGCCGCCCATTTTTCCGGCCAGACCCCGAGGATGCCGTTGTCGCCGCCGGTGACCGACACCCACTGGAACGCGATCGACCAGACGATCTGGGCAAACGCCAGCGTCAGCATCGCGAAATAGACGCCCGAGAGCTGCACCGCGAAGAAGCCGAACACGGCGGCGCCCAGGAGCCCCAGCAGCGGGCCGAGCAGCAGGCAGGCGATCATCGGCAGACCCGCCATCTTGGCAAGCAGCGCCACGCCATAGGCGCCGAGGCCGAAATAGGCGGCGTGGCCGAACGAGGCGAGCCCGCCGACCGACATCAGGAAGTGCAGGCTGACCGCGAAGATCACGAAGATCGCGATCTCCGAGCCGACGGTGAGCAGGTAATTGCCGGCGACGAACGGCAGCGCGGCGGCGACAATGAGCACCGCTATCGCGGCCATCCGTTCATTCATCGTCAGCGGCCGCCACGGATTGACGGTGAGGCCCGGCGTGCGCCGCACTGGGGCCTCCGGCTTGCCGAACAGCCCCCACGGACGGACGATCAGCACCACCGCCATCACCAGGAATACCAGGATGATGGAGATCTTCGGGAAGATCAGGATGCCGAAGGCATTGAGCTCCGAGACCAGCACCGCCGCGACGAAGGCGCCGATGATGCTGCCGAGGCCGCCGATCACGACCACGACGAAGACCTCGACGATGACGCGCAAATCCATCGCATGGTTGACCGCATCGCGCGGGATCTGCAGCGCGCCGCCGAGGGCGGCGAGGAAGACGCCGAGCGCGAACACGCTGGTGAACAGCCATTTCTGATTGACGCCGAGCGCCGCGACCATATCGCGGTCCTGCGTCGCCGCGCGCACCAGCACGCCCCAGCGGGTGCGCTGGAACAATAGCCAGAGCACGCCGAGCACGACCGGCCCGAGCACGATCAGGAACAGATCATAGCTTGGGATATTCTGGCCGAAGAAATCGATCGCGCCCTTGAAGCCGGGCGCGCGGCGGCCGACCAGATCGTCCGGCCCCCAGATCAGCACCACGAGGTCCTCGACCATCAGCGTGAGGCCGAAGGTTGCGAGCAATTGGAACAGCTCCGGCGAATGATAGATCCGGCGCAGCAGCACCATCTCGACCAGCACACCGATCGCAGCAACCGCCAGCGCCGCGACGATGATGCCGCCCCAAAAGCCGAACGCGCCGGCGAAGCGCTCGGTCAAGGTGAAGGCGACGTATGCGCCGAGCATGTAGAACGCGCCGTGTGCGAAATTCACGATCCGCGTCACGCCGAAGATGATCGACAGGCCCGAAGCGACCAGGAACAGCGACGCCGCGCTGGCAAGACCGGTCAGGAACTGGACGACGTAGAAAGCCATGGGCGGTCCGCGTTGGAGATTACAAGCGTCACTTTCCTTCACCTCGCCCCGCTTGCGGGGAGAGGTCGAATTCAAGCGCCAGCTTGAATTCGGGTGAGGGGGACTCTCCACGCGCTCGCTCGCGGAGATAGCCCCTCACCCCAACCCTCTCCCCGCAAGAGCGGGGCGAGGGAGTAAAAAGCTCAATCCTTCGGCCGCAGCTTCTCGATCTCGGCATCACCAGGCAGATAGTCCGAGCCCTTGCGATAGGCGGTGTCGACCATGATGCCCTTGCCGTCCTTCAGCGCGGTCTTGCCGGTGAAGGCCCCGAGCGTCGACTGGTGATCGATCTTGCGGAAGGTGATCTCGCCGAACGGTGACGGCATCGAGATGCCTTCCGCCGCCGCGATCAGCTTCTCCGGATCGCTCGAGCCGGCTTTGGCGAGGATCGCCGCCGCCGCCTTGATGGTCTGGTAGCCGACGATCGAGCCGAGCCGCGGATAGTCGTTGTACTTGGCCTGATAGGCCTTCAGGAACGCGTCGTGCTCGGGCGTCTTGATCGAGTACCAGGGGTAACCGGTGACGATCCAGCCTTCCGGCGTCTCGTCCTTCAGCGGGTCGAGATATTCCGGCTCGCCGGTCAGGAAGCTCACCACCGTGCGGCCCTTGAACAGGCCGCGGGTGTTGCCTTCGCGCACGAGCTTGACGAGGTCGGCGCCGAAGGTGACGTTGAGGATCGCCTCGGGGTTCGCCGCAGCCGCCGCCTGCACCACCGGGCCGGCGTCGATCTTGCCCTGCGGCGGCCACTGCTCGTCGACCCACTGGATGTCGGGCCGCTTCTCCGACATCAGCTTCTTGAACACCGCGACCGCCGACTGGCCGTATTCATAGTTCGGCGCGATCGTCGCCCAACGCTTTGCGGGAAGTTTTGCGGCTTCTTCCACCAGCATCGCCGCTTGCATGTAGTTCGACGGCCGCAGGCGGAACGTGTAGCGGTTGCCCTTCGACCAGGTGATGGCGTCGGTCAGCGGCTCAGCCGCGAGGAAAAACACCTTCTTCTGGTTGGCGAAATCGCTGACGGCAAGGCCGATATTGGACAGGAACGTGCCGGTGAGCATCGCGACATTCTCGCTCGACACCAGTTCGTTGGCCGCGGTCTGCGCATCCGCAGGCTTGCCGCCGTCATCCTTGGAAACGACGACGAGCTTCTTGCCGTTGATGCCGCCGGCCGCGTTGATCTCCTCCACCGCGAGCTGCCAGCCCTTGCGATAGGGCTCGGTGAACGCCGGCAGCAAGGAATAAGAGTTGATCTCTCCGATCTTGATTTCGCTCTGCGCCATGGCCTGCGTTGTCATGGCACTCGTTGCCATGGTCGCGACCGCGATCGCCAATCCCGCCCCTACGAAATAACCACGCATCCCGTCCTCCAGTTTTTCTTCAAAGAGATTATCGCAATCCGTCTTCGCCCTTGATCTCGCCGACCGTCAGCCCGCCGACGCGCGGCAGCGGCCGTCCGCTGTCGGTGACCGCAACCGCGACCATGATCTCGTTGGCCCGCGGCGCGTCGTTAATCTGCACCTCCATGCCGTCGAAATGGCTGCGTACGAAGGCAGCGTCCTTGTGCCCGAGCGGAATATCCAGCGTGGTGCCGGGACCCGAGCGCTTCTTCGACGATGGGATCAGCGCGGCGCCCTTGGAGAGCACCTTGCGGACCGGCGCGCCCATCTTGGGGTGCAGGATCGCCGCCGCGTGCTCGAGCTCGCCGTTTTCGCCGACGGCGGCGGCCTTGCCGTAGCTGTGCGCCTTGGCGCCGTCGATGCCGAGCGCGGCAATTGCCCGCTTCGACAGCAATTCGCCGAGCTCCTCGCCGATCGTGATCAGCGGCGACAAATCCTCGACATAACGGCCGGCAAAGGGGTTCTCGATCACGGCGATCGCAGCGGCCCGCCTTGTCGGCGGTGCAATGGTCTTGCCCATCTCCAGATGGGTCTCCTCGACCACGGTGACGATCTTGCGAATGACGGCGCTCATCTTGCCTCGCTCCCGGTCATGCCTGCAGCATGATTTCTGACGTTCTTCCTTGAAACGCGTGCGACGCCGGCGTCTCGTTCCCAGTTGCACCGACAAGCCGCGTTTCGCCCAGTAGACGCAATGCCGCGCCCTCGATCAATCCCGACATCAGGAGGTCGCGTGCCCGCGCCGCCCCCGCCTCGAGCGCCTGATCGATCTCGTGTTCCGCGAGCCGTCCGACGTCGCGAGTCACCAGCCGCGCGCCGAGATCGCTGTCCGGCTGCAATTCGCACGCCGGAATGCGCAGGATCGCGGGATGGCTGGGCAGATCGACCGCATTGGCGATCACGGTTGCGGCGGCATCGGCCTGTGCTGCCGTCCGCGCCAGCACGGTGACGGCATCGGCGATGCCGAGCGAGAAGCTGCGGCCGTGGCGGCCGCTGGTCGCAATGCCGCGGACCGGCATGTCGCTATCTACGGTCATGGTGCGCATCACGCCATGGCGGTCCGGCCGATCCATCAGGCCGACGGTGAACTGTTCGTTGGCTGCGAGATGCAAGGCAATGTCGCCGCCGTTGTTGACATAGGCGCGGTCGAGCACCGCCGCCTGCCGCATCGCGCCGAGGATTTCCTCTGCGACCGAACCCGCGACGGCCGCCATCGGCGTGATGAAACCGTCGGCGGCAAACGGCGCGACGGCCGCATGCATGCGCCGGGCGACCACGCCCTTCAACGTGCACCGCTGCGGATCGGCCGCACTGCGTAGCCCGGCTAGTTCCGCGCAGAGTTCGTCAAGCAAACCGGTGAAGCGCGCTGCCGCGGCCCGATAGGCGGCACTGACGTCCGCATCCCGGCCCTTGGCCTCGATGACCAGATCAATCGGACCGTCCTGCAAATGCAGCCGCTTGCCGTCAGGAAGAAGCGCGATTTGCGGGAGCCGGCTCATGCGCGCCGTCCTGGGAGGAATGGCATCGGCCGGACTTCGGCGCTGTCCCGCAGCGACGACAGCGGCCGGACGTAGTCCATATGACCGCCGAGCGCCGCGTAATCCGACAGCCGCATCGTGAACTCGATCGGCGCCACCAGTGCCGGGGTCGGCACGTAACCGAAGGCGCCGGCCGGCATCTGCGTGACATCGACCATGAAGGTGATGCCGCCGCCGGGCCAAACATAAACCGGCGCGCCGCCGCTAGTCACCCTTGTGAGCGCATCCTTCACCGAGCGGGTCAGCCGCACCGGATTGTCGGTGACGCCGGCGCGCAGCGATCCGCCCGCGCCGCCCATGAACAGCACGGTGCACAGCGCCGGCTCGCAATTCTCCTGGATGCGCTCGACCGAGAATTTCAGATCCGCCGGCATCTCGGTCTCGACCGGCCTCAAGACCTCGTCGAGCACGTAGTACGAGGCATGCTCGCCTGTCGTCGAGACCATCAGCATGGTCAGTCCCGGCCGCGCCTCCTTGGCATTGAAGGGCCCGAGGATCGACAGCGGATCTGAAATGTTGGTGCCGCCCCATCCGGTGCCGGGATCGGCGACCTGGAAATAGCGACCGGGCGTCGAACGGCGGCCCTTCATCTTGATGCCGGTGTCGGCGATGTCGAGCAGCTTACCGGCCTGATGCTCGCTGAGCACGCCGGTGATGTGGTCGTCGACCACCACGACTTCATCGACCTTGCCGTGCCATTGCTTGGCGAACATGCCGATGGTCGCCGAGCCGCAGCCGACCCGCATGCGCTCTTCGGCCGTGCCGTTGACGATCGGCGGCTTGCCGGCTTGCACCACGACGGTGGCGCCGCCGTCGATGGTCAGCTCCACCGCCTTGCAGTTGGAGAGATCCATCAGCGTGTCGCAGGTGACGCGGCCTTCCTTCTTGGAGCCGCCGGTCAGATGATGCACGCCGCCGAGCGAGAGCATCTGCGAGCCATATTCACTGGTCGTGACATGGCCGACCGCCTCGCCGTCCGCGCGCACGGTCGCGGTCTCCGGCCCGAGATAGCGGTCGGTGTCGATCTTCACCTTGACGCCGCAATAGGAGAAAATGCCCTCGGTCACCACCGTGACCATGTCGATGCCGTCGACCTCCGACGACACGATGAAGGGCGCCGGCTTGTAGTCAGGATAGGTGGTTCCGGCGCCGATCGCGGTGACGAACAGTTCGGGCTGACGGACGATCTTGCCGTCCCAGTCGCCGCTCACCTGGAACGGCACCAGCTTGCCGCCATGCGAGACGGTGCGCTCCAGCACGACATGCGGATCGACGCGCACCAGCGTGCCGTCGTGATTGGCATAACGGTCGCAGGCGCCGGCCGCGCCCGGCTTGATGTAGCACATCACCGGACAGGCATCGCAGCGGATCTTGTCGCCGGCGGCGACGGTCATTGTGTCAGCCATCGTGACCAAGCCTGGACTTGTGGTGGCGGTCGATCATACTGCGCTTCCGCCTCCCTGCCTATATCGTTCGTATACGAATGATCCTGCGCGCGAGCCTCAAGCCTGTCAAGCAGCCTTTGCAATCAAACCCTGCCATTCGCTTGCGCACCCTGTTCATAAAGCGTGCACTCGCTGCAGCGCGGCATGCCGCCGCTTGCACGTTTGTATACAAACGTTATCCTCACCGGCGGATTTGACGCTGACGTTGCAGCGCAAACATCAGGGGAGAACCAGGGCAATGCGCCTGACCGTCAACGGCAGGAATCATGATGTCGACGCCGCTCCCGACACCGCATTGCTTTATGTGCTGCGCAACGATCTCGAATTGAACGGACCGAAATATGGCTGCGGGCTCGGCGAGTGCGGCGCCTGCGCGGTGCTGATCGACGGCGTCGCGGCGCGCTCCTGCGTGATTCCGATCGAGGGCTGTGCGGGGCACGACATCGTCACGCTCGAGGGCCTCGGCAGCCGCGAGCATCCCGATCCGGTGCAGGATGCATTCATTCGCGAACAGGCCGCGCAATGCGGCTATTGCCTCAACGGCATGATCATCACCACCAAGGCGCTGCTCACGCGCAATGCAAATCCGTCCGAACACGAGGTGCTGGAAGCGCTGCGCTACAATCTCTGCCGCTGCGGTGCCCATATCGAGATCATCCGCGCCGCGATGCGCGCCGCCGGCCACGCGCTCGAGGCGCGCGATTAATGACGGACGCGCGGTCTCCAGAGCAACGCATGCTCGGCTCACTGTCGGTCGTCCGCCCCGCGGTGCTGGGCGCGGAAGGCGCGTTCGAGACCTTCATCACCATCACGGCCGATGGTTCCGTCAACGCTTACAACGGCCATGTCGATCTCGGCACCGGCATCCGCACCGCGCTCGGACAGATCGTCGCCGAAGAACTCGACGTCTCCTTTGCCCGCGTGGTCGTGATCCTCGGCGATACCGCCGTGGTGCCGAACCAGGGCGCGACGATCGCAAGCGAAACCATCCAGATCACCGCTGTTCCCTTGCGCAAGGCCGCTGCGCAAGCGCGGCACTTTTTGCTCGCGCGCGCGGCCGCGCGGCTCGAATTGGCGGAGAGTGACCTCACGATCGAGGATGGGCTGGTCCGCGGCCATGACAACCGCAGCGTCAGCTATGGCGAGTTGATCGCGGACGAGACCATCCGGCTCGAGCTCGCCGACGACGTTGCGGTCAAGGAAGTGAGTGCGTATTCCGTGGTCGGCAAATCCGTGCCGCGCGTCGACTTGGCGGCGAAGGCCACCGGAGAACTCGTTTATGTTCACGACGTGCGCGTGCCAGGCATGCTGCACGGCCGCGTCGTCCGCCCGCCCTATGCCGGCGTCGATGCCGGCCCGTTCGTCGGCACCAGCTTGATCGCAGTCGATGAAGCCTCGGTGCGCGATATCCCCGGCCTCGTCGCGGTGGTGCGGATCGGCGATTTCGTCGGCGTCGTCGCCGAGCGCGAGGAGAACGCGATCAAGGCCGCCGCGCAGCTCGAGGTGAGCTGGAAGCCGGGGCCTGTTTTGACCGATCTCTCCGACATCGAACAGGCGCTGCGCGCCAATCCCTCGACGCCGCGGCAGCTGATCGACAAGGGCGACGTCGATGGCGCGATCAAGGCGGCGGCCAAGCCGATGCAGCGGACGTACGTCTGGCCCTACCAGATGCACGGCTCGATCGGCCCGTCCTGCGCGGTCGCCGACTGCGGCGAGGGCGCGGTCCGGGTCTGGTCCGGCACCCAGAACCCGCACATCCTGCGCGGCGATCTGGCGCTGTTGATCCAGCGGCCGGAATCCGAGATCGACGTGATCCGGATGGAGGCCGCCGGCTGCTACGGCCGCAACTGCGCCGACGACGTCTCCGCCGATGCGCTGCTGCTGTCGCGCGCGGTCGGCCGGCCGGTGCGCGTGCAGCTTACCCGCGAGCAGGAGCACGCCTGGGAGCCGAAGGGCACCGCGCAGCTGATGGACGTCAATGGCGGGCTCAATGCCGACGGCAGCGTCGCCGGCTACGATTTTGCCACGCGCTATCCCTCAAACGGCGCGCCGACCCTGGCGCTGCTGCTCACCGGGCGGATCGCGCCTGAAGCGGCCGTGTTCGAGATGGGCGACCGCACCGCGATCCCGCCCTACGACTACGAGAACATGCGCGTGGTCGCCAACGACATGCCGCCGATCGTGCGCGCCTCCTGGCTTCGCGGCGTCTCGGCACTGCCGAACACCTTCGCGCATGAATCCTATATCGACGAGCTTGCCGCCGAGGCCGAGGTCGATCCGATCGAATACCGGCTGCGGTATCTAAAGGACAAGCGTGCGATCGATCTCGTCAACGCGGTTGCCGAGCGCGCCGGCTGGACGCCGCGCCCGGTGTGGAAGGAGCCTGAGGCGAACGGCGATATCGTCCGCGGCCGCGGCTTTGCCTATGCGCTCTACATGCACAGCAAGTTTCCCGGCTACGGCGCGGCATGGTCGGCGTGGATCGCCGACGTCGCCGTCAACAAGACGACCGGCGACGTCAGCGTGACGCGCGTGGTCGCCGGCCAGGATTCCGGGTTGATGATCAACCCGGAAGGCGTGCGGCACCAGATCGAAGGCAACGTGATCCAGTCGACCAGCCGCGCGCTGATGGAGGAGGTCTCATTCGAACGCGGCGCGGTGACGGCACGTGAATGGGGCGCCTACCCCATCATCAAGTTTCCTGAGCTGCCGAAGATCGACGTGCTGATGCTGCCGCGGCAGGACCAGCCGCCGCTCGGCGTCGGCGAATCCGCCTCGGTGCCGAGCGCGGCTGCGATCGCCAATGCGATCTATGACGCGACCGGCGTGCGTTTTCGCGAATTGCCGTTCACGCCGGAACGCATCCTGAAGGGCTTGCACGGCGAGCAGCCCGCAGCGCCCGCCCCTCTTCCGCCGCCTGCGCGGACGGCTGATCTCAACAGGTGGCAGAATCCTTTTGCGAAGCGCAGCGGCCTGCTCGCCGGCATTGCCGCGCTCTGCGCCGCCGCTATTGGTGTCGGCGCGGCGGTGCTGCCCTGGCGCGCGATCGCGCCGATCGCCCGGCCCGACGCCTCGGTCTATTCCGCCGCGACGATCGCGCGCGGCAAGGAGCTTGCGTCACTCGGCGCCTGCGCCGTCTGCCACACCTCGGAGCATGGAATCGCGAACGCCGGCGGCCGGCCGCTCGAGACGCCGTTCGGCACCATCTACACCACCAACATCACACCCGACGTCGCAACCGGGATCGGCGCCTGGTCCTATCCCGCCTTCGAGCGCGCGATGCGCGAGGGCATTCATCGCGACGGGCGCCATCTCTATCCGGCGCTTCCGTACACGCATTTCGCCAGGACCAGCGATGCCGACCTGCAGGCGCTCTATGCCTATCTGATGGCGCAGGCGCCGGTGAGCGCCGAGGCGAAGGCGAACGCGCTGGCCTTTCCGTTCAACCTGCGGCCGCTGCTCGCCGGATGGAATGCGCTGTTCCACCAGCCCAGCACGTTCCAGCCCGGTCCATCGAAGTCGGCGATATGGAATCGCGGTGCCTATCTGATCGAGGGCCTCGGCCATTGCAGCGCCTGCCACTCGCCGCGCAACGCGCTCGGCGCCGAGCGGCAAGCGGCCTATCTCGCCGGCGGTTTCGCCGAAGGCTGGGAGGCGCCGGCGCTGACGTCGCTGTCGAAGGCGCCGATCCCCTGGAGCGAGGACGAACTCTACGCCTACTTGCGCACCGGCGAGTCGCGCCTGCACGGCGTCGCCGCCGGCCCGATGGCGCCCGTCGTGCAGGAACTCGCCGCGCTGCCCGATCAGGACATCCGCGCGATGGCGGTCTACCTCGCCTCGTTCAACGAGGCCGCCGATCGGCCGGCCCACGATGCGCTTGCCGCGAAGCTCGAGACCAGTACCGCCGTCACCACCGCCGCCTCGACCGGCGCGCGGATCTATCAGGGCGCCTGCGCGGTCTGCCACGAGGTCGGCGGCCCGCCGCTGTTCGGCAGCCGGCCGTCGCTGGCGCTGAACAGCAATCTGCACAGCGATGCGCCCGACAATCTGATCCAGGTGATCCTGCACGGCATCACGAAGCCGGCCGTGACCGATCTCGGCTACATGCCGGCCTTCAAGGACAGCATGAGCGACGGCCAGGTCGCCGAGCTCGCCACCTTCCTCCGGCGGCAATTTGCCCCGGACAAGCCGGCCTGGACCGATGTCGCCGCCAAGGTCGGCCGTATACGGCAGACCATAGCGCGCTGACCTGCCATGTTCCGCCCGATACCCACTGGGCGGCCGCCGCGGGGCAGGCTAAGGTTCCCGCATGACCGTGACAGATATCGCGACCCGGACCTACAACCACGGCTGGCGGCTCGACCCGATCGTGCGCAGCCTGCTGGACACCGATTTCTACAAGCTGTTGATGCAGCAGATGATCCGGGAAAGCTATCCGGACACCCGCACGACCTTTTCGGTGATCAACCGCTCCACCCATATCCGGCTTGCCGAGGTCATCGACGAGGGCGAGCTGCGCGCCCAGCTCGACCATGCGCGCACCATCCGCTTCGCCAAGAAGGAACTGATCTGGCTCGCCGGCAACACGTTCTACGGCAAGACCCAGATGTTCTCGCCCGATTTCATCAACTGGCTCTCGACCTTCCGCCTGCCCGAATACGAGCTGCACAAGGTCGACGGCCAGTATGAGCTGCATTTCCACGGGCCGTGGACCCACACCACGATGTGGGAGATTCCGGCGCTCGCGATCCTCAACGAGCTGCGCTCGCGCGCGGCGACCAAGACTTACGGCCGCTTCGCGCTCGACGTGCTCTACGCCCGCGCCAAGGCCAAGCTGTGGGCCAAGGTCGAGCGGCTGCGCAAGCTGGACGGATTGCGGCTGTCCGATTTCGGCACGCGCCGCCGTCACGGCTTCCTGTGGCAGCGCTGGTGCGTCGAGGCGGTGAAGGAAGGCCTCGGCCCGTCCTTCACCGGAACGTCGAACGTGCTGCTCGCGATGGACAACGACCTCGAGGCGATCGGCACCAATGCGCACGAGCTGCCGATGGTGGCTGCCGCGCTCGCCAACGACGACCAGGAGCTGCGCTGGGCCCCCTATCGCATCCTCGACCAATGGCGCCACGCCTATGGCGGCAACCTGCTGATCGCGCTGCCCGATGCGTTCGGCACCAAGCCGTTCCTGCGCGATGCGCCGGACTGGGTCGCCGACTGGACCGGCTTTCGTCCCGACAGCGCGCCGCCGATCACGGCCGGCGAAGAGATCATCAAGTGGTGGAAGCAGAAGGGCCGCGATCCCAAGGAGAAGCTCCTGGTGTTCTCCGACGCGATGGATGTCGGCTCGATCGAGGAGACGTTCCATCACTTCAAGGGACGCGTGCGCGTCAGCTTCGGCTGGGGCACCAACCTCACCAACGATTTCGTCGGCTGCGCGCCTGACGGAACCGCCGAGCTCGACCCGATCTCGATCGTGTGCAAGGTGACGTCGGTCGACGGACGCCCGGCCGTGAAGCTCTCCGACAATCCGGAGAAGGCGACCGGCATCCCGTCCGAGGTCGAGCGCTATTTGCGCGTGTTCGGCAATGTCGGCCGCGTTCGCACCGCAGTTCACGTCTAACCTCACGCGGTAATTACATTCATCGACTGACCTGACGAGCTTCGCATGCCCGCACCCAAGCCGCCTGCCTTCGAAACCCTGAGCCTGCACGCCGGCCAGCGCCCTGATCCCGCGACCGGCGCGCGCGCGGTTCCGATCTATCAGACCACGTCCTACGTCTTCCAGGACGCCGACCATGCCGCTGCGCTGTTCAACCTGGAACGTGCCGGCCACATCTACACGCGCATCTCGAACCCGACGACCGCGGTGCTGGAAGAGCGCATCGCCGCGCTCGAATGCGGCGTCGGCGCGATCTGCACCGCCAGCGGCATGGCCGCGATGCATCTTGCGATCGCGACGCTGCTCAATGCCGGCGACCACATCGTCGCCTCCGCCTCGCTCTATGGCGGCACGATCAACATTTTGGCGCACACGTTGCCGCGGTTCGGCATCACCACGACCTTCGTGAAGCCCCGCGCGCTCGACGAATTCCGGGCCGCGATCAAGCCGAACACGCGGCTCGTGATCGGCGAGACCATCGGCAATCCCGGCCTCGAAGTGCTCGATATCCCGGCGGTCGCTCAAATCGCGCATGATGCGAAGATTCCGCTGTTGATCGACAACACCTTCGCGACGCCCTATCTGAGCCAGCCGATCGAGCTCGGCGCCGACATCACCATGAACTCGGCGACCAAGTGGATGGGCGGCCATGGCATCGCGATCGGCGGCGTCATCGTCGACGGCGGCCGGTTCGACTGGCGCGCCTCCGGCAAGTTCCCGCAGCTCACCGAACCCTATGCCGGCTATCACGGCATCGTCTTCGACGAGCAGTTCGGCAAGGCCGCCTTCATCATGCGCGCCCGCACCGAGGGCCTGCGCGATTTCGGCGCCTGCCTGTCGCCGACCAACGCTTTCCAGCTGCTGCAGGGCATCGAGACGCTCGGCGTCCGCATGGACCGCCACATCAGCAACACCCATGCGGTGCTGGACGCCCTCGCCGCCAACAAGGCGGTCGACTGGGTGCTGCATCCGTCGCTGGAGACGCATCCGGACTACTCGCTGGCCAAGAAGCTGCTGCCGCGCGGCGCCGGCTCGATCATCAGCTTCGGCATCAAGGGCGGCCGCGCCGCCGGCAAGAAGTTCATCGAGTCCCTGAAGCTGATCAGCCATCTCGCCAATGTCGGCGACGCCAAGACGCTGGTGATCCACCCCGCCAGCACCACGCACCAGCAGATGGACGCCGAACAGCTCAAGGCCGCCGGCATCGGCGAGGAGCTGGTGCGGCTGTCGGTCGGCATCGAGACCGCGCAGGATATCATCGACGATCTCGGCCAGGCGCTGCGCGCCTCGCAAAGGACTTGAGCCCATGCAGCTTTCCGTCAACGGGTTGGACACCTTCATCGCGACCGGCGGCAAGCCGTTCGATGCTTCGTTGCCGGCTGTGGTGATGATCCACGGCGCCGGCTTCGATTCCTCGACCTGGGCGCTGCACAGCCGCTGGTTCGCCCATCACGGCTATTCCGTGCTGGCGCCTGATCTACCCGGCCACGGCCGCTCCGCCGGCAAGCCGCTCGCGACCATCGCCGAGATGGCCGACTGGGTCGCGGCGCTGATCACCGCCGCCGGTGCATCGAAGGCGCGGCTGATCGGCCATTCGATGGGCTCGCTGATCGCGATCGAGACCTCGGCGCGGCATCCCGACAAGGTGTCCGGCCTCGCGCTGATCGGCACCGCCGCGACCATGACGGTCGGCCCCGATCTGTTGAAGGCCGCCGAGGCCAACGATGCCGACGCTATCGACATGGTCTCGATCTGGGGCCTCGGCTTCAAGGCCGAGCTCGGCGGCAGCCTCGCGCCCGGCCTGTGGATGCACCAGGGCGCGCAGCGGGTGTTGCAGGAGGCCAAGCCCGGCGTGCTCTACAACGACCTCAACGCCTGCAACGCCTACCAGAACGCGCTCACCGCAGCAGCCGCGGTCAAGGTGCCCGCGACCTTCGTGCTCGGCGAGCGCGACATGATGACCCCGGCCAAGGCCGGCAAGGCGCTCGCCGCGGCGACGCCGAATGCCCGCATTGTGGTGCTTCCAGGCGCCGGTCACATGATGATGGTCGAGCAGCCCGACGAGCTGCTGGCGGCGCTGCGGTAGGCGAGCGCACACAAAATATCGAAAACAACCCCATGCAAAGTAGCCGGGGCCGCCGGCCCCCGGACCAGTAACTTGACACGTCGGGCAACTCAGCGATATCTTCTATTATTCCGAAGTTATGCAGCGATAGGTTTTGGCTGAATAGGCTGTGCTATCGACCGACCTCTCCTTGGGAGAGGTCGATTTGCGCAGCAAATCGGGTGAGCGGTTGCGGTCTATCGAGAGAGCGAGAGGAGGAGGAGGCGCCCGCGCGCGGCCGCCTTCATGTACGATGCCGGTCGGATAGTCTCGCTAGTGAAGCTTGTCGCCCCTCAATTCTCGCCAGCGGCTCGGCGTCACACCTTCCCGATCCCGGAACGCGCGATAAAAGGAACTTGTATCCTGGTAGCCCAGAAGACAGGCCACCTCGTCGATTTCGGCGGAAGGGTCCAGGAGAAGCTGCCGCCCGAGCTCTTGCCGTGCTTCGGCAAGTAGCTCACGGAAGCTCGCGCCTTCCTCGGTAATCCTTCGTTGCAGCGTGCGTTCGCTCAAGCCGAGATCGCGCGCCACGTCCGCCAACTCCGGCCGTCCGCTGGCAAGGCTTCTCTTGAGAACGACCTTCACTTGTTCCTTGATCGAGCTGCACGCTTGTAACTCGCCGAGCGCCGAGGCCAAGGCCGGTGTGAGAATTTCGAGCAGTTCCTGGTTGTGTCCCGGAAATGGCCGGTCGAGGTCCGATGGTTTGAGGATGAGGCGGTTCTGCGCGACACCAAAGCGGACCGGGCATTCGAAATAGTTCTGATATACAGCGCTTTTGGGACGTTCGCGGACGAGTTCGACACGTAAAGGAGCAAGTGGCTGCCCGGTACCCCGGCGTCCAAGCTCAACGAGCGAAGCAAAGGTCACATCTGTTGAGATCGCGGGCTCGGGTTCGGTGGCGTAAGGCCATTCGACCGTAACCGCGCATTCTTCCCTGCCTTGCGCCACACGGACTTGTTCGGGCGAGCAGAGCCGCTTGAACCGCGCGATGCGAAGCAAGCCATCGCGAAAGTCCCGCGCATAGAACGCGGCGAGGCTAGAGGGCGGATGCACGGCCGTATCCGTGCTCTGAACGAGCGTGAGACCGAGACCCGGCTCCGGCTTCAGTTCTTCCAGTGCCCGCCACAGCGCAAAATACTGCGCCGTCGTGACCTGCCCCTGGCCGTTCACATGCAAGGTGGCCGGAAGCCGTGCCTGCCGGAGCAGCGCGGCTGGCGGCACGCCGATGCGCTCGGCGGTCTGCCAGAACGCCTGCGGCACCTTGCACCGATCTGCTGCCACTCCACGCATAGCCGCCCCTAGCGCATCTGGCTCATGATCATGCGATCGAACATCCGATCGCCGAACCATTCGCGGATCTTGATCATGGGCAAGGCGTATCTACCCGCGACGTAGCGCGTGCGCGGCTTCGCCGCCTTCACGGCCTTCGACACGACGCCGGCGACGACGTTGGGATCAGTGCCACGGCCGTGGCCGTAAGCGTCCTTTGTCGACTTGGCGACCGCTTGCGTTTGCTTGGCATACGGTCCCGAGCCTGAACGCTTCAGGAGGCCATTGGCTACCACATCGCCAAAACCCGTCTCGATCAGACCGGGCTCGACGACGACGACCTTGATGCCGAAGGGGGCGAGTTCAAGGCGCAAGCAATCGGACCAGCCTTCGAGCGCATGCTTGGTCGCGTGATACCAGGCCCCGAGCAGCGTATAAATCTTGCCGCCCATGGAAGTGATGTTCACGATGGTACCGCTGCGCTTCTCCCGCATCTTTGGCAAGAGCAGTTGCGTGAGGCGCGCCGCGCCGAACAAGTTCACTTCGAACTGGTAGCGCGCTTCGTCGATGCCGACCTCTTCGACGGGACCATAAAGGCCGAACCCGGCGTTGTTCACGAGTACATCGACACCGTCGGTTTCACGCAAAATCGTATCAACCGTCGCCATGATCTCGGCCTCGTTCGAGATGTCCATGCGCAACGCCCGCGCGCCGAGCTTGACGAGGTCATTCATCTTGTCGGTATGCCGCGCCGCGACAAAGACCTGAAAGCCGTCCTTGATCAGGCGCTTTGCGATTTCCTTGCCCATGCCGGACGAAGCTCCGGTCACGAGCGCTGTTTTCTTTCGTCTGTCGTCCATCGTAACCTCTCACAGTGTGCAACCAACCTAGCGCCTTCGGTCACCCACACACTGGCGAAGCCCGCCAATAGACTTGCATATCACGCCAATCATCGCCAGTGACGCCAGAACAAGAACGCTCGTGGAAACAGCGCCTTGGTCGCTAATTGGCGCAACTCAGCCCCTCCCCGCAACAGGTAGCCGGGAGTCACGACTGATCCCGGCGTCGAGGCCATGCCCCCCCGAAGAGACCCGCCGCGTACTGAACCACCGTCGACAACAGCAACCCATGGGAAGGCATGACAGGAACGAGCTTCTCTTGCGGCGAGCGTGTCAGCCGCGAACGCGATGGAAGGTGCGGGTCTGTCCCATCGCCGGAATGCCGAGATAACCCCGCAATCCCATCTTTCCGTTCCTGATCTCGGCCTTGCAATTGTAGGTGCGGCCGGACGAGGCATCGTAGATCGAACCGCCGCTCCATTCGCCCTCAGTCCAGCGCAGACCCGTGATGAACACGATGTTCTTCAGCGAGCGCGAGCGCAGCGCCGGGTCCGGATTGTTGGCGTCTTTCTTGAACGTGACGTTGTCGGCTTCCACGATCTCGTTGCCGTAGAGCATATGCGCCTGGAATTCCGATCCGGCCTTGAACATGTCGAGCTTCACCGTGCCGTCATCGGCCTCCCAGATTCCGACCAGCGCATCGGCCGGCAAAGGTTCGGCATCAGCCGCGGGCATCATGAACAGGGCCGAGGTGGCAAGTGCCAGCGCCAGCGCGGCGCGTCGGGTATATCTAGGTGCTTGCATGGGCGTCCTTTGACCTTGGGGGACCGTCGCTGAATGGCGGGCATGAACGAGCAAAGCGGTATCATGCGAAGCCACAACAAATGACCGACGGAGCGAACGTCGTCCGATCGGCTTGCCCACAGTTTGAATGTGTTTCGCTGCGAGCGCTTTGAACCTGGATTTTCTCAGAGGGCGGGACAGTGACAGATCGCGCCAATCGAATTGCGCGTGACGCCATCAGAGCATGCCGCATCGGATGCGCTCGCTACCGGTCCCACTCTTATGTCCGCCTTGGATCACAGCCGGCAAAGCCGAGGACGGCGCAAGATTTCCGCTCGCTCCAGACCGTCGTGCGCCGTGCCAAGAAAGATCCGGGCGATCCGACGGTTTGACGCCCAAGGGGACAGGTTCCCTTGGGCATTCAAGCCGATCAACAGCGTCCTCAAATGCCCGGGGCCACCGATCATTCAGGAAGTCCGGCTCGCCATCAGGAGCAAGGCAGCGAAGCAACCGATCGGTACGAGATGGGAAAACTCCCGATGTCGCAGGATGGTCAAAGCTGCCGCGGCGAGAATGACGGCGCAGAGGATCAAGCCTGCTGCACGGGTTGCCGGTAGTGCGACCAGGATCGCGGCCGATATCTCCAATCCGCCGGTGACCCGGCACCACCACGCGGGATACCCCCATCGAACAAAGTTGCTCCGCGTCGTCGGCGTCGCGATCGCATTGAACAGACCTGCACTGGCGAAGGCAGCGGCAAGCAGCCTGATGAATATCGTGTGCATGACCTAAGCGACCGCCAACGCATAAGCGCGCAACTCGTCGATGATCGATCCTCGCGAAGGGTTCCAGCCGAGTTCGCGCTTCGCCTTCTCGCCCGAGATGATCTGATCGGAGGCGATGGCATCGGCGAAACCCCAGAGGATCTTGCGCGCCTCTTCGAGCGGCCATGCCGCTACCCGGCCGCCGGCACCGCCCAACTCGCTCGCTGCGCGTGCGATCTCGACGAGCCGCGGCGCCGAACCGTGCGCGCCATTGAAGACGGATCCCGCCGGTGCCCGATCGAGCGCGAGCGCATAGAGATCGGCCAGATCGTCGGCATGCACGGTCGACCAGCGATTTTGACCGTCACCGACATGAAGCGCCGCACCATGTTCCTTGGCCGATGCGACCATCATCATCGCGGCGCCGCCCCAGTTGCCATATACCCAGGCAGGCCGGATAACGACCGAATGGACGCCCTCGCCTTCGGCCGCGAGGATTTCGCGTTCCAGCGGCTGGCGCCAGCGGACCATCTCGACCGGGTTCAATGGCGTGCGCTCGGTCACTGGCGTGTCACCCGTGGAGCCGTAGACCAGGCTGCCACTGGTATAGATGAAGCGCTGACCCGTTCCGCGCTGGGCTGCGAGGATCGCACGCGTCGCAATCTCATCGAGAGAGGCAGCGTTCTGATCGTTGGGCGAAGCGGCATGGACGACGGCGTCCACGCCCCGCACCGCCGAGGCCAGGCTCACCGGGTCGGCAAGCTCACCTGTCTCCGCCACGAAGCCTCGGTCGAGCAGCTTGGCCGCGCTGGCTTCCGACCGGGCGAGTCCCACGACTTCATGACCTCCCTCTTTCAACCGGTGCGCTACCGCACCGCCGATCAGGCCAGTCGCGCCTGTTATCAAAACTCGCATGTCGATCACTCTTCAATTTCGGTGAATCCAACAAAGCGGAACGGCAATGCGGATGGAAATCGCGAGTTCTGATGTGGCGCTATCGATCGCGCCGATGGCGTCAAGCCGAGGCGGCGATTTTGGTGATGATGCCGCGCAGCCAGGCAATAGCCCCATGCGTATCCGCCCGCCGGTGCCACATCAGGTGAAGTGGCCAGGTGGGCAGTTCGAGCGGCGGATCATAAATCGCTATGCCTGCTCCGGTACCAGCGAACCTTCGTGCGACCCGGCAGGCCAGCGTCGCGACAAGGTCGGTCCCGGCGATCACGAAGGGGGCGGCCAGGAATTGTGGCAGGCTCAGCACGACGCGCCGTTCGAGGCCGAGATCGGCAAGCCTCAGATCGACGATCCCGGAGCGGTCGCCTTCCGGAGAGACCAGAAGGTGCGGCGCCGCTGCGAAAGCCTTCAGGCTTGGACCATCCGCGAACGCCGGGTGCCCCTCCCGCACGACGCAGGCGAAACTCTCAAAAAAGAGCGGGCTGCTGATGATGCGCGCCGACGTCTCGACGGGGAAACCGATCGCCAGATTCGCCTCGCCGCTGTCGAGCAGCGTGATGGCTTCGTCGCGTCCGAATATCCCGCAGACCCGCACGTTGACGTGCGGGGCATCGATGCTGAGGCGGGCCATGAGTGGCGGCAACAAGACGAACGCCGCATAGTCGCTCATCGCGAGCGTGACGGTATTGTCGGCCCTCGCGGGATCGAAGCTATCGGCCTGTAGCGCGCTCCGGAGCAGCCGGAGCGCATCCGAGACGGGACCAGCAAGGTCATGGGCGCGGGGCGTTGGCTGCATGCCTGAAGGCGTTCGCACGAAGAGCTCGTCCCCAAGAAGCTCTCGCAAGCGCGTGAGCGCGCCGCTCATCGCCGACTGGCTGAGGCCGATCCGCGATCCGGCGCGCGTCACGTGGCGCTCCGCGTACAGCGCATCAAAGGCCTTCATCAAGTTGAGGTCGAAGCCGGCTATATCCATGTGGCCGACCATAAGGGAATGCGCCGAACGGGGATAGCGGCCGTGCGTCGACCGCTCGCCGCCTGGAAGGCGGCGCAGTCTGCAAAGGGTCGATAGGCGCCGTCTTCCTTTCAGTCTATGCTAATGTGGTGCGTCATTTGGTGCACATGGAGCGTGCACTCTCAGGTCAGGAGGCCGATGCATGAAGATGAAGATTGCGAGCTTCGCGTGCGCTCTCGGAGCAGCCCTGGTGCTGTGTAACCTCGGAGTGTCCAGTGCTGAAGCCCGGGCGCGGAAGGCACAAGTCGTTCATGAACGGGCGAGGGTCGTTATCACGACGCCCGTGATCACGCCGACTCCGTGGGATTATTATATTGTTCCACGCTATCGCTATCGCCCTGAAGACGACCGGGTCGATCCATACGGACCGCCTGTGGTGTCGTCTTGGGACCTCTATGAGGGGTGGCGGTGGCCATACTGGTGGTGAACAGCGATCACGCGAAGCGGATCGCATTCCGACGAGCTGCTGGCGGCGTTGCAGTAGGGTGTGTGGCTCACGAGCGGCACCAAATACTCAGTGTCGTCCCGGCGAAAGCCGGGACCCAACCACTGAAGCCATTGGTACGCAACGCTGGGGCCACAGCCTTTCTCAACAATCCAACCCTGTGGTTATGGGTCCCGGCTTTCGCCGGGACGACACCGGGTATGTTGCATCGCTTTCAGCCCATCATCCTAAAGGAGCGCGGAACGCGCGCCTCACCATGAGTGGCTGATATCAGCGCACCGCCCCTCACTGCTTCGCCGGCTTGCGCCCGATCGGGTGGATGTCGATCGCGCGCAGGCGGCCGAGGCGGAGCACGTCCATCGACAACGTGCGGTCGATCCGGCTGTGATCGAGCGCGCGGATCAGGTCGTCGACGCCGTTGATCTCGATACCGTCGAGCCTGATCACCACGTCGCCGGGCAGCAGGCTGGCGCGCGCGGCCGGGCTGTCCGGCTCGATCTGCATCAGCAGCGCGCCCATCTTGTTCTCGACGCCGGCCAGCACCGCATGGCGCCGCGGCACCGGCGCGGTCTGTCCGGCAACGCCGATATAGGCGCGGCGGACATAGCCGTGGCGGATGATCTCCGACAGCACGAACTGCGCGGTGTTAGAGGCGACCGCAAAGCAGATGCCCTGCGCGCCATTGATGATCGCGGTGTTGATGCCGATCACCTCGCCCTTCGACGACACCAGCGGCCCGCCGGAATTGCCCGGGTTGAGCGCGGCGTCGGTCTGGATCACGTCCTCGATGGTGCGGCCGCTAACCGAGCGGATCGAGCGGCCGAGCGCCGACACCACGCCGGCGGTGACCGTCGATTCGAAGCCGAGCGGATTGCCGATCGCGACCACGAGCTGGCCGCGGCGCAAGGTCTTGGAATTGCCGAGCGAGGCATAGGGCAGATCGCGCGCGCCATCGGCCCGCAGCAAGGCGAGATCGGTGTCGGGATCGACGCCGAGCACATGGGCGTCGGTGACGAAGCCCTCAGTGTCGCGCAGCCGGATCTCCTTGGACGATCCGACCACATGGCTGTTGGTCAGCACGAAGCCGTCGGGCGAGATCACGATGCCCGAGCCGAGCCCGCCGCGCTCGCGCGCGTTGCGCACTTTCGGCCCGGTTTCGACCCGGACCACGGCCGGACCGACGCGGTCGGTCACGTCGATCACGGCATTCGAATAGGCATCCAGCAAGGCCCGGTCATCGACCTGGCTTTTGACTTGGCCTGTAACTTGGGTAGCGTCAGCCGCCCGCGGCGACGTCGTGTCACCGGCGGCATCTGAGGTAATATCCAGCATGGCGAGAGTCCTTTGGTCACCTCAGATGGTGACCGGCTCCCGCTACCGCAAGTGGTTACGCCTGTACCTGCCCGAATGGCTAGGTCGCCCGCCGCAGCGTACCGCCCCTTGCCTTGACCGGGTCGAGCAGCGACCAGTCGCCGTCCGGCAGCACGTGGCCCTTGGGGAACGGGGCGCGCAGCTCGAGCCCGAGCGAACGCAGCACGCGGTCGTCGCGGTAGTAGCATTGCAGCACCACGCGGACGAGCGTCGCCGCGGCAGCGCCGCCAAGCTTGCGAAACTCCCGCGCCACCGCGTCGCGCCCGGCATCGTCGAGCTCGGCGAGCGGCTTGCCGGCAAGCTGCGCCAGACGATCCAGCGCCTGCGCGACCAGCGCGGTATCGCGGCCGAGCGTTGCCAGCATGTCGGCCTGGATCGCGGCATCATCAGCACCCGGCACCCTGTACTCGGCGCTTTCGGGGACGATCATCGCGGCGACGGTGCGCAGATCGGCGCGTTGGGCTGCGGTCAGTTGTTTTACTTCGGACATGGTAGCCTCAGTCGAACAGGTTGGCGAGGCGCTGCTTCATCTGGTCGGCGATGTAGAGCGCGAGGGCCTGGATGGTGGAGGTCGGGTTCACGCCGCCCGAGGTGACGAAGATGCTGCCGTCGACGATGAACAGGTTCTTCACGTCGTGCGAGCGGCCCCATTCGTTGACCACGGAGCGCGCGGGATCGGTCCCCATCCGCGCGGTGCCGAGCAGATGCCAGCCGCCCCACGGGATCGGATCGTTGATGCAGATGTCGGTGGCGCCGGCGGCCTCGAGAATCTCGCGGCCGCGCGCCAGCCCATGGTCCATCATCTTCCGGCTGTTTGCGCTGATCGTGTAGTCGATCTTCGGCGCGGGGATGCCATGGCTGTCCTTCAGATCAGGATCGAGCGTGACGCGGTTGTGCTCCTCCGGCAGATCCTCGCAGATCGCCGACACCGCAAGGCGGTGGCCGTTGAGCTTGCGGAACACGCGGTGATGGTCCTTGCCCCAGGGCAGGATGCCCTTCTGCTCGCTTGCGACAGCCTCGAACACCGGCCCGGCGCCGCGACCGAACTGGATGCCGTAACCGCGGACGAAGCCGCGCGACAGGTCCGTGTCGTAGAACTCCTTGCTCCACAGGCAGGTCGGCGGTGCGCGGTTGCTGTCGGTCGGCTCCTTCACGAAGCCGTAGATCTGCGCGTAGGGGTGGAACATCAGGTTCTTGCCGACCAGGCCGGACGAATTGGCGAGGCCGTTCGGAAACTTGCCCGACACCGAATTGAGCAGCAGCCGCGGCGTACCGACGCCGTTGCAGGCGATGATGACGACCTCGGCCGGCTGGAATTGCTCGACGCCGTCCTTGTCGTAATAGACGACGCCGGAGGCCATGCCGTGCTCATTGGTCAGGATCTCGCGCACCCGGCAATGGGTCTTGAGCTCGACCCCGGCGCGGATCGCGTGCGGCCAGTAGGTGATGTCGGTCGAGGCCTTGGCGCCTTGCGCGCAGGCCGGCGTGCAATGGCCGAGATTGATGCAGCGCGCCCTGCCCTCGTAGTCCATCGTCGCAACCGTCGTGTCCGACGGCCACCAGTGCCAGCCGAGCTTGTTCATGGCCTTGCCGATCAGCGGGCCTGACAGGCCGAGCGGCTGCTGCGGCATCGGCGGATGGCTCAGCGGCGACAGCGGATCGCCCGACAGGCCCGACGTGCCCATCATGCGATCGTTCTCCTCGAAGAACGGGGTGAGCGCGTCGTAGTCGATCGGCCAGTCGTCGGCGACGCCGTCGAGCGTCTTCACCTTGAAGTCGGACGGATGCAGCCGCGGCCAATGCGCGGTGTACATCACGGTCGAGCCGCCGACGGCGTTGAAGTTGACGACCTTGATCGGTGAGTTGTCGTCGTTGATCGGGTAGTCCTCGGGCCGCTTGCGGACATTGGGGCTGGACGACCACTCGCCGTAGAATTTCGCCTCCCAGTCGCGCCCGGTGCTCGGATATTCGGCAGGGTTCATCCAGCCGCCCTGGTCGAGGCAGAGGATGTGCATCTTGGTATCGGCGAGGCTCCAGGCTATCGCGGCGCCGGATGCGCCGGCGCCGATGATCAGGACGTCAACGGGATCGTTCTTCATTGTTATTTCCTGGAGTTTCTTCTTGTGTCATTGCGAGCGAAGCGAAGCAATCCACCTCTCCACTTGTGGCTCCATGGATTGCTTCGCTTTGCTCGCAATGACGGGGTGATGCGGCTCAATCGGCGATTCTCACCGGCAAGCTTCGTATACCGCGGATGAAATTGGAATAGAGCCGTTGCGGCGGGCCCATCAGCGTAAAACGCAGATCGCGCGCCAGGACCTCCTCCCAGAGGATGCGCAATTGCTGCTCGGCGAGGCGATCGCCGACGCAGCGGTGGATGCCGGCGCCGAAGGCGAGGTGCTGGCGCGGCTTGGCGCGGTCGATGATGAATTCATCGGCCCGCTCGATCTTGTCCTCGTCGCGGTTGCCGGAGATGTACCACATCACCACCTTGTCGCCCTTTTTGATATCGCGGCCGGCGAGCTCGACATCGTTGCGCGCGGTGCGGCGCATGTGCAGCACCGGCGTGTGGTAACGGATGGTCTCGGACACCAGGTTGGGGATCAGCTCGCGGCGGGCGCGGACCAGCTCGAACTGCTCCGGATTCTCGCACAGCGCCATCAGGCCTGCGGACATCGAATTCCGCGTGGTGTCGTTGCCGCCGACGATCAGAAGCCCGATGGTGCCGATGAACTCGCGCGGCTCCAGATTCCGCGTCGCCGGCGAATGGGCCAGCATCGAGATCAGGTCGAAGGTCGGCGGCGCATCGATCCGCGCGTCCCATAATTTTCGGAAATATTCTCCCATCTTGACCAGCTCAGCGGTGCGTTCGGCCTCCGAATGCACCACCGCGTCGGGGGATTCGACGTTGGCAATCGCGACATCCGACCACCAGGTCAGCTTGGCGCGATCCTCCGAGGGGAAATCGAACAGCGTCGCCAGCATCATGTTGGTGAGGTCGACCGAGACCCGCTCGGCCCAATCGAAGGTCTCGTTGCGCGGCAGCGCATCGAGCACGGCCGCGGTGCGCTGGCGGATCAGCGCATCGAAATTGGCGAGGTGCGACGGCGCCACGATCGGCGCCACCGTGCGGCGCTGCGCGGTGTGGCCAGGCGGGTCCATGCGGATGAAGCTCGGCCGCTCCTGCCCCTTCGGCTGGTCAGCGACCTGGATACCGCCAAGCTCGGAAGCCGAGGAATAGTTCTGGTGATCCAGCTCGACCGCAAAGATGTCGTCGTAGCGCGTCACCGACCAGTACGGGCCGTAGGCCGACGCCTCGCAATAATGCACGGGATCGTCGCGGCGGAGCTGCGCGAACAGCGGCCGCCAGGTGTCGTCCTGATAAAGCCGGGGATTGCTGACGTCTGTTGCCGTCGGCCTGCGCGGCGCCTCTCCCATCGCTCACTCCCGTCAGGTTCCGTCGCCGCTTGACGGGCGATCGTCTTGTCGGGCCGACGATAGAGGCAATCCCACGGCCGAGTAAAGCCGCGGAGCGAACAGTCCGCCGCGCGGAATGCGCGCAGCTTACGCACCCGGCAAATCCCGATAGCTGCCCCGCTGTTCGATGTTTGTCGGCGGCAGGAAGACCGGCTAGCCTTGGCGGCAATCAACCCAGCAGGGAGCGACGACAGGTGGCCGCAACGCGCCAGGACAACAGCCCCGAGAAGGCTGCGCTGGACTCCGACGTCATCATCATCGGCGCCGGCCTGTCCGGCATGTACCAGCTTTACCGGCTGCGCGAGCTCGGCCTCACCGCGCGCGTGTTCGAGGCCGGCACCGGCGTCGGCGGCACCTGGTACTGGAACCGGTATCCCGGCGCACGATTCGATTCCGAAAGCTACTCCTACGGCTACTCGTTCTCGAAGGAGCTGCTCGAGGAATGGGAATGGTCGGAGCATTTCGCCGGCCAGCCCGAGACCTTGCGCTACTGCAACTTCGTCGCCGACAAGTTCGATCTGCGCCGCGACATCCAGTTCGAGAGCCGCGTCACCTCTGCGACCTACCAGGACGACACGCGAAGCTGGCGGGTCACGCTGGAGAGCGGCGCGCAATACAGTTGCCGCTTCCTGATCACCGCGATCGGCCCGTTGTCGACGCCCACTTTGCCGCGCATCGAGGGCCGCGACGATTTCACGGGGCAATCGTTTCACACCGCGCGCTGGCCGAAGCAGAAGGTGGATTTCACCGGCAAGCGCGTCGCCGTGATCGGCACAGGCGCGACCGGCATCCAGACCATCCAGACCATTGCCGGCGAGGTCGGGCACCTCACCGTGTTCCAGCGCACCGCCAACTGGGCAGCCCCGCTGCACAACGGCAAGATCGACGCGGAAACGCAGGCGAAGATCAAGGCCGGCTATCCCGAGATTTTTGCACGCTGCAAGGAGACCTTTGCCTGCTTCGTGCATACGCCCGATCCGCGCGGCGCTTTCGAGGTCAGCGATGCCGAGCGTGAGGCGTTCTACGAAAAACTCTATGGCGAGCGCGGCTTCGGCATCTGGCAGGGCAATTTCAGGGATATCCTGATCGATCGCGCGGCCAATGCGACGATCAGCGACTTCGTCGCGCGCAAGATCCGCCAGCGCGTGAAGGACCAGGCGGTGGCCGAAAAGCTGATCCCGAAGAACCACGGCTTTGGCACACGGCGACTGCCGCTCGAGACCTTCTATTACGAAGTCTACAACCGCGACAATGTCGAGCTGGTCGATCTGAAGCAGACGCCGATCGAGCGGATCACGCCCGAGGGCATCCGCACGACCGACAGGGACTACGCCTTCGACATCATCATCTACGCCACCGGCTTCGATGCCATCACCGGCAGTTTCGACAAGATCGATATCCGTGGTGCCGGTGGCGCGCGACTGAAGCAGAAGTGGGCGCACGGCCCGGAGACCTATCTCGGGCTGATGGTCGACGGCTTCCCCAACATGATGATGCTGATGGGCCCGCACACCGCGCTCGGCAACATCCCGCGCAGCATCGAATACAGCGTCGACTGGGTCACCGGCCTGATCCGCTTCGCGAAAGCGAGAGGCCTGACCTTCCTCGACGCCACCCCTGAAGGCACTGCCGGCTGGACCGATCACGTCAAGGCGCTCGGTGTCGGGCTGTTGTCCAACGAGGTCGATTCCTGGATGACCGGCATCAACCGCAACGTCGAAGGCAAGCAAACCCGCATCGTCGCCCGCTACAGCGGCAGCGCGCCGGCCTATCGCGCACGATGCGATGAGGTGGCGGCGCAGGGGTATGCGGAGCTGCGGTTGGGCTAACGTGCGGTCGCTCACGCCCGACACCGCCAGCGGTGCGAGGCGCCCGCCCATCCACCGCCGTCGTCCTGGCGAAGGCCAGGACCCATAACCACCGCATTCAGTGACGAACGGATCGCGGCCCCAGTATCGCGCAACAATCAATATTTGGGGTAATGGGTCTTGGCTTTCGCCCGGACGACATCGGTGGATGGCGCCTGATTCAAGATGTCAAAGATGCGGTGTCATCACCCGCGAAAGCGGGTGATCCAGTATTCCAGAGACGGTGGTTATCGAGCCGGGAAGCCGCGGCGCACTGGATCGCCCGGTCGAGCCGGGCGATGACAGTTGGGGTGGGAACGCAGCTCCGTCCTCACTACCACGCATCGATGCACGGCCGCTTGCGGTGCGTACGCGGCTCTGCCTTCGGCACCGAGCGGAGGCCGACCATGATCCAGTGCCGGGTGTCAGCGGGGTCGATCACCTCGTCGATCTCGAGCACCGAGGCGATCGAGACCGCCTTGCCGTTGGCGTAGAGCTCGGCGACCTTGGTCTGGAAGTACTTCTCGCGCTCGACCGGGTCCGCGATCGCCTCCATCTCCTTGCGGAAGCCGAGGCGGACATAGCCTTCCAGGCCCATGCCGCCGAATTCGCCGGTCGGCCAGGCCACCGTGAAGAACGAGGCGTGGAAGCCGCCGCCGATCATCGATTGCGCGCCGAGACCGTAGCCCTTGCGCAGCACGACGCCGAACAGCGGCACCGTGATGCTGGCGCCGGTGACGAACATCCGCGCGACATGGCGCACGATCGCGGTCTTCTCGGCCTCGGGGCCGACCATGAAGCCCGGCGTGTCGCACAGCGAGACGATCGGGATGTCGAAGGCATCGCACAGCTGCATGAAGCGCGCGGCCTTGTCGCCGGCCGCAGCGTCGATCGCGCCGCCGAGATGCTTCGGATTGTTGGCGATCAGGCCGAACGGCTTGCCTTCGATGCGGATGAAGGCCGTGATCATGCCGACGCCGAAATCCCTGCGGATCTCCAGCACCGAGCCTTCGTCGGCGATCAGGTCGATCACGTTGCGGATGTCGTAGACCCGCAGGCGATTTTCCGGGATCGCGCGGCGCAGCAGCCGCTGGTCCGGCGCCTTCCAGTCCTGCACCGCGCCCTGGAAGTAGGAGAGATATTTCTGCGCCACCGTCGTGGCCTCTTCCTCGTCTTCGACCAGGATGTCGATCACGCCGTTCGGCGACTGGAACGAGACCGGGCCGACCTCGGCCGGATGATAGACGCCGAGGCCGCCGCCCTCGATCATCGCGGGGCCGCCCATGCCGATCGAGGCGTTTTTGGTCGCGATGATGACGTCGCAGACGCCGAGCATCGCGGCGTTGCCGGCGAAGCAATAGCCCGAGACCACGCCGACCACGGGCACCAGCCCGGAAAGCTTTGCGAACTGTACGAAGGACGGGCCGTCGAGGCCGGTCATGCCGAGCCGGTCGGTATCGCCGGGACGGCCGCCGCCGCCCTCGGCATAGAACACCAGCGGCATGCGCCACTGCTCGGCAAGGCCGAGCATGCGGTCGATCTTCTTGTGGTTCATATGGCCTTGCGTGCCCGCGAGCACCGTGTAGTCGTACGAGATCACCATGCAGCGCGCGCCGTCGGCGCCGAAATCCCTGGCGTTGACGGTGGCGACGCCGGCGATCAGGCCGTCGGCCGGCGTGTTCTTGATGAGATCCTCGACCTTGCGGCGGCGGCGCTGCGCCGCAATCGCAAGCGAGCCGTATTCGACGAACGAGCCGTCATCGACCAGCTGCGCGATGTTCTCGCGCGCGGTGCGCTGGTTGGTCTTGCGGCGGCGCTCCACCGACGCCGGGCGATTCTCGTCGAGCGTGATCGCCCTGCGCGCGATCAATTCGCCGAGGTCGGGACGGATGTGATCGAGATCGATCGCGGCCTCTTCCGCCGCGGCATGACCGTCGACCTCGGCGGGCTCGAGGAACAGGATCGGCTCGCCATGCATCAGGGTGACGCCGGGACCGCCCGCAATCCTGGTCACGCGGCCGCCATGCGGCGCGGTGACGAGATGCTCCATCTTCATCGATTCCAGCACCGCGATCTGCTGACCGGGGCGAACCAGATCGCCCTCCGCGACCTCGATGGCGACGATGGTGCCCTGCAACGGCGCCGGCACCGGCAGCGATCCTTCGGGCGCCGCCTCGATAGCGACGGCCTTGGTCGCCGCCGCCTCGCTCACCTCGAGCAGCGGCGCGGCATGCTCCTGCGCGGCGCCGACCAGCGCCGCGACGTGGGTATCGATGAAGTTGGTGCTGATCTTGTTCCGGGCAAAACTCTGGTGCGCCAGGATCGCGCCGAGGAACGGGATGTTGGTGGCGACGCCGCCGATGCGGAATTCGCGTAACGTGCGCGATGCCTTGTGCACCACGTCGGTCCATTTCGGGCTCGGCGAATGCACGATGACCTTCGCCAGCAGCGAATCGAACGCGGCAGAGGTCCGGTAGCCGGAATAGCCGAACGTATCGACGCGGACGCCGGGACCGGACGGCAGGTCGAACACGCTGAGCGTGCCGCCGGTCGGCTTTGTCACGCCCTTCTCGTCCATCACCTCCATGTTGACGCGCAGCTGCATGGCATAGCCGCGCGGCAGCGGCACCGCTGACTGCGCCAGCCCGAGCGATGCCAGCGTCGCGCCGCCAGCGACCGCAAGCTGCGACCGCACGAGGTCGACGCCGAGCACCGCCTCGGTGACGGTGTGCTCGACCTGAAGGCGCGGATTGGCCTCGATGAAGGCGAACGCGCCCTCACCTTCGCCGGCCTCGTCATCGACCAGGAATTCGAAGGTGCCGAGATTGTCGTAACGCGCCGCGGTCGCGAGCTGCTTTGCCGCCTCGATGATGCGGGCGCGCATTCCATCGCTCAGCGACGGGCTCGGCGCCACCTCGATCAGTTTCTGGTTGCGGCGCTGGATGGTGCATTCGCGCTCCCAGAGATGGCTGATCGCGCCATGGCGGTCGCCGATGATCTGCACCTCGATGTGACGCGCTTTCCGGATCAACCGCTCGACATAGACGGCGTCGCTCCCGAATGCCGCCTTGGCCTCCGACTGGCAGCGCGCATAGGCTTCATCGAGCTTCGCCAAGTCCTCAACCACCCGCATGCCGCGCCCACCGCCGCCGGCGATTGCCTTGATCATGACAGCGGCATTGGCGCCGAGCGAGGTGAAGAAGGCCTTTGCCTCGTCAAGCGACGTTGCGCCCGAGGTGCCGGCGATGATCGGCACGCCGCATTTCTTCGCCAGCGCCTTGGCCTTGGCCTTGTCGCCGAACAGGTCGAGCGCCTCCGGCGATGGGCCGACGAAAGTGATCTTCTCCTCGGCACAGCGCCGCGCGAGCTGGGTGTTCTCGCTGAGGAAGCCGTAGCCCGGATGCAGCGCGTCGCAGCCGGTGGCCTTGGCCGCAGCGATGACAGCCTCGATGTCGAGATACGCCCGCGCACCGTGACCGGGAATCTCGTGGCTCGCATCGGCGGACCGGACATGCAGCGAGGCGGCATCGTCGGCCGGATAGATCGTGACAGTCGCGATACCGCTCTCGGCCGCGGCGCGGGCAATGCGGATCGCGATCTCACCGCGGTTGGCAATCAGCAATTTCTTGAACGACATGGACGGTTCCGTTAGAGGTCAACGATCCTTCATCGTGGGATCGAGCACGACACGCAAGGATTCCCCGAGCGCATTGAACGCCAGGGAAACGACGAGAATGGCAACGCCCGGCGCATACATCTGCTCCGGGGCGATTTCCATATATTGATAGGCGCGCGCCAGCATGGCGCCCCAGCTCGGGTCCGGCGGCTGGATGCCGAGGCCGAGGAACGACAGGCTGGCCTCGGCCAGCAGCGCCGCGGCGAGCAGCAGCGTCACCTGCACGATCACGGGCTGCAGCGTGTTCGGCAGCACATGGCGCCATAGCACATGCCAGGTCGGCGCGCCGAAGCCGCGCGATGCGTCGACATAGAGCTCCTGCCGAACGATCAGGGTACGGGCGCGGACGATCCGAGCCAGCGCCGGAAACATCGTGATGCCGATCGCGATCATGCCGTTGGTGAGCCCGATTCCGAGCGCGCCGGTGACGGCGATCGCCAGCACGATGGCGGGGAACGACAGGAAGGTGTCGATGATGCGGCTGATGATGTCGTCGATCCAGCCGCCGAAATAGCCGGCGATCAGGCCGACCGGCAGCCCGATCAGAACCGCGACGCCGACCGCGAGCAGGCTGGCATAGACGGTCGCCGGCGCGCCGTAGATCAGGCGCGAGAAGATGTCGCGGCCGAGATCGTCGGTGCCGAGCAGATGCAGCGGCCCCGGCGGCGCCAGCATGTTGTTGACGTCCTGCGCGGTCGGCGCATAGGGCGCGATCCAGGGCGCGCCGATCGCGACGATCACGAGCACCGAGAGCACCAGGATCGACAGCGCGGCACGCAGGTCGCCGGCGAGCCAGCGCAGGAAGCGGCCCAGCCGGGTCGGCCTGGCGGGTGCCTTGAGCGGAGCGAGCGCCGTGTCGGTCATTGCTCGATCCTCGGATCGACCGCGGCGCACAGCAGGTCGGTGATCAAATTCACTGCGATGACCACGACCACCATCGTGAAGACCACGCCCTGCACGATCGGGAAATCGCGCTGGATCGCGCCGCGCACGATCAGGCTGCCGAGGCCGGGAATGGCGAACACCGCCTCGATCACGACGGTCGCCGCCAGCATGCGGTTGACCAAAAGGCTGACGATGGTCAGCAGATTGACGCTGACATTCTTCAGGCCGTGCTGCCAGAGGATCCGCGACATCGACAGCCCCTTGGCATGCAGCGTGCGGACATATTGCGAGGACAGCACCTCCAGCAATGCGCCGCGCAGCTGGCGTGCGACCTCGGCCATGCCATAGGCCGCGATCGCGATCGCAGGCAGCAGCGCGTGCCGGATCGCATCGATCGGCGAGACGCTGAAGGATTTGGCGCCGGTCGCCGGCAGCCAGTTCAGCTTCAGCGAGAACTCCGCCACCAGGATCATCGCGAGCCAGAAGCCGGGCACCGCGACGCCGAGCGAGGCGATCATGCTGATCAGCTTGTCGACCCAGCCGTTCGGCTGGATCGCGGCCATCACGCCCATCGGGATGCCGGTGACCAGCGCCAGCAGCAGCGCGATCACGACAATCAGCAGCGTGTTCGGGAAAGCGCGGCCGATCGAAACCGCGACCTTCTCGCCGGTCAGCAGCGATTGCGACAGATCACCCTGCGCGACATGGCCGAGCCATGTGCCATATTGCACCAGGAACGGCCGGTCGAGGCCGTAGATCTTCCTGATCTCGGTGATCCGCGCGTCGGTCGCGTTGTCGCCCGCCAAGGTCACGGCGACGTCGCCGGGCACCAGCTTGAGCAGCGCGAACACCATGAAGGTCGCGAGCAGGATCACGGGCAGCGCCTGCACCAGGCGGCTGCCGATGACCCGGACTGGTGACCGTCGCGCCATCGATTAGCTCTCCAGCCAGACGTCGTCGTATTTCGGCTTGCCCAGCAGATTGGGCCGATAGCCCTGCACCTTCTTGTTCATGGCGACCAGCTCGAACTGGAACGCCAGCGGCACCACGAAGGCATTCTCCATCACCAGCCGCTGCACGGTGGAGAACGCCTTGCGCCTGACCTCGATATCTTCAGAGGCGCGCGATTCCTTGATCGCCGCTTCGAGTTCCGGCGGCACCGGCGCCCGGCCGCCATTGTAGTAGGCGTCCTTGGTGAACATCAGCGAATAGGTCAGGCTCGGGTCGGGACGTCCGGTCCAGGCCGACAACAACCCCGCCCCTTTCTTCTCCGGACCGAAGAAGGCAGCAGAGGCTTCCGCGACCGTGCCGTTGACGAAACGCACGGTGATGCCGGCCTTCCGCAATTGCTCGATCAGGATCTCCTCGCGCTGTACCGAATCCTGATCGGAATAGCCGCCGATCTCGATTGGGGTGCCTTCCTTGAAGCCGGCCTCGGCAAGCAGCTTGCGGGCCTTGTCGGGATCATAGGGATAGAGCTTGGCGACCTCGGCGTCATAAGCCCAGTGCGACTTCGGCAGGTTCATGTAGGCCGGCTCGGCGAGGCCGGCGAGCGCGGCCTTGGCGAAGGATTCGCGGTCGATCGCGAAGTTCAGCGCCTGGCGGACCTTGATGTTGTCGAACGGCGGCTTGGCCCAGTTCAGGAAGATCTGGAACACATAGAGCGTCGGACCGTGCACGACCTTGACGCTGGAGGCGCGCTCGATGATCGCCTTCTGCCGCGGCGGCAGCTGGTAGATCAGATCGTTCTGGCCCGCGGTGACCGAGCGGGCGCCGGTGGTGAGTTCGGGAATGATCGAGATCTCGATCGCGTCGGGATACGGCCGGTCCGGCTTCCAGTATTTCTCGTTGCGCTTGACCACGATCTTCTCGCCATCGGCCCAGCTCACGAACGAATAGGCGCCGGCGCCGACCGGCTTGCGGGTCACGACGCCGCCCTCGGCCGCCTTCAGCGCCGTCGGCGACACCATCATGCCGGCGCGATCGGAGAGGATGCCCGGCAGCGCGGTGTCCGGCGTCTTCAGCTTCAACGTCACCTGCTGCGGCCCGGTGACCTCGACGGCGGCAACCGAGAGCAGGTCGGCCTTGATATTCGACTTCGCATCACTGCGGTTGCGATCGAGGTTGAACTTCACGGCCTCCGCATCGAGCGGCGTGCCGTCATGGAAGGTGACGCCGGCGCGGATGTTGAGCACCAGCGTATTGGGATCGGTGAACTTCCAGCTCTCGGCAAGCCCCGGCTTCGGCTTCAGCGTGTCGAACTCCCATTCGGTCAGCGTGTCGTACATCGTGAACAGGAAAGCATGGTCGGAGCCGGCGCCGCCGGTTGCGGGATCGAGGCTCGACGGATTGGCCGGCGCGGAGATGCGCAAGGTGCCGCCCTTCTTCGGCGCGCCTTCCGCAAACGCACGGCCGCCGAGCGTGGTGCTGGCGAGTGCGCCCGAAATCAGCGCCATGGCCTCGCGTCGTGTGGTCATTGTCATGGCGTGGTCTCCGGTTGTGAGTTCGGCGAAAAATGCGGGCGGCCGGCGAAATGGCAGGCCACCCAGTGATCGGGCTTCAGCTCGCGCCACTCCGGCACACGCTCGGTGCAGAGCGGCTGCGCATGCGGGCAGCGGGTGCGGAAGCGGCAGCCCGACGGCGGATCGATCGGGCTCGGCACCTCGCCCTGCAGCACGATGCGGCTCTCCTGCCGCATCGAAGACGGCAGCGGCCGCGGCTCGGCCGACAGCAGCGCAATGGTGTAGGGATGCAGCGGCCGCTCGGCGACCTCTTCGGTGGGCCCGAGCTCGACGAACTGGCCGAGATACATCACCGCGACGCGCTCGCTGATATGCGACACCACGGCAAGATCGTGGGTGATGAAGACATAGGTCAGGCCGAGGTCGCGCTGCAGGTCGGCAAACAAATTGAGCACGTCGCCGCGGATCGACATGTCGAGTGCGGCCACCACCTCGTCGCAGACGATCAGCTTCGGCTTGAGCGTCAGCGCGCGGGCGATCACCACGCGCTGCTTCTGGCCGCCGGAGAGCTGATGCGGATAGCGCTCGCCGAATTCCTGCGGCAGGCCGACGCGCTCAAGCGCCTCCCGCGCCTGCCGCTCGCGCTCGGCCCGGCTGCCGACACCGGCGAGCTCCAGCGGCTCCAGCACCGAGGCCAGGATCGTCATGCGCGGGTTCAGTGCGGCGTTCGGATCCTGGAAGATGATCTGGTAGTCGCGGCGATGGCTCTGGAATTCGCGGCGCGGCAACGCCAGCGGATCGATGCCATCGTGCAGGATGGCGCCCGCGCTCGGCTTCAGCAGGAACACCAGCGCGCGGCCGATCGTGGTCTTGCCCGAGCCGGACTCGCCGATGATGCCAAACGTCTCGCCGCGGCGGACGTCGAAATTGACGCCGTCGACCGCCTTCACGGTGGCGCGGCGGTCCGAGGTCTGGAAGCGGACCTGGAGGTCGCGCACCGAGACGATGGGCTCGCGGCGCTGTTCAGCGGATGCTGCGGTCATTGCGTCGCGACCCTCGCAGCAGCCGGCCTATCGGGCGGATGCAGCGCGCCCGGCAGATTGAGCTCGGCAAAGCGCCAGCAGCGCACCTTGCGGCCGCCGCCGGCATCCCGCAGCTTCTGCTCGGCCTCGCAGCCCTTCGTCGCGTGCGCGCAGCGGGCGCGGAAGCGGCAGCCGGCCGGCATCTCCGCGATCGACGGCACCCGGCCCGGGATCGACGGCAGCCGGCCGTGACGCGGGCTCAGATGCGGCAGCGAGCGCAACAGGCCCGACGTATAAGGATGCAGCGGCCGCACCAGCGCCTCGTCGACGCTGGCGTCCTCGATCACCTCGCCGGCATACATCGTGATCATCCGCGTGCAGGTCTCGGCGACCACGCCGAGATCGTGGGTGATCAGCATCAGCGCGGTCTTCGAGGTCTCGCTGATGTCGCGCAGCAGCTCGAGGATCTGCGCCTGCACGGTGACGTCGAGCGCGGTGGTCGGCTCGTCAGCGATCAGGAGCTGCGGGCCGCAAATCAGGCTCGCCGCGATCATCACGCGCTGGCGCATGCCGCCGGAGAGTTGGTGCGGATAGTCGTCGATCCGCCGCTCCGGCGAGGCGATGCCGACGCGGCGCAGCATCTCCAGCGTCCTGGCGCGTGCTTCCTCGTAGCCGACATCAGTATGGACGCGCAGCGTCTCGGCGATCTGGTGGCCGACGGTGAAGACCGGATCGAGCGCGCTCATCGGCTCCTGGAAGATCATCGCGATCCGCTTGCCCCTGATGGCGCGCATCTGCCGCGCGCTGCAGGAGGCGAGATCGATGCCATCGAACAGGATCTTGCCGTCGAGACCGGCAAAATTGCCCGGCAGCAGCCGCAGGATCGATAGTCCCGTGATGGTCTTGCCGCAGCCGCTCTCGCCGACGATGCCGACGCGCTCGCCGGGCGCGATGTCGAAATCGATCCGCCGCGTCGCCTGCCAGACGCCTTGCGCGGTCTTGAAACGGATGCCGAGCCCGCGCACCGACAGCAGCGGCCGCGCGCCGTCGCGCGCACCCTCCGTCCTGCGCTGTGCCGGTGGCCCTGCTCCCATCAGCCCGCCGCCCGCTTCTTCTGTTTCACCAACTGCTCCTCCATCAGCATCTCGGTGCCGATGATGCCCTCGCGGCTGAGCTCTTCGAGCTCGGCGTCGGAGAGGCCGAGCATGCCGGACAGGATCTCGCGGTTGTGCTCGCCGAGCGTCGGCGGCACCGAGCGGATCGCAAACGGTGCATCGGCCTCGCGGAACGGCATCGATGGCTGCGGGTGCTTACCGATGAAGGCGCGGTCGACCTGCTGGATGAAGCCGCGGGCGTGCAGCTGCGGATCCTCGAGGAGATCGATCGGCAGCCGCGCCACGCCGGAGGCGACGCCGGCGCCTTGCAGCTCAGTCATTGCAGTGTCTGGATTGCGGGTCGAGGTCCAGGCCGTGATCGCAGCCTCGATCTCGGCTTCGATGGCGCGGCGGCCCGCGGCGGTCCTGAGCCTGGCGTCCGTCGCCCAGTCCTCGCGGCCGAGCAGCCGCGCGAGTTTCGGCCACATCGCGTCATCGGACACCGCGACCACGATCCAGTTGTCCTCGCCATCGCAGCGAAAGCAGCCATGCGGCACGAAATCCGGATGGCGGTTGCCGTATTTGATCGGCGGTTTGCCACTGGTCGCATGCGCGACGATCCAGGGCGCGGCGAACGGCATCATGCATTCGATCTGCGCGAGATCGACGAACTGGCCCTGCCCCGTCAGCCTGGCGTGGATCAGCGCGGTCAGCACCGCGGCAGCGCCATTGAGCCCGCCGACGGCATCGCCGAACGCGGTATGGCTCATCACGGGCGGGCCGCCGGGATCACCGACGACGCTGGGCAGGCCGGAGCCCTGCTCCAGTGTCGAGCCGTAAGCTCGGCAGTCGCGATGCACGCTGCCGGCGCCGAACGCCGACATCGACATCATCACGAGCTTCGGATTGAGCTTGCTCAGCACATCGTAACCGAGGCCGAGCTTGGGCAGCACCTCGACCGAATAATTGTCGACCACGAGGTCGGCATCGGCGAGCAGGCGTTTTGCGAGCGCGAGCCCCTTCGGCCGGGTCAGATCGAGCGTGATGCCGCGCTTGTTGCGGTTCATGATGCAGTAGCGCACCGACTTCTCGTACATCTGCTCTAGCACATAGGCCGGGCGGCGATCGACGCCGCGCCACCAGTCCGGATACTGGGTCGCCTCGATCTTGATGACGTCGGCGCCGAGATCGGCGAGCGTGCGGGTGCAGATCGGCCCGGCCCAGCCCATCGAGAAGTCGACGACGCGGATGCCCTCGAGCGGCAGGCGATTGGCCGGAGCCGGCTTCGGTACCGGCACGCGCGGTGCCGCCTCCCGCCTCGCCTGCTGCTCGTCGAGGTCGGGCACCCGCCCGCCCCGCAGCGGCGGCGTTCCCGTCAGCCGCTGCATCGTGCCGGCGGAAAAGTCGGTCTCGTCGCCGACCGAGATCGGAACGATGGCGCCGCGGGCGCGCTTCTCCTCATCGGCGATGAGATCGGCGATCTCCGGCACCGGCACGATCGGGATCTTGCGCTTGAGGCCTTCGACGAACCATTCCTGCGCGGTGCGCTGCTTCAGCTTCGGCAGGATCTTGCCTTCGATCTCGGCGACGTGCTGCAGCCGGTCGACGCCCATCACCAGCGTCGGGTCGTCGCGCAGATCGGTGAGATCAAGCATCTCGCAGAACGCGCGCCACTGCGCCGGGGTCACCGTGGTGACGCCGAGCCAACCCTGCCTGGTCTCGTAGATGCCGACCGGAAAGGTCGGCCAGAACCGGTTGACGCCGATCCGCCGCATGATGTCGCCGCGCGAAAACGCCTCGAACATGATGTATTCGGTGACCGCGATAGAGGCCTCGAACAGGCTGAGATGGCTTTCGCGCCCGCGCCCGTCCTGCATGCGGCCGAGCACTGACGAGGCGGCCGCGATGAAGCCCCACAGCCCGCCCAGAATGCCGGTCTGGAAATCCGGCGCGTGCATCGGCGGGCCCTGCTCGGGTCCGACCAGCTTCACGAGGCCGGTGAGCGCGCGGATCGTGGAGTCCGTTGCCGCGAAATCGGCATAGGGACCGCGATCGCCGAACCAGGCGAGGTCGAGATGGATCAGGCCCGGATTGTCGCGCTTGATCGCGTCGAGATCGATGTCGGGACAATCAGCCGCAGCGATGCCGCGCCCATCGAGCAGGATGTCGCAGCCGGTGATCAGCTCGCGCAGGCGCGACGCGGCGTCCTTGTCGAGAACGACACTCGATTTGTTGAAATTGAGAAACGCAAACCACGCGCTGTGCCCGTGCGGCGTCAGCGGCGCGGTGCGGCGAATCGGATCACCCTCAGGCGGCTCGACCTTCTGCACGTCGGCGCCGAAATCGGCGAATAGCCGCGCGCAATAGCTCGTCGCCGCAGCACTTCCGATCTCGACAATCCGCAGATGCGACAACGCGCCCATCAGGCTTCCTCGCCAACAACATGACCAGCCGCTGACAGCGGTTGATTCAGTTTCTTGTTGGGGTGAACTTGAAGCCGCGCCGACTGTGTGATGCAAGTGGAATTTTCTTCCGCTTGACGGAATTAGCGCGCGTACGATCGGCGCTGCTGCTCAGCGCGAAGCGAGGATTGCGCAGCTAATTGCAGGTTGGCTGCGCTTCGAACCAGCCTTGCAGCTGATGCGACAATCGCGGCCATGCGCGCAAGACATGCGCGTATGTGGCCGCGCTGGCGCGATGGATGTCCCGCAGTTCGTGCTCCATGGCGGGAAGATCAACACCGAGGCACCGGCCGGCCTGTGCGACGGTGCGACTATCGACCACAAGCTCTGATATCAGCGACGCATTGCCGCGCGCGAACAGGAGGTCGAGCGGATCGGCATCAAGAATCTGATCGCGCTCGAGCCGGGCGAGATCGATGCTAACGAAATCGGCCGGCGCGCCGACGGCGAGCTCGCCGGTTCCCGGCGCGCCGGTGGCGCGGCGGCCGTTGCGGATCGCGAGTGCGAAGAATTCCTGCGGGGTCCAGCTGCGTTTGAAGCCGAGGCCGCCGTGCATCATCTGCACCAGCCGCATCTCGCGCAGCACGTCGTCGTCTTCATCGAGCGCGAGGCCATCGACGCCGACCGCGATCGCGCAGCCACAACCGTGAGCCGCGGCGATCGGCGCCAGGCCGGAACGCAGATGCAAATTGGAGGAGAAATTGGTGACGATGCGCGCGCCTGACGCCGCGATCATCTCGATCTCGTCGGGCCGCGCGTGAATGCAATGCGCCAGCGTCAGCCGCTCGGAGAGCAAGCCGATATCGCGGAGATAGCGGACGATGCCGCCGGGAAAGTGCTCATCCGCCCAGGCGCGCTGATAGATCGTCTCGAGCAGATGCATGTGAACGCGGCGGCCGGTCCGCGCCGAATTGTCCGCGACCGCCTCCAGCAGCGGCTTCGAGCACCATTGCACTCCGGCCGGCCCAAGCTGCACGTCGACCTTCGGCCCGCCGATCGCCGCAGCGATCGCGTCGGTCAGCTCGATATAGGCTTTTGGCGACATCGGGGTACGGACGAACAGCTCCTCGATCGTCTTGCGCTCGTCGCCGGCGAGCCCTGCAAGCACCGGCTCGCTGTCGCCATAGACGATCGGATTCTGGTCGCGCACCGCGATGGCAAAGGCGATGCGAATACCGACATCGCCGGCGGCGCGGCCGATCGCCTTGACCTCGTCGAGCAATGGCATGGTGCCGCTCGGCCGTGTGTAGTGCACCATCATCGCCGCGCAGCCGGCCCGCGCTGCGCGGGCAAACGCCGAGGCTGCGGTGAGATAGGGATCGACCGGCGTGCCGACCACCGTGCGCAGGATCCAGCTCTCCAGGGGCATGCCGACCGCGCCGAAGCTGGATGCCCGCGGACGGGCGTGGTCGTGGGCGTTGATGAAGGCCGGGAGGATGAGGGAGCGCGGGCCCGTTGCCGGGGCTGCTGCTTCCGAAATATCGGTGATGAGACCGCCATCGTGACGGAGCACGATGTTGTTGCGAATGCCGCGGTCAGTGCCGGAGAACAGACGGGTTGCCGTGACGTCCATGAACGCGCTCCACTCGGGCGTCATTGCGAGCCACCCGGTCGGCGCGAAGCGCCGCCGGATGACAGGCTCCGGGAAGCAATCCATATCGCCGCATGCGGAAAGATGGATTGCTTCGTCGCTTCGCTCCTCGCAATGACGAACTGCGTCAGTTCGCAGTATACACCAACTCCCGCTCCGCGCGCGGCGGTAGGAACTCGCGCGAGAACACCTCGGCAGGCGTCGGGGTGCGGGCGAGCTGGTAGCCTTCGACGATGAAGCCGATGGCGCGGGCCATGCGGTCGTCCTTGACGTCACCGATGCCGATGTCCTTCATCTCCGGCGAGACGATCAGCTTCTCGAAGGAATATTGCAGCCGGCGCTTCTCGACATCGACATTGATCAGATTGTCGTAGTTCAGCGCCGCCTTCATCGCGGCGTTCTGGTCCTTGGCGACCGCGATCGCGCCCTTGTTGATGGCGCGCACCAGGCCGGCGACCGCCTTCGGGTTCGCGGCGATCAGCTTGCGCGAGACCATCACGCCGTTGGAATAGAGATCGAGCCCGTAATCGCCGAACGAGAACCACTTGAAGTCCTTGTCGGGGTCCTGGCGATTGAGCACCAGGTTGAAATAGCTCGTGATGTTGAACACCAGCGCGGCATCGATGTCGCCCTTGATCAGCATCGGCTCCTGCAGGTTCGGTGCCATGTTGGAGATCTTGATCTTCTCGCCGTCGAGCCCGTTCTTGTGCACGAACACCGGCAACAATCGCGTGGTCGGCGTACCCTGCGCGCCACCCAGCGTATGCCCCTCGAAATCCTTGATCGACGTGATGCCGCTCGAATTCTTGGCGACGATCGCGAACGGCGGCTGGTTCCACATCATGTAGACCATCACGGGCGCGTCCTGCGGCTTGGTCGCAGCGTTCTGGATGATCGCGTTGACGTCACCGAAGCCGGCGTCATAGGCGCCCGACATGATCCGCGTCACCGTCGCACCGGAGCCCTCGCCCTGGTCGATCACGACGTTGAGGCCCTGCTCTTTGAAGTAGCCGTTGTCCTTGGCATAGAAGAACGCGGCATCGCTGCCTTGCGTCTTCCAGCCCAGCGTGAACTTGATCGTGGTTTCCTCGGCGCGCGCGGGCCCCGCGACCAGGGCCAATCCCAGCAGTGCGGCGCTCATTGTCTTCAGCATGACGACCTCCTCAACTCCAGTGAACGGCGAAACGATTCAGGTGGCGATGACGTTGTCCTTGCGCGTCGCCCAACCCGTCACCCGGCCCTCGATCAGCGAGAACAGGACGTAGAGCGCGACGCCGAGGCCGGCGAGCACGAACAACCCGGCGAACACCAGCGGCACGTTGAAATTGGAAGACGCGGTCATCATGACGTTGCCGATGCCGCGGTTCGAGGCGACAGTCTCCGACAGCACCGCGCCGACGAAGGCGTAGGACACCGCGACCTTCAGCGAGGCGAAGAAGAACGGCATCGTGCGCGGCAGCCCGACATTCCACAGGATGTCGAACTTGCTGGCGCCGAGTGGCTTGAGCACGTCCTCGAGCTCGGGCTCGGTGGTGGCAAGGCCGGTCGCGATGTTGACGACGATCGGGAAGAAGCAGATCGACAGCGAGGTCAGCACTGCCGGCACGGTGCCGGAGCCGAACCACAGCACGAAGATCGGCACCACCGCGACCTTCGGGATCGAGGAGAACCCGACCAGCAGCGGGTAGCAGGTGTCGTAGGCGGTCTTCGACACCCCGATCACGGCGCCGAGCGCAACGCCCAGCGCCACGCCGAGCACGAAGCCGATCATCGTGGTCAGCAATGTCTGGATGATGTGCGGCCAGAGGATCGGGAATTTTTCGAACAGCGTGACGAATATCTGCGACGGCCGCGGCAGCACGAGGTCCGACATGCCCGTCATCAGGCAGAACAATTCCCAGGCCACGAAGAACAGCACGATCAGGGCCACCGACCAGGCTTTCTGCCTGATCTCTGATGTGGGCATGGTCAGGCTCCCTCTCGAGCAGCGGTGCGCGCATCGACGATGAAGGCGCGGAGCTTCTGGTTGAGCGCCACGAAATCGGGCTCAAAGGTCATCGCCACGGTGCGCGGGCGGGCGAAATCGACACGGCTGTCGTCGAGAATGCGGCCCGGCCGCGCGCTCATCACGCAGATGCGGCTGGCGAGGAAGCCGGCCTCGCGCAGATCGTGGGTGACCAGCAGCACGGTCGGCTTGTGGCTGATCCAGAGCGCTTGCAGGATCCCCCACAGCTCCTCGCGGGTGAACTGGTCGAGCGCGCCGAACGGCTCGTCGAGCAAGAGCATGCGCGGCTCGTGGATCAGCGCGCGGCACAGATTGGCGCGCTGGAGCATGCCGCCGGAGAGCTGCCAGGGATAGCGGCCGCCAAATCCCTTCAATCCAACCTGCTCGAGCAGCGCATTGGCCTTGTCGCGAAACTCGGTCTTGCGCAGCTTGCGGAATTGCGAGCGGAACGGCTCGACGATCTTCAGCGGCAGCATGATGTTCTTTTCGATCGTCATCCACGGCAGCATGGTCGGGTTCTGGAACGCCATCCCGACCCGCATCGCGCGCGCCGCGACCTCGCGGCCGCCGACAATGACGACGCCTGTGGTCGGCCGCGCCAGGCCCGACACCAGCCGCAGGATGGTCGACTTGCCACAGCCGGACGGCCCGACCAGCGCCACGAACTCGCCATCGGCGATCCGCAGCGTGGTTGTCGAGAGGGCCGGCACGGCGCGGGCGCCGCGGCCGAAGGTGACGGAGGCTTCCGACAGCTCGATCGCGGTCGGCGCGGAGCCGGCGGCAACAGGCTCGCCGGCAAATTCGGAGTTTGGTTGCATGCGCATCACGGTCAAAGTGCATGCAAGCTGGATGCCAGTGCACGACCCGTTGAAAATCAAAGGGATCACACGACCGGTGCCTTGGAGCGCCGGATTCCTTTTGGGCAATCCACAGCCGAGACTGCATGCAATTCGGGCGGTCGATTGCTTTTGCGGTATGATAGAGAGGCGATCCAAGCACCTTTCGAGAGGGATTCGCGGCAATGGCGGGGCGCGACAGCACGAGCAAGACGGCTGAATCGACCGACAAGGTCGGCGTGATCTGCCGTGCGCTGCGACGCGCGATCATCGAGCAGGCATTGGAGCCCGGCGCCAAGCTGCCGGAGGATTCGCTCGGCGAACGGTTCGGCGTCAGCCGCACCATTGCGCGCCATGCGCTCGGGCAACTGGCCGCGGAGGGCCTTGTCGAACTGCGCCGCAACCGCATCGCGGTGGTGGCGACGCCGAGCTGGCAGGAGGCGCGCGATGCCTTCGACATCCGCATCGAGCTCGAGCGGCTGGTGGTGCGCCAGCTCGCGGGCAAGCTGACCAAGCCGCAGATCGCCGAACTCACCGCCCATGTCGACGCCGAGGATCGTGCCCGCGACGGCACCGATGCGGTCTCGATCCGGCTCGCCACCGAATTCCACATCCTGCTCGCCCAGATGACGAACAGCCCGATCCTGGTGCGCTATGTCAGCGAGGTCGCCTACCGCTGCTGCCTGACGCTGTCGCTGTACAGCCGGCCGCATTCGTCGGAATGCGCGATCAACGAGCACCGCGCGATCATCGCGGCGCTGGTGAAGGGCGATGTGGCCAAGGTGATGGAGCTGATGCACCACCATCTGGATTCCGTCGCGACCCGCGCGCTGGTCGCACCGAGCCCGCAGCGCGGCCGCGATCTGCTGGATATCCTGGCGCCTTACGCGGACGAGGCGAGCGGGTGGTGAAGCTATCGAAGGCGGCGCGGCGCTAGCCATCAAGCGCACTCCATCAGCGTCATGCTCTATCCCCGTCACCCTGAGGAGCGCGCCCATGCGCGCGTCTCGAAGGGTCGACGGCCCGACTGTGGCCGATTCATCCTTCGAGGCTCGCTTCGCTCGCACCTCAGGATGACGGGGAAGAGGCGACGCGTTCCCCTACGCCTCGATCCCCCGCTGCACCAAAATCCGCTCGGCGCTGTCGTTCCAGACGTCCATCTTGACGATCTGCCCGCCCTCCACCACGAAGCGGTCGACATAGCGGTTGCCCTCGAACGGGGTGCCGTCGATCCATTCGCCGTAGAGCGTACCGACGCTGTAGACGACGGTCTCGCCTGTACCCGGGCAGACATCGAAGCGGTCCATCCGCTTCTTCACCCAGCGATAGCGCTTGGCGTTGAAGCCGGTCGGCCCGCGCGGATGGTCGAATTCGCGCCCGCCAGTGAAGTGATCACCGTGCCCGGCTTCATATAGGCCGCGGCCGCATCCGGATCGGGGATCATCGACGCCGTCAGATACGCCTCGACGATCTCGGCATCGGACAGCGGGCGGGCGTCGGCTTTGGCGGTGACGGACATTGCGGGCCTCCTGGGCTGATCGGGACTCTACAATCTGCCCGGCAAAGTGTATGCATATTTTTTAGACAATCTGGTGATCAATCTGCACACAATCTAGTGCTGCCGGTTCCCGCTCCTTTCGCTAGGCTCAAACCATCCTGATATTTCCCCGATGATCGCGAAACCTGCCTTCGACCTGGTCTTCCGTAATGCCGTGACGCGCCGATCCGCGTCGGCGGTCGATATCGGCGTTGCCGACGGCAGGATCGCCGCGGTCGCGCCGCAGCTTGCCTGCGAGGCCGTCGAGGTCGATCTGGGCGGACGGCTGGCGCTGCCGGGCTTCGTCGACACCCATATCCATCTCGACAAGGCCTGTCTGCTCGGCCGCTGCGGCCACGATCACGCCAGCCTCTCGGAAGCGATCCGCGCGGTATCGGCGATGAAGCGCGACTTCACCGTCGAGGACGTCTATGCGCGCGGCGCAAAGGTGATCGAGCGCGCGATCACCGCGGGCACCACGCGGATGCGGACCCATGTCGAGATCGACCCGCGGATCGGACTGCGCGGTTTCGAGGCCGTCAAGGCACTGAAGCGCGATTATGCCTGGGCGCTCGAGCTCTCTCTTTGCGCCTTCCCGCAGGAGGGCCTGACCAACGATCCCGGCGCCGACGAGCTGCTGGTGGCCGCGCTCAACGACGGCGCCGAGGCGGTCGGCGGCTGTCCCTATGTCGACACCGATCCGAACGCGCATATCGCACGCATCTTCGATCTGGCGCAGCAATTCGACGTCGACGTCGACTTCCACCTCGATTTCGACCTCGACCCCTCCTGGTCGCACATGGAGGAGGTCTGCCGGCAGACCGAGCGGCGCAATTACCACGCACGCGTCGCGATCGGGCACGCGACCAAGCTGTCCGCGCTGCCGCCCGACCGGCTGAAGGCGGCGAGCGCGCGTCTCGCCGCGGCCGGCGTCGCGGTCACCGTGCTGCCGGCGACCGACCTCTATCTGATGGGGCGCGACGCCACGCATAACGCCCCGCGCGGGCTGACGGCGGCGCACCGGCTGGTCGCCGACGGCGTGCTCTGCTCGGTCGCGACCAACAATGTGCAAAATCCCTTCACGCCGTTCGGCGATGCATCGCTGCTGCGGATGGCCAACCTCTACGCCAACGCCGCGCATGCCGGAATCGGCGAGTTCGACACCTGCCTCGATCTCGTCACCGACCTGCCGGCGCGGCTGATGAACCTGAGGGATTACGGCATCGCGGTCGGCAATCCCGCCGACATCATCGTGCTCGATACCGACAGCGGAACCAACGCCATCGCCGAACTGCCCGACGTGCTGATGGGCTTCAAGCGCGGCCGCAAGACGTTCGAGCGCCAGCGGCCGACATTGTTCCGGCCCGGCACGAATCTCTCCCCGTCATCCTGAGGTGCGCGCTCTTGCGCGCCTCGAAGGATGCACGGCCCCCGCTAGACCCACACGGAGAGAGCCGGGCCGTCGACCCTTCGAGACGCGCGCAAGAGCGCGCTCCTCAGGGTGACGGTGAACGTAAAGGCGGGTGCCGCCCTACTGATACGCATTGTCGCCTTGCCCTGGCGCGAATTGACGCGTCCGTCGATCCGTTGTTGGTATCCCCTCAACACCAACAACAGCCGGGCAGGAAACCATGAGCAAATCCACCACGATCAAAAGCGTCGAGACGCTCGCCTGCGATGCCGGCTGGCGGAATTATCATTTCGTCAAGGTGACGACCACGGACGGGCTGGTCGGCTGGAGCGAATATGACGAAGGTTTTGGTGCACCCGGCGTGACCGCGGCGATCGAGCGGCTGTCGGCGCGCGTGGTCGGCAAGAATGCCTTCGAGCACGAGCGGATCCATGTCGAGCTGTTCGCCGCGACACGCCCTGCCGCCGGCGGCGTAGTGGCGCTGGCGCTCGGGGCGATCGAGAACGCGCTGCTCGACGTCAAGGCCAAGGCGCTCGGCGTGCCCTGCTACGATCTGCTCGGCGGCAAGATCCGCGACCGCGTGCGGGTCTACTGGTCGCATTGCGCGACCTGGCGCATCAATCATCCCGACTGGTACAAGCCGGCAATCACCGATCTCGACGGCGTCAAGGCGATCGGGGCCGAGGTGCGCGAGAAGAAGTTCTCGGCGATGAAGACCAACATCTTCGTCTACACTGACGGCAAGCCGCAGGGCTGGCGCCCCGGCTTCGGCTCGCCGTTCCAGCCCGAGATCAATATCGACCGCACCGTGCTCCGCAATCTCTGCATGCATCTGGAAGCGATCCGCGACGGCGCGGGGCCGGATGTCGATCTCCTGCTCGACCTCAACTTCAACGCCAAGACCGAGGGCTATCTCAAGATCCTGCGCGCCATCGAGAAGATGGACATGTTCTGGGTCGAGATCGACACCTTCAACCCGCAGGCGCTCGGCTATATCCGCCGCCAGAGCCCGCACCCGATCTCGTCCTGCGAGACGCTGCTCGGCCTGCGCGAATTTCTGCCTTACTTCACCGAGCAGGCGATGGACGTCGCGATCATCGACACGCCGTGGAACGGGGTCTGGCAGTCGATGAAGATCGCCGCCGCCGCCGAGCATTTCGAGGTCAACGTCGCGCCGCATAATTTCTACGGCCACCTCTGCACCATGATGAACGCGCATTTCTGCGCCGCGGTGCCGAACCTGCGCATCATGGAGACCGACATCGATCGCCTCGCCTGGGACCACGAGTTGTTCACCCACGTGCCGGAGTTCGTCGACGGCCATCTCGTGATCCCGGATCGCCCGGGCTGGGGTACCGAGCCGAACGAGGAAGGCCTGCGCGCGCATCCGCCGAAGAACAAGGGCGGGCTGCTGAATTATGGACTGAAGAAGTAGGTGGTTACGCTATCAGACCCGTCATCCTGAGGTGCGAGCGCAGCGAGCCTCGAAGGATGCACGGCCACAGTGGGGCCGTCGACCCTTCGAGGGCCGCTGAAGAAGCGGCCACCTCAGGGTGACGGTGATAGAGCGACGAACTTCGCAGACCGCGAAGCAAATCGTCGCCAACAACACCACTGTTACTCCGTCATCCTGAGGTGCGAGCGGAGCGAGCCTCGAAGGATGCGCGGCCACAGTGGGGCCGTCGACCCTTCGAGACGCGCGTTCCGCGCTCCTCAGGGTGACGGTCGTGGAGAACGACCTCAATTATCCTCACGCACCGGCGTGAACGCGCTCTCGATCACGTCGCCGATCGGCTGCCAGGCGTTGCCGTCGAACTGCACCAGCCGCATCTGCTTGATCGGGCGGAAATCCTTCGGCCCGGTATTGATCACGATCCCGGGCAGCGCGATCGGGCTCTGATAGTCCTTCAGCGAGGCGGCCTGCCGCATGATGTTCTCGCGCGACAGGTCGTCGCCGCACTGGCGCAGCACCTGCATCAGCGTGTCGGCGGCGGCATAACCGAACACGGCGTAGATGTCGTCCTTGTCGCCGTCGGGATAGTATTTGTCCATGAAGGCGTCCCACGCCTTGATCTGCGGATCGTTCTTCCAGGAGGCGTCGCCGGCGTCCTTCAGGAACGAGGTCGAGATCACGCCGAGCGAATTCTGCAGGCCCGCCGGCCGCAACGCGCTGGCGATCGAGGCCGATGCATTGTCGAGGATGAACACCGGATGCCAGTCGAGGTCGGCGGCGACGCGGATCGCGCGCGCCGCGATCGCCGGCGCGCCGTCGAACACCAGGATGTCGGCGCCGGAGCCTTTCAGGATTCCGATCTGGTTCTGGATCGCGGTCTCCGACGCGTCGAAGGCAAGATCGGCGACGATCATCCCTGCGGTGTCGCCGAGCCCTTCCTGCAAGCCCCGGAACAGATCGCGGCCGAACTGGTCGTTCTGCCACAGCACCGCGATCTTGCGGGAGGGATAGGCGGCCTGGATGTAGTTGGCATAGATCCGTCCCTCGGCGCGGAAGGTCGGTTGCCAGCCCATGGTCCAGGGAAAGGTCTTCGGGTGTGCCCACTCCTCGTCGCCGGAGGCGACGAACAGCTGCGGGATGTTCTTTTCGTTGAGGTATTTTCGGACCGCGAGATTGCTCGGCGTGCCGAACGAGCCGAACATCAACAGCACGTCCTGCTTCTCGACCAGGTCGCGGGTCTGCTCGATCGCGGTCTTCGGATTGGAGCTGTCATCGACCGAGATGAACTTGACCTTGCGGCCGTTGATGCCGCCATGCTCGTTGACCATGTCGAAATAGGCCGCTTCCGCCCGTCCGATGGTCGCGAACGCGGCGAGCGGCCCGGTGTAGGGCATGACATTGCCGACACGGATCTCGCCGCCGGCCGCGTCCTGCGCCTGCTGGGCGCGCAACGGCGCCGCCGCGAGAACAGCTGCGAAGGCGAGCGAAATCGAAAGCGCAGTTTGTCGTTTTGTTTGCATCAACATCGCCACAACGCCGGCACCAGGCCGGCGCTCCCTCCCAGCGCATAGAGCTTATCGCCCAAGCCAATGCCGGAAAAATGAAATGTTGATGGCGGAGGCACGCCTCAGCGCAATGTTATGTCGAGCCAGCCCAGCGGGTTGACCGTGACGCGGTCACCGCTGTCGACCAGAACCGTGGTGGTCTCGGCCTCGATGATCGCGGGACCGGCCAGCACATTGCCGGGCTTGAGATCGTCGAGCGCATAGACCGGCACCTCGCGCCAGGCGCCGAACCAGGCCTGCCGCTTGCCGCGCGGCACACAGGGCGCGGCTGACGTCGCCTCGCCGGCATCGCTGCTGCGCGGCGCGACCTTGCCGACCGCGGCGACGCGGGCGTTGACGAACACCACCTCCTGCCCGCGCGAAGCATAGGTGTAGAGCTCCTCGTGGCGGCGATGGAAGCGTTCCTCGATCTGGGCGACGAGATCCGCGGCGCCGAGATCGAGGTCGCCGAGCGGCACGTCGATCTCGAACACCTGCTCGCCATAGCGCATCTCGGCCGAGCGCTCGATCGCGATGTCGCCCTTGAACCAGTCGCGCAAACGCCCTGCGGCCTGCTCCTCCAGCCCGGCGAACAGCGCCCTCACCTCATCGGCGGAGATCCGGCCGGTGCCGTAATGCGTGCGGCTGACCTCGTAACGCAGATCGCTGGTCAGCATGCCCCAGGCCGAGAGCACGGAGGCAACCGTCGGCACGATGATGCGCTTGATCTCGAGCTCGCGCGCGACTTCGGCCGCATGCATGCCGGCGGCGCCGCCGAAGCTGAGCAGCGCGAATTTGCGGGGATCGACGCCGCGGCGCAGCGTCATCAGGCGGATGCCGTCGGCCATCTTCAGATTGATCATCTTGTAGATGCCGGCGGCAGCCTCGATCCGCGACAGCTCGAGCGCCGTCGCGATCCGATCCACCGCGGCTTCCGACGCCGCGCGGTCGAGCGGCCGTGCGCCGCCCATGAAGGCGCTCGCATCGAGATAGCCGAGCACGACATTGGCGTCGGTGACGGTGGCAGCCGTTCCGCCATTGCCGTAGCAGGCCGGGCCCGGCACCGAGCCCGCGCTCTCCGGCCCGACCCGCAAGGTGCGGCTGCCGTCGACACCGGCAATCGAGCCGCCGCCCGCCGCGATGCTGGCGATATCGAGGCTGCGCAGCGCGATGCGCTGGCCCGCAAGCATGCCGTCGGCCGACAGCGACGCCTCGCCGTCCGCGATCAGCGAGATGTCGGTCGAGGTGCCGCCCATGTCGAACGGCACGAGATCGGGAATCCCGAGCATCTCGGCGCAGCGGCGGCTGCCGGAAATGCCGCCGGCCGGGCCCGACAGCACGGTGCCGGCGGCGAGCCGCGAGGCTTCCTCGACCGGCGCCATGCCGCCATGCGACAGCACGACGAACAGCGAGCCTTTGAAGCCGGCCTCGTGCAGGCTGCGCTCCAGATTGGTGAGATAGCGCCGCACCGTCGGCTCGACATAGGCGTTCACGATCGTGGTCGAGACGCGCTCATATTCCTTGATCTGCGGCAGCACGTCGCTGGAGCGCGACACGCTGACATCGGGCAATTCCTTCCTAAGCCGCTCGACCGCGGCGAGCTCATGCGCCGGGTTGAGATAAGCGTGCAGGAAGCAGACCGCGACCGAGTTCGCACCGGATCGTTTCACCTCGGCGAGGACGCCGCCGAGCGCTGTGGCATCGAGCGCAACCGCCGCGCTGCCGTCGGCCTTCAGCCGCTCGCGCACGCCGAAGCGGCGCTCGCGCGGCACCAGCGGCTCGGGCGGCGGCGTGCGCAGATCGTAGCGATCCGGCTTCAGCCCCTCGCGCATCTCGACGACGTCGCGATGGCCCTCGGTGGTCAGCAGCGCGACCTTGGCGCCCTTGCGCTCCAGCAGCGCATTGGTCGCGACCGTCGTGCCGTGCACCAGCCGATCGGTCGCAGCCAGCATCGCTGCGCGCGTGACGCCGAGGCGGCGCGCCAGCTCCTCAAGTCCCGCCATGACACCGACCGACTGATCGGCCGGCGTGGATGGTGATTTCGCGAAAACGGTGCGCCCGGTTTGATCCGTCGCAACCAGGTCGGTGTAGGTGCCGCCAACGTCAACCCCAATCGTATACATCGCTGCCCTATACCGCCTTCGAAACCAGACCTTGCGCTGCGTCGCGCGCCCGCGCCTCCGCCGATCGCTTCTCGGGCGGACCCCAGCCGCCGCCACCGGAGGAGCGGATCTCCAGGCAATCGCCGGGCCGCAATTCGATGCCGACCTCCTTGGTCTTCAGCACCCGCGGCTCGCGGCCTTCCGACAGCAGGCGATAGCGATGCGGCTCGCCGTCCTTGCCGCCGAGCATGCCGCAAGGGCCGTGACGCGCGCCGTCGCCGGCGGTGTTGCCCTTGGCCGGCTTCCCAGTCTCCAGCACCATGTCGAGCGCGACGCCAAGGCCGCCGCGATGCTGGCCGTCGCCGCCGGAATCCGGCCGGAACTCGTGCTGGCGGAAATGCAAGGGAAAGCGCACCTCGGCAACTTCGATGCTGCCGAATTTGAGGCCGCCGACCGAATGCCACTCGCCGATCGAGGAGTAGCCGTCGCCGCCGGGCGATGCGCCGCCGCCGGGCCGCGCCTGGAACATGTGCCAGATGAAATTGCGTCCGTTGCGCGGATCCTCGCCCTGGATCGCGATACGGAACCTGCGGCCCCATCCGCCCATCACGCGATCCGGGCAGGACGCCGACATCGCCTTGATGATCGCTTCGACGATCTCGTTGGAGGGATGGCTGGTGCACAGCGTCACCGGGCGGCCGGGATCGGCCCACACGATGGTGCCCTGTTTGGCCACCACCTTGAGCGGCCGCAGCGCGCCGGTGTTCTTCGGAATGTCGGCGTCGATCAGATAGGCAAACGCCATCGCGACCGCGGCCTGCATGTTGGCGTGCGAGGAATTCACAAAGCTCGTCGACTGCGGATCGGAGCCGGTGAGATCGACCTCGATGTCGCTGCCCTTCTTGGTCACCTTGGCCGCGATCTTGATGTCGGAGCGGCCGTGGCCGTCATCGTCGAGCAAGGCCTCGCCGTAGAACACGCCGTCCTTCCAGGTCGACACCACGGCGCGGGTCTGCTGCTCGGTGGCGTCGAGGATCGCCTCGATCGCGGCTTCGACGGTCTCGGCGCCGAACTCGCTGAACAGCTTTGCGACGCGGCGCTCGCCGAGATGCGCCGCACCCAGCATCGCCGCGAGGTCGCCGCGGAATTCCCGGGGGTTGCGGATGTTCAAAGCCAACAGGTCGAGCAGGTCCTCGCGCGGCTTGCCGGCCTCATAGAGCTTGATCGGCGGAATCCGGATGCCTTCCTGATAGATCTCGGTCGCGGCCGGATTGTAGGCGCCATGGGTGGCGCCGCCGATGTCGCTCTGATGCGCGCGCACGATGGTCCAGAGCAATCGCTTGCCGCCGTCGAACACCGGCACGAAGGCGGTGAGATCAGGCAGATGGCTGCCGCCCTGATAGGGATCGTTGAGCAGGATGACGTCGCCGGGCGCGACATCCTTGAAGCGCTCCTCGACCGCGAGCGTCGCCCACGGCAAGGCGCCGACATGCACCGGGATGTGGTCGGCCTGCGCGATCAGCCGCCCGCTGGTGTCGCAGATCGCCAGCGAGAAATCGCGACTGGAATTGAGGATCTGCGAATAGGAGGTGCGAAGCATGGCTTCGCCCATCTCCTTCACGATCGACGACAGGCGGTGCTGGACGACGGAACGGGTGATCGGATCGATCTTGGCGGACATCTTGGCCCTTATTGGCGCCCAGGTGGCGCGGGGAGGATCGAGAAACCGGCTGGTTGGAACCGGAATTCCCTCTTTATAACCAGACGCTTCCAGATCGCAAACCGCTGCTCAGCGGTCGAAGAATTTATTCCGTCGTTCAGTAATTCGTGATCGGCACGATTCTTCGCTCCTCGACCGGAATAGAATTCGCCGCTCCGCGTCCCACCCGTGCAAGCCAACTTACAGGGTGAACGTGATGATCCTGCGATTCTTCAGACCCGGCATCGGTGCCGCGCTGCTCGGCGCGCGTGTGCTGTTTGCCGTTGTTCTCTCCCCAGTGGCGCTCGCGCAAGAGGCGCACCAACCGGCACCGACGGCGCAGTCGGCCGAAGAGAGCGCCTTCCTCGCCGAGAACGATGCGGCGATGACCAAGATGATGAATGACATGGCGGCCAAGCCGAGCGGCGACATCGACCGCGACTTCGTCGCGATGATGACGCCGCACCACCAGGGTGCGATCGACATGGCCGTGATCGAGCTGCGCTACGGCAAGAACGAGCGGCTGCGCCGGATCGCCCAGGAGATCATCGTCGAGCAACGCCAGGAGATCGACGCCATGAAGCTCGCGATCGGCGAGCCGGTCACGGACACGACACCGGCCCAGACACAACAACCCGGCGCCACACCGGGCGCGGCGGCGACGATCCACGATCACATGCACATGCACCACGACATGATGAAGCAGGAGACCAAGTGATGACGAGCCAGTTCATGAAGGGCCTGTTGGCGACCAGCATGATCGTGCTGTCGACGTCGGCGTTTGCCGGACAGGCGCCGGGCGCCGTGTCCGCGCCCGACATTGCGATCAGCCATCACGACCGCGTCTACGCGGCCGAGCAGTTCTCGAACACCGTGTCGGTCACCGATCCGGTCGACAACAAGCTGCTCGGCGTGATCCGGCTCGGCGACCCGCAGCCCGGCAATTTCAGCCCGCTCTACAAGGGACAGGTGCTGGTCCACGGCATGGGATATTCGCCCGACCACCACACCCTCGCCATCGTCTCGATCGGCTCGAATTCGGTGACCTTCATCGACACGGCGACCAACGCGGTCAAGCACGTCACCTATGTCGGGCGTTCGCCGCACGAGGCCTTCTTCACGCCGGACGGCAAGGAGGTTTGGGTCACCGTGCGCGGCGAGAATTACATCTCGGTGATCGACGCGCAGAGCTTCAAGGAGACGATGCGGATCGAGGTGCCGGCGGGACCGGGCATGCAGATCTTCTCGCCCGACGGCAAGTACGGCTACATCTGCTCGTCGTTCAATCCGGAGACCGATGTGGTCTCGGTGGCCGACCATCAGATCGTCGCCAAGGTGAAGCAGGAGAGCCCGTTCTGCCCGAACATCGCGGCGACGCCCGACGGCGAGCAGGTGTGGTTCACGCTGAAGGATACCGGCAGGACGCAGGTCTTCAACGCCAGGCCGCCGTTCAACCCGATCAAGACCATCGACACCGGCCCGATCACCAACCACGTCAATTTCGCCAACACCGCCAAGGGGACTTTTGCCTATGTGACGATCGGCGGCACCAACCAGGTCAAGGTGTTTCGGACCGACGACTTCTCGCAGGTCGCGACCATTCCGGTCGGCAATCTGCCGCATGGCGTCTGGCCATCCGGCGACGGCACGCGGATCTATGTCGGCCTTGAAAATGCCGACGCGCTGGCCGCGATCGACACCGCGACCAACAAGGTGATCGCCAATATCCCGATTGGCCAGGCACCCCAAGCGATCGCCTATGTGCCGAACGCCGTGCCGAATCCCGATGATCGCCAGAACTTGCAGGCGCTTGGCGCTGCGGGCCAGGTCGCCCACCTCGCGCTCGCGGCAAAGAACCAGGCCAAGGGCGACAATCCGCCGACCAGCGTCTCGCTGTTCGATCAGGGATTGATTCAGGTGCTGCAAGCATCGGTCACCGGGCTCGAACCCAAGCAGCACTACGTGCTAGGATTGGCCGAACGTGCCGACGGCACGGGCTCGGTGGAGCCACTGGCAGCCTTCATGACCAATCCCGCCGGCTCCGCCATCGTCAACACCACCGGGCCGATCCGGCAGATCGTGCAAAGCGCGGCCAAGGCCGAACGACGCTATCTCGTCATCACGTCAGGCGAGCCGGCCAAGCTCGGCGCCGTCGTGCAGGTGCAAACGCCATGAACGACATGCTGCGCCTGGTCGAGCCGCTGATCCCCGCCTTGCGGCGGTATGCGCGGGCCCTGGTTCGCGACCACGCCGCGGCCGACGACCTGGTGCAGGATTGCCTAGAACGCGCCGTGATTCACTGGGAGCAGCGGCGGTCGGACAATCCCCGGCCGTGGCTGTTCGCGATCCTGCATAATCTCGCCATCAATCAGTTTCGCCGCGCAACGACGCGCGGCGTCCACGTCGCGATCGACGAAGCGAACGAGAATGCATTCGGCCAGGACGCGGACCAGGAGCAGAAGGTGATGTACCGCGACGTCATGGCGAAGCTCGCAAGGCTTCCGCATGACCAGCGTGCGGTCCTGCTGCTCGTCGGCGTCGAGGATTTGTCCTATGCCGACGCCGCGAAGGTGCTCGGTGTGCCCATCGGCACGGTGATGTCACGCCTGGCGCGCGCCCGCGAACGGCTGCATCAGGAGCTGGAGGGCCCTGCCGGCCAACTGGATAGTAATGTCGTGCAATTGCGGAATAAGACATGAACAGTCGACCCATTACCGAAGACGATCTGCACGCCTATGTGGATCGCGCGCTCGAGCCGGAACGCGAGGCCGAAGTCGCGGCCTATCTGGAGAAGCATCCTGACGTGGCCAAGCGCATCGCCGCCTATTCCGACGAGCGTAATCTTTTGCGATCGGCCCTGCTGCCGATCACCGAGGAGCCGCTGCCGCCGCAGCTCAACCTCGCCAGGATGCTCGAGAGCCCGCGGCGCCGCCCCTCGTCGTTGCGCTGGGCCATCGCGGCGATGCTGATGCTCACGATCGGCGGCCTCGGCGGATGGGTGATGCGTGGCGCGACGCTGGCGCCGGCGGGCGGGCTTGCGGCGCTCGCCGAGGAGGCCAGCGATTCCTACAAGGTGTTCGCCTCCGATCGCACCCGGCCGGTCGAGCTGCGCGACAATGCCGAGCTGGTGCAATGGGTCTCCAACAGGCTGCACCAACCGGTCAAGCTGCCGGATCTGACCAAGTCGGGATATCGCCTGATGGGTGGACGCGTGGTGCCGACCGCGCATGGTCCGGCGGCGATGTTCATGTACGACGATGATCGCGGCGAGCGGCTTGTGGTCCTCACCCGCCCGATGACGACAGATCAGAACGCGCCGATGGCCGCGCATTCGGCCGGCGATATCGCCGGTTTCTCCTGGGCGGACGGCGGCACCGGCTACAGCCTGGTCGGGCCACGCGGGATCGACTCGTTGCGGCCGCTTGCCAACGAGATCCGCAAGCAGGCGCAGACGATCTAGTTACCGGAGGGTTTGGTGTAGACCAGGAACAGCACGATCCCGATCACCAGCGCGCCCGCGATGAACAGCAGCACCGCGGGCAGCCCGAACAACGCCGCGACACCGGCGGTGCTGAATTGCAGCAGCGCCGCGCCGAGGAAGAACGCAAGATTGACCGACGACAACGCCTTGCCGGTGTTCTGGGCGGCGACGAGCTGCCGCGTCATGCCGTAGATCAGCGGCTGCGCCGAGGTCGCAAACCCGATCAGGACCAGCAGCACCAGGTCATATTGCACCGGCATCACGGAAACGCCGAGCAGGTTCGCGACCAAAAAATGCGGCGCGCCGGCCGCCATCAACACCAGCAGCAGCGCTGCGACGGCATGCGTCGACGCCACCATGGTGCGGCGATGCCCGAACTTGCGATCGATGGCGCCGATACAGGCCGGGCCGATGATCATCGCCAGCGTGAACAGGCCAAGCAAATTGCCGGCCTCGATGCGGCTCAACCCCTTCACATCCATCAGCCACGGCCCGCCCCACAATCCGCGCAGCACCAGCGAGGCGCCGAGCGACACCAGCGACAGCGCGATCAATCCGCGCAGGCCACGCGACAGGCCGAGCCGCAGCACCTCGGCCATCTGCCGCAAGGGCGAGGAATCATCGGCATGCGCCGCCGGCTGGCGCGGCACCAGCGCGAACACTGCGATCAACACCACAATGCCGAAGCCGGCCGAGCCCCAGAAGCCGGCGCGCCAGCCGAACTGATCGACCACGAAGGCCAGCGGGCTGGCCGACAGCAGCATGCCGATATTACCGATCGAGAGGATCAGGCCGGACCACAGGCCGAACTTTGCCGCCGACATCTGCTTGGCGGCCAGCGTCATCGGGCACATCAGCATGCCCGAGGTCGCGATGCCGAGCATCAGTTGCCCGAGCACGAAGCTCGCGGGCCCCGTCGCGAGCGCCGAGACCAAAGTCCCGACCACGGTACCACCGAGCAAGCTCAGCGACACCGGCCGCACGCCGAAGCGGTCCATGGCGGCGCCGACCGGGATTTGCGAGGCGGCAAACGAGAAATGATAGATCGCGGTGAGGCTCGCCAGCGCCTGCGGCGAGGTGCCGAAATCCCGCGCCATCAGATCGAGGCTGATCGCGGGGATCGTGCGCAGCAGCGTCGACAGCATGTGGCCCGAGGCCAATGCCAGAAGTGCAAGGACCAGGGCGCGGAACCCGATCCCCGCTGCTCCCTTCGTCACCACGCCGTCCATGAATCGCCCTTTCCCCGAGCAGTTAAGGGGACGGGCGTAACACTATTGGACTGACGGTGCCAACTTTGGCGGCAAAGTGGATTCGTGCTGCCGTCCTTGCCTCTCCCGCTTGCGGGGGAGGCCGGAGCGCATCGTCAGATGCGGTCCGGGTGGGGGTTCTCTCCACAATACGACTCGTGGAGAGAGCCCCCACCCCAACCCTCCCCCGCAAGCGGGAGAGGGAGCGCATCTCTTATGCCGTAACGTTCTTCATCAATGCTTGTGGAACACCAGGGTGCGCAGCTCGATGCTCTCGCGCGGCGCGGCGTCTGCGGGCGTGGTCGGATCGACGAAGGCGGTGTGCGGCCCGAACCGGGTCCGGCCGTCGGTCGCCGAGTCGTAGCATTTCAGCAGGATCGCCTCGTCCGGTGTCATCTCGGGAATGTAGAACCAGCGATGGTTCGGATTATACTTCACCGAATAGGTCTCGCCGCTGCGGTTCGGGTAGATCAGGTCGGAGGCGATCAGATCTTCAGGCGCGATCGTGGTGCCGTCGGCCATCGCAAGCGGTGAATCGCGCAGCGGACCGCGGATCGGTCGCCACAGATTGATCACCTGGACGCGGCCCTTGACCAGTTGCTCGGCCTCGTCGGGCAGATGCTCGAACACCCGGTTGTGGCCGGAGACGGCGGTCTGGTCGACATGGACGCGGGTCGCGGGCTGGCGCGGGCCGCCGCCGCGGATATCGGCCGCGCCCTCGACGCGCTTGCGCACGGTGTGGTCGAAGATGAAGACGCGGTCCGCCTTCAGCGTCGCCTTCAGGAAGGCTTCGACGGCCGGGTAGTAGACATTGCGGACTTCGTTGTCGTCGTAATAGTCCTTCACGATGGTCGGGTGCTTGACCAGCGCAAAGCCCTCGCGGTCGAGCGAGAAGCTGTCTGCGATCAGGCGCCCGTCGAAGATCGGGACATTGTGGGCTTCGGGCAGTGCGGTGGATTTGGGTTCGCCGGGCGGCGGATCAAAAGCGTAAGTCCGGGGCTTGCCCGGCGTCGGCGCGAGGTAGTTCAGTTCAGCGGTCACAAACGGCAGCGACTCGATGCGAGTTTCTTGAAGGCCCATGGTGATCTCCCGGACTCGATTGTTCGTCTGTTTGATCTTGGCGGTGCGGGTGGATGCGACAAGGGTGCGGCGAAAATAGCAACATTGCGGTTTTGGTCAGTAAGGAATGGGGAAAATCCTTCCGGCGTCGTACACGCCACGTGGTTGGTTATTTCGCAGCCACACGAACAGATGCGTTCGTGGCCTACCCCTCTCCCCGCCCTCCCCCGCAAGGGGGGAGGGAGCCCGACCAACGTGCTCACCTCGCGAAGGTAAGGATCCTGGTAGCTGCACCGATGTGAGGGAGGCAAGGACGGTACGGTTCCCTCCCCCCTTGCGGGGGAGGGTTAGGGAGAGGGGTGCCACACGGCGAACTCTCTCTACATGCGCGGCGCAAGTGCCAGAGGTCGCGCATTCGCACGGTTAGAGTCCCGCGCCCTTCTCCACGGCCCCGCCAAACGACCGGTCGACGATATCCGCAGCGTCGATCTTCTGCCGGATCAGGCTCCAGCGATCGTAGAGGTCGATGGTCTTCTGCTCGTCGGCCACCACGCTGTCGTCGATCGGCACGATGCGGATTTTTGCCCGCGTCAGCCAGTTCACCGCCACCGCGGGCGGGATGTTCATCAGCCTGCCCCAGGTCGCGGCATAGCCCTCGACATTGTGCTGCGACCAGGCACGCGCGGCCGCGAGGCGGCGCACGAAATCCTCGAGCTCGGCGCGCTTGCCTTTGATCGCATCAGGCGTTGCCACCTGGAAGCCGAGGCCGGGCGTGATGCCGTCGGCCGTGACGACGCGGCGCGACTTGAACAGCACCTCTTCCTGGCTGACGTAAGGCTCCCAGGTCGACCAGGCGTCGACCGCGCCCTGCGTGTAGGCGACCTTGGCATCCGACGGCGCGAGAAACACGATCTGCACGTCGCTCGCCTGCCAGCCCTTCGATTCCAGCGCCGCCAGGATCAGCTGATGGCCGATCGAGCCGCGGCCGGTCGCGATCTTCTTGCCGCGCAGATCGTCGAAGCTCTTGATGGCGGAATTCTCCGGCACCACGATTGCAAGCCCCTCACCCGACTGCCTGACCGCAGCGATCGCCCTGACCGGGACGTTGGCGGCGGCGGCAAACGTGAACGGCGCGTCGCCGACCAGGCCGGTGTCGATCGCACCCGCCCCGAGCGCCTCCAGCAGCGGCGCGGCGGCGGCGAACTCCTTCCATTCGATCTTGTACGGAACGTCCTTGAGCACGCCGGCCGCTTCCATCACGGCCTGCGAATTGCCCTTCTGGTCGCCGACGCGCAGCGCGGTCTGCGCGACGGCCGCGTCGATGGCGGCGAGCGCAAGCGCCGCCGCGACAATGAGACGAATCATTCTGCGGCGATCCCGCGCTGCTGGTCGCGCGCTTCGATCAGCTTGCGGGTCAAGGGGATCAGCGCGCGGCCGTAGTCGATGGCGTCGACCAGCGGATCGAAGCCGCGGATCAGGAAGTGGCTGACGCCGAGATCGTAGTAATCCGCGAACACCTCGGCGACCTGCTCGGGCGTGCCGACCAGCGCCGTCGTGTTGCTGTTGGCGCCGGTGAGCTTTGCGATCTCGGTCCACAGCCGCTTGTCGATGCGCGTGCCCTGATCGGCGAGCGCCAGCAGCCGCTTGGCGCCGTCGGTCGCGTGATTGGGCCGGCGGTAGCCGGTCTGGTCCTGCAGCGCGGTGGCGCGCTCAAGGATATGTTCCGCCTTCGCCCACGCCTTCTCCTCGGTGTCGGCAAGGATCGGCCGCACCGACAGGCTGAAGCGCGGCGTCGGCCGGCCGTGCTTGGCCGCGGCTGCGCGCACCCGCGCGGTGACGTCGCGCACCTGGGCGTAGGATTCACCCCACAGCGCGAACGTGTCGGCGTGCTTGCCCGCGACCTCGACCGCGGCATCCGAGCCGCCGCCGACGAAGGTGTAGATGCCGCCCTTCTGCAACGGCTTCACCTGCGAGAAGCCGTTCTCGACGTTGTAGTACTTGCCGCTGTAGTTGAACGGCTTCTCGCTGGTCCATTCCAGCCGCACCACGTCGAGGAATTCGCTGGTGCGGGCGTAGCGCTCATCCTTGTCGTCGAGCGTGTTGCCGTCCTGGCGCAGCTCGATGGCATTGCCTCCGGTGATGACGTGCAGCGAGACCCGGCCGCCATAGAACTGGTCGAGCGTCGCGAGCTGGCGCGCCAGCAAGGTCGGCGCGGTGAAGCCCGGCCGCTGCGCGATCATCACCTTGAGCTGCTTGGTGATGGTCAGGACATGCTGCGCGACCTGCAACGCATCCGGCGTGGTCGAGTGGAACGCCAGCAGCGCGCGATCGAAACCGGCGAGCTCATGGGCCTTGGCAACGGTCTCGATATAGGGCGGATCGAGCACCGGTCCGGACCGGACGATGGTCTCGGAGGCATTGTTGTTGGTGATGAAGCCGATGAACTCGACCGGCATGACTGACAACTCCGTTGTTGTTGGCTGTTGTTTTCAGACGCCCAGCGCGAAGCGTCCGGCGGAGACACGGGTGGCATCGTCTTGCGGGGTATGGACGCGGCCGCAGAGCACATCGCGGTAATGCCGCTCCAGCGGATTGGTTCGCGACAGGCCGTGATTGCTGGTCAGCGACAAGGCATCCTCCACCACTGCCGCGGCGTTATTGGTCACCGTCAGCTTGATGATGTTAGACTCGATCGCGGACAGCGTGAAGCCGTTATCGAAATCGGCGGCAAAGCTGTCGATCAGGCGGGCATTGACGGCAAGGCGGGCCTCGATACCGCCGACGACCTCCTGCATGCGCGGCAGCGTCGCCAGCGGCGCGCCGAGATTGGCTGGCACCCGCTCCTTGAGGAATCTGACCAACCAGTCGCGGGCCGCGCGGGCGATGCCGTCGTAGATCGCGGCGACGAAGATCGCGTGCACGGTCGCCTGGGTGACGTCGGGAACCTTCCAGTCGTCGGGCCGGCGGACGTCGATCTCGTAATCCAGCGGAAACACCACGTCGTCGAAGATCACGGTGTGGCTGCCGCTGGCGCGCAGGCCGAGATGATCCCAGGTCTCCTCGATTCGCGTTCCCGGCAGACCGGCGGGAACCAGAAACAATCCGACACGGGTTTCCGACTCGTCGGTTTTCGCCCACACCGAATACCATTTCAGGATCGGCGCGCCTGTCGAATAGATCTTGCGGCCGGTCAGCCGCCAGCCGGTTTCGGTGCGGCGCGCCGTGGTCGCCGGCAAGCCGCCACGCGCGGGCGAGCCGAGCTCGGGTTCGACGCGCAGCGCGTTGATCAGCGCCACGCCTTCGACCGTCTCCCTGGCGAGCTTGCGCGCCAGCCGGCCTGGCCACCGCGTGCTGCGCGCCATCACCAGATGCTGGATGTAATGCATCGACAGCACCAGCGCGGTTGACGGGTCGGCCTTGCCGACGATGCCGAGCACGCGCGTGGCATCGCGCGCACCCGCCCCGCCTCCGCCGAGCGCGGCAGGCACGGTCAGCGCCAGCAGGCCCTCGCGCGACAGGTCCGTGAAATTCTCGAACGGAAAGCTGGCGTCGCGATCATGCGCTGGTGCGCGCGCGGCGAACACCTCGGCGAGCCGCAACGCGCGCACGATGTGCTCCGACTCGTCCGCTGACGGCAATTCCCTGACGGCCGTCGTCACCATGTCGCCTCCAGTCCGAGCAGGCCGAGGATCTGCTTGCGCAGGTCGGCCAGATAAGGGTCGCCGCGATGCCGCGGGTATGGCCGCCCGACAGCGATGTCGGCCTTGATCCGCGCCGGACGATCGGAGAGCACGATGACGCGGTTGGCGAGCACCAGCGCTTCCTCGACGTCATGGGTGACCAGCAGCGTGGTAAAGCCCTTGCGCTGCCACAGCGCCACGAGCTCGGCCTGCATCGCGATCCGCGTCAGCGAGTCGAGCTTGCCGAGCGGCTCGTCGAGCACCAGTATTTTGGGATCGTTGACCAGCGCCCGCGCCAGCGCCACGCGCTGCGCCATACCGCCGGACAGCTGGTGCGGATAGGCATTGCGGAACGAGGACAGCCCGACCAGCTCGATCACGGCATCGACGCGGTGGCGCTGCGCCTTCAGGATGCCCTGCGCTTCGAGGCCAAGCGCGACATTGTCCCACACCGTGCGCCACGGAAACAGCGTCGGATCCTGGAACACGACCACCCGCGACGGATGCGGTCCGGTGATGCGGACTTCATCTTCGCGCAGCGAGCCGCTGCGCGGCTTCTCCAGCCCAGCCACCAGCCGCAGCAAGGTCGACTTGCCGCAGCCGGACGGGCCGAGCAGCGCGACGAATTCGCCGGGCGCGATCGAAAGGTTCACGTTATCCAGCACCGGCAGGACTGCGCCGTCGATATCGAAGGCGTGGCTGACGCCCTCGATGTCGAGCTCGGCGCCGACGGCGGGATAGGTGATCGCCTCGGCTGCGGATTGCACTACCATTTGACGACGCCCTTCTGCCAGACCAGCAGGCGGTCGCGGGTGCGGAACAGCAGCGTGATCGCGCCGGAGCAGAGCAGCGACATCACGATCAGCGCCGCATACATGTTGGCATAGGCCGCCCAGCCCTGCGCCCATTGCAGGTACCAGCCGAGCCCGGCCTTGACGCCGATCATTTCGGCGACCACGAGCACGGCAAAGGACGAACCAAGCCCCATGAACAGGCCGACGAACACGTGCGGCAGCGCGGCGGGGATCGCGACCTTCAGCACCAGGAACGACGGCTTGGCGCCGAGCGTACGTGCGACATCGTAATAGGCGCTGCTGACGCTCGCCACGCCCGACCAGGTCAGCACCGTCACCGGAAAACCGGTGGCCAGCGCGATCAGGAAGGTCGAGGCGCTCCAGCTCGACGGGAAAGTGAAGAACGCGATCGGCAGCCAGGCGGTGGCCGGCAGCGGACCGATGAAGCGCAGCACCGGATGCACCCAGTAGCCGATCTTCTGCGACCAACCGATCGAGACGCCGGTTATGAAGCCGACGGTCGCGCCGATGATATAGCCGCCGAGCTGCAGCTTGATTGAGGCGAACACGCTGTCGAGCAGTTTTGGCAGGTCGTCGGTGTAGACCTCGAGGATCGACTGCGGCGGCGGGAAGAACGGCAGCGGCAGCCAGGCGAATTTCGCGGTGGCAACCTCCCACAGCGTGACGAACGCGCCAAACGCCACCAGCCAAGGCGCACGCTTGCGCAACGCCTGCCCGGCGCTGCCGAGGTAATCGGCGCTGAATGTGCCGAACAGGATGAAGGCCGCGATGACGATCGCACCGATGCCGAGCGATCCGGTCCGCGACCAGTCGCCGACATCGGGCCAATAGAGGCACGACAGACCAAAGGCCAGCCAGACGAGGCTCGCCGCAAGCCCGACACCGTAGCTGCCGGAGAGGTTCGAGAACGTGACCGCAGCGCGCGGCGCGGCCGCGGCCGTCGCGTCAGACACTGAATACGTCGACATAGATCCGCTCCGCGAATTTGGCCGTGTCGGTGCTCTGCTTGAACACCTGCACCGATTTCAGATCGTCGGCGTAGCCCTTCAGCTCGCGCTTGAGCACCTCGCCGGTCGGATGGTGGTGATGGGTGTGGTAGCGCGCCATCGCCTCGAGATCGGCGAGGCTCGCCGCCTTCGGCGCGTAAGGCTGGAACGACTTCGCCGCCTTGTCCGGATTCTGCGAGGTGAACATCGCGGCATCGAGCAGCGCCTGCGTAATGGCGCGCGCGACATGCGGCTCTTCCCGCACCAGACTGCCGCGCAGGCCGACGATGCAGCAGCTCTTGTCGCGGTACTCGCCGTCGAGATTGGAGGCGACCTCCTTGTACTGCGTGTCCTTCAGCCAGAGATAGGCCAGCGGGTCCGACGACAGGAAGGCCTGCACCTCGCCCTTCTCGACCGCGACGTTCAGGAGATTGCCGGGATAGGCGCGCCAGTCGACATCCCTGACCGGGTCGATGCCGAGCTTGGAGAGCTGGATCGAGAAGAAGTTCTTGTCGGGACCTGCGAGATCGCCGACCGCGACGATCTTGCCCTTGAGGTCGGCGAGCTTTTCGACGCCGGAATTGGTGCGGGTCAGGACGCGCATGCAACCGCCATGGGTGCCGGCGGCGATCTTGACGTCGAACCCCTGCTCCAGCGGCTTCAGCCAGCGCAGCGCCATGCCGAGCCCGGCGTCGCTCTTGCCGGTGGCGATCGCCTCCAGCAGCTGGTCGGTCGAGCCGGAATAGTTGACGAGCTCGACGTCGAGGTTCTGCTTCTGGAAGAAGCCGTGATCGATGGCGACCGGCAACGGCGCGAGGCAGACCGCGCCGGCGTTCCAGGACAACTTCAGCTTGCGCGGCGCACCTGATAGCGGCGGCGCATCGGAGGCGGCCTTGCAGATCGGGAATTCGGAGAAATCGATCGCGGGCGTGATCGCCCGCGGCACGAAGGCCTGCGCGCTGTAGGCACCGATCGGCGCGGCAAAGGCTGCGGCGGCGCCCGCCCGCAGCAAGGTGCGGCGATCCATCACCGTCTTCTTGTTCGTCGACATCATCACTCCTGCATTTCGGCAAGGCTCCGCCCCGCGCGCAGAACGTCTCCGTCTGCGCGCCCCGTCGTTCGAAGCTCATGGTTCAGAAAAAGCGGATTTCTCCGGCGCGATTGCGTTCAAAGCAACGTGTAAATGATGCGGCGCGACAAGTTCACCGTCAATGAAATGGAATTTCGAATGTGGTCGGCGCGGCAGCTGAACTCTCCACGATCGCAGCGCGCGACGATGAAAGGATTTTCGCGGTCGGCACGGCGCAAACACGCAACAGAACGGGATCGATTGCACCAGATTTGAGCGAACGACGGCCGCTTGCGCAATGTCTTCTACGCATGACGGCTCGGCGAGATCATCCTTGCTGCGCGCGGTCCGATTTCAGTTTTCCGTTTCGTTGACGGCGAACGGCTTGGTCATAGACTCGGTCGAACGCTGCCGCGCTTTCCGCCGAGCAGCGAATGAATCAGAAAGAAAATCCATATGCGCAAACTGACCCGCCCGGGTTCTCGCTACACTCTCACCCGCCGCACCGCGGCCGCGCTGATCACGGCGGTGATCACGCTGTCGACATCGGCCGCGGCATTCGCCGCTGATGCGATCGTGCTGCGCGTCGGCGACCAGAAAGGCGGCAACCGCTCACTGCTCGATATCTCCGGCCTCGCCAAGGATCTGCCCTACAAGATCGAGTGGTCGGAATTTCCGGCCGCAGCGCCGATCCTGGAGGCGATCAATGCCGGCGCGCTCGACGTCGGCTACACCGGCGACCTGTCCTTCCTCACGGTCTATGCCTCGGGGGCGCCGATCAAGGCGATCGGCGGCACGCGCTCCGACGCGCGGACCCAGGCGATCCTGGTGCGCGGGGATTCGCCGATCAAGACGGCGGCTGACCTGAAGGGCAAGCGCCTTGCCGGCACGCGCGGCGGCTGGGGCCAGTTCCTGATCAACGCGACCTTGGAAAAGGCCGGCAGCAGGATCGAGGACGCGACCTTCGCCCCGCTCGGTCCGGTCGATGCCAAGATCGCGCTGCTCGCCGGCTCGATCGACGCCTGGGCGGTGTGGGAGCCCTACATCTCCTATGCCAGGCTGAAGGACAACGCGCGCGTCGTCGCCGATGGCGAGGGCCTGACGCCGACCATCACCTTCATCGTCGCCTCCGACAACGCGATCGCGACCAAGCGCGCGGCGGTGCAGGACCTCGTGCAGCGCCTCAACAAGGCGCGTCTGTGGTCGCTCGACCATCTCGCCGAATACGCGAAGAGCACGGCCGACCTCACAAAACTGCCGGAAGACGTGCTGCTCGCCGCCTACACCGCGCAGAAGACCTCACCGATCGCGATCGACGAAGCCGTGGTGAAGGAAGTGCAGGCCGCATCCGACCGCGCCACGCGCTACGGCATCCTCGGCAAGACGCTCGACGTCGGCAAGGCCGTCGACCGCAGTTTTACGGCGGCCGCAAGTTTGAACTAGCCGGCGCTTTCACCTCCCCTTGAAAAGGGGAGGTCGGTTTGCGCGGCAAACCGGGTGGGGATCCCGCCTCCACAGGCACCGGCGTCCGTGGAGAGCAACCCCCACCCCGCCCCCCCCTTTCAGGGGGAGGGAGACAGGCGGCAGTGCTCATCTTACTGCGCACGCAGCGGCACACCACCATGGAGACCTCCGATGTCCGGCCCGCTCCATCTCGCACTGATCATCACGGCACACCTGCTCTGCATGACCTTGTTGGTCGCGCTGTCGGTTTGATAGCGTCGTCTCCGGGACCTTGATCCATCGGAGAACAACAATGAACCTATCAATGAAGGACCGCGTCGCGGTGGTCACCGGCGGCAGCAAAGGTATCGGGATCGCGGTGGCGCGGCGGTTTGCGGAATCCGGCGCCAAGGTCGCGATCCTCGCCCGCGGCGCGGCCGACCTCGCCGCGGCGCGCGAGGCGCTGGCCAAGGACGGCCTCGCGGTACGCGACTATGTCTGCGACGTCGCGAAGGCCGCCGACATCAGCAGGGCCTATGACCAGATCGTCGCGGATCTCGGCAAGATCGACGTGCTGGTCAACAATGCCGGCACCGCGCGCACGCTGGCGTTCGAGAGCATCAGCGACGAAGCCTGGCAGGAAGACCTCGACCTGAAACTGTTCGCCGCGATCCGCTTCAGCCGGCTGGTGTGGCCGGGCATGAAGCAGCGCAAGTGGGGCCGCATCATCAACGTGCTCAACACCTTTGCGAAGGCGCCGGCCGGCAATTCCGCGCCGACCTCGGTGTCGCGCGCCGCCGGCATGGCGCTGACCAAGGTGATGGCCAATGAAGGCGGCGAGCACAACATCCTGGTGAATGCGCTCTTGGTGGGTCTGATCATGAGCGATCAATGGGTCAAGCGGCATGCTGCCCAGGCGCCGGACACGGATTTCGGGGAGTTCGCCAAGGGCCTTGCCAAGGGCACGCCGCTCGGCCGCATCGGCACGGCGGAGGAGTTCGCCAACCTCGCCTGCTTCCTGGCCTCGGAGCAAGGCTCCTACATCACCGGCACCGCCATCAATGTCGATGGTGGCCGGTCGCCGGTGGTCTAGAGCTCCGGTCCTGGTTCGACCGGACCGGAGCTCCAGATCTGCTTTGGCGCGTTTTCTTCACGCGAACCGGTGTCCACTGCGCTCGAAAACGCTCAAGCGGGCAACCAACGGCAGGAAGCGACGGCTCAAAAGCAAAAGGCCTCCGTCACCGGAGGCCTTTCATCTTAAACCGCGTCCTTGGCGGCCTTGACCGGCCGTGCGCGGACGATCTTCCGGGCCGGCTTGGCCTTGAACATCATCTCTTCGCCGGTGAAGGGGTTGGTGCCCTTGCGCGCCTTGGTCGCAGGCTTCTTGACCACAACGAACTTCGCGAAGCCGGGGACGAGGAACACCCCGTTCTTCTTCAGCTCCTTGTGGCCGACATCGACGAGCGAGTCCAAAACGTTCTTGACGTCGCGCTTGGAGAGTTCGGTGGTGGTCGCGATCTTCTCGATCACTTGCGACTTCGACAGTTGGGTAGCCATGGTTGCTCCATTGATTCTGGAGTGGGCACGATATGGCGGAAAACGCCGAGAAAAACAGTGTTTTCTGCACTCACCCCACCAATATCGCTGTGGACAGCCCCCGAATCAGGGGTTTTTCCAGTGTTTTTTACAGTCAAGTCGCTTCCGACCCCTAATTTTACAGCGTTTGCGCCGCTTCGGGGCTCCCGAAACGGCCCCTTGAAGAGAATCACCCGGCGCATCTCCCGCCGTCCGCATGCGCGCAATCCGGGTTGCGATGCGCTGCGGCGCGCCACTTCAGGTTTCGGAAACGATCCTCCAAAAGACCGAGGCATTAGAAAATGACTCGGGTTCCCATTCCATCGTAACATCGCGAAAGGGCGCCACGGCCGATCGGCCGGCCACCTGCTGCAAGCCTTTATGTATGTTCTGGAGACCCCGCGTATGGATTTGTCCCGCCTTGAGATCAACCGCCGCACGGCCCTTCTGACTTCGGCCGCGATTGCGGCCAACGTCATCAATCCGATGCGGGCATTCGCGCAGGAAACCCCGCGCAAGGGCGGCGTGTTCAACGTCCATTACGGTGCCGAGCAGCGCCAGCTCAACCCGAGCATCCAGGCCTCGACCGGCGTCTACATCATCGGCGGCAAGATCCAGGAGAATCTGGTCGACCTCGATGCCAACGGCCAGCCGGTCGGCGTGCTGGCCGAGAGCTGGGAAGCGACGCCGGACGGCAAGACCGTCACCTTCAAGCTGCGCAAGGGCGTCACCTGGCACGACGGCAAGCCGTTCACGTCGGAGGACGTCGCCTTCACCGCGATGAACATGTGGAAGAAGATCCTCAACTATGGATCGACGCTGCAGCTGTTCCTCACCTCGGTCGATACGCCAGATCCGCAGACCGCGATCTTCCGCTACGAGCGGCCGATGCCGCTGAACCTGTTGCTCCGCGCCCTGCCCGACCTCGGCTACGTCTCGGCAAAACATCTCTATGAGAGCGGCGACATCAGGCAGAACCCGACGAACCTGGCGCCGGTCGGCACCGGCCCGTTCAAATTCGTCAAATACGAGCGCGGGCAATACATCATCGCCGACCGCAATCCGGATTACTGGCGGCCGAACGCCCCCTATCTCGACCGCATCGTCTGGAAGGTGATCACCGATCGCGCCGCCGCGGCCGCCCAGATGGAGGCCGGCGAGCTGCACTACAGCCCGTTCTCGGGGCTGACGATCTCGGACATGGCGCGGCTCGGCAAGGACAAGCGCTTTATCGTCCAGACCAAGGGCAACGAGGGCAACGCCCGCACCAACACCATCGAGTTCAACTTCCGTCGCAAGGAACTGTCCGACATCCGCGTCCGCCGCGCCATCGCGCATGCGATCAACGTCCCGTTCTTCATCGAGAACTTTTTGGGCGATTTCGCCAAGCTCGGCACCGGCCCGATCCCGTCGACCTCGACCGACTTCTATCCCGGGTCGAACACGCCGCAATATCCATACGACAAGGCCAAGGCGATCGCGCTGCTCGACGAGGCCGGCTTCAAGGCCTCCGGCGGCAACCGCTTCGCGCTGAAACTGCTGCCGGCGCCGTGGGGCGAGGACATCTCGCTGTGGTCGACCTTCATCCAGCAGTCGCTGGGCGAAGTCGGCATCCAGGTCGATATCGTGCGCAACGACGGCGGCGGCTTCCTCAAGCAGGTCTATGACGACCACGCCTTCGATCTCGCCACCGGCTGGCACCAGTACCGCAACGACCCCGCGGTCTCGACCACGGTATGGTACCGCTCCGGCCAGCCCAAGGGCGCGCCGTGGACCAACCAGTGGGGTTGGGAGGACAAGACCGTCGACAAGACCATCGACGACGCCGCGACCGAGGTCGATCCGGTCAAGCGCAAGGCGCTCTATGCCGACTTCGTCAAGGAGGTGAACACCGAGCTGCCGGTCTGGATGCCGATCGAGCAGATCTTCGTCACCGTGATCGCGGCCAAGGCGCGCAACCACTCCAACACGCCGCGCTGGGGCTCGGCGAGCTGGCACGATCTTTGGCTTTCGGCCTAGCCCGGGATCAGTCAAAATAGCGGCATGCGTATCCTGAGCCTTGCGGGGCGGCGGCTCGCCGCCTCGATTCCGACCTTGTTCCTGATCCTGATCGGCGTGTTCCTGCTGTTGCAGCTCGCGCCGGGCGACACCGTCGATGCGCTGATGGCGCAGATGGGCGGCGGCGATGCCGCGACCGCGCAAGAGCTGCGCAAGTTCTACGGGCTCGACCTCTCGGTTCCGGCTCAGCTCGGCAACTATCTGTGGCACCTGGTGCGGCTCGATCTCGGCTTCTCCTCGATCTACGGCAAGCCGGTGGCGACCGTGATCCTGGAGCGGCTGCCGCCGACCATCCTGCTGATGACCGCGTCGCTGTCATTCGCTTTCTTCTTTGGCCTCGTGTTCGGTGTGATCGCCTCGCGCGGCGTCAACCGCTGGCCGGACACGATGATCTCGACGCTTGGCCTGATCTTCTACGCCACCCCCTCGTTCTGGTTCGGGCTGATGGCGATCGTGGTGTTCTCGGTCTATCTGCAATGGCTGCCGCCCGGCGGCTTCGAGGACATCGGCACCGTGCAGACCGGGATCTGGCGCGTGCTCGATATCGCCGCGCACCTGGTGCTGCCGACGCTGACGCTCGGGCTGATCTTCCTTGCGATCTATCTGCGCATCATGCGGGCCTCGATGCTGGAGGTGCTGAACCTGGACTTCGTCCGCACCGCCCGCGCCAAGGGGCTGGACGAGACCCACGTCATCACCCGCCATGTGCTGCGCAACGCGCTGCTGCCGATGGTGACGCTGATCGGCTTGCAGGCCGGCACCATGCTCGGCGGCTCGGTCGTGGTGGAAAGCGTGTTCTCGCTGCCCGGCCTCGGCCGCCTCGCCTATGAATCGGTGGTGCAGCGCGACCTCAACACCCTGCTCGGCATCGTCTTCGTCTCCGCGCTGCTGGTCATATCAGTGAATTTCGTCGTCGACCTGCTCTACGCGCGGCTCGATCCGCGCATCGCGGCGGAGGGCTGACGATGGACGCGGTGAAACGCTACTTCCGCAGCCCGGCCGCGGTGATCGGCCTGATCCTGCTGCTGCTCATCGTCGCGATGGCTGTCAGCGCGGGCTTCCTCTATCCGCGCGATCCGCTCGCGTTGGCCGGCCGGCCGCTGGTCTGGCCATTCTCCAATCCGCGTTTCCTGCTCGGCACCGACAATTCCGGGCGCGACATCGCCGCGCAGATCTTCTACGGCGCGCGAATCTCGCTGCTGATCGGCGGTGTCGCCACCGTGATCGCGATCATGATCGGCATCCTGGTCGGCGCCTTCGCGGGCTATTACGGCGGCTGGGTCGACAATGTCCTGATGCGGATCACCGAGGCGTTCCAGACGCTGCCGAACTTCGTGCTGCTGCTGGTGCTGGTCGCGGTGTTCGGCTCGACCCTGACCACGGTGACCATCGCGGTCGGCGTGGTGTCATGGCCGGCGCCGGCGCGGCTGACCCGCGCCGAGTTCCTGTCACTGCGCAACCGCGAATTCGTCCAGGCCGGCAAGACGCTCGGCATGAAGGACGTTCAGCTCATCCTCGGCGAAATCCTGCCCAATGCGCTGCCGCCCGTGATCGTCTATGCCAGCGTGGTGATGGCGGTCGCGATCCTCCTGGAAAGCGCGCTCGCGTTCCTGAGGCTGTCCGATCCGAACGTCGCCTCCTGGGGCAATCTGATCGGGCTCGGCCGCGACGTGCTCCGGGTGCAATGGTACGTCTCGGCGATCCCCGGCATTGCGATCCTCGTCACCGTGCTCGCGGTGTCGCTGGTCGGCCAGGGCCTGAACGATGCACTCAATCCGAGGCTGAAGAGCCGATGAGCGACGCAGTTCTTTCGCTCGACAGGCTGACGGTGCGCCTGCCCAAAGGCGCCGACCGGCTGCATGCGCTGTCCGATGTCTCGCTGTCGGTTGCGTCGAACGAGATCCTCTGCGTGGTCGGCGAGTCCGGCTCCGGCAAGTCGATGATGGCGAACGCGATCATGCGGCTGCTGCCGAACGAAGTCACGATCGAACGGGGCCGGATGATGTTCGACGGCCGCGACCTCTGCGCCGCCGATCCGGCCGAAATGCGCGAGGTGCGCGGCGCCGGGATCGCGATGATCTTCCAGGAGCCGATGACCGCGCTCAATCCACTGCGCACCATCGGCGACCAGATCGGCGAGATGTTTGCGATCCACACCGCGCTCTCGAAGGCCGAAATCAACGCCCGGGTGCTGGCGCTGCTCGAGGACGTCCGCATCCCCGACCCCAAGGCGGCCGCGAAGGCCTATCCGCACGAGCTGTCCGGCGGCCAGCGCCAGCGCGCCATGATCGCGATGGCGCTCGCGCTCGACCCGAAGCTCCTGATCGCGGACGAACCGACGACCGCGCTCGACGTCACGACCCAGGCGCAGATCCTGAAGCTGATCCGCGATCTGCAGCAGCGCAAGAAGACCGCGGTGCTGTTCATCACCCATGATTTCGGTGTCGTGGCGGAGATTGCCGACCGCGTCGTGGTGATGCAACACGGCGCAATCGTCGAGCAGGGCAAGGCCGACAACGTACTGAACGATCCGCAGCATGCCTACACCAAGCAGCTGATATCAGCCGTTCCGCCGCTGACGGCGCCGCCGCCGCGCATCCTCTCCGGCAAGGACATCCTGACCATCGACGGGGTTTCAAAAACCTATCGCACCGGCGGCTTCCTCGGCCGCGGCGCGCGGGTCACCGAGGCGGTCAAGAACGTCTCGCTGCGCCTGCCGCGCGGTGCGACGCTCGGCATCGTCGGCGAGTCCGGTTCGGGCAAATCGACGCTGGCGCGCTGCATCGTGCGGCTGATCGATCCCGACAGCGGA